>NZ_BMJQ01000001.1 GCF_014643535.1 Aliidongia dinghuensis | reverse complement strand
CTTGCGGCGTCAGCCGTGCATTCTTGTGAATGTTCATCCAGGGCTCCAGGAACGTGCGCTTCGGTGTGGTAACCACAGCTTCACTGCCCGGACCTGGATGAACAACCTTCATAGCTTCGACATCTAGCCAGCAAGCGCCGTCACCATCTCGCCCAGGGTCTCGAGGCCCTGCTCGATCTGCGGGCTCCAGCCGTAGCCGCCGCTGAGGCGCAGGCAATGGCCGTAGCGGTCGGTCGCCGAGAACACGTCCCCCGGCGCGAAGCAGATGCCGCGCAGGAGCGCCTGGTCGAACAGCGCCCGGGTCAAGACCTGCGGCGGCAGTTCCAGCCACAGCACGAAGCCGCCCTCCGGCCGCGCCACCCGCGTGCCGGTGGGGAAATGGCGCTCGATCGCGCGGATCATCCGGTCGAGCGTCTCGGCGAACACGCGTCGCATGCGGCGCAGGTGATTGTCATAGCCGCCCGAGGCGAGGAACTCCGCGAAGGCCGCCTGCGGCAGGACCGGGCCGGCGAGCGTGGTCGCGAACTTATGCTCCAGCACCCGCTGCATATGCCGGCCGGGCACAATCCAGCCGATGCGGTAGCCGGGCGCCACCGTCTTCGAGAAGGAGCTGCAATAGAGCACGTCGGCGCCGGGTCGGAGCGCCATGAACGGACGTGGTCGCTCGGCACCGAAATGCAGGTCGCCGTAGATGTCATCCTCGATGAGCGGCACGGCATGGCGCGCCAGCAGATCCAGCACCGCCTGCTTCTTGGCTTCCGTCATGGTGCCGCCGAGCGGATTGCCGAAGCTCGATGAGAAGAGGCAGGCGCGGATGGCGCCGGCGTTAATCGCGGCGCCGAGCGCGTCGAGGTCGACGCCCTCGGCCGCGTCGGTCGGCAGCTCGAATGCCTTCAGACCCAGCGCCTCGAAGGCCTGGAGGAAACCGAAATAGGTCGGGCTCTCGATCGCCACCGTGTCGCCCGGCCGGGTGACGGCCTTGAGCGCCAGCAGCAGCGCCTCCGTACAGCCGCAGGTGACGGCGATGTCCTCGGCCGAAAGGATCCTGCCCCAGCGCAGCGCCCGGCGCGCCAGCTCGTGGCGCAACGGCGCATGGCCCTTCGGCTCGGTATAGATGTTGTGATCGACGCCCTTCGTGCGGGCGGCCCGCGCCAGGAACCGGTCGAGCCGGCTCGCCGCCAGGAGCTCGGCGCTCGGAATGGCGCAGCCGAGCGGCACCAGCCGCGGATCGGACGCGTGCTCCAGGAGCTTCAACATGACGCCCGGGATGCTGACCGGGGTCGGCCGGGCCGGCGGGCGCGAGGCGGCCGGAGCCGCAAGGGCCGCCGGCCGGCGCGCGATATAGAAGCCCGATTTCGGCCGCGCCTCGATGAGGCCGCGATCTTCGAGCAGCCGATAGGCCTGTAGCGCCGTCGTGAGGCTCACCCGCCATTGCCGGCCCGCCTGGCGCAGCGACGGCGCCCGGCCGCCCGGCCCGAGCGCACCGGCCTCGATCAGGCCCTCGATATGACGGGCGAGTTCCTCGTAGCGAAAGGCCTCGGGCATGGGCGCAAACTGTTATGGTCGATATTCCGGACTTCTGTATCTGTTATCCTCCGTCCGGCCGCGCTAGATCAAGCCCATCGGTTTCGACGGCGAGCGGAGCGTCCCATGGCACGGTTCCCCAAGAACGACATCATATCCCTGACGAGCGCCCATCCGCGCTACGACCTGGCGGAGAGCTACGGCCCCAATCTGCGGCTGGGCGACCTGCTGGCCGGCGCGCCGGACCTGGCCTCTCTCTCGCTCGGCTATGGCACGGCCGAGGGTGACCAGCGCCTGCGCCACGTCATCGCCGAGATGCATGGTGTCGGACCGGACGAGGTCGTCGTCACGGTCGGCGGGGCGCATGCGTTGTTCCTGCTGGCGTTCATCCTGTGCGGGCCTGGTGATTGCGGGCAGGGCGGCGAGGCGATCACGACCACCCCGCTGTTCCCCCAGGCACGGAGCGCGCTCGAAGCGGTCGGTACCGCCATCCGGACCGTGCCGCTCAGCTTCGACCAAGGCTATCGGCCGAGCCTCGACGAGTTCGGCGCGCTCCTCTCGCCGCGCACCAAGCTCGTCAGCCTCGCCTCGCCGCAGAACCCGTCCGGCGTCGCGCTCGACCAGGCGATGCTCCGCCGTCTCCTGGGTCTGATGACCGAGGTCTGCCCCGATGCCTATCTGCTGGTCGACGAGACCTATCGCGAGGCGGCCTATGGCGGCGACCCGGCCGCCCCCAGTGCCGTGGCGATCGGGCAGAAGGTCGTCGCGATTTCGTCGCTGTCCAAGGCGCACGGCGCGCCCGGCCTCAGGCTCGGCTGGGCGATCACGCACGATCCGGCACTACGCGAGCAGCTGGTGCTGGGCAGGTTCAACACGGTCATCAGCGGCTCGCCGCTCGACGAGGCCCTGGCCCTGGCTCTCCTCACCCGGCGCGAGCCGATCCTGGCCGGGCGGCGCGCGCAGCTTGCGGCCGGGCTCGAACGCACCGCGCGATGGATCGAAACGCAAGGCCAATTCGTCGAATGGGTCCGTCCCGATGCCGGCGCCCTCTGCTGCATTCGGCTAAAGCCCGACCGGTTCGACGAAACGGCGGTCGCCCGCTTTCGCGCGGAGCTCGCGAACGAAGACATCAGGCTCGCCGACGGCGCCTGGTTCGGTGACGAGCCGCACGTGTTCCGCCTGGGCTTCGGCTTGCTTCCCATGCCGGAACTGGAGACGGCGCTCGCCGGTCTCACCCGCGCGCTCACCCAGGCAGCGGGCTAAGCGGTCAGACCGCCTCCTGGAGCTTCGCGGCACTCTCGTCCGGCTGGAACTCCAGGATGTCGCCCGGCTGGCACTCGAGATAGGCGCAGATCGCCTCGAGCGTCGAGAAGCGGATGCCCTTGACCTTGCCCGATTTCAGCAGCGACAGGTTGGCCTCGGTCAGCCCGATCGCGCGGGCGAGCGCGTTCGAGCGGACCTTGCGCTTCGCCATCATGACGTCGAGCCGGACGATGATCGGCATCAGACGAACCCGTTGCGGTCTAGCTCGATCTGGCGCCCGGCTTCCATCACCTGGGCGATGACCATGAGGATGCCGCCCAGCACGAGCGCCTGGACCTCGACCAGATGGAACCAGGCGCGGTCGACCGCGCAATCGACGAGGGTCAGGAGACCGACGCTGAGGCAAGGCGCCACGGCATAGGCAATGAGCCAGAGGCCGATCTGCCGGATGTGGCTGGCGTTCTCGCGCGCGAACACCGTGCCCGCCGCATAGAGCCGGAACAGGCCGCGCAGGTTCGCCAGCACCAGGATCGCCGGCCCCATCTGCGCCACGAGCGCCACGGCGCCGCCAATGCGGTAGCGGGTGGCAAGGCTCGCGAGCGGCACCTTGCCGGCCGGCTGGCCTGAGCCGAAGGTAATGTCGACGCCGTCCGCGCCGACGAAGACATGGTCGCCCCGATAGAACAGCGCCGCCAGCACGAGCGCCGCCGTGAGCGCCGCGAGCAGCCAGAGCAGGCCGGTAAACAGCAGCGAGAACAGGCGGCTGCGCGCCTGAATGCGCCGATGGATCGGCCGTTCGCTGTCGGTCCTGGACGGCAGCATCGTCAGCAGCATGCCCATGGTTCGTCTCCCTCGAGATGGATCATCTCGACCATAGAACTAAATTTATTTCTGTAAAACAATAATTATTTTCAGATTCTCGCATTGGCTCGTCGATGAAAATTTTTCCCCGGCCCTGTCGGCTTCGGGCATCCTCCAGCGTCCTTGGGTCATGAAGGGAGGATGCCCATGCTCTACGCCATCCTGTGCTACGACCACGAAGACGCCGTCAGTGCCTGGCCCGAGGAGGAAGAGGCCGCCGTCATGGCGCGCCTCGGCGCCGTGCAGGAGAAGCTCGCGGCGCAGGGCCGGCTCGGCCCGGTCGCCCGCCTGCTGCCGACCACGGCGGCCACGACCGTGCGCAAGAACGGCGAGCATCTCGTGCTCGACGGTCCGTTCGCCGAGACCAAGGAGCAGCTCCTGGGCTTCTACATCGTCGAATGCGCCGACCTTGACCAGGCGGTCGAGACCGCCAAGGAACTGGCGAGCACCTACACGTCGGAGGGCAGCTACGAGCTGCGGCCGTTGGCCCTGTTCAAGCCGGCCCCGACGCCTGTCACGGTGACGCCTGCCACGGTGACGCCGGCTAAGGCCACGCCCGCAGCGGTAATGGACGCATGAGCGACCTCGCCTGGATCGACGCGGCGCTGACCGCGGCGCGTCCCCAGGCGATGGGGGCACTTCTGCGCTGGTTCCGCGATCTCGACGCGGCTGAGGAGGCGTTCCAGGACGCGTGCTTGCGCGCGCTCAGAACCTGGCCGGAGAAGGGGCCGCCGCGCGACCCGGCCAGCTGGCTCATCATGGTCGGCCGCAACGCCGGCATCGACCAGGCGCGTCGCCAGTCGCGCCAGGCGCCGCTGCCGCCCGACGAGCTCATCTCGGACCTCGAGGATGCCGAGAGTGCGGCAGCCGACCGGCTCGACGGCGCCGACTATCGCGACGACGTGCTCCGGCTCCTGTTCATCTGCTGCCATCCGGACCTGCCGGCAACGCAGCAGATCGCGCTGGCGCTCCGCATCGTCTCGGGCCTCTCGGTCAAGCAGATCGCGCGCGCCTTCCTGGTCGGCGAAAGCGCCATGGAGCAGCGCATCACGCGCGCCAAGAGCCGGATCGCCGGCGCCGGCGTGCCGTTCGAGCCGCCGGGCCCCGTCGAACGCGCCGAGCGGCTCGCCGCCGTCGCGGCCATGCTCTACCTGGTGTTCAACGAGGGCTATTCCGGCACCGGCACCGAAGCGCAGCAACGGGGGCCGCTCGCCGACGAGGCGATCCGGCTCGCGCGCCTGCTGCTGCGGCTCTACCCGGCCGAGCCCGAACTCATGGGCTTGACCGCGCTCATGCTGTTGCAGCATGCCCGCACGCCGGCGCGGCTCGATGCCGACGGCCAGGTGGTCCTGCTCGAGGACCAGGACCGGGGCCTGTGGCACCGGCGCATGATCGCCGAGGGCCTGGCGCTCGTCGACAAGGCGATGCGCCACCGCCGGCCGGGCCCCTATCAGGTCCAGGCCGCGATCGCGGCGCTGCACGACCAGGCCGCGCGGGCTGAGGATACCGACTGGGCGCAGATCGACCGGCTCTATCAGACCCTGGAGCGGCTGCAGCCCTCGCCGGTCGTGACGCTCAACCGCGCCGTTGCCGTCGCCAAGCTCAACGGGCCTGCGGACGCGCTCGACATGATCGAGCCGCTCGCCGACCGGCTCTCGGGATATTTCTATTTCTTCGGCCTCAAGGGCGCGCTGCTCGACCAGCTGGGCCGGTTCGACGAGGCGCGCGCCTGCTTCGACCGCGCCATCGCCCTCGCCCACAGCCCTGCGGAGGCGGCCCATATCCGGATGCATCTCGACCGGCTGGCCCGATTGAAATCGTCAGACGCCGACACCGCCTTACCTGGCACGTAATCGACCGGGCGCCGGCGATGGCGATGATGGGTCTCGTCTGGAGCCGCCAGACGCCCTGATCGATGGAGACCCGAGATGTCGCAAGCCCAAAACTCCTCCGCCCAACAAATCGCCGAACGCTATATCGCCGCGTGGAACGAGACCGATGCCGACCGGCGCGCGGCGCTCCTCGGCCAGGACTGGGCCGAGGACGCGGTCTACGTCGACCCGATGGGTCGTGCCGCCGGCCAGCGCGACATTGGCGCCCTGATCGGCGCCGTGCAGCAGCGCTTCCCCGGCTTCCGCTTCGCGCTCGTCCGCCCGGCCGACGGCCATGGCGATCATGTGCGCTTCTCGTGGTCGCTGGGACCGGCCGGTGCTGCGCCGCCGATCGAAGGCAGCGACGTGCTGGTGCTCGACGGCGGCCGCATCGCGCAGGTGATCGGCTTCCTCGACAAGCTGCCGGCGGCCGCGTGAGCGGCGGGCCTCCCGGCGCGTCGCGGCGCCGGGAGGCCCGTTTGGAGTACCACCCTCTTGGACGCTGGTTACGGCAGCCGCGCGATCTCGACCGGGTCCGGCACGCCCTTCAAGGCATGCCAACCGGCGCTGAGCCAGGCCCGGCCGGTCGTGCGCGCGAAATCGGCCGACATCAGGAGCGGCACGCCGAGCGCCTTGGTCAGCGTCTCGATGCGGGCGGCGCGGTTGACCGCGGGCCCGACGACGTTGAACGACAGGCGCCGGAGCGAGCCGACATTGCCATGCGTCACCTCGCCGATGTCGAGGCCGATGCCGCATTTGATCTCGACCGCGCCGCGCGCGCGCCGGGCCGCGTTCGCGACCTCGAGGCCGGCCAGTGCCTCGACCACGGCGTCGACGACCCCAGCGGTCACCGCCTCGTCGTTCGAACCCGGCGGGATCGTGAAATAGATCATGATCGCGTCGCCGATATGCTGCACGACCTCGCCGCCGCGCTTGGCCGCCGCGACGCCGAACAATTCGAAATATTCGTTCAGCAGGTCGAGCAGCTCGCCCGTCTCCATGGTCTCGGTGAGCCGCGTGAAGTTGCGCAGGTCCGAATACCAGATGACCGCCCGCATGCGCCCGCCGTCGCCGCGCTTGACCAGGCCGTCGAGGATGTTGGCTCCGGCCTGCGTCCCGACATAGGTCTCGAGCAGGCCGAGCGCGATATGACGCAGCAGGCGCACTTCGAATGCAGCGCTGATCAGCCGCGAAATGATCTCGAGCTCTTCCACATCCTCGTTCGAGAATCCTTCCGGCGCATCGGTCGTGAAGCTCAGGCCCGCGCTGCGCCGCCGGTCGGTAAAGGCGAGCGGCACGATCATGTAATCGGTCGCGCCCTCGGCACGCAGCTCCTGCAGCAGGGGCAGCGCCAGGATTGGCTTGTCGAGTCGCGCACGGAGCGTGTGGCCGGTGTCGTCGACGATCTTGAGCGGGCTGCGGGCGTAGCTCTCGGAGAGATCGGCGGTGTGCGGGTTGAGCGTGACCTGGACCTCTTCCACGCCCTCACGCGACCAGATGATGCGGCCGCCGCTGATTTCCGGGTCGAGGGTTTCGAGCAGCAGGCCCGAGCGCCAGATGCCGTAGCCGAGCCGGACCAGCTGCCGGCACAGCGATTGATGCAGCGCATCGATGTCCGCGGCCGAGCCCTGCCGCTCCGACAGCCATTCGACGAAAGGTTTGAGGCGCTCCACGCGCATGGTGTGATCTTGCTTTCCCGTTCGCCCGAGCGCGTGGCGCTCAGACCTGTTCCGCTGAGTCCGGCGGCTCAGGCAGGCCGGACAGATTATCGTAGAGCCGGACCAGCAGCCGCCGCAACGCGTCGCCGTCCTCGCTCGACATGCCGGCGATCGCCGTCGCCTCATAATCGAGCGCCAGGGGCACGATCCTGGCCGCGATCGCGCGTCCCTCGTCCGTGAGGTCGACCTCGACCGCGCGCGCATCCTCGGCGCAGCGCGTCCGGCTGACGAGCCCGCGCATCTGCATGCTGGTGACGAGCCGCGACAGGGTCGAGACCTCGATCGTCGTCGCCTCGGCCAAGGCGCCGAGCCGCATCGCCCTGTCATGCCACAGTACCGCGAGCACGCGCCACATGACGACCGTCAGATCGTCCTTCCGCAATTCGCGCTGAAAGGCCTCGGTAATGCGAATCGCAGCACGGTTGAGGAGGTAGGGGAGATAGCGCTGAAGATCGAAGGACGACAAGGACTGCCTCATATTATATTTTCTTCCGTTATACTCGGCGTGCCGGCGGAGTGAAGCGTCATTTTCCACCGCTGGCTGATCATCGGCAAGTCACCACGGGCGAGGTTTCGCGCGTAAACTTGAGGCAGTAAAGGATATCATCAGACCAGACGAGATGCCCGCCCCGTTCTGGACAGATCCGCCGCGTTCTCGATCGAATTGCCAATTGGATCCGTGTGAACCATCGGTTAGCCCTCTTGGGCGATGCTGGACCGAACGGCAACCCCAGAAAGGGAGGATGCGATGGCGTCAACGGACGATGCCGGGACCATCGTAGCGAGCGTGGCGTCCGAGGTCGGCCGATTGAGCGTCGATATCGCGGACGTGGTGAACAATATCGAGCAGGTCGGCGGTCTGATGGAAACGCAGACCGAGCGTTTCGAGCAGATCGATCGTACGACGCGCGACATCGTCGCGAGCAACCAGCAGATCGCCGACATGGCGTCCGAAACGCAGGGCGCCGCGGCCCAGGCGCGCCGCGACATCGTCAGTTCCAATGAGGAGATCCGGACTTCGCTTGCCGCGATCCAGGCTCTGGTCGCCTCGGTCGGCACGATCGGCAGCGAGCTCGCAGCCCTCGAAGCCGCGATGCAGCGGGTCGGCAAGGTGACGGCCGGCATCGAACGGATCGCCCGCCAGACCAACCTCCTGGCCTTGAACGCGACGATCGAGGCGGCGCGCGCCGGCGAGGCGGGCAAGGGCTTCGCCGTCGTCGCGAACGAGGTCAAGGCGCTCGCCCGCGAGACGAGCACGGCCACGGCCGACATCGGGTCGACCCTCGCCAGTCTGACCGCCCAGGTCCGCCGGCTCGTCGAACACAGCGCCGAGGGCTCGCGCCGGGCCGAGACGGTCGGCAACAGCACGGCGACGATCGGCTCCGTCATGGCGACCGTCGGCGATGCCGTCGTGCGGGTCGACGAGAATGCCGGGCGCATCGCCGGCGCCACCGAGGAGATCGCCCGCCGGTGCGACGGTTTCGTCGGCACGGTCGAGGCCATGCACGACGGCGTCGCCCAGTCCAACACCGCGCTCCGGCTCGCCGCCGAGCGCAGCCACCGGATCCTGGACTCGAGCGAGGCGATCATGGCCTTGACCGCAAGCTCAGGCTTCGAGACCGTCGACACCAAGTTCATCGACGCCGCGGTCCGCGTCGCCAAGGAGATCGAAGCCTGCTTCGCCCGCGCGATCGATGCCGGCGACATCACGGTCGACGACCTGTTCGACAAGCACCTGGTCGAGATCGAGGGCTCCAATCCGCCACAGTATATGACGCGCTACATTCCCTTCCTCGACCGGGTCCTGCCGCCGCTGCACGACCCGATTATGGCGCTCGACGAGCGCATGGTGTTCTGTGCGCCGACCGACCACAACAACCTCATCCCGACGCACAATCCGCAGTTCCGGAAGCCGCCGGGACGCGATCCGGTGTGGAACGCGGCGAACTGCCGCAACCGGCGGCGCTATCTCGACAAGTCCGCGGTGGCGGTCGTGCGCAATACCCAGCCGTTCCTGCTGCAGACCTATCGTCGCGACATGGGCGGCGGCGTCTTCGCGCTGATGAAGGACGCCTCGGCACCGATCCGCGTCACCGGCCGGCTGTGGGGCGGCCTGCGCGTCTGCTATCGCGTCTGACGCCGTTGCCGCTCATGGCCGCCATTGACGACTTCAGCCTAGCCGTTAGGCTGGCGCCCTCTCCATCGACCATCGAGGATGCCGCCTCGTGACCATCCGCTGGATCAAGGCTACGACAACCGACGCGCTCGCCGCGGACGACATGATCGACGTCGAGATCGAAGGCCGCCATATCGCGATCTACCATGTCGAGGGCGCGTTCTACGCGACCGCCAACATCTGCACCCACGCCTTCGCCATCCTGACCGACGGCTTCCTCGACGATTACGAGATCGAATGCCCGATCCACGCCGGGCGCTTCGACGTCAGAAGCGGCAAGGCGCTCTGTGCGCCCGCCTCGCAGGACCTCGAGGTCTATCCGCTTCGCATCGAGGGCACGGATATCTTGGTCGGCCTGGGCTGATCGGCCTCGGCTGATCTCAGGCGTAGACGCGCTCGTAGAGCGTCACCATCTCCTCGATCGTCGGCACGCGCGGGTTATTGCCGGGCGAGCCCGACGCCAGCGCCTGCTGCGCCATGGTCGGTGCCAGCTCGAGGTAGCGCTTGCGATCGATTCCGTAGCGCTCCGGCGTCGGCACCGAGAGGTCGCGGTTGATCCGGCGCAGCGCGTCGATCAGCCGTGCGACAGCCGCCTGATCACCCTCGGCCGGGTCCGACAAGCCCATGGCGTGGGCGCATTGCGCGTAGCGCGGCATGGCGGCCGGGGCCGAGAAAGCCGTGATCTCAGGCAGCAGCATGGCGTTCGAGAGGCCGTGCGGCACATGGAAGAACGCGCCGATCGGCCGGCTCATGCCATGGACGAGCGCCACCGAGGCGTTGGAGAAGGCCATGCCCGCCTGCGTCGCCCCCAGCATCATGGCCTCGCGCGCGGCATGATTGCCGGGCTCGGCGCAAACCGTCGGCAGATGGGCCCAGATGAGCTTCATGGCCGAGAGCGCCATCGAATCGCTGAACGGGTTCGCCCGCTTGCTGACATAGGCTTCGATCGCGTGCGTCAACGCGTCAATGCCGGTATCGGCCGTGAGCCGGAGCGGCATGCTGAGCGTCAGCTCGTAGTCGACGATGGCCGCGATCGCAGTCGCGGGAATGCCGGCGATCAGCATCTTCTCGTCAGTCTCGGTGTCGGTCACGACCGTGAAGCGCGTCACTTCCGAGCCGGTGCCGGCGGTCGTCGGGATCGCGATCAGCGGCAAGCCCATCTTGGGGATCGGCGCCGGCACCTTGTAGTCGCGCATCCGGCCGCCGTTCGCCGCCAGGATCGCCATGGCCTTGGCCGTGTCGATCGGGCTGCCGCCGCCGAGCGCCACCAGTCCGTCATAGTCGCCGCCCGCGATCAGCCTGGCCCCCGCCTCGACCACATCCGTGGTCGGATCCGGCACGGTATCGGCAAACACACCCCAGCCGATGCCGGCGCCGTCGAGCAGCTCGGTCACGGCCGCGAGTCGGCCGGAGTCGCGCATGAACGGGTCGGTCACGACGAGCGGCTTCGTAACACCGACTCGGCCAAGCAGGCCCGGCAATTCCTTGAGCGCGCCGCCGCCGATAACCATCTGTCTAGGTAGGGTGATATTGGCGATCATCGGCTCGTCCTCCCATTGGCGCGTCGTTTCAGCCGGTTATACCGGCCGTCCTCGACCCGGGACAGAGATTGGTCGCCAGATCGCCCACGCCAAGAGAGAAAAACCGTCGCCCCCGGGGAATAGCGCCCGATGGCAGACCGTTCGAATTTCAACGAGACCTTAGCCTTTTAGGCGCAGTCTCATTACGCGGTTAGGGGGTGCCGTCGAGGGCGCCGGCACCTGACGCAAACTGGCATTTTCTGGCCCGGAGCCGGCTATGGAGCAATCCCGTCCCGAATCGATGCACCGCCCGATGGCGGCGGTCGATCGACGCCGGCTGCTTCTCATGCTGGGCGCCGGCGCCGCGGCACTGGCCACCGGGCTCGGCCGCCACGCGCTCGCCACCGGCAGCGACATCCGCTTCTTCCGCATCGGCACGGGGGGGCCGAGCGGCACCTATTTCCCGCTGGGCGCCGAGATTGCGAATGCGCTCTCGAACCCGCCGGGCTCGCGCGACTGCGCCAAGGGCGGCGCCTGCGGCGTGCCAGGCGTGATCGCCGTGGCGCAGGCGAGCCAGGGCTCCGTCGAGAATGTCGAGGCGGTGGTGAAGGGCCAATTCGAATCGGCGCTGTGCCAGGCCGACGTCGCGAACTGGGCCTACGGCGGCACCAACGGCTTCGCCAAGGAAGGGCCTCATCCGGAACTCCGCGCGCTCGCCAACCTTTATGCCGAGAGCCTGCATATCGTGGTGCGGGCCGACGGACCGATCCATACGGTCAAGGACCTCAAGGGCAAGCGGGTCTCGCTGGGCGAACCGGAATCGGGCACGCTCGTCGACGCTCGCCTGATCCTGGCCGGCGCCGGCCTCACCGAGAAGGAGGTGAAGGCGAGCTACATGAAGCTGACGGCCGCTACCGCCGGCCTTGCCGACGGGTCGATCGACGGCTTCTTCCAGATCGCCGGCTGGCCGGTGGCGGCGATCACCGAGCTTGCGCAGAGCACGCCGGTGCGCATCCTGCCGATCCCGGCCGAGATGGCCGAGCACCTGCACAAGAAATGGAGCTACCTGGCGGCGGACCGGATCCCGGCCGGCACCTATGCCGGCATCAACGAGGACATCGACACGCTCGGCATCGGCGCCGAATGGATCACGACCGACAAGATCGAAGCGGACTTCGCCTACCGCCTCGTCAAGGCGCTGTGGAACGAGAGCAATCAGAAGATGATCGAGAACGGCCATCCGATCGGCAAGCGCATCAAGCTTGCGAAGGCGATCGAGGGCCTGGCCATCCCGCTGCATCCGGGCGCCGAGCGCTTCTACCGGGAAGCCGGCCTGCTGGTACAAGCGTCGCAGAGCCAGTAATAACGCGAGTCTTTTACAGCAAATAAATTCAAAGTAGAAAATAATTAGTGGTAAATCATATCTAAGCAAATCTCTATAGTCGCACCAACATCTCAAAAAGGACATAGTCGCCCACAAGACAAACCGGCAACTACTTCGCATTGCCGGCGTTTGCTTAGTCGAAAAATCTCACCTGGATCTTACCAGGCCAGTTCGACTGGGAAAGGGCGCAAGCATGTGCGTGCGGCGGGCATTATTTGCCCTCACGACAGTACTATGTTACTGCATCTTCGCAGAGCCGACTTCGGCACAAGGCGTGCTCAACGGCGGCTTCCTTGGCACCTACTATCCGAATGCCAATTTTTCGGGCGCGCCGGCCTTCCAGCGCCGCGACGTCCGGCTTGAGTTCAATTGGAGCGCGGCCGGTCCCGGCGGCTCCCGCTCGCCGGAATATGCCGCCGTCGGCCCGCAGGGCTTTTCGATCAACTGGCTGGGCAGCGTCAAATCGGCGACCACCGAGACCTATACTTTCTCGATGACGGTGACCGGCGGCGTCAGCCTGTCGATCCGGCCGACCGGATCCAGCGCCTGGACCAGCCTGATTTCGGATTCCGGCACGGGACAGCGCAGCCGCCAGGCGAGCTACGCGCTCACGGCCGGCCAATCCTATGATCTGCAGATCCTCAATTGGCAGAACGCCGGCGCCGGCGTGACGCGCCTCGCCTGGAGCAGCCCGACGGTCGCGAGCCAGACCCTCGCACCGGCAACGCCGATGGGGCTCAATATTGGCTATGCCGGCGCCAATGACCCCGACCTGATCTTCGCGGATGCGGTCAAGCAGTCCTACCCGTTCCAGATCTACTCGGACCACACCGACGCGAGCCATCCGGCGGCCGTCGACGTGAACGGCTGGCCGACGCAGGACGCGACGCTGCCGATCTGGACCAGCCTGTCGGAGACCGGTGGCACCTATCAGCTGCGCTTCAACGGCGAGGCGCAGGTCGTCGACTGGCTGGGCGCGGGCAGCTTCTCGTTCGGCGGCGTCACTTACGGCACCACATTGCCGCTTGGGGTCGGCTACAGCGCCGCGACGAACACGACTACGGCGACCTGGACCATCAGCGCCAGCGCCGCGCCAAAGGCGGTCTGGCTCGGCTTCAGCCAGACCCGGCGGACGTCCAGCGGCGGGGCCGGCACCGGCATCACCAACGTGGCGCTGCTGCGGCCACTTGGCTTGAACAGCACGCAGAGCCACGCGCCGGGCGAGCAGTTCACGGCCGACTTCAAGACGCTCGTCGGCCGCTTCACCGCGATCCGCTTCATGGATTACCTGGCTACGCTCAGCAATCAGCAGGTCAACTGGACCGACCGCATCAAACCAGGCGATTGGAGCCAGTTCCAGCCGAAGAGCGGCTATGGCTACCAGGGCAAAGGCGGCTCCTGGGAATATCTGGTGGCGCTTGCCAATGAAACCGGCAAGGACATCTGGATCAACATCCCGGTCAACGCCAGCAACGACTACGTGACCAAGGTGGCACAGCTCCTCGCCTATGGCAGCGACGGCACCAATCCCTATACGAGCGCGCAGACCAATCCCATCTATCCGCCGCTCAACTCGAACCTCAAAATCTACGTCGAATATTCCAACGAGATCTGGAACGCGTATTTCCCACAACACCAGCAACTGCGCGTCGCAGCCAATGCCGAGGTCGCAGCCGGCGGCTCACCGCTCAACTACGACGGCTCGACCGATCCCGCCGTCTGGTTCAAGCGCCGGTTCGCCGAGCGGCTGAAGCAGATCAGCGATCTTTTCCGCGCCGTCTGGGGCAATCAGGCGATGCTCGCCACCATCCGGCCGGTATTCGAGTTTGAATACGGCGACACCGGCAGCTACGGCCAGACCGGGCTCAATTTCCTCGACGCCTATTACGACAACGGCGACGGCGTCGCCCATGTGTCGAACCCGGTCCCGGTGAACAGCTACATCTGGGGCGCGGGCGGCGGCTGGTACGCCACCGTCAACAACGACTGCGCCACCAGCATCTCCGCAATGTATTCTTCCGGCATGAGCATGTCGGTGCCGCAGTCCACAATCGCCGACAGCAATCTCACCCGCGCCTTCGGGCTGGCCGTCGCCGGCTATGAGGGCGGGTTCTACATCGACAATCACTGCGGCAGCACGTCCACAAGCCAACAGGCGCTGCAGCTGCAGGCCAACTACGCGTCACCGGCTGCCAGTTTCGAAACCCAGAGCGTCAACCTGTTCTATCACTACGGCGGCGACATGCCTTTCGTGTTCAATGGGGTCGGCGGGATCTACGGCGTCGCCGGTCCGACCGTCCATGAGCAGAACACGCCCAAGCTTGCGGGCTTGGCCCAGGCCATGGCGACCGGCCCCGCGGCGCGTACCGTCGGCCAGGCCGTGCCGGCGACCCTGCCGGTCTCGAAGGCGGCATACGCTACCGGCACGACAGCGCTCGGCGGCACGCTCGCCCAGCCGGCCCAGTATATCGACTGGACGCTCAATCTCACGACGGCCGGCAAGTTCACCATCTCGACCGATACCGCGACGCCGGCGGCCCAGCAGATCTATGTCGACGGCATGCCGGTCGGCTCCGGCCCCTGGACGGGCGTGCTCGGCATCGGCCTGCACGGCATCCGCGTCCAGGATATCGGCAAGTCCGGCATGAGCCTCAGGAACCTGAACGTGGCGGCGGCGCCGTAGCCGCCTGGCTTGGGCGCCGCCCCTAGGACGCCCCCTAGGACGCCCCTGGGGGCGCCATGCGCCGGATCTCGATGCGGGCGTGATCGGGCAGCTGCTCGACCTTGACCAGCTCGCTGCCGGTCGTGGTGCAGAAATGCTCGAAATCCTTGGGTGCCCCCGGATCGGTCGCCAGCACGGCCAGGATCTCGCCGACCGCGACGGTTTTGAGCGCCTTGCGCGCCTTCAGCACGGGCAGCGGGCAGATGAGCCCGCGGGCATCGAGTTCGATCGTCATCACCGGAACATGGCGCGGCACCTTGTAGCAGACAAGTGCGCCGCAGGTGCGAAGCGCCGGGTTTGACCGCGCCGGCCGGCCGGTCCATCATCCTTTCCCGACACGTTCTCGGCCCGACACGTTCTCGGATTGCCCACGCTCTTGGATCTTCGGGGGAAACGCCAGCACCTGATGACAGCCCAAGCCGAGCCCCATAGCGACACACGGCCCCACCGCAATACACAGACGGTCACCACCACCTGCTACATGTGCGCCTGCCGCTGCGGCATCCGCGTGCACCTGCAGGACGGCCAGATCCGCTACATCGACGGCAATCCCGACCATCCGGTGAACAAGGGCGTGCTGTGCGCCAAGGGCTCGGCCGGCATCATGCAGCACCTGTCGCCGGCGCGGCTCACGGCCCCCCTGAAGCGCGTCGGCCCACGCGGCACCGGCCAGTTCGTCACCATCTCGTGGGACGAGGCGCTCGCGACGGTAACCGAGCGGCTCGGCCGGATTCGCGCCACGGACCCGCGGCGCCTGGCGCTCTATACCGGGCGCGACCAGTCCCAGGCGCTGACCGGCTGGTGGGCAAGCCAGTTCGGCACGCCCAACTATGCGGCGCACGGCGGCTTCTGCTCGGTCAACATGGCGGCGGCCGGGCTCTATACCTTCGGCGGCTCGTTCTGGGAATTCGGCGAGCCGGACTGGGAGCACACGCGCTATTTCCTCCTGTTCGGCGTCGCCGAGGATCACGGCTCCAACCCGCTCAAGATCGGGCTCGCCAAGCTCAGGGCGCGCGGCGCCAAGATCGTGTCGATCAACCCGATCCGCACCGGCTATTCGGCGATCGCCGACGAATGGCTGGGCATCCGCCCCGGCACCGACGGGCTCCTGGTCGCGAGTCTGATCCGCGAGCTGCTGCGCGCCCAGAAGATCGACACGGACACGCTCACGCAGACCTCGAACGCCGCCTGGCTGGTGATCGATGCGCCCGGCACTGCCGACGACGGGCTCATCGCGCGCGACGACAGGGGCCACCCCCTGACGCTCGATGCCGCCGGCACCGTCGGCCCGGCGTTCGATCCAGCGCGCACGCCGGTGCTGGGCGGCACGGCGATGCTAGCCGACGGCAGGCAGGCCGTCCCTGCCTTCCAGCTGACGGCGGCGCGCTTCCTCGACGATCGATACGCGCCCGAAACGGTCGCGGCAGAGACGGGCATCGACGCCGCGACCATCCGGCGGATCGCAGCCGAGCTGGCCGACGCCGCCTTCTCGTCCGGGCTCGAGCTGCCCGTCCCGTGGACCGACTGGCAGGGCACGCACCACGAGACCATGGTCGGCCGCCCCGTCTCGATGCATGCGATGCGCGGCGTCTCGGCCCATTCGAACGGCTTCCACACCTGCCGCCTCATCCATCTGCTGCAGATGCTCCTGGGCACGATCGATGCGCCCGGCGGTTTCCGCTACAAGCCGCCCTATCCAAAGCCGATACCGCCGGCAGTCAAACCGGCCGGCAAGCCCGCGGGCGTCGTGCCCAATTGGCCGCTGAGCGGCCCGCCGCTGGGCTTCCCGACGGCCCCGGAGGATCTGCTGGTCGAGCGCGACGGCCGGCCGTGCCGGCTCGACAAGGCCTATTCCTGGGAGGCGCCGCTCGCCGCCCACGGGCTCATGCATCTGGTCATCCGCAACGCCTGGGCCGGCGATCCCTACCCGATCGACACGCTGTTCATGTTCATGGCCAACATGAGCTGGAACTCGTCCATGGCGGTGGGCGAGACCCTGCGCATGCTGACCGACAAGGATGCGACGACCGGCGAATATCGCATCCCGTTCCTCATCTATAGCGATGCCTACGCGTCGGAGATGGTCGCCTACGCCGACATCGTGCTGCCGGACACGACCTATCTCGAGCGGCACGACTGCATCTCGCTGCTCGACCGGCCGATTTCGGATGCGGACGGGGCGGCCGATTCGATCCGCCGCCCGGTAGTCGCCCCCGACCGCGACGTGCGCCCGTTCCAGGACGTGCTGATCGAGATTGGCGCGCGGCTCAAGTTGCCCGGCCTCGTCACGGACGACGGCAGCCCGCGCTATCCCGGGCTCTACCCGGACTACATGGTCCATCACGAGCGCAAGCCGGGCCAGGGCCTGCTCGCCGGCTGGCGCGGCGCGCAAGCCGAATGCGAGGCGCTGGGCCCGCCCAACCCGTACCAGCTCGACGCCTATATGGCGAACGGCTGCTTCTGGCGCGGCGAGATCCCGGAGGACGCGCGCTATTTCAAGCACGTGAACCAGGCCTATCTCGACTGGGCAACCGACATGGGCTTCCTCGACCGGCCGGAGCCGGTGATCCATCAGCTCTATGCCGAGAGCCTGCAGCGCTTTCGCCTGGCGGCTGCCGGTCACGGGCTGATCCAGCCGCCGGACGAGCATCGGCAGCGGATCGCGACCTATTTCGATCCCCTGCCCTTCTGGTATCCGCCGTTCGAGGTCGACGCAGTCGATGCCGCGGCCTATCCGCTCCATGCGCTGACCCAGCGGCCGATGGCGATGTACCACGCCTGGGGCTCGCAGAACGCCTGGCTGCGCCAGATCCACGGCGAGAACCGGCTCTATGTTGCGCGCCCGCGCGCTGCAGCACTCGGCATCCGCGACGACGACTGGGTGCGGCTCACCAGCCATCACGGCACGATCACCGCCCAGGCGCGGCTGATGGAGGGTGTCAACCCGGACACGGTCTGGACCTGGAACGCGATCGGCAAGCGCGCGGGCGCCTGGAACCTGGCGCCGGACGCACCTGAGGCCACGCGCGGCTTCCTCATGAACCATCTGATCAGCGATCTCCTGCCGGCGCGCGAGGGCGGCTATCGCTATGCCAATGCCGATCCGGTGACGGGCCAGGCCGCCTGGTACGATCTCAAGGTCCGGCTGGAGAAGGTCGCGGCGCCCGATGCGCCCTTGCCGGCGCTGGGCCTGCCGCGCGGCCAGCCGGCCCGGCCGACGACGCTCGGCTACGGCAGCTGGTTCCGGAAGAACAGGAAGAAGGAGCCGGCATGACCAGCCTGCCGGAGGCGCCGGCGGCCAAGAAGCTGGGCCTCGTCATCGACCTCGACATCTGCGTCGGCTGCCATGCCTGTGCGGTCAATTGCAAGGAATGGAACACCGGCGGCAGCGCCGGGCCGCTCAGCGATTTCGAGCCCTATGGCGCGCACCCCGACGGCGTCTGGTTCAACCGCGTGCACAGCTACGAGGTGGGCGAAGGCGCCGCCGGCCGGACCGTGCATTTCCCGCGCTCGTGCCTGCATTGCGAGAACGCCGCCTGCGTCACGGTCTGCCCGACCGGCGCCTCGCTGAAGCGCGCCGAGGACGGCATCGTGCTGGTCGACGAGGACAAGTGCATCGGCTGCAAGCTCTGCTCCTGGGCCTGCCCCTATGGCGCCCGCGAGTTCGATGCCGAGGTCGGCGTCATGCGCAAATGCACGCTGTGCGTCGACCGGATCTACGACGAGACGCGGCCCGAGGCCGAGCGGGTGCCGGCCTGCGTTGCGACCTGCCCAGCCTCGGCCCGGCATTTCGGCGACCTGGGTGACCCCACCTCGGCCGTGTCGCAGATGGTCGCCGCGCGCGACGGTATCACGCTGATGCCGGAGCTCGACTACCGCCCGACCAACCGCTACCTGCCGCCCCGGCCGCGCGGCGGCTGCGCTTCTCATGCCCCGGCGCTCGAGCCCGCCGTGCCGGAGGGCACCGGCTTCTTGGGCTGGCTCGACCGGCTCTTGTCGCGCTGATGCATCCAGCCCTTTCCGTCATCGTCTTCACCGTCGCCTCGGGCATCGGCTATGGCATGCTGATGCTGCTGGCCGTGCTGCTGCCGGCCGGCGCCATGCCGACGGATCGTCTGTTCGGCGCGGTGGCACTCGGCTTGGCATTGGCGGCGATCGGCGGCGGGCTCCTGAGCTCGACCGCGCATCTGGGACGCCCGGAGCGGGCGTGGCGCGCCTTCTCGCAATGGCGCAGCTCGTGGCTGAGCCGTGAGGGCGTGCTCGCGGTCGCGAGCCTTGCGATGCTGCTGGCGCTGATCCTGGTCTGGCCGATCCTCCAAGCGCCTGACGACTGCATCGCCGCGACGGGCGCACTGACGGGCCTGCTCTCAGCCATGACCGTGGTCGCGACGGCCATGATCTACCGGTCCCTGAAGCCGGTCGCACGCTGGCACAACCGGTGGACCGTGCCGTGCTATGTCGCGATCGCGATCGCCTCGGGCACGCTCTGGCTCGAGGCGGCCGGCGCCGCGACCGGGCGGGCGGGCCTGCTGCCGCCAGGCGTCGCGGCGGCCCTGGTGCTGCTCGCAGCCGTCGTGAAGGCGCTCTACTGGCACCATACCGACCGCGCGCCGGCGCCCGCGACCATGGAGAGTGCGACTGGCCTCGGTGCGTTCGGCCACGTGCGCCCGCTCGATCCGCCGCACACGGCGGAAAATTACGTCATGAAGGAGATGGGCTTCCGCATCGCGCGCAAGCATGCGGCGAAGCTGCGCCGGATTGCTGGCGGGCTCGCCGTGGCGGCACCGCTGCTGCTGATGGGCCTGGGCTGGATCCTGCCCGTGCTGAGGCCGGCCGCAGCCCTGCTGGCCGCGCCGGTCGCGACCGTCGGCGTGCTGGTCGAGCGCTGGCTGTTCTTCGCCGAGGCGAAGCACCTGGCGATGCTATATTACCGGGCCGACGACGCTGCCTGAGCAGCAGCGGCGTCGACCGGTTTGCGTTATGGGAACAGGCTGTCGATCGAGGATTGATCGAGGGCGGCACCAGCGTCGGCCACTTCGACGACCGGTTCCTTGGACTTCTTCTCCGCCTTCTTTTCCGCCTTTTCGGCGGGCTTCTCGACCGGCTTCAGCGGCACGACCGAAGCCGCCGGTGCAGGCTCCGGCTCGGCTGCGGCGGCCGCCCACTCGTCCTCGACGGACGGCGCCGCCGGCGCATCGAAGCCGCCGGCCAGCAGGTTGTCGACCTCGCTCTGGTCGACGCCGCCGGAGAGCGAGGGCCCATGCATCAGGTGGGCATCCGGGCGCGTGTCGCGGACATTGGTCTGGACCTCGCCGCCCTTGAGGTCTTCGATGCCCCAGATCCGGATCATCGCGTCGACCCGCTCCTCGAGGTAGCGGAGCGTCGAGACAACCTTGGAAATGCGCTGGCCGGTGATGTCCTGGAAGCCGCAGGCCATCAGGATGTTCGTCGCCTCGACGTCGAGCTGCTCAGCCTCCGCGGCGAGCTCGTCCGACTTCTTGACCCGCTGGGCCACCTCCATGATGCGCTCAGCGCCGTTCAGGATGTCGGAGGTGGCGCGCTCGGTCGCATGGACGATCGCGTCCAGTTCCTCGGTCGCAAGATTGATGCGCCGGGCGCTGGCCGGCCCGCCATCGTCCGCCGGCTTCATCGCCCAGATCTCGGTCTTGGCCTTGCGGATCGAGGCTGCCATCTCGATCAGCTCGCGCCGCAGCACCTCGAGATGCACATCCTCGGCGGAACGCACCTGCGACTGCTCGATCCATTGCCGGATCGACCGGAGGCCGGCGTGGTACTCGTCCATCGCCAGCACGGCGGCACGCTTGTCCCGCATGCGCAGGAACGCGCGCCCGGCCTCGGAGGACAGGAGCGCGTCCTCGATGGCGATGTACTGTTCGCCGGCCAGGTCCTTGGGGACCTTGAGACCTGACATGTTCCCCACTCCCGGGACTGCGATCACAGCACCGACGCGATCTTGGTCTTCAACGTCTCGGCATTGAAGGGCTTGACGATATAGTTGCTGACGCCCGCAGCCTTGGCCGCGATGACGTTCTCGGTCTTGGACTCGGCGGTCACCATGATGAACGGCACGCCTTTGAGCGCATTGTCGGCGCGCACGAGCTTCAAGAGCTCGAGCCCCGACATGGGCTCCATGTTCCAGTCCGAGATCACGAGGCCGAACTTGTGGCCGCGCATCTTGTCATAGGCCGAGGCCCCGTTGTCGGCCTCTTCGATGTTGGTAAACCCGATCTGGTTGAGCAGGTTTTTGATGATGCGGCGCATGGTGCTGTAGTCGTCGACAACCAGCACCGGCACACTCGTATCCATCCGAACATCCTCTTTCCTGAAAAACCGCACGCGGCGAAAGGCGGGCACACCTTAAGGACGACGCGGTTAAGAAGGAGTTAGCTTTGCGGGTGAAAGCACACCCCGCTCCGCCTCGGGTCGAAATTGGGCTGAAGCATCTTTCGATGCGATTCCTGATTTCCCCCGATCGAACGGTGTGCAAAATCAATTGGCACCCATCGGCATGAGCCTCAGGCCCGCGATGGGGAGACACCGGATGGCATAAGGCTTGCTTTAAAGCCATCCATCAACAGGGGCAAACGAAGGGGGAGTAACAATGAAAAAGCGCGCGCTCATCTTGTCGGCGATCGGGCTTGCGGCGACCGGTCTCGCGGTATCATTCGCCGGCACCGCCGAGGCGAAGGAATGGAAGACGGTACGGGTCGGCATGGACGCGACCTATGCGCCGTTCGAATCCGTCAACGAGAAAGGCGAGATCGTCGGCTTCGAGGTCGACTATGCCAAGGCGCTCTGCGCCCATATGAAGATCACCTGCACGTTCCAGAACCAGGACTGGGACGGCATCATCCCGTCGCTGCTCGCCAGCAAGTTCGACGTCGTCATCTCGAGCATGAACGAGACGCCGGCGCGCATGCAGAAGGTCATCTTCAGCGACGTCTACTATGCGACGCCGCCGGTCTGGATGGGCCCTGCTGCCAACAAGAGCGACGACGTATCCCCGGCGACACTCAAGGGCAAGCTGCTCGGCTCGCAATCCTCGACCACCTTCGCCAACTACCTGCAGAAGTACTACAAGGATTCTGAAATCAAGGGCTATCCGGGCGCCGACGAGCCGAACCTCGATCTCGCCAACGGCCGGCTAGACTATGTCGTGACCGACATCCTGGTTGCCCAATCCTTCATCGAGAAGAGCGGCAACGGCTGCTGCCGGATCATCAAGGAGATCAAGCGCGAGCCCGACATCTTCGGCCCGGGCGTGGGGGCCGCGTTCCGGCCCGACGACACCGATCTCAGGGACATGTTCAACAAGGCGATCGCGGCGCTGGATGCCGACGGTACCTACAAGAAAATCGAAGCCAGCTATTTCAAGATCGACATCCGCGGCAAGTGACGGCGATGCCGGGCGGCTGCCCTTCTGAGAGCAGGCCATCTGAGCGCGCGCCGCGACGGCACGGAGGTGGCGCATGAGTTGGTTCAGCCTCCTCTTCGGTCCCCATGGCTGGGGCCCCCTGCTCGCGCAGGGGGCCCTCACCACGGTCCTGCTGGCCGTCTCGGTCATCCCGTTCGGCTTCGGCGGCGGACTGCTGCTGGCGCTGGTCAAGCTCGCACCCAGCCGCCTGCTGCGCGGGCTGGGCGATGCCTACACAACCTTCTTCCGCGGCATTCCCGACCTCTTGGCCCTGTTCATCGTCTATTTCGGCCTGCAGGCGCTGATCGATAAGATCGGGCACCTGGTGGGGGCCGAGGAGCGGGTCGAGCTCAGCGCTTTCGTGGCCGGCGTCATCGCGCTGTCGGTCGTGGCAACGGCCTATTCGAGCGAGGTCTGGATCGCCTCGCTGAAATCCATCCCGCCCGGCCAGATCGAGGCGGCCCGCTCACTCGGGCTCAACCGGCGGCACACGTTCACGCTGGTGACCTTTCCGCAGTTGATCCGCGTGGCGCTACCCGGCCTCGGCAACATCTGGACGATCCTGCTCAAGGACACCTCGCTCGTCTCGACGCTGGCACTCATGGACCTGATGCGCGCCGCGTCCGAGGCAGCCAAGGCGACCTCGCGGCCGATCGCATTCTATGCCGCCGCCTCGGGCTTCTATCTCGTGCTCAGCATCGTCTCCGGCATCGTGCAAGACCGGCTCGAGCGGCGCGCCAACCGAGGGTTCGCCTGATGGGACCGGCGCTCTACGACTGGCTCGATTTCCTCTTCAACCTCAACCTCATCGAGACCTGGGGCTGGCGCATCCTGGGCGGCCTCAGGATCACCGTCGAGGTCGTGCTGATCTCTTGCCTGCTCGGCTTCGCGCTGGCCTATCCGATCTGCCTTGCCCGGCAGTCCCGCAACCCGGTGCTGAGCAAACTCTCGCTTAGCTACGTCACTTATTTCCGCGGCACGCCGCTCCTGTGCCAGCTCTATCTCGTCTATTACGGCGCGGGCGAGATCCGCCCGTTCCTGACCGATCTCGGCCTGTGGTGGTTCTTCCGCGAAGCGTTCTATTGCAGCATCTTCGCCTTCACGCTCAACACGGCCGCCTATCAGTCGGAAATCCTGCGCGGCGCACTCGCGTCGGTGCCGCGCGGCCAGTTCGAGGCGGCGCGCTCGCTGGGCCTCTCGCCCTACCGCATCGCCCGCCATGTCGTCTGGCCGCAGGCGCTGCTGATCGCGCTCCGGCCGCTCGGCAACGAGCTCATCAGCATGATCAAGGCGAGCGCGCTCACTGCAATCGTGACCTTGCCCGACCTCATGGGCATCACGCGGATCATCTTCGCGCATTCGTTCGAGTTCACGGTCTATCTCTATTGCGCGATCATCTATCTCGCCATGACCGAGGGCATCCGGCGCCTGTGGAACCGGATCGAGCGCTTCATGTCGCAGCACCTGGCGCTCGCCCGAGCCGGCGGCGCCTTCGGCACGACACCGCTGGCCGGGACCGAGGCGGCACTGGAAAAGCCGATCATCCCGTCGGCTTCACACGGATAGGCGGTCGGCGGGCGGTCAGAGCAGCTTCGCGATCCGTTCCACGGCGCTGCGGATCTCGGCCGGCCGGGGTGCGGCAAAGCCCAGGATGAAGCCAGGCCGCCCCGGCCCGAAATAGAGCCGCGATAGCGGCCGGAGTTCGACGCCAAGACGCCGCGCCGCCTCGGCGATGGCCACGTCGTCGCGCCCCTCCGGCAGATAGGCGCAGGCATGCATGCCGCCGTCGATCGGCCCCAGCGTCAGCCGGCCGTCCAGGCGCGCAACCGCTTCGACCAGCGCCTGGCGCCGCTCCTCGTAGACGGTGCGCATGTGCCGGAGGTGCGTGCCGAGATGGCCCTCGCGGATGAAGTCCGCCAGCGCCGCCTGCGGCAGGGTCGAGGTATGGCCGTCGACAAGCGCGCGCGCCGCCACGAAATGCTCGACAAGATCGGGCGGCGCGATCAGATAGGCGAGGCGCAGGGCCGGGAACAGCAGCTTGTTGAACGTGCCGACATAGACGACGCGCCCCGCCTCGTCCAAGCCCTGGAGGGCGGCGAGCGGCCGGCCCTCGAAGCGGAACTCGCTGTCGTAATCGTCCTCGATGATGAAGGCACCGCTGCGCGCGGCCCAGGCCAGGAGCTGCAGCCGGCGCGGCAGGCTCATGACCACGCCGGTCGGATATTGATGCGACGGCGTCACATAGACGAGCCGGGCGTCGGGCGCCCGCCGGATGCCCTCGGCGACGTCGATGCCCTCGCCGTCGACCGGCACTGGCACGACCTCCGCCCCGGCCGCGGGGAAGGTCGCGGCGGAGGCCCGATAGCCCGGGTCCTCGTGCCAGACCCGATCGCCCGGATCGGTCAGGATGCGGCAGGTGAGCTCGATCGCCTGCTGGCTCGAGGTCAGGACGACGACCTGCTCCGGCGCGCAGGCGACCGCGCGGGTCGAGCCGACATAGGCAGCGATCGCCTCGCGTAGCGGGCGGAAGCCGGCGCGGTCGCCGGCGATCAGGTGATCCGGCCCCGGCGCCCGGGCCGCCCGCGCAAGCAGCCGCGCCCAGAGCTGCCGCGGGAACAGGTCGAGCGCCGGCACCGACGGCACGAACGCGCGGCCGGCCGGCGCCTCCTCCCGGCCATAGGGGCGTGCCATCAGCTCGCCGCGCCGCGACAGGGCCGCGGCCGGCACCGCGGCCCGCCCGTGGCCGAGCGCGCCGGCCGGTGCCAGCTCGCGTTCGGGCAGATTGGCGCTGACGAAGCTGCCGCTGCCGTGCCGCCGCTCGATGAAGCCTTCGGCCTCGAGCTGGTCGTAGACTGCCTCAACCGTGTTGCGCGACAGGCCGATGTCCTCGGCGAGCCGGCGGCTCGCCGGCAAAGCGCCGCCCGGCGCCAGCGCGCCGTCGAGGATCGCCTTGCGCAGCCGGCCATGAAGCCGGGCGAGCAAGGAGCCGCCGCCGCTGGCGAGCTCATCGAGCCCCTCCAGCAATGGAACCGGCAAGCCGCGCGATCTTCGTGCCATGGCGCCTCGATAGTGGTTGCCGAGGACGGATTGTTCACCGGACCTCTTGGGCCACTATGGGCAAACCGGCGGCGCTGGTGAAGTGCCGCAAGAGATTGAGGCGATGCGCCCCATGCATAAGCCGCGGAAAACGCCTAAACTCGCCTCCACAATGATCGGCACCCGCACCGATCGGGCAGCAACGACCAAGGACTGGGGCGCAGAGTTTGGACGAACAAGCGGCACCTTCGACGGCGAGGCAAGGCGCGGGACGGATGGTCGAGATCCTGGCGGTCCTGTCGGTGGCGCTCAATCTGCTGGCCCTCGGCGCCTATCTGGGCTCGAACTATTTCCAGACGTCGCAGCATCGGCTCAGTATCGTCGATCGGCGCTTTACCGACCTCGCGCGCGAGCTGGGTGTGGAGGCCGCGACGGATCCGGGCCTGACGGCACTCCATCGCGCGGTCAAGATCGCCGTCGAGGTGCGCCACGCGCGGGCCCAGCCGGTCGTCGACGACATCCTGGCTGAATTCGGCAAGCCCACACCGGACCCCGAGCGGATCCGCGTGCTGCAGGATCAGGTCATCACCATCCGGCGCGCGACCGGCGACGAGGTGCTGACCGCCCTCGTGACCTACCTGCAGCAGGCGACGCCCGAGCAGCGCCAGAAATTGATCGCGCTGCTGCGCGACCGCAAAGACCCGGGCACGATGCCGCTACGCTACGGCCTCGCCCCCTGACCTGCGCTCCCTGACTCTCGTCAGCCGCCGATCCGCGCCGTCAAGCGCGCGAGCGCCGCGCACACGGCCTCGGGCTGCGTATGATGCAGCATGTGGCCGACGCCCGGCAGAACCTGGAAGCCGGCGTCCGGCACCGCGCGCGCCAGTCGAAACGTGTGGGCCATCGGATTGACCACCTTGTCGGCGCCGCCGGTCAGGATCTCCATTGGCACGGTCAGTTGCCGATAGTGCCGGCGCAGGCGCGCGACGTCGGGGTTGAGGGCGGCCAGATCCTCCGCATTGGCGCGCAGCTGCGACGGCCGGAGGGCGAGCTCGATCGGGAAATCGAGAAAGCTCGCCGGCACCGGCTCGGGCGCGAACAACTGACCGATGATCTCCTGGGCGAGACCGCCGGAGAGCGCCGGCGCCAGCGCGCGGCTCATCAGGCTGCCGACGACCGGCGCCGCCGTCAGGCCGGCCATCCAGAGCGTCGCCTCGCGCGCGGGATGGCTCCAGCCGGCCAGGACCAGGACGCCTGCTACATCCGCCGGAAACTCATGGGCGAAGGCCAGTACCATGGCACCACCCCAGGAATGGCCGATCAGCACCGGCCGTTCGACGCCGAGCCGCGCCAGCGCCCGGTGCAGAAGCCGCGCCTGCGCCACGGGACCGGCCAAGTCGGGGACGGCCAAGTCGGCGCCGGCCGGATCTCGCCGGGGCCGCTCGCTGTGGCCGTAGCCCGGCCGATCGATCGCGATCAGCCGGTGATCGGCGCCGACCAGCGGCGCAAAGCGGCTCGACAGCAGGTCCTCGACCATGCCGCCGGCGCCATGGACGAAGACGACGGGCCGGCCGGCGCCGCGCTCGATCCAGTGCAGCCGGACGCCGTCGACCTCGACGAAGTGGCCGCACGGCGGATAGGCCTCGGCCAGGCGGCGCGCCTCGATGTCCTCGTCGGGCCAGAGCGAGGCCAGGAGATTGCCGGGATCGGGCAATTGCAGGCCGCGGGCGAATTCCGCCATCCGGCGTGCGCCTTCCTCTGCCGCCGCCTTGAGCGCGTCCAGCGGGCGGGTCTCGTCGGTCACAGCAGCCGGTCCAGCACGCGCCGGTAGGCGGCTGCCACGCCGGCCTCTTGCTCGTGCCGGCCGTCGCGCACCCGCCACTGCCCGCCGACCAGGACATGACGCACCAGCGGCGCGCTGCCGGCGAACACGAGGGCGTCGAGCAGCCGGTTGCCGTCGCGGCCGTAGATCAGCGGATGGTTGCCGTCAAGCACCACGAGATCGGCGCGATAGCCGGGCGCCAGCGCGCCGATGCGCCGGCCGGACGCCGCCGCCCCGCCCTCGAGCGCCCGGGACCAGAGGATTGCCCCGGTCGACTCGCCCGGCAGCGCCGCGACGGTACGCCGAAGCGTCGAGAGCCGCCGGCCGTATTCGAGCCAGCGCAGCTCCTCGACCGGGTTGACCGAGACATTGCTGTCGGAGCCGATGCCCCAGGTGCCGCCCGCGGCCTGGAAGGCTTCGAGCGGGAACAGCCCGTCGCCCAGGTTCGCCTCGGTCGTAGGGCACAGGCCGACGACGGCGCCGCTCGCCGCCAGCCGGTGCATCTCGCGCGCCGTCATGTGTGTCGCGTGCACCAGGCACCAGCGCTGATCGATCGGCGTATGGTCGAGCAGCCATTCGACCGGCCGCGAACCGCACCAGCCGAGGCAGTCCTCGACCTCGCGCACTTGCTCAGCGGCATGGATATGGATCGGCGCGGTCGGATCGACGGCGCCGAGACCGGCCAGCATTTCGCCGAGCGCCTTGGGCGGCACCGCCCGGAGCGAATGGGGCGCCACGCCGATGCGGAGCTGCCCGTCGCCCGCCGCCTCGCCGGCCAGCCCCGCGACGAGCGCCAGGAAGCGGTCGACCGAGAGCACGAAGCGCCGTTGCCCCTCGTTCGGCGGCAACCCGCCGAAGCCGCCCGTCTGGTAGAGCACGGGCAGCATGGTAAGCCCGATGCCGGTGCGCCGCGCCGCCGCCAGCACCGCGTGCGGCAGGCTCGCTGGATCGGCATAGGGCGAGCCGTCGGGCGCATTGTGCAGGTAATGGAACTCGCAAACCGCCGTATAACCCGCCTTCAGCATCTCGATCTGCAGCTGGGCCGCGATCGCCTCGAGATCGTCGGGGCCGAGCGCACCGGCGAAGCGGTACATCACCGGTCGCCAGCTCCAGAAGCTGCCGGGATCGCGCTCGGCCGCTTCTGCCAGGCCAGCCATGGCGCGCTGGAACGCGTGGCTATGCAGGTTGGGCATGCCGGGCAGCGCGGGCCCGTCGAGCCGTTCGGCCGCGGCGGCGGCCGGTGACGCGGCGTCGACGTCGGCCTTGACGGTGACGAGATTGCCGGCCGGATCGATCTCCAGCAGCACGTTGTCGCGCCAACCGTCCGGGAGCAGCGCGGCCTCAGCAAACAGCGCGGTCATCGCCCCTAGTTCTCCGATATGATGCCCCAGTCCGATATGATGCCCGAGACCAGCAACCTATTCCGGGGACGAGGGTGACGGCAATCTGGGACAGTCTATGGGTCGACGTCGACCTCGCCACCATGCAAACGGACGCACCCTATGGGATGATCCGTGACGGCGCGCTGGCGATTCGCGATGGACGGATCGCCTGGGTCGGCCGGCGCGCCGATCTGCCTGGGACGCCGGACCGGCTTGCCGCCGCGGTCGTCGAGGGCGGCGGGCACTGGATGACGCCCGGGCTGATCGACTGCCACACCCACATCCTGTTCGGCGGCGAGCGCGTGCGCGAATTCGAGCTTCGGCTCGAAGGCGCCACCTACGAGGAAATCGCGCGCGCGGGCGGCGGCATCGTCTCGACCGTCGCCGCGACGCGGGCCGCGAGTGAGGACGACCTCGTCGCGGGCGCCGTCCGCCGGCTGCGGCCGTTCCTGGCCGAAGGCGTCACCACGGTCGAGGTCAAGTCCGGCTACGGCCTTGATCTCGCGACCGAGCTCAAGATGCTGCGGGCCGCACGCCGGCTCGGCGACGCCCTGCCGGTCTCGGTCTCGACGAGCTTTCTCGGCGCCCATGCGGTTCCACCGGAATTCAAGGGCCGGCAAGGCGACTACGTCGACCTGCTGTGCCGCGAGATGCTGCCCGCCGTCGCCCAGTCCGGCCTGGCCGACGCGGTCGACGGCTTCTGCGAGGGCATCGCCTTCACCCCGGACGAAATGGCGCGGATCTTCGAGACGGCGACCAGGCTCGGCCTCAGCGTCAAGCTGCATGCCGAGCAACTGTCGGACCTGGGCGGTGCGGCGCTCGCGGCCCGATTCGGCGCGCTGTCGGCCGATCATCTCGAATGCCTCGGCGAGGACGGCGTCGCCGCCATGGCCGCGGCCGGCACGGTCGCGGTGCTGCTGCCCGGCGCCAATTATTTTCTGGGCGAGTCGCGGCGGCCACCGGTCGCGGCCCTGCGCCAAGCCGGCGTGCCGATGGCGCTCGCGTCCAACTGCAACCCCGGCTCGGCGCCGGTGCTCTCCCTGCTTCTGATGCTATCCATGGGCTGCACGCTGTTCCGGCTCACGCCCGAGGAGGCGCTCGCCGGCGTGACGCGCGCGGCGGCCCAGGCCTTGGGACTCGCCGATCGCGGCCGCCTGGCATCGGGCCTCCGGGCGGACCTGGCGCTCTGGGACATCGAGAGCCCGGCCGCCCTCGCGTACTGGATCGGCGGCAATCCCTGCGCCGGCATCATCCGTGGCGGCGTGCCCGTGGCCCCAGGCATGGCCCCAGGTTCCCCATAAACAGACGCCTTCTTGAAATCGTTTTCATGGCCACCGCATCCGAATGAGATGCCATAGATCGAATTTATGCTGACCTCGCGGTCGAAAACCGCCAGAAAATGTGACACTTTGATGAAGTCTCGATTGATGAAGCCTGGATCGCCTGCCCTGCCATGATGATCGACGCGACCGTAGAACCCGCGAGCGAGATCGCGACCGCGCCTGAAATCCCTGCCCCCGTCGTGCCGCCGGCGACACCGCCGCTGCGCCTCTTGCTCGACGTCGACGGCGAGGCCGCCGCCGTGCTGGCCAAGGCCGAAGTCGTGCTGGCCCATGCGGCGAAGCGGCCAGTCATCCGCCGCTTGCGCCAGGTTTTCTGGGATACGCCAGGCCTCACCATCGGGCGCCAGGGCATCGGCTTCGCGATCGAAACCTCGGGCCGGCGCCGGCAACAGCTGATGCGCCCGATCGGTGTCAGGCCGACCGGCGGCCGGATTCTGAGCCCGGTCGCGATGGCGCTCGACGGCGAGCGACTCGACCCGGCCCGGCTCGCGTTCCTGCCGGGCATCGACGTGGGCCATGTCGCGCGCCTCTTGCCCAGCGATCTCGTGCCGGTCCTGGCGCTCGATCTGCACCGCACGATCTGGCAGATCGAGTTCGGCGAGGCCCGGTTCGCGCTCACGCTCGAGAAGGCCGAGGTCGAGGCGACGGCCGGCCGGCTCGGGCCGTGCCAGGTCGAGCTTCTGCTGCAGGCCGGCCCGGCCCACGGCCTCTACGATTTCGCGGCCGAGCTGCATCGCGCGGTCCCGTTCGAGCTCGCGACCCACGATGCCGTGCAGCAGGCCTATCGCCTGGTCGCGGCCGAAGATTGGTGGCCGACCGAGCCCGGACAGGCACCGCTGCTCCATCACGCCATGAGCGTCGAGCAGGGCTTGCTCGCGATCGGCCGCGCGGCGGTTGCCGATCTGCGCGCGGAGATCGGCCGGCTCACCCAGGCGATGCCGGTCGAGCAGGTGCATCAGGCCCGCGTGGCGCTCCGCCGCTTGCGTTCGATCCTTTCCGTCTTCCGCAAGGCGTTGCCGGATGCGCCGCGCCGGGCGCTCGCGGGCGACCTGACGGCACTCGCGAGCGCGCTTGGCCAGGCGCGCGAATGGGACGTGTTCATGGCGAATACGCTGACGCCGCTTGGCCGCGCCCTGGGCGAAGAGCGTGGCCTCAAGGGTCTGGGCTTCACGGCCGCGGTCCTGCGCGAACGCGCGGCGGCGGACGCCTATGCCGCGGTCCTGGCCAGCGATTTCATGGGCCTGTCGCTGAGACTCGCCGCCTGGTTCGATGCCGGGCTCTGGCCCGAGCCGCCGAGTGCCGAGGCCGCGGCCCTGCTGGCCGAACCGCTTGAGCGGTATGCGACGGCGATCCTCCGGAAGAGCCACAAGCGCTTCCTCGCGGCGGGCGCCCACCTGGCCGAGGCCGGCCCCAGCGATCTGCACGGCCTGCGCATCGACGCGAAGCGCCTGCGCTATGTCGCCGAGTTCTTCCGCCCGCTGTTCCCGGGCAAGCCGGCACGCCGCTACGTCGCGGCGTTGCGCGACATCCAGGACATCCTGGGCACGCTCAACGACGCGGTGGTGGCGCGCGGGCTTGCGGCCAAGCTCGCGGCCCAAGATGAGAAATACGGGCCGCGCGCGGCAGGCCTCGTCGCCGGCTGGAGCGCTGCCGAGACGGAAGCCGCCCGACAGCGCTTCGCCGAGGTCTGGCGCCAATTCACCAAGACCGCGCGCTTCTGGAAGGACCGCTGATCGCCGAGGCGCGATTCCACGGCGCCGAGGCATTTCGCGCCGGACGCGAGATGAGCTAAGCTGTCAGCCGAACGAGAGCGGTAGGGCGACGACGGCATGCTCATCGAGATCGTCTCCGATCTCATCTGCCCCTGGTGCTTCATCGGCCAGCGGCGGCTGGAACGCGCCCTGGAGCGCGACGGCGGGCCGCCGCCGCAACTCACTTGGCGTGCCTTTCAGCTCAACCCCGACATGCCGGCCGAGGGCGTGCCGCGCCAAGCCTATCTCATGGCGAAGTTCGGCGGCGCGTTTCATGCCGGCCGCATCTACCAGGCGATCGGCGAGGCCGGCGCCGCCGAGGGCATCCGCTTCGACTTCGACCGGATCGCGCGCACACCCAACAGCCTGAACGCCCATCGGCTGAAGCGGCTCGGGCGCCGGCGCGGCGTCGAGGCCGAGCTGACCGCCCGGCTCTACAGCGCCTATTTCGAGGAGGCCCGCGACATCGGCTCGGTCGAGGTGCTGGCGGACATTGCCGCCGAGGCCGGGCTCGACCGGCGCGAAGCACGGGCGTTCCTCGCCGCCGACGAAGACCGCGCCGCGGTGCTGGCCGAGGACATCGGTGCGCGCCGGCTCGGCATCAATGGCGTGCCCTGCGTCATCATCGACGGCAAATATGCACTCTCAGGCGCCCAGGAACCGGAATTCTTCCTGCCGCTATTCGATCTTGCACGGCAGGAAGCGGCGGCGCCGGCCCTGGCCGAACCGATCAGCCACTGATGCGCCGCGTCCGCCGGCTGCATCGCCCCCTCTATGCGTGGGCCGTGGCGCTGGCGCTGCTGGCCGGCATCTGGACCGCCTATGCGGTCCAGGTCAGCGCGATCCACGATCGGGCGGTCGAGGAGGCCCGTGCCAAGGCCGAGGAAATCGCGACGGCCTATGGCCGTTTCGTCTCGGGCAACCTCAGCCTCATCGACGATGTGATGCGCTTCCTTGCCGCCTATTACCAGGAGAACGGGCTCGAGCGGACCGCGTCGCTCGCGACCCGGCAGCGGCTCTATGACGCCTTTCACGGCAATATCGTGGTCCTCGACCCGGCCGGCGTCGGCACCCTCATCAACGGGGCCGGCACCGTGCCGATGACGCTCAGCGACCGGCCCTATTTCCAACGGGCAATCGATCCGAAGACTCGGGATGCGGTCGTCGTCGGCGCACCGGTCGCGGCCCGCAGCAACGGCCGGCAGGTCCTGCCCTTCGCCCGCGCCGTTCGGGCGCCCGACGGCCAGCTCATCGGCGCCGTCGCGATCTCGGTCGAAGTGACGCTGCTCGAGCAGCTCTACGACCAGTCGGCGCTCGGCCCGGGCGGCGTCGTGGTGATGACGGGCACGGCCGACCGCGTCATCCGCGCGCGCATTCCAGAGGGCAACTACATCGGCCAGACTTCGGACGGCTCCCGGCTCTGGTCGGAGATCGACCGGGCCCCGTCCGGCAGCTATTGGCAGGTGAGCATCGTCGACGGCAAGGAACGGCTCTACGCCTATCGCACGCTCGCCGACTTCCCCATCGTGGTCACGGCCGGCGTGGCGCTCGACGACATCGTCGCAGAGAGCGCCCAGTTCCGCCGCAACCTGCTCTATGCCGCGGGCGGGGTCAGCCTCGTCGTCCTGCTGCTGCTGTTCGGCTGGCTGCAGGAACTGAAGAGCCGTCGGGCCTTGAGCGCCGAAACCCGGCGCGCCGACGCCGCGAGCCACGCAAAATCGGATTTCCTCGCCAGCATGAGCCATGAGCTGAGGACCCCGCTCAACGGGCTCCTGGGCTTCGCGCGGCTGCTGCGCGCGGCCCCGCTCGACGCCCCCTATAAGCGTTACGTCGAACTGCTGAACGATGCCGGCCGGCATCTCTACGCACTCATCAACGACATTCTCGACTTCTCCAAGATCGAGGCCGGCAAGATGGCGTTCGAGGAGGCGTCGATCGAGCTCGGCAGCCTGGTCGAAGGCGCCGTTGCGATCATGACGACGGCGGCCGCGGAGAAACGCCTGACGCTCGCGTGCCATCTGGACGCGGGGCTCGAGACCTTCGTGCGCGGCGACCCGAACCGGCTGCGCCAGGTTCTGCTCAACCTGATCACCAACGCGATCAAGTTCACTCAGACCGGCGGCGTCGAAGTTCGCGTCCGGCCGGCCGGTGGCGACCGCGTGCGCTTCGAGGTCCAGGACACCGGCATCGGCATCGCGCCCGAGGACCAGGCGAACCTGTTCCAGCGCTTCCACCAGCTGGAGCCTCGGGTCAACCACAGCCAAATCAATCGCAGCCAAGGGGGCACTGGCCTCGGGCTCGCGATCTCGGCGAGCCTCGTGCGGCTGATGGCGGGCGAAATCGGGGTCGAGAGCCGCCACAGTGAAGGATCGACCTTCTGGTTCGAGCTGCCCTTGCCGAAGGCGCCGGCCGTCCCGTTCAAACGCGCATTGCCGTCGAGCGATACGGCAACCGCATCGCGCATGCGGCCGCTGCAGGTCCTCGTCGCGGAAGACGTGCCGATGAACCAGTTGCTGATCGAGGCGCTGCTCGAAACCCTGGGCCACAGCTGCGACCTGGTCGGCGACGGCCAGCAGGCGGTCGAAGCCGCCGCCGCGACCCGTTATGACGCGATCCTGATGGACCTGCACATGCCGGTGATGAGCGGGCTCGATGCGACCCGAGCCATTCGCGCCTTCACCGCGCCGGCGAACGGGGTCCCGATCATAGCACTCACCGCCAATGCCTTCGCCGACGATATCGCCGCCTGCAAGGCGGCCGGCATGAACGATTTCGTGCCGAAGCCAGTCGACATCGACCTGCTCGTCCAGGCCTTCGCGCGCTGGGTCGCGCCGGCCGCAGCCGAGATCGATTGACCGTGGGAGCTATGACGCCAGAACCCGACCAGATCACCGATCCATCCGCCGACATCGACCTCGCGGACCCGGCGGTCGTCGATGCCTATGACGAGCTGCCGCTCTGGTCCGCGCTCGCCGGACAGTTGCTGCTGCGCCACGTCCCGCTTGCGCCACGGCTCGTGGCGCTGGATCTCGGAAGCGGCACCGGCTTCCCTGCCACCGAACTCGCCGAGCGGCTCGGACCCGGATCCATGGTGTGCGGCCTCGATCCTTGGGCCGAAGCGCTGGGCCGCGCCCGGCGCAAGGCGCGCATCCGCGGCGTCGCCCAGGTGACATTCGTGCGGGGCGATGGCGCCGCCCTGCCGTTCGCCGATGGCTCGTTCGATCTCATCGTCTCGAACCTGGGCGTGAACAATTTCGCCGACCCGGCAGCAGCGCTCGTGGAATGCCGCCGCGTCGCCCGCACCGGCGCCCGCCTGGCGCTGACGACGAACCTGCAGGGGCACATGGCGGAGTTCTATCGAATCTTCCGGTCGGTGCTGGACAGTGCCGAGGCCCAGCGCGCCCTCGACCGGCACATCGCGCATCGCAGCACCCTCGACCGTCTCCACGGCCTGTTGAAGGCGGCCGGCTTCGAGATCGTGCGCACAGCCGAAGAGACGGCAATGCTGCGCTTCGCCGACGGTGCCGCCCTGCTGCGGCACAGCTTCATCCGGCTGGGCTTCCTGCCCGACTGGCGCGACCTCGTCGCCGCCGAGGACCGTCCGGCGGTGTTCCGCCGGCTGGCGACAGCGCTCGACGCCCACGCCGCCGCGGCCGGCTCGCTCGACCTGACCGTGCCGCTCGCCTATGTCGAGGCGCGCGCGTAGCCGCCGGACGGGATAGGGCCCCCTACGACCGCGCGGGAGGCCGTCCGGCCTTCGCCAGGCTTCCGGCACAGGGTCCCTGCGACGGGCTGGTCAGGCGACCGATGACACGGTCCGTCCAGATCGCACCCTCGGACGCTGCGGGATGTTCGTAGCCGTCAAGAAACAACGACCGGTCCGTGCTGATCGCGCCGTCGGTGATGACCGATGACGCGAGGCCCAACTTGGCGATCCGCGCCTCCACGATCTGCTGCTCACGCAGCCATCGCGCCTCGTCGCGGGCATCGACATAGACGGGTCCGAGCGTCAGCAGCGGGCACGCACCCTTCGCCCGGATCGCCGCTACAGCCTGCCGCAATTCCGCGACCGCATCGTTCGCGTAACCGCCGGGGAATGGTATTGTCGAAATCGTCACAGCGGCATTGGTGCTGCGATACGAGACCACGTCGCCGACATCGTTTCGCATGATGTCCGTAGCGCTCGACCAATGTCCAGACACGACCCGAAGGAACTCAATCAGATGCGGCAGCGGATGCGGCCGCAATGATGCACAGGCCAAGCTGAACCGGCTGACGCAGCCCTCTGCCAGCAGGACGCCGTTGCGGCTCACCCAGTTCGGGTTGGACAGGATGACGACGTCGTCCGGCTGCACGAACAGCAGGACCTGATTCAGATACTCTGGAAAGAAACTCAGTGCGCCACCAGCGGCCAGGTTGAAAGCCGGCAGGCCGGTGGCAGCGGAAATTCGTTCCGCAGAGAGCCCCAGTTCCACGGGCGAACTGCCGATCAGCAGCACGCGCGGCGTCTCGGAAGCGCCACCCATCGACGCCGCAATCCGCCGCGTTTCGTCGAGCGAGGCACGGCTGCCGTCGAGAACATCCCACGGCGCCACGGAGCCCACCAGCATGCCGAAGCCCCACAGGGCGAAGGCCGCCAGCGTCCATCGCTTAGAGCCGTGCATAGAGCAATCCCCCACCCGTAGAGCCGAAGAACAGCGCGATGATCAGCAGCAGCATGGCGACCACCGGGCGGCGGAAGCTGTGATAGGGCCGCGACGGGCCGTAGTACCTGACCGAGTGATATTCGACGACGAAGAAGGCCAAAGCCGAAAGGAGCGCCGGGCCTTGCGGGCCGATGACGTCCAGGACCCGGGTGCCGAGCGCCGCCAGATCCGCGGACCACGCCGCCGGGCTGACGAGATTGCCGAGCTTCTCCAAGAGCCGGTGCGGGCTGGCCTCGATCGCGAGGTACCGGCCGGCAATGAAGAACAGAATCATCGTCGGAACGCCAACGGCCCGCGGCCACGAGCGGCGCTTCAATCGGCTGATCCACAGGAAATAGCAGGTCGCATGGAACAGGCCCCAGAACGCATAGTTCATCGTGCCGCCGTGCCACATGGCGGACACGAAGAAGATGGCGCTGGTGAACAGCATCCGGGCGCCGCGACCGCGAATCTTGCCGACGTTCGGCTCCAGCAGATAGCGGGCCAGAAACCGGCCGAGGCTCATGTGCCAGCGGCGCCAGAACAGGACCACGTTCGGCGCGAAGAACGGATGGGCGAAGTTCTGGGTGATCTTGAAACCGAAGGCGAGCGCGCCCGCATAGCCCAAGAAGCTGTAGCCCGCGAAATCGAAATAGAAGCGCAGCTCGAAGATGGCCGCCGTCAGGATCGAGGCGACCGGATCCGTGGCGCCGAGCGTGCCGGCCGGCGTGAGCTTATTGCCGATGACGAATTTCATCGTGAGCCCGAGCGCCGCCCACGGCCAGGCAACGGCGAGCCGGCTCCACGACAGGCGCGGCTGCCACGCCTTGACCTGGGCGATCAAGCCCGGCTGCTCGAGCGGGCCCGCCAGCAGCTTGAACGGCATCGTCAGATAAGTGAGATAGTCAAGCGGCCTGGGCAACGCGATGCGCCTCGTCGCGACATCGGCGATGACGGCGGCGATCGAGAGGAAATAGAACGGCGCCGCCACAAGGCTGAGGCTTGAAAAGGTGCGGATGCTGTCGGCACCGGTGAGCGTGCCGATGAGGCCGAACACGTTCAGCCCGACGACGGTAACGAACCCGAGCGGCACCACGGCCCGGCCGATCAGACGGCGCGCGGGTCCCGGCCCAAGCCGTGACGCGCCAAACGCCGCTCCGTAACCAAAAGTTGCAGAAAATCCAAGTGTTATCGGCGCATTGGCGACACCACTGACCTTCGCCAGGAGCCCGAAGCCAGCCGCGCATAGCAATATCTTTAAAAATACTGCAGCAAATTGAGACTTGGTCGCTGTATTTTCAAGCGACAAGCCGGCTGCAGAATTACCATCGTAAGTCATAATGCAAAGTTGTAGCGCAGCCGCCCCAACTTTCCAGCCATATTATAGTAGCACACTTGTGCTATTTTTTTATGCAATCGTGCTGCCGAGTGTCGCAGCAGACCAAATCACTGCGATGCGGCGAGCTTCGCGGCCAAGTCGAGCGTGCGCGCGGCGGCGAGGCCGCCAAACCGGGCATCAAGCTTGACAAGCAGCGCCCAGGCCGCGTCGCGCTTACCGTCAGCCAGCGACACCTCGACCTGCCGCACCTGTGTTGCCAGATCCCGTTCGACGCGCGCTCGGCAGTCCTCGAGCGCGGCCGGGTCGCGGCCCGGCGCGGGCTTGGCCAGATCGTCGAACGCCCGATCGAGTGCCGCCGGATCGGCCTCGTCGTGTCCGCTCCACGGCATGGTCTCGGACGACAGCCCGAAGACGCACCAGTCGCGCATGGACTGCTGGCTCCGCCGGTCTTCGGCCGCATGGAATTCGTCGCGCGCACCGGTCAGATAGACGAGCCGGGACGATTCCTGGAATCGCCTGAGGAGATCGGCCGGCGGCAGCGGCAGCGCCTCGCCGATCGGATCGCTGCCCGCCGCCAGGAGCGCGCCGCGGAACAGGTCCGGATAGGCCAGCGCCAACCGCCCCGCGACGCGCGCACCGCCGGAAAAGCCCCCGACAGAGACCCGCCCAGGATCGACCGGGTAGCGCATCATGACATTGTGCGCGGCCAGCAGGGCCAGCGGCTCGCGCCGCTCGAACGTATGCGCATCGTTCCCGGCATTGGCCGCGCTGACGAAGATCATGCCGTGGCGGTCCAGTATTGGTGCCCAGTGCGCCGGCAGGGGTGCGCTCGGCCACGGCGACACGAACACGAGCAGGCCATAGCCCCCGGGCGGCGCCTCGGCCGGTACGTAGAGCGTGAAATGCTCCCGGGTGAGATCGATCATTCGCCCGGTCGGGATCTGTGCGCGCAACCGAAGCGCATTCAGCGGGCTGAGCGAGCGCCGCGCCAGCTCCGGCCCCGCCGAGAGGGTGTCGTAGTCGCCGAAAGTGGCATCGCCCTCAAGGCCGGTCGGTCCCGCCGCCGTTCCGCCGACCGGCTGCAACAGCGCCGGCAGCGCGAGCACCGACAGGAGCAGGCGGACGGTCCGGCGCAGCACGGCCGCCCCCGTGCCGTCAGCGCCGTGCCTGCGCCGGCTTCTTGACCAGAACCGGCGTCGGCGGTGGCAGCTTGTCCGGCGCGCCGGGCTTCGCCGCGGTCACGAATTCGGCGAGCCTGGCCAAGAGCTTCTTCACTGCCGTGACGCGGACCGGCGCCTCTTCCATGTTGCGCATCCAGACGAGCTTCTGGTCCGGCCGCACCTTCATGGTGCCGGCCTCTTTCTGGATGAGCTCGATCAGCTTCGTCGGGTTGGCGAAGCTGTTGTTGCGGAAGGCGATGGTGGCGCCCTTCGGGCCGGCGTCGACCTTCTCGACGCCCGCCTGCTTGCAGAGCCGCTTGATCGCGACGATCTCGAGCAGGTTCTCGACCTCGGCCGGCAGCGGGCCGAAGCGATCGATGAGCTCGGCCGCGAACCCGTCGATCTCGCGCCGGTCGACCAGGCTCGAAAGCCGGCGATAGAGCCCCAGCCGGACCGACAGGTCGGCGACGTAATTCTCCGGGATCAGCACCGAGGTGCCGAGCGTGATGGTCGGCGTCCAGTCCTCGGCGGCGAGCGCCTCGCCCTCGGCACGCGACCGCGCCTCGGCGACCGCCTCTTCCAGGAGATGCTGATAGAGCTCGATGCCGACCTCGCGGATATGGCCCGACTGCTCGTCGCCCAGAAGATTGCCGGCGCCGCGGATGTCGAGGTCGTGGCTGGCCAGCTGGAAGCCCGCGCCCAACGTGTCGAGCGTCTGCATGACCTCGAGCCGCTTCATCGCCGTCTCGGTCAAGGCCCGGTCGGGTGGCACGGTCAGATAGCAGTAAGCGCGCGTCTTGCCGCGCCCGACGCGGCCGCGCAGCTGGTAGAGCTGCGACAGGCCGAACATGTGCGAGCGGTGCAGGATCATCGTGTTGGCGGCCGGGATGTCGAGCCCGGATTCGACGATGTTGGTCGCGAGCAGCAGGTCGTACTTGCCGTCGTCGAACGCCGTCATGATGTCTTCGAGCTCGGTCGGGCCGAGGCGGCCATGGGCGATCGCGACCTTGATCTCGGGCACGAGCGCGGTCAGCGCCTCCTTGACCCCGTCGAGATCGGCCAGGCGCGGCACGATATAGAAGCATTGGCCGCCACGGTTGCGCTCGCGCAGAATCGCCTCGCGCACGACGACCGGATCGTAGGGCATGACGAAGGTGCGCACTGCCAGCCGGTCGACCGGCGGCGTCGAGATCAGGCTCATCTCGCGCACGCCCGAGAGCGCCATCTGCAGCGTGCGCGGGATCGGCGTCGCGGTCAGCGTCAGCACATGGACATTGGACTTCAGGCGCTTCAGGCGCTCCTTCTGCGACACGCCGAAATGCTGCTCTTCGTCGACGATGAGCAGGCCCAGGTGCTTGAACTCGACGCCCTTGGCCAGAAGCGCGTGGGTGCCCACCACCACGTCGACCTTGCCCTCGGCCAGGTCTTTCTTGACCTCGGCCGCCTGCTTCGCCGGCACGAGCCGTGACAGCTGCTCGACCCGGAGCGGCAGCCCCGCGAAGCGCGCTTGGAAGTTCTTGAAATGCTGGCGCGAGAGCAGCGTCGTCGGCACGACGATGGCGACCTGGACACCGGTCATGGCGGCGACGAAGGCCGCCCGCAAGGCTACCTCGGTCTTGCCGAAGCCGACGTCGCCGCAGATGAGCCGGTCCATCGGCCGGCCCGAGCCCAGGTCCTCGAGCGTCTCGCCGATGGCGTTCAGCTGGTCCTCGGTCTCGGGATAGGGGAAGCGCGCCGCGAATTCCTCGTAGAGCCCTTCCGGCGTCTTCAGCGTCTCGCCATCGCGCACCTGGCGGTCGGCCGCGACCTTGATCAGCTGGTCCGCGATGTCCTTGATCCGCTGCTTGACCCGCGCCTTGCGCGACTGCCAGGCGACGCCGCCCAGCTTGTCGAGCTGCGCCTCCGAATCCTCGGAGCCGTAGCGCGACAGCACTTCGATGTTCTCGACCGGCACGAACAGCTTGTCGTCGCCCTGGTAAATCACCTTGAGGCAATCATGCGCGGCACCGCCGACGTCGAGTGTCTCCAGCCCGTCGTACCGGCCGATGCCATGGTCGGCGTGGACGACGAAATCGCCGACCGCAAGCGTGGAGACCTCGGCGATGAACTTGTCGACGTTCGACCGACGCCGCTTCGGCCGGACGAGCCGGTCGCCCAGGATATCCTGCTCGCCGATGAGCGTGAGGCGGCCGACCTCGTAGCCATGCTCGAGCGGCAGGACGATGAGGCCGACGCGCCGGGGCGACAGTTCCTGCAGCTCGCCCCAGTTGGCCACGCGCTCGACGTCGCGGATGCCGCGCTCGGTCAGCACGCTTTTGAGGCGCTCGGCGGCGCCGTTGGTGAAAGCGGCAATCGCGACCTTGCGGCTCGCCCGTTGCAGCTCCGCGATCCGGTCGCGCACGACCTCGAACACGTTCACCTTGGGATTGGCGCGCGCTTCCGCGAAATTGAGGCCGGACCGGGCGCCGGCGTCGTAGCTGCCGCCGGCCGCTTCGGGTGGCGGCGCGAACGGCGTCACCTGGGCGACGGCGCGGCCCGCGAGGACGCGCTCCCATTCCGCGTCGCCGATAAACAGCTGGTCGGGCTTGACGGGCTTGTAGACCGTCGCGGCGTCGACGCGGGCCGCACCGGTGATGCTCTGGCGCGCGGCATAGAACTCCGCGACCGTCTCGAGCCGGGTCTTGCGCACGTCCTCGGCCTGATAGTCGCAGCTGACGGTAGCGCCCGGCAGATAGTCGAACAGCGTCTCCAGGCTCTCGTAGTAGAGCGGCAGCCAATGCTCCATGCCGATATGGCGGCGGCCTTCCGAGACCGCGACATAGAGCGGGTCGTCCATGCCGGCACCGCCGAACTGATCGCGGTAGCGCGAGCGGAAGCGGCTGATCGCCTGCTCGTCCAGCAGCACCTCACTCACCGGCTTCAGGCTGACGCCCTCGAGCTTGGCGGTGGAGCGCTGGGTCATCGGATCGAATCGGCGGATCTGGTCGATCTGGTCGCCGAAGAAATCGAGCCGGAGCGGCTCCGCCTTGCCGGCCGGGAACAGGTCGACGATGCCGCCGCGCACGGCGAACTCGCCGGCCTCGCGCACCGTATCGGTCCGGACATAGCCGTTGTTGCGCAGGAACGACAGCAGCCGGTCGGTCGGGATCCGGCCGCCGACCTTCAAGGTCAGCACGCGCTCGCGGAAGATCTTGCGCGGCGGGATGCGCTGCACCAGGGCGTTCATGGTCGTGATGACGATGCGCGGCTTGTCGCCGTTGTCGCCCGCGAGCCGGGTCAGCGTGTTGATGCGCCGGCTCACGATCTCCGGGTTGGGCGAGACGCGGTCGTAGGGCAAGCAGTCCCACGCCGGAAAGCTCAGCACCTCGACGTCAGGCACGAAGAACGTGAGCGCCGAGCGCAAGCGCTCGACCCGCCCGTCGTCGCGGCAGACATGGAGCAGGGTCTTGATGAAGCCGCCGGCGACGAGCTGGCCCAGGGTCTGGGCGTCATGCCCTTCGGGCGCGCCATGGATCAGGACCTTGCCGGGCTTCGCCAGCAGTTGATGAAGCGGCTGCACGGGACGCGATACCTCGGTGATCAGGCTGGGGGCGATCAGGCCGGGCGGGCCGTGAAGCGGAACGCACGCAGCTGGCGCATGACCTCGGTGTCGAACTCGGGCGGCGGATCGGCTTGGCCGGTCATCCAGTCCCAGAGGTCGGCGTCGTTCTGCTCCAGGAGCGCCTCGTAGCAGGCGAGATCGGCCGGCGAAAAGCCGGAGAGATGCGCCTCGGCGAACGAGCCCAGGAGCAGGTCCGCCTCCTTGGTGCCGCGATGCCAGCTGCGGAACAGAAGGCGCTTGCGGCGCTCGTCATCGGTCAGGGTCATGAGAATCTCCGCGATCGCGCGAAACGGCTCGTCCCATAGCACGAACCCGGGCCCCGCCGGCTCCGCAGCGACTGCGTATCAGATAGTCCATCGGGATCAACACCGGAACCGCGATATGGGTCCGGATGCCGGAATTTGCCAGATCCTGACTCGACGTTGCAGATATCGACGAGCAATCTGCCTCTGATGCAACTTGGAGTATCGGGATGGGAAGCCAGACCCGGTTCGAACCCGACACTAAGCTGACCCAGTTGGCCGAGGCCTATGCGCTCGATGCGATCGATTTTGCCCGCAAGCGCTCCTCCATCGTCCTCGACTGGACGGACGGAAGCGTCGATCGAGTCGAGGCCGTGCTGGCCGACATGCACCTAGGTTATCTCGAACAACCCACCAGACCGTCCGATGAGAAGGTCATGGAATTCGCTCGTTTGTTCGGCAGCTATGTGGGCGAGCTCCTTCGCCGCAAGCTCGGCGGCGAATGGGGGATGATCACGATGGACGGCCAGGAATTTCCAGGCCTGAAGCTCGAGTCCGGCAGCCTCATCTGGCCGTGGGGACGTGTGCAAAACCGCTTGGTCCAAGGCCCCGAGGATAACATCGCCCACTATTATCATGTGATCATGCGAGAAGACCGGCCGCAGCGTGGCATGTTCGCCCTTCTGCGTCGCCTCTTAGGGCGATAGAACTCTCGGGCGTCCTTTCGTCGATCGGTGCCCGCTCTTTGCGTCCGGAAATCCTGTTCCCGCTGTTCGCGCCGGTCACTTCGCTGAAGGGGATCGGCCAGCGTTTCGGCAAGCTGGTCGAACGCGCCGCCGGGCCGCGCCTCGTCGACCTGCTCTGGGCGAAGCCGGTCGGCATGATCGACCGACGCTTCGCCCCCAAGCTCAAGGACGCGCCGCCGGGCCAGATCGCGACCTTGACCGTGCGGGTCGATCAGCATCTGGCGCCGGGCAATTCGCGCCAGCCTTATCGTGTGCGCTGCTCGGACGAGACCGGGCACATCACGCTCACCTTCTTCCATGCGCGCGGCGATTGGATCGAGAAGATCCTGCCGCTGGGCCAGGTCCGCGTCATCAGCGGCAAGGTCGAGACCTACGGCGACCAGCTGCAGATGAGCCATCCGGACCATGTGGCACCCGAGGGCGAGATCGAGCTTGCGGTCGAGCCGGTCTATGGGCTCACCGCCGGCCTCAGCTTGAAGATGATGCGCCGGGCCGTCTTGGGCGCCGTCGCCCATGCGCCGGCCTTGCCGGAATGGCAGGACCCGGCCCTGCTCGCGCGCCGGCGATGGCCCCAATGGCTCGACGCGATCGAGGCGCTGCATGGGCCCGAGACGCTGGAAGACCTGGCACCCGAACGCCCAGCACGCCAGCGGCTGGCCTATGACGAGCTGCTCGCCGACCAGCTGGCGCTGGCGCTGGTGCGCGCCCACGCCAAGCGCCAACCCGGCCGGGTCATCGCCGGCGACGGCCGCCTCAGGGAAAGGATCGTGGCACGCCTGCCCTTCGCGCTCACCGGCTCGCAGCGACAAGCGTTCGAGGAGATCGGCGCCGACATGGCGGCGCCCGAGCGCATGCTGCGCCTGCTGCAGGGCGACGTCGGCAGCGGCAAGACGGTGGTGGCGCTGCTGGCGCTCGCCAACGCGATCGAGACCGGCGCACAGGGCGCGCTCATGGCGCCGACCGAGATCCTGGCACGCCAGCATTTCGCGACGCTCGAACGGCTGGCCGCGCCCGCCGGCATCCGGATGGCGCTCTTGACCGGCCGCGACAAGGGCAAGCCGCGCGAGCGCGTGCTGGAAGGCCTGGCCGACGGCACGATCGAGCTCGCGGTCGGGACCCATGCGCTGTTCCAGGACGAGGTGCGTTTCGCCGATCTCGCCGTCGCGGTCATCGACGAGCAGCACCGGTTCGGCGTCGAGCAGCGCGTGCAACTCGCCTCCAAGGGCCGCGGTGTCGACGTGCTGGTCATGACCGCGACGCCGATCCCGCGCTCGCTGCAGATGACAAGCTATGGCGATCTCGATGCCTCGCGCCTCACCGAGAAGCCGGCCGGGCGCCAGCCGATCAAGACGAGCGTGCTGCCGGTCGAGCGGCTGGACGAGGTCGCCGACGCGGTCGCGCGGGCGCTCGACCGCGGCGCCAAGGTCTATTGGGTCTGCCCGCTGATCGAGGAGAACGAGACGATCGACCTCGCCGCGGCCGAGGAGCGCCATGCCCGGCTCGCCGAGCGGTTCGGCTCGCGCGCCGGCCTGTTGCACGGCCGCATGAAGCCGACCGAGCGCGACCGGGTGATGGAGGATTTCGCCAAGGGTGGCACCGACTTGCTGGTCGCCACCACGGTGATCGAGGTCGGCGTCGACGTGCCGGCCGCGACCGTCATGGTGATCGAGCATGCCGAGCGCTTCGGGCTCGCCCAGCTGCACCAGCTGCGCGGCCGCATCGGGCGCGGTACGGCGGCGTCCACCTGCCTGCTGCTCTATGCCCCGCCGCTCGGCGAGACGGCGAAGGAGCGCTTGACGATCATGCGCGAGACCGAGGACGGCTTCCTCATCGCCGAGGCCGATCTGCGCCTGCGCGGCGCCGGCGAGGTGCTGGGCACGCGCCAGAGCGGCATGCCGGAATTCCGCCTGGCCGACCTCGCCTATGATCAGGAGCTGCTCGCCATCGCCCACGACGAGGCGCGCCTCGTGCTGGCGCGCGACCCAGACCTCGCGAGCCCGCGCGGCAAGGCGCTGCGCATCCTGCTCTATCTGTTCGAGCGCGATGCGGCGGTGAAGTATCTGCGCTCGGGCTAGCTGTCGAAACTATCAAGGTTGTTCAGCCCGGTGAAAGGCGGGATGCCTTTGTGGGCTGAGTGTATGTGCCGCGGCCGGGAACGCGCAGCAATCGGATTGCTACTGATTGGATCTGGCCGAGCGCCTCCGTCGCGCAGAGGCCGGACGCCAGCCCGAAGCCAGCCAAGATAAAGACGCTGGTCGAGATCGTCGCACTGCCATTCTGATTCTGGATCCCCAGGAAGATCTGGGCAGCGCGGAACAGAACATAGACGCCGATGGAGATCGCGGCACCAGCGGCCGGCTTGTAGAAAAACTCTGCGATGGCCGGCGATTTCATTGCCGGGTCGACGAAATACCGCATCACGCTGATCACGCCGCCGAGCATACCCATGCAGACCAGCAAAAACATCTGGATCAGCTCGAACGGGGCGCGCGCCCACACGGTCAATGGCCAGAATTTCGAATCCAGAAGCAGCAGGGCGGGAATTATCTGCGGAGATTTCTGCGTAATTCCGTCCACATAGCTGTCGTAGTAGAAGGCGAGGTTGGCCGACCGGAAGCGCACGTCGTCTTCGGTCAGGGATAATTCGTGCGCATGACTGAGGAGCGTGTCCCTGATCTCGGCGCAGCTCTTGGGTTTCGCGCCGGCCTCTTCCGGATCGGCCGAGACGGGGCTGGTGGCGAGGGCGCTCGCCACAACGATGGCGGCGCTGGGACTATCGGTGCAGTTGAACGTCGCAATCCGTGATGGGTACCCGGCGCTCTCCAATTCGGCCCGCTTCAGCGCATCCTGGAGGTGATCGTCCTTATAGCGATCCCGCTGGTCGAGCACGGCGATGAGCGCGTTGAAATCGACCATATTGGCTTGCCTGATTTCGAGGAAGCCGACCGTCAGCAAGGACACGGAGAAGATGGCTGCGTATCCGATGAGGATGGCAGCGCCCAGCATCCATTTGGACAAATCCGATGGACGACGAAACGTGTCGGAGATCATCTGATGTCTCCTCCTCGACTTTCCAGGCCGGATCGTGGTTCGGTCAGCGGCGGCCGAAATGGTCGGAGAGCCGGACCGTCTTATCCTATCGGCTAGGCCGAGCGAGGCATGTGAGTGGGTTCACAGCGCGGAAGTTGGCGCAGAGACGCGAGGTGGACACATCCAGACCGCTCCCACCCTCGGACGGGGCAGCCGTCGCGTGGATTGGCTGTCGACATCGATAGGACACGATCACCTTGTGCACGACCGGTCGAAGCGCCACATTTGAGCCATGTCGACCACCAGTGCCCCTATCGCCAATGCACCCGCCGTCGATCTCTCGACCGACGAGCTGCTGAAGCTCAGCAACCAGCTGTGCTTCGCGGTCTATTCGACGGCGCATGCGCTCAACAAGACCTACAAGCCGCTCTTGGAGCCGCTCGACCTGACATATCCGCAGTATCTCGCCATGCTGGTGCTGTGGGAGCGCGACGGACTCACAGTCAAGGAGATCGGCGAGCGGCTGTTTCTCGATTCCGGTACGCTGACGCCGCTCCTGAAGCGGCTCGAGACAGCGGGCCGCATCCGTCGGGCACGGGATCCGGATGACGAGCGTCAGGTCCGCATCACGTTGACCGACGCCGGCCACGCGCTGCGCGCCGAGGCGGCCGCCGTGCCGCCCGCGCTGATCTGCGCCACGAAGCTGCCGGTTGCCGGCCTCCTCGGCCTGCGCGACGAGCTCGAAAGCCTGCGCACCAACCTCGACGCCGAAGCCTCCTGAGACCCTCGGGAAAAAATTTCGAGCGCCCTCTTGCGGCGAATTAAATTGCGCACTAATTAATTGTGCGTAAGTTTTGTCGGGTCGGCGATCGGCGCCGGCCTTCATCGCGAAGACCGAGGAGATCCAAAATGTCCGTGAACGTCCTCTATACCACGAAAGCCACTGCGACCGGCGGCCGGGACGGCGAGGCCAAGACCGCTGACGGCACTTTCGCCGTCAAGCTCGCGACGCCGAAGGAACTGGGCGGCGCCGGCGGCGTGGGCAACAATCCGGAGCAGCTGTTCGCGGCCGGCTATTCGGCCTGCTTCATCGGCGCCATGAAGTTCGTCGCCTCGCAGGGCGGCCCGAAGGTGCCGGCGGACGCCTCGGTCACGGCCACGGTCGGCATCGGCCCGCGCTCGGAAGGCGGCTTCGGCCTCGACATCGGCCTCGAGATCGCCCTACCGGGCCTGGCCAAGGCCGATGCGGAGGCGCTGGTCGAGAAGGCGCATCAGGTTTGCCCGTACTCGAACGCGACGCGCAACAACGTCAACGTCCGCCTGACTGTTGTCTGATGCCGTAGTCTGATCCTGGCGCCTGATCCTGGCGTCTGATCTAACGATCGTCCGGAAAGACAAAGCCCTCTCCCACCGACGCGGGAGAGGGCTTCTTTCTTGGGGCGGAAGCGCCGCCTACTGCTTGTAGACGCGGATCTCCTCGACCGGCGCCCGGCGGTTGGTCGTCGACGCGGTCGAAACGCGCGCTGGGTCGAGCCCGAACGCGAGCAGCGAGCGCTGCACGTCCTCGACACGACGCCGAACGTCGCCGAGGCGTGCCGCCGTCTCGTCGCTGCTCGCCCCCTCAGGCGAGATGCCGGTGACGCGGAACTTGGCGTTCGGCTGCGCCTGGAGCGTGCGGCTCACGGCGCTGTAGAGCGCCTCTTCATAGCGCTCGTGATAGCCGTCGAGCCGGATCACCATCAACGCACCATGCGCATCGCGCGACACGGCCGCGGAATGAGCCGGCTTCGCCGACCGCTTGTCGGCGGGCTTCGCCGGCAGCGACGGCGCATCCGAAGCGGGCGCGGCCGACGCCGTTTCCGCCGGGGCCGCGGGCTTGGCCTTGTCGCCGCGATGGAGCTTGCCATGGGTTGCCGCGGCTTTGGCCTGCGGCGCCTTGGCCGCTGCGACGCGGACGGGCGGGTTCGCCAGGCTGCGGCCGACGAACTGGCCGGCGCGGACGCCTTCGGCCAACGTCGCGATATTGTTGCGCTCGACGCCGAGCGACGCGTTCTGGCGGTTGATCTCGTTGGTGACGGCGGTCATCTCGCCACTGAGCTTGGCCTGCGACGCGCCCACCTCGGCGTCGAGCTCGCGCAGCTGGGCATGGTCCTCGTCGAGCGCACCCGGCATCGCGAAGACGGCGCGCGTCGAGTCATCGAGATAGGCGCCGGTCTGGCCGTCGATCGCCATGTCGTTCGCGAGCGCGCTGACATGCGACAGGTTGCCCTCGAGCTTGTCGAGCAGGCCGCGCGCCTCGGCCCATTTCGCCAGCATGAGCGGGTTCGACGGCGTCGTGCCGGCCTGGAGCCGGGTGCTGATCTCGCCCACCGCGGCGTAATATTGACCGGCGGTCGCGTCCCGTTCCTGACGGATCTGGGCAAGTGTCGCCAGATGCTGGTCGATGTTGCCGTCGAGCCGTTGCACCTCGCCGCGCAATTCATCGACGCGCGCGCCGACAGCCGTACGCGTCGGGGCCGGTGCCGCGGGGGCGGCACTCGCCGGGGCGGCGGTGGCCACCGCGCCTTCGGCCGGCGCCCCGCTGCCCGAGGCTTGCTGGCATCCTGCGAGAATGGTTGCGAGAAACAGCGTCGAGCAGAGGCGAAGGTTCGGCATCGTTTGTTGGGCACTCCGACCCGGCGTTGAATTTGGCGCGTTGAATTTGGCTCGACCGACATGCCCGGGGTGGGTACGCCTGTCAAACCCAATTGCGTCAAGTTCTATAGATTGAAAGAGGAAGAATTCTCTCGGCGCGCTATCAAAACGGGTTTATGCGGCGCCGCGCAAGGGGACGATCTCGCCGGGCGCGTAATCAATCAGACCGAGTAGCGTCGAGACCACAGTGCCGTCCTCGCTGAAGGGCGCCAGCAGGCGTGCAGAGAGCTGCAGCCGATCCTCCGCATCGCGCCAGCAGCCGGCGTGACAGCTCGGCCGCCGCTCCCGGACCGTGAGCTGGACGAAGCGCGCCATAACCTGGGCCTGCTCGGGCATCAGGCTCTCGTCGAGCCAGCGGCCGGTCGGGTCGCTGCCCTCGCGGCGGGCGATGGCGCTGCCGACCAGGCGCCAGCGCGGACGCGCCTCCGGTCCAGCGACATCGAGCAGGAAGACCTGCGGCAGCAGTCGGCCGAGTGCCGCCGGATCGATGTCGCGTCGTCGCGGGATATAGTCCTCGTCGCCGCCATCGCGGCACGCCCGCCAATAGTCTTCCAGCTGCCGGGCGAGACGGGTCGGCACGATTTCCATGCCGGTCCTGCCCTGCAGCCGCGCCGCCGCAATGGGATCGCTCATTCGGTTCCGCCCCTGCCCCCTAAGGACCTTGTCGCCCAGAACCCTTTCGCTCGAGAACCCTTTCGCTCGAGACCGTCCGACGGGTCGCGCCTCCCCTTGCCGCTGCGCACGGGCCCAGGCTCTCCCCGGGGGCCGACGCGATCGGCAGCCGCGACCATACTCGAAGTGGCACATCCTATACACCAACACACGTCATTGGTGTAATCTGTTTGTAAGATGATTTTGTGCCGGCGACGACGTGGCGCGATCCGCTCGATCCGTCGCTTGATCCCCTTGCTTGATCCCCCAGCTTGATCCCTTGCTTGATCCTTGGGGCGGATCGGGTAGCTTAACTCTGCGTCCCGGTTCCGGGACGGATTGCCGACGGCCTCCATCACCATCCGCCCCTAACCAGAAGTGACCTCGATGAGCTCTGGCACCTGCCGCCGTGTCCTGGCCTCCCTGCTCCTCGTCGGCCTTGCGGCTGCGATCGGCCGCCCGGCGCACGCCGACGACAAGGTGGTGATCGGCACCGACTGGCGCGCCGAGGCGGAGCACGGCGGCATCTACCAGGCGTTCGCCAAGGGCATCTACAAGCAGCACCACCTGGACGTGGAGATCCGGCAGGGCGGGCCGAACCTCAACCAGGCCCAACTGCTGGCCGCCGGTCGCTATGACTTCGCGGTCAGCTCGAACAGTTTCGAGCCGCTGAACTTCGTCAAGAACGGCGTGCCGATCGTGGCGGTGGCGGCGGCGTTCCAGAAAGACCCGCAGGTGCTGATCGCCCATGCCGGCTCCGGCCTCGACAGGCTCGAGAAAATGAAGGGCAAGCCGATCCTGATCTCGGCCGCGAGCCGCGAGAATTTCTGGCAGTTCCTCAAGGTGCGCTACGGCTTCACCGACGACCAGATCCGGCCCTATACCTTCAACCTGGCGCCGTTCCTCGCCGACAAGAGCGCGATCATGCAGGGCTACCTCACGAGCGAACCCTATGCGATCGAGCTCGCGTCGGGCGAGAAGCCGCTCACCATCCTCTTGGCCGACCAGGGCTACCGCAGCTACGGCGCGATGATTGCCGCGACCCAGGCGACGATCGAGAAGAAGCCGGATGTGGTCCAGCGCATGGTGGACGCGACCATCCTCGGCTGGATCAGCTATCTGAACGAGGATCCGTCAGCGGCGAACGCGCTCATCAAGCGCGACAATCCGGAAATGACCGACGCGATCATCGCGCATGCGATCGCCGGCATGAAACAATACGGCATCGTACAATCGGGCGATGCGACGACGCTGGGCGTCGGCGCCATGTCCGACGCGCGCTGGCAGGAATTCTTCGCCTTCACCGCCGAGGCCGGGATCTATCCGAAGGATCTGCCCTACCGGAAGGGCTATACGCTGCGGTTCGTGAACCACAAGCTGGGGCTCGCGCAATAAACGCCTCCGCCCCTCTGGTCACGCTCGCGGGCGTCGGCAAGCGCTTCCCGAGCGGCACGGACGCGCTCGCAGGCCTCGAGCTCGCCGTGCGGCCAGGCGAGTTCCTGAGCCTGGTCGGCCCGTCCGGCTGCGGCAAGAGCACGGCACTCCGCCTCATCGCCGGTCTGATACCGCCGAGCGACGGCCAGGTTCGCTGGGATGGTGGCGAGCGGCCGCGCCCGGGTGACATCGGCTTCGTATTCCAGGAGCCGACGCTCATGCCCTGGGCGCGCGTGCTTGCGAACGTGACCCTGCCGCTGCGCCTCGCCCGTCTCGCGCGCGCCGAGGCCGAGGCGCGGGCACGCGACGCACTGGCGCTGGTCGGGCTCGAGGGGTTCGAGCGCGCCTTCCCGCGCGAGCTCTCCGGCGGCATGCGCATGCGCGTCTCGATCGCCCGGGCGCTCGTCATGCGGCCGCGCCTCTTGCTGATGGACGAGCCGTTCGCCGCCCTCGACGAGATCACGCGCCTCAAGCTCAACGACGATCTCTTGGCGCTCTGGGCCGAGCGCGGCCTCGCGATCGTGTTCGTGACGCACAGCGTCTATGAGTCGGTCTATCTGTCGAACCGCATCGCGATCATGGCGGCCCGGCCCGGCCGCATCGTGGCCGAACTGCCGGTGGTGGCGCCCTACCCGCGCGCGGCCGGCTTCCGCCACGGTGCCACCTATGGCGCCGCTTGCGCCGAGGTGTCGGCGGCGCTCGGCCGGGCGATGGCGGCATGAACGGCAAGCTTGCGCAATGGCTGGCCCAAGGGTTGGCCAAGGCGCTGCTGCCGGCGCTCGTCGGTGCGCTGGCGCTCGGCACGTGGGAGGCGGCGATCCGCCTCTTCGACGTGCCGCCCTATATCGTGCCGGCGCCGAGCCGGATCGCGACGGCGCTCGTGCGCGACTGGCCGATCCTCGGCCCGGCACTCGCCTTCACGCTCGAGATCGCAGCACTGTCGCTGCTCGCGGCCGTCCTGGGCGGCGGGGCGTTGGCATTGCTGTTCGCGCGCTCGCCGCTCATCGCGCGCAGCCTCTTTCCCTATGCGATCATCCTGCAGGTGACGCCGATCGTCGCCGTGGCGCCGCTCATCATCATCTGGGTCGACAATACGGTCGCGGCCCTGCTGATCTGCGCCTGGATCGTCGCCTTCTTCCCGATCCTGTCCAACACGACGCTGGGCTTGAACAGCGCCGACCGGAACCTCGCCGAGCTGTTCCGGCTCTATGGCGCCACGCGCGGCCAGACGCTCATCCATCTGCGCCTGCCCTCGGCGCTGCCCTACTTTCTCGCGGGCTTGCGCATCTCGGGCGGGCTCGCGCTCATCGGCGCCGTGGTGGCGGAGTTCGTGGCCGGCGCCGGCGGCCATGAATCGGGCTTGGCATACCGCATCCTCGAGGCCGGCTATCGGCTCGACATCCCGCGCATGTTTGCAGCACTGGCGCTGATCTCGCTCGCCGGCATCGCGATCTATGCGCTGCTCGCCGGCCTCTCGCACCTGCTGCTGCGCCATTGGCACGAGAGCGCGCTCCCGCGCGAAGAATAGCCCCGAGGCTTGCGCCTGCCGAGCGGGCCGCCTACCTTTGCCGGCGGTCGGCCGGCAGGATAAGGATTGCAAATCATGGACATGACGGGCGAATACCGGATTGCGGCGCCGCGGGCCAAGGTCTGGGCGGCGCTGAACGACGCCGAGATCCTCAAGCAATCGATCCCCGGCTGCGACGAGATCGAGAAGACCTCCGACACCTCCTTCACCGCCAAGGTCACGGCCAAGGTCGGGCCGGTCAAGGCGAGCTTCGGCGGCAAGGTCACCTTGAGCGACATCGATCCGCCGAACGGCTACACCATCACCGGCGAAGGCTCGGGCGGTGTCGCGGGCTTCGCCAAGGGCGGCGCCAAGGTGGCGCTCGCCGATGACGGCCCTGGCACGCTCTTGACCTACTCGGTCGACGCACAGGTCGGCGGCAAGCTCGCCCAGATCGGCTCGCGCCTCATCGACGGCACGGCCCGCAAGATGGCCGACGATTTCTTCAGCCGCTTTGCCGCGATCGTCGCCGAAGGCGAAGCCGCCGCCGAGGCGGCGCCGGCGCCGGAAGCCGCGCCCGCCGCGACCGTCGCCGCCGAACCTGCCGTCGAGGCTGCGCTTGCCTCTGCCGCCGAGCCGCATGCCGCACCGACGGCGGTCGCACCCGAGCCGGCCGCCGCCGAACCGCCGCCGGCAGCACCGCAGCCGACCGTGCCGCCGGCCGGTACGACGCTCGGTGCCGCAGGCGGCGCCACGCCGGTCTCGAGCGGCAACAAGCCGTCGGGCGGGCTCAACCCGTGGATCTGGATCCCGGCGCTCGTCATCGTCATCGCCATCGTCGTCGCGATCTTCCGCTAGGCCGTCCGTTCGAGGGAGACCGGTTCCGTGGCCCCGCGGCGGACCGGCCATCTCCTGCGCCCGCGCCGCCAGCAGGCGCGCGTGACCAATATCGAGCTGTTCTTCGACCTGGTTTTTGCCTTCGCCGTCACGCAGCTGTCGCACCTGCTTCTAGCCGATCCGACGGAGACCGGCGCACTCCACACGCTGCTGCTGTTCATGGCGACCTGGTGGGTGTGGATCTGCACCGCCTGGGCCACCAACTGGCTCGACCCGGAGCGCCCGCCAGTCCGCCTCTTGCTGCTGGCGCTCATGCTGGCCGGCCTGCTGTTCTCGGCGGCGATCCCGGAGGCGTTCGGCACGCTGGGCCCGGTCTTCGCCGGCTGCTATGTCGCGATGCAGCTCGGCCGCTCGGCCTTCACGCTTTGGGCGATCGGCGATGCCAGCCCGCACAACCGGCGCAACTTCCAGCGCATCACGCTGTGGCTGGCATTCGGCGGCCTGTTCTGGCTCGCCGGCGCCGCAACCCAGGGCCCCACCCGCCTCGGCCTGTGGCTCGCCGCCCTCGCGCTCGATTACATCGCGCCGACGCTGGGCTACCGCGTGCCCGGGCTCGGCCGCTCGACCACGGCCGATTGGGACGTCGAAGGCGGCCATATCGCCGAACGCTGCTCGCAATTCATCATCATCGCGCTCGGCGAATCGGTGCTGGTGACCGGCGCCCGCTTCGCGGGCCTCGCCTGGGGCGGTTCGACCGTCGCTGCCTTCGCCGCCGCCTTCATCGGCAGTGTCGCGCTCTGGTGGATCTATTTCGACACGGCGGTCGAGCGCGGCAGCCATCATATCCAGAAGATCGCCGACCCCGGCCGTCTCGCCCGCCTCGCCTATACCTTTGTCCATGTGCCGATCGTCGCCGGTATCGTGGTCGAGGCGGTGGCCGACGACCTGGTGCTGCTGCATCCCGAAGGCCCGGCGAGCCTGCCGGTGATCGCGACCAGCCTCGGGGCACCCGCGCTCTATCTCCTGGGCAACATCCTGTTCAAGACGCCGATCGCCGGCCGCGTGCCGCTGTCGCACCTGGTCGGGCTGGGACTGCTGGCGGCGCTGACGCCGGTCGCGCCGTCGCTGTCCCCGCTCGCGATCGGCGCCGGGACGACAGCGATTCTGGTCGTCGTCGCAGCCTGGGAGATGATCTCGCTCCGGCGCGCCCGTTAGGCCGCCCGGATCGTCTCCAGGAAGCCGCCGACCTTCTGCTTGAGCGTGACGCCGCGCTCGGCGAGCGTCGTTGCGGCATCCAGCACCTGGCCCGCTTCGCTGCGCGTGCTGCCCATGGCCTGGGCGACCACGCCCATGCTGGCCGAGACGGCGCCGGTACCGGTCGCAACCTGCTGCACCCGGCGCGAGATCTCCTCGGTCGCGGCCGTCTGCTGCTCGGTTGCAGCCGCAACGGCGGTCACGAGCTCGCTGATGTCGCTCACAGTGCGGGTGACGCCCGAGATCGACTTCAGCGCCGCCGTTGCCTCCTGCTGGATGGCGCCGACTTGGGTCCGGATCTCGTCGGTCGCATCCGCTGTCTGGCGGGCGAGCGCCTTCACCTCGCTCGCCACGATGGCGAAGCCCTTGCCCGCCTCGCCGGCGCGCGCCGCCTCGATCGTCGCGTTCAAGGCCAGGAGATTGGTCTGGCTCGCGATCGAATTGATGAGGCCCACGACCTCGCCGATCCGGCCGGTCGTCCGCTCCAGGCTCTGCATCAGGCCAGCCGCGACGCGTGCCTCCGCATCGGCCTCGCCGGTCGTCTTGACCGCCTCAGCCAGGCGCCGGCTGATCTCGCTGATGGAGGCGAACAATTCCTCGGACGCGCCCGCGACCGCGCTCACGTTCTGCGAGGCATCGTCCGACAGCGCGACGATCTCGTCGGACTTGTCGCTGGTGCTCCGGGCACTCTCGGTGAGGGTCGCGGCCGAGCGGCGCATTTCCGCCGACGAGGCTGAGACTGCCTCGACCACGCCGCCCACGGCCGCCTCGAACTCGTCGGCCATGCGCAAGAGCGAGGTCCGGCGGTCGGCCGCCGCGGCCTGCTTCAGCCGCTCCTGTTCCTCGCGCAGCGCATCCCCCTCGGCCATGCTCGTGCGGAACACCTCGACGGCGCGGGCCATGGTGCCGATCTCGTTCTGCTCTGCGACATAAGGCACGGTAACCGCCATGTCGCCCGAGGCGAGCGTCTGCATCGTGCCGGCGAGGCCGCCGATTGGGCGGCTGATGCTGCGGCCGACATAGGCGGCGAGCCCGCCGGCGAGCAACGCCGCCACGAGCGCGAAGCCGCCGATGGTCAGAACGCCGCGCCAGACGATGGCATCGATGTCGTCGACATAGACGCCGGCCTGGATCACCCATTTCCATGGCTCGTAGCCTTGGGCGAAAGTGAGCTTCGACACCGCCACCTGTTGGCCCGGCCGCGGCACCAAGGTCCAGACGAAGCCGCCGCCCGGCTTGCGGCCGGCATCGATCAGGTCGGCGACCGTGCGGTTGCCCTGCGGGTCGCGCGTGTCGATCCGGTTCACGCCCTCGAACTTCGGGTTGCTGTGGACGAGCGTCACGCCGTCGTACTGGTAGATGCCGTAGTAGTTGCCGTCGCTCCAGCGCATGGCGCGCGCCGCGACCTTGACCGCCTCCTGCGCGTCGGCCAGCGAGATTTTCCCGGCAGCGACCTGGCCGTCGTAGAACTTCACCGCGCCCAGCACGCTCGTCACCATGTCGCGCAGCTTGTCCTGGCGCTCCTGGATCATCGAATTGCGGAATGACACCGCCTGGATCGCGACGACGCCGACGATCGACAGCACGAGCAGCCCGACAATCAAGGCCACGCGCTGGGTGATGCTGAGACGTTGCACGGGGACGGCCCTCACGAATTAGTGATCGAGGCCGATGCGCTAACGGGCGAGGCTTTAAAAATCACTTAATTAGCTAAGGAAACGATCGCCTCTCACCCCGGCAGATGATCGAGCGGCAGCGGCCCGGGCGGCTTCACCATGCGGATCGCGAAGTTGCTGCGCACGTCGCTGACGCCGGGCAGCTTCAGGAGCGTGCCGAGGAGGAAATCCTCGTAGGCCTCGAGGCTCGCGACCACGACCTCGAGCAGGAAGTCGTGCTCGCCCGAGATCAGGTGGCAGGCGACGACCTCCGGCACGGCGCGCATGGCCTGCTGGAACGCCGTCGCCTCCTCGTCGCGATGGCGCTCGACCTTGACGCCGACGAACACGGTCAAGGCCAAACCCAGCTTCCGCCGGTCGAGCGTCGCGCGATAGCCCTGGATGACGCCCTCGCGCTCCAGGATCTTGACGCGCCGGAGGCAGGGCGACGGCGAGAGGCCGATGCGGTCGGCCAGCTCGACGTTGGTCAGCCGCGCCTCGCCCTGCAGCGCATCCAGAAGGCGGCGGTCGATCGCATCGAATTCGAGTTTCGGCATGTTCCACCAACTTAGCAATCTAGATTAGTGTATTCTGCCAATATCGTGGCATTCCGTGGCCGAGTTCGCAAGGACATGCCCTGCCCCTTGGCCGTATCCTCCTGGCCTAATGGCACGGGAGGAAACGGCAATGGGCGAGCGGAATCTAACGAACCAGCGGGCGACCGGTTTCGCCACGCGGGCGATCCATCATGGCTACGATCCGCTCGACCATCAGGGCGCCCTCTCGCCGCCGCTGCACCTGACCTCGACCTTCGCCTTCCCGAGCGCCGCCGAGGGCGGCAGGCGCTTCGCCGGTGAGGCGCCGGGCTATATCTACGGCCGTATCGGCAACCCGACCGTGGCGCTGCTCGAGACGCGGCTCGCGAGCCTCGAAGGCGGCGAGGCGGCGCTCGCGACCGCATCCGGCATGGGCGCCATCACGTCGGCGATCTGGAGCCTGCTCAAGCCCGGCGACGAGATCCTGACGGACCTGACGCTCTACGGCTGCACCTTCGCCTTCTTCCGCCACGGGCTGGCCCAGTTCGGCATCACCGTGCGCCACGCGGACCTGACCGACCTTGCCGCGGCCGAGGCCGGCTTCGGCCCGCGCACGCGGCTCGTCTATTTCGAGACGCCGGCGAACCCGAACATGCGGCTCGTCGACATCGCCGCGATCGCGGAGCTTGCCCATGCCCGCGGCGCGCTCGTCATGGTCGACAACACCTATGCGACGCCGCTCCTGCAGCGGCCGCTCTCGCTCGGCGCCGACCTGGTGGTCCACTCCGCGACCAAGTATCTGGGCGGCCATGGCGACCTGCTCGCCGGCGCCGCGGTCGGCCGGCAGGAATTGATCGAGCGCATGCGCCTCTTCGGCCTCAAGGACATGACCGGCGCCGTACTGTCGCCGTTCGACGCCTTCCTGGTGCTGCGCGGCCTGAAGACGCTCGAGGTGCGCATGGAGCGCCACTGCCGGAGCGCCCTTCATCTCGCCCAGCTGCTGGAGGCGCACCCGGCTGTCGCGGCCGTGCACTATCCCGGCCTCGCAAGCGCCCCGCAGCATGATCTCGCCCGCCGGCAGATGCCGGGCGGCTTCGGCGGCATGATCGCGTTCGAACTCGAGGGCGGGTTCGACGCGGGCTTGCGCTTCATGGACGCGCTCGAGCTGGTGACGATCGCGGTCAGCCTGGGCGATGCGGAGACGCTGGTGCAGCATCCGGCCTCGATGACCCATTCGCCCTACAGCCCCGAAGAGCGCGCCGCCCACGGCATCAGCGAGGGGCTGATCCGGCTCTCGGTCGGGCTCGAGAGCGTCGAGGACCTCGAGGCCGACATCGGCCAAGCACTCGACCGCGCGCTCGACATGGCAAGAGCCAAGCCCTTGCGCCGCGCGGGATAATATCGCACCGCACCAGGGTCGATTGTCATCGGACCACCCTTGACCGGGCAGGGTTTAGGGGTCGACACTTGCTGCCGAATTCCGGGCGGCGCGTCGTGCCGCCCCTTCGCCCAAGCGCAGCATCGACTGCGCCGCAGCATCAAGGGAGAACTCGTCGATGTCGGCACCGGTTTCCATGACGGTGAACGGCAAGAAGGTGACGGCCACTGTCGAGCCGCGCACTCTGCTCGTTCAATTCCTGCGCGATCACCTGGGTCTGACCGGGACCCACGTCGGCTGCGACACCAGCCAATGCGGCGCCTGCCTCGTCCATGTCGACGGCAAGTCGATGAAGAGCTGTACCCTGCTGGTGGCGCAGGCCGACGGCGCCGACATCCTGACCATCGAGGGGCTGGCGCCGAACGGCGAGCTGCACCCGATGCAGGCGGCGTTCCGCGAGCATCACGGCCTGCAATGCGGCTTCTGTACGCCCGGCATGGTGATGAGCGCCGTGGACCTGGTGAAGCAGAACCCGGCGCCGACCGAGCACGAGATCCGCGACTGGCTCGAGGGCAACATCTGTCGCTGCACCGGCTACCACAACATCGTGAAGGCAGTGGAGGCGGGGGCGAAGGCGATGGGAGGCTCCCATGCCGGATGACGCTGCCGCCGTCGCAGACGGCAAGGGCGGCATCGGCGCCGCCGTCCGCCGCAAGGAGGACTTCCGCTTCCTGACCGGCCAGGGCCACTACACGGACGATATCAACCGTCCGGGCCAGGTCTTCGCCTATCTGCTCCGGAGCCCGCACGCGCATGCAACGCTGGGCGCCATCGACGCGACCGAGGCGCTGGCGGCTCCCGGCGTCATCGCCGTCTTCACCGGTGCCGATCTCGCGGCCGACGGTGTCGGCGGCCTGCCCTGCGGCTGGCTCATCACCGACAAGCACGGCAAGCCGATGATCGAGCCGCCGCATCCGGTGCTGGCCCAGGGCAAGGTGCGCCATGTCGGCGACCCGGTCGCGGTCGTGATCGCCGAGACACGCGACCAGGCCAAGGACGCGGTCGAGCTGATCCAAGTCGACTATGGCGTGCTGCCGGCCGTGGTCGAGGCGGTGAACGCGATCCAGCCCGGGGCGCCCCTGGTGTTCGACGAGGCGCCGGGCAACACCTGCTACGAGTGGGAGATCGGCGACAAGGCAGCGGTCGATGCGGCGTTCGCCCAGGCGAAGCTCGTCGCCAAGATCGACCTGGTCAACAACCGGCTGGTGCCGAACGCCATGGAGCCGCGCTCGGCCGTCGGCGAATATGACGCCGGCTCGGGCGACTACACGCTCTATACGACGAGCCAGAACCCGCACGTCATCCGCCTGCTGATGGGCGCGTTCGTGCTGCACCTGCCCGAGCACAAGCTCAAGGTCGTGGCCCCGGACGTCGGCGGCGGCTTCGGCTCCAAGATCTATCACTACGCCGAAGAGGCGATCGTCACCTGGGCCGCCGCCAAGGTGAAGCGGCCGGTCAAATGGACGGCCGACCGGTCGGAGGCGTTCATCTCCGACGCGCAAGGTCGCGACCACGCGAGCCATGCCGAGCTCGCCATGGACGAGAACGGCAAGTTCCTGGGCCTCAGGGTCGACACCATCGCCAACCTGGGCGGCTATCTCTCGACCTTCGCGCCGGCGATCCCGACCATCCTCTATGCGACGCTCCTCGCCGGCACCTACACGACGCCGGCGATCCATGCGGCCGTGCGCGCCGTCTTCACCAACACGGTGCCAGTCGACGCCTATCGCGGTGCCGGGCGGCCGGAGGCGACTTACCTGCTGGAGCGGATCGTCGACGTCGCGGCGCGCGTGGCCAAGCTCCCGCCGGAGGAAATCCGCCGGCGCAACTTCATCCCGAAGGACGCCTATCCGTACCAGACGCCGGTGGCCCTCCAGTACGACAGCGGCGACTATTTCACGACGCTGGACATGGCCTTGAAGGCCGCCGATCGCGCCGGGTTCGAGGCGCGCCGGACGGAGGCCGCGAAACGCGGCAAGCTCAGGGGCATGGGCATCGCGACCTATATCGAGGCCTGCGGCATCGCGCCCTCGGCAGTCGCCGGTGCCCTGGGCGCCCGTGCCGGCCTTTACGAGGCGGCCGAGGTGCGAGTGCACCCGACCGGCAGCGTGACGCTGTTCACCGGCACCCATAGCCATGGCCAGGGCCATGAGACGACCCTCGCCCAGCTGGTGGCGTCCGGCCTGGGCGTGCCGGTCGACCAGGTCGAAGTCGTGCACGGTGACACGTCGAAGATCCCGTTCGGCATGGGCACCTACGGCTCACGCTCGCTCGCGGTCGGCGGCTCCGCCGTCATGAAGGCGATCGACAAGGTCGTGGCCAAGGGCCGCAAGATCGCGGCGCACCTGCTGGAGGCGGCCGAGGCCGACGTCGAGTTCAAGGACGGCACCTACCGCGTCGCCGGCACGGACCGCACCAAGAGCTTCGGCGAGATCGCGTTCGCGGCCTATGTGCCGCACAACTACCCGATCGAGACGGTCGAGCCGGGGCTGGACGAGACCGCGTTCTACGACCCGAAAAACTTCACCTATCCTTCGGGCGCGCATGTGGCCGAGATCGAGATCGATCGCGACACTGGCGTCGTCGAGGTGGTGAATTTCACGGCGGCCGACGATTTCGGCCGGATCGTCAACCCGATGATCGTCGAGGGCCAGGTCCATGGCGGCCTGGCGCAGGGCATCGGCCAGGCGCTCTATGAAGGGGCGGTCTATGACAAGGACGGCCAGCTGCTGACCGGCTCCTTCATGGATTATTGCATGCCGCGCGCGGACAACCTGCCGCTGTTCCAGGTCGCGACCAACGTGACGCTCTGCACGCATAACCCGTTGGGCGTGAAGGGGTGCGGCGAGGCGGGCGCCATCGGCGCACCGGCGGCGATCATGAATGCGGTCATCGACGCGCTCTCGCCCTTGGGCGACATCCATGTCGACATGCCGGCCACGGCGGAAAAGCTGTGGCACATCATCCAATCCCACAGCCCGGCGACCAGCCCGAGCTTGGCGGCCGAGTGAGGACGGACCCATGTACGAATTCAACTATCAATCCCCAAAGAGCCTGCAGGACGCGATCCAGGCGATCGCCGGCGCCGAGGATGGCAAGCTGCTCGCCGGCGGCATGACCCTGGTGCCGACGCTGAAGCAGCGCCTCGCCCGGCCGTCGGACCTGGTCGATCTCGGCCGTATCCCCGAGTTGAAGGGCATCAAGCGCGACGGCAACACGATCACGATCGGCGCCATGACGACCCATGCCGAGGTCGGCGCCTCCGATGTCGTCAACTCGGCGATCCCGGGCTTGGCTTGGCTCGCCGGCAACATCGGCGATCCGGCCGTGCGCCATCGCGGCACGATCGGCGGCTCGATCAGCAACAATGATCCGGCCGCCGACTATCCGGCGGCGCTCCTGGCGCTCGGCGCCACGGTGCACACGTCGAAGCGGCAGCTTTCCGCCGCCGACTTCTTCGTCGGCATGTTCGAGACGGCGCTCGAGCCGGACGAGATCGTAACCGCGGTGAGCTTCCCCATTCCGGAGAAGTCGGACTATCAGAAGTTCCGCAACCCGGCGTCGCGCTATGCCGTGGTCGGCGTGTTCGTCGCGAAGACCGCCCAAGGCGTCCGCGTCGCGGTCACCGGCGCCGGGCCGTCGGTGTTCCGCGCGACCGAGTTCGAAGCTGCGCTCGACAAGAACTTCACGGCGTCCGCACTCGACGGTCTCAAGATCCCGGCCGACGAGCTCAACTCGGATATCCACGCAAGCGCCGAATATCGCTCGCACCTGGTGACGGTGTTCGCCAAGCGCGCGGTCGCCGCGACCGGCTAATCAGGCGATCGCCCGAAACGAAAACGCCGCCCGGTTCGGCCGGGCGGCGTTTTTCTTACCAGTGGCGCCCGCCGCCGAAGCCGAAGCCGACGGCGACCGACGGGCCGTAGTAGTACGGCGGCGGCGGGGGATAGGGGTAGTAGACCGGGGCCGGGTAGGCATAGGCCGGCGCCGGGTAATAGGCCGGGCGCGCCGCCTGCTGTACGGGCGGCACGCTCTCGCCGTTGGCCGCCATGCACTGCATATAGCCGACGTCGTAGCGCCGCTGCAGCGCGGCGCCGGAGAGCTGGGCGTTGTTGGCACCGGCCGCAGAACCCATCAGCAGGCCCGCACCGGCACCGGCCGCGGCACCGATGCCCGCATTGCCGGCGGCCGCCCCAATCAGCGCGCCCGCCGCGGCGCCCAGCCCCGTGCCGACCACGGCGCTCGAGACAGCGCTGTCGTTGGCGGCCTGCGCCGGCTGCACGCCGCCGGTCTGCTGTTCAGCATAGTTCCGGCAGGTCAGGTCGTCCTGCTGGAACTGGGCGAGCGTCTTGCCAGGGCCGGGCATGACCGCGACCGAAGGCCCCGACGGCGGTGCTGCGACGCAAGCGCCGAGCGCCAGGCTGCCGAGAAGCGCTGCCGAAACCGAAAGACGAGACATGGAGAACACTCCCCCGCGGATCAAAGACGCTTTGATGACGATCATACGCCCAAATCATACGCCAGCGCCGGTTCCGCTATCCCCAGCCGTTTCTTGCCGGCGCGAGAACGCGCGCGCGGGCGCAATCATCCACTAATATGGTGCGCCCGAATTTCGCGACGATGTCCCCGACCGCGGCATTTGGTTTCAGCATGTAACAGCGCCGAGCCCAGTCCCGCGAACACAGTCCTGCGCGGCCGGGGGTCGAAATTGCCGACCCGCCGGCCCATACTCATGAAGACGATCCGCCGCCCTCCTCTATTCCCGGAAAAGCTCTCGTCCATGCAAGCTTCCTCCTCGCCCGCTCCTACATTGGCTGCCTCCGCCCTGCCCGCCTCGGTCGACGCAGCGACGGCACTGCTCGCCGGCCAGCGCTATGTCGCCGATCGCAGCCTCGCGACCGCCGTATTCCTGTCGCTGAAGCTTGGCCGCCCGCTGTTCCTCGAGGGCGAGGCCGGCGTCGGCAAGACCGAGATCGCCAAGGTGCTGGCGAGCGGCCTCGGCCGGCGCTTGATCCGCCTGCAATGCTACGAGGGGCTCGACATCGGCTCGGCGGTCTATGAGTGGAACTACGCGCGGCAGATGCTGGAGATCCGCCTCGCCGAGGCCGGCAGTGCCAGCCGCGAGGAGATCGAGCGCGACATTTTCGACGAGCGCTTCCTCATCAAGCGGCCGCTGCTGCAGGCGCTCGAGCCCGGCGTGGGCGGTGCCCCGGTGCTGCTGATCGATGAGCTCGATCGCACGGACGAGCCGTTCGAGGCCTATCTCCTCGAAGTGCTGTCGGACTTCCAGGTGACCATCCCCGAGATCGGCACGATCAAGGCGGCCGAGCCGCCGATCGTCATCATCACGTCCAACCGCACGCGCGAGATCCACGACGCGCTGAAGCGCCGCTGCTTCTACCACTGGGTCGATTACCCGAGTGCGGCGCGCGAGCTCGAGATCCTCAAGGTCAAGGCGCCCGAGGCCGGCCCCGCCCTGTCGCAAGAGGTCGTGGGCTTCGTCCAGGGCCTGCGCAAGATGGACCTGTTCAAGCAGCCGGGTGTGGCCGAGACGATCGACTGGGCCGAGGCGCTGATGCAATTGGACGCGCTCGCCCTGACACCGGAGGCGATCAACGACACGCTGGGCGTCATCCTCAAGTACCAGGACGACATCCAGCGCCTGCAGGGCAGCGAGGCCCAGCGGCTCCTGGACCAGGTCAAGGCCGAGTTGGGCGGCCAGACGGCGCACTGATGGCCCGGCCAGCCGGCATTCCAGAGGGCATGCCCGAGGGGCAAGGCGGGCGCCTGCTCCCCAACCTCATGTATTTCGCCCGCACCTTGCGCGCGGCCGGCCTGCCGGTCGGGCCGGGCCGGCTCTTGGCCGCGGTCGAGGCCGTGCGCGCGGTCGGGCTCCGCAACCGTGCCGACTTCTACTGGGCGCTCCACGCCGTGTTCGTCAACCGGCGCGACCAGCGCGAGCTGTTCGACCAGGCGTTCCACATTTTCTGGCGCAACCCGCGCATCCTGGAAAAGGCGCTCGCCATGGTCCTGCCGCAGACGCGCATGGACACGGGCGAGCCGCAGGTCGAGATGATGAAGCGCCTGGCCGAGGCGTTGCACGGATCCGACGGCCAGGGCCGCGAACAGGAGCAGGAGGAGCGGCTCGAGCTCGACGCGACCTTGACCTTCTCCGAGCGCGAGCTGCTGCAGAAGACGGACTTCGAGCAGATGTCGACCGAGGAGCTCAACCAGGCGAAGGCGGCGCTCGCCCGGCTGCGCCTGCCGCTCCTGGAAGTGCCGACGCGCCGCTTCACGGCCGATCCCGCGGGACCGCGCGTCGACATGCGCGCGACGCTCAGGGCCGCGCTCAGGAATGGCGCCGGGACGATTCCGCTCAGGCGCCGGCGCATCAAGACCAACCACCCGCCGCTCGTCATCCTGTGCGACATCTCCGGCTCCATGAGCCGCTACAGCCGGGTGTTCCTGCATTTCATGCACGCGGTGACGAACGACCGCGAGCGGGTGCACACATTCCTGTTCGGCACGCGCCTCACCAACGTCACGCGCTACTTGCGCGCCAAGGACATCGATGTGGCGGTCGACCGGGTGACCGGCGCCGTCGACGACTGGTCGGGCGGCACGCGCATCGGCGAGTGCCTGGCCGAGTTCAATCGCCGCTGGTCGCGCCGGGTGCTGGGCCAGGGCGCCGTCGTGCTGTTCATCTCCGACGGGCTCGACCGGGCGGCCGGCGCCGGCCTCGGGCCGGTCATGGAACGGCTGCACAAATCCTGCCGACGGCTGATCTGGCTCAATCCGTTGTTGCGCTACGATGCCTTCGAACCCAAATCGCTGGGCATGAAAGCCATCCTGCCGCATGTCGACGAGTTCCGCCCCGTGCATAATCTCGAGAGTCTCGGCCACCTGATCGAGGCGCTGAGCCGCCCTGCTGGCCGCCGGCTCGAAGCGGCGACCGAATGGCGCTCGCCCACCGCCTCCGCCGCCTGAAGGAGATCCCATGAGCGATACCGACCAGATCCTGAGCGAAGCCGCCCTATGGCACCGGGCCGGGCGCGGCGTGGCGCTCGCGACCGTCGTCACCACCTGGGGCTCGTCGCCCCGCCCGGTGGGATCCAAGCTCGCGGTCGACGACCAGGGCCGCTTCATCGGCTCGGTCTCGGGCGGCTGCGTCGAGGGCGCCGTCGTCGAGAGCGCGCTCGACACGATCCGCACTGGCACGCCGAAGCTGCTCGATTTCGGCGTTACCGACGAGCAGGCCTGGGACGTCGGCCTCGCCTGCGGCGGCAAGGTGCAGATCTTCGTGGAGCGGCTGTCTTGAAGATCACCCTGCTCGAACGCCGGCTCGCCGAGCAGCACGCCGGGCGCACGACGGTGCTCGTGACCGACATCAAGACCGGCGCGCAGCTGCTGCTCGGCGACGGCATCGCCGAGGGCGACCTGGCGCTCGACAACGAGGCGCGCGCCGCGATCAACCGCGCCGTAATCGAGGACAAGAGCCAGACGATCGACGGCCCGGCCGGGCCGCTGTTCATCGAGGTCTGGAACCCGCCGATGCGCCTCGTCGTGGTCGGCGCCGTCCATATCGCCCAGACGCTGGCCCGCATGGCGGTCGAGACCGGCTATGCCGTGACCATCATCGATCCGCGCAGCGCGTTTGCCTCCGAGGAGCGTTTCCCTGGTGTCACGCTAGCGACCGACTGGCCCGACGAGGTGCTGCCGGCGCTGAAGCCGGACAAGCGCACGGCGATCGTGACCCTCACCCACGACCCCAAGATCGACGATCCGGCGCTGCAGGCGGCGCTCAAGTCCGACGCCTTCTACATCGGCGCGCTGGGCTCGCGCCGGACCCATGCGAAGCGGGCCGAGCGCCTGGCCACCGCCGGGTTCGATGCCACGGCCTTCGCCCGCATCCACGGGCCGGTCGGGCTCGACATCGGCGCGCTCACCCCGGGCGAGATCGCCGTTTCGATCCTGGCCGAGATCACCGCCGTGCTGCGCCGCGACCGGATCAAAACGAAAGAGGACAAGGCCGCATGATCTTCGGGCCCGTCCCGACCCCCAAGGCGCTGGGCGCCGTGCTCGCCCATGCGGTCACGGCCGGCGAGCGCCGCTTGAAGAAGGGCCGCGTGCTGGACACGGACGATCTCGCGGCGCTCGAGGCCGCGGGTGTCGCGGAGGTCGTGGCCGCGATCCTGGAGGTGGACGACGTGGCCGAGGACCGGGCGGCGACCCGGGCGGCCGCGCGGCTGTTCGGCCCCGGCCTCTCCGCCGGCGCCGCCTTCACCGGCCGCGTCAACCTGTTCGCCGACGACCATGGCCTGCTGACGCTCGACCGGGACGAGATCGACCGGTTGAACCGGGTCGACGAGGCGCTCACGATCGCGACCCTGCCGCCGCTCGCCCCCGTCGAGCCCGGCCAGATGGTCGCGACCGTCAAGATCATCCCGTTCGCCGCCCCTGAGGCCGCCGTCGCCGCCTGGGAACGGATCGCCGTCACAGGCAACCGTCCGCCGCTCGGCCTCGCCCGCTTCCGGCCGCGCCCGGTGGCGCTCATCCAGACCGTGCTGCCGAGCGTCAAGCCGAGCGTGCTCGACAAGACCGTCGAAGTGACGCGCCGCCGGCTCGCCGCGTTCGGCAGCCCGCTCGCGACAGAGCGCCGCGTCGCTCACGATTCAAGCGCCGTCGCCGAAGCGTTGGATCAGGCGCAGGCGGAGGGAGCCGAACTGGTGCTGGTCGTCGGCGCCTCGGCGATCATCGACCGGCGCGACGTCATTCCGGCCGGCGTGGTCGCGGCCGGCGGCCGGATCGAGCATTTCGGCATGCCGGTCGACCCGGGCAACCTGCTGCTGATGGGCCGGCTCGGCGAGATGCCGGTGCTGGGCCTGCCCGGCTGCGCCCGCTCGCCGAAGCTGAACGGCGTCGACTGGGTGCTGCAGCGGCTGTTCGCCGACCTGCCGGTCGGACGGACCGAGATCACCGGCCTCGGCGCCGGCGGGCTCTTGGCCGAGATCCCGAGCCGCCCGCTACCGCGTGCCGAGATCGGCACCGCGGCCGAGGCCGTGCCGCGCCGGCCGCGCATCGCCGCCCTCGTGCTCGCCGCCGGCCAGTCCCGCCGCATGGGGCCGGACAACAAGCTGCTGATCCTGCTCGACGGCAAGCCCATGGTGCGCCATGCGGTCGAGGTGGCACTCGCCTCGGCCGCCCGCCCCGTGATCGTCGTGACCGGCCATCAACAGGACGCGGTGCGCTCGGCCCTTGACGGGCTCGACGTGCGCTTCGCCCATAATCCGGACTATGCGGACGGCCTGTCCGGCTCGCTCAAGGCCGGCCTCTCCGCCGTGCCGGAGGATGCCGACGGTGCCGTCGTCTGCCTCGGTGACATGCCGGACGTCTCCGCCGGCCTGATCGACCGGCTGATCGCCGGCTTCAGCCCGGTCGAGGGCCGCGCGATCCTGGCGCCAGTGCGCGGCGGCCGGCGCGGCAACCCGGTGCTATGGGCGCGCCGGTTCTTCGATGAACTGATGGGCTTGAGCGGCGATACTGGTGCCAAGCACCTGATCGCCAACTATGGGGAATTCCTGACCGAGATCGAGGCGCCGGACGACGGCGTGCTGATCGACCTGGACACGCCCGCCGCCCTCGCCGCCTGGCGGGCGGAGCGCTAGTCTCGCGGCACCCCGCCTCGTCGAAACCGGGTGGCTGATGTGCGGCGACTGAGCGAGTGCCGCGCGCTATAGTATGAGTTAATCGCGTTCCGCCATCGAGCGACAATGCCCGGCACGATCGAGACGGGTGCATCAAAGGGAGAGGACGACCAATGACCTACGCCAACCTCATCGCCGGCGAGTGGGTGCGCGGCCCCGAGGCCTCGCGCAACATCAACCCGTCCGACACGAACGACGTGATCGGCGAGTACGATCGGGCGTCGGCGGCCCAGGTCGAGGACGCGATTGCGGCCGCCCGCCAGGCGTTCCCCGCCTGGGCGCGCACGACGGTGCAGCAGCGCGCCGACATCCTCGACAAGGCCGGTACCGAGATCCTGGCCCGGCGCGAGGAGCTCGGCAACCTGCTCGCGCGCGAGGAAGGCAAGACCTTGGCCGAGGGCATGGGCGAGGTCGGCCGCGCCGGCCAGATCTTCAAGTTCTTCGCCGGCGAAGTGCTGCGCATCCAGGGCGAGCGCCTGGGCTCGATCCGGCCCGGCATCGACGTCGAGATCACCCGCGAGCCCTTGGGCGTCGTCGGCATGATCACGCCGTGGAACTTCCCGATCGCCATTCCGGCCTGGAAGATCGCGCCGGCGTTGGCCTTCGGCAATTGCGTCGTCATGAAGCCGGCGGAGCTGGTGCCGGGCTCGGCCTGGGCGCTCGCCGACATCCTGCACCGTGCCGGCGTGCCGGCCGGCGTGTTCAACCTGGTGATGGGCCGCGGCTCGGTCGTGGGCGCGGCCCTCGTCAAGGACCAGCGGATCGACGGCATCAGCTTCACCGGCTCGGTGCCGACCGGCCGCGGCATCCTGGCCGAGGCGGCCGCCCGCGGCGCCAAGGTGCAGCTCGAAATGGGCGGCAAGAACCCGATGGTCGTCTTGAACGACGCCGATCTGGACCTGGCCGTGCGCGTCTCGCTCGACGGCGCCTTCTTCTCGACCGGCCAGCGCTGCACCGCCTCCTCGCGCCTCATCGTCGAGGACGGTATCTACGACAAGTTCGTGGGCGCGCTCTCCGAGGCGGTCGGCCGCCAAGTCGTCGACGACGCGCGCAAGCAGGGCACGACGATCGGCCCGGTCGTCGACCAGAGCCAGCTCGACCAGGACCTGAAATATGTCGAGATCGGGCAGCAGGAAGGCGCCCGCCTGGTGACGGGCGGCGAGCGGCTGCAGCGGGCAACCCCCGGCTTCTACCTGTCGCCGGCGATCTTCGCCGAGGCGACGAACCAGATGCGCATCAGCCGCGAGGAGATCTTCGGACCGGTCGCGTCCGTCATCCGCGCCAAGAACTATGACGAGGCGCTGACGCTCGCCAACGACACGCCGTTCGGCCTCTGCGCCGGCATCTGCACGACCAGCCTCAAGCATGCGGCACATTATCGCCGCAACGTCGAGACCGGCATGGTCATGGTCAACCTGCCGACTGCCGGCGTCGACTATCACGTGCCGTTCGGCGGCCGGAAGGGCTCGAGCTACGGCCCGCGCGAACAGGGCCGCTACGCCGCCGAGTTCTATACCCAGGTCAAGACCGCCTACGTGAACCAGGCGCTGTAGCCAGTACCAAGGAGTCGCGAGGGCCGTTGCCCTCGCGACTACCGCTCCCCGTCGATTGCGCTACATAAATCGTCATGAACCCCGCGTTGTGATAAAGTAACCGGGTGGACGACGACCGCCGTTATTGACGGACCTTGAGGGCCCCTGCCGCGTCGATCGCCGGGCTCTAGGCGAAACGGAGCGGACGATGGTGTCGCGGCTGAAAATTCCCCTCTACGTCTATTTCGGTTCGCTGTTCCTGGTCGTGCTGATCATCGGCGTCGGCGCGATCATTCTGGTCGAATACCGCCAGACCAAGGCAATTGCGCTCACCGACGCGTCCACACTGTTCCAGCACATCGGAGAGGAGACGCGCGGCGCGGTCGAGGTCATCTACGACCGGGCGATGCTCACGACCGACCTGCTCGCATCGACGCAGCTCGTCGATGCGGAGACGTTGGACGACCGGGTGAAGAGCATGCCGTTCGTGCTCGCAACGCTGCGCGCCGATCCCTCGCTCTCGGCCGTCTACGTCGGCTATGCGACCGGCGAGTTCTTCCTGGTGCGCCGGGTCGATGCCGAGCACGCCGAGGCGCTCACCCACATCCCAGCACCGCCCGCGACCGCCTTCCTGGTGCAGAGCCGGGCCCGGAACGCAGCCGGCGCGGTCGAGGGCTCGGTGCTGTTCTTCAGCGGCGGCGGATGGCCGCTCGGCCAGCTGCCGGCGCCAGACTATGACTTCGATCCGCGCACCCGGCCCTGGTACCAGGCCGCTGAGGGCCACCGCGACATTCAGACGGTAGCGCCGTACGTGTTCTATACGACGCACGAGGTAGGAGCCACCTTCGCCAGGCGCTCAGGCGACGGCAAGGCCGTGGCTGCTGTCGACGTCACCTTGGATGCGCTTGGCGAGGCGCTCCGCCGCGTCCGCCCGTCCAAGACCGCGGAGATCACCGTCGTGAACGGCGCCGGCGAGATCCTGGCGGACGCGGCCGGGCCGCTCGCGGTCAAGATCGATCCGAACGGCACGGCACGCCTGCCGCGCGCCGCCGATGCCGACCGCCCCGCGCTGGCGGCACTCGCTGGGGCCATTCATGACGACACACTTGGTAACCATACTCTGTCGATTGCCGACCGGCCGTGGCGCAGCTACGTGTCGCGTTTCGACCTCCCGGGTGAACCGCTTTATTTCGCCATGGCCATGCCGCAGGCCGAGCTGCTGCTCCAGACCCGGCGGGCGCGTAACTTCGGCCTCGCGGTCGGCCTCGCGATCCTTATCCCGCTGATCCCCCTCACCATCCTCGTCTCGCAGCTGGCCGCACGGCCGCTCCGCGCGCTGACCCGCGACGCCGAAGCGATCAAGCGCCTCGACTTCGGACGGACCAAGGCGCGCCGCTCGTCGGTCGCCGAGATCGACCAGCTGGCCGATGCCATGGCGGCGATGCGCGCCACGATCCGGCAGTTCATCGAGATCGGCACAGCGCTCGCCGGCGAGCGGCGGTTCGATCGGCTCTTGGAACGCATCCTCGCGGAGACGGCGCGGGTCGCGGCGGCGCGCGGCGGCGCCGTCTACCTCGCCGAACCGGACGGACGGCTGACCCGCGCCGTGGCGGCGTTCGACGAGCAGCCGCTCGCCCAGCCTGACCTCCATCCGATCGCGGATGCCGAGCATCCGGCGATGCGCGGCGCCGCGGGCCGGAGCCTGAAGCTGACGATGACGCCGGCCGAGCTCGCGCGCTGGCACCCCGATCTTGCCTGCGACGCGCCGCTGCTGGTCTTGGCGATCCCGCTGCGCGACCGGCGCGACGGGCTTGCCGGCGTGCTGGTGCTGTTCCAGGAACCGTCGAGCTTTGCCGAGGCAGCCGAGGACGATGTCCTGGCGCTGGTCGAAGCCGTCTCGGGCAATGTCGCGGTCGCGATCGAGACCCGGCGCCTCAACGAGGAGCAGAAGCAGCTGCTGGGCGCAGTGATTGAGCTGGTCGCCAGCGCCATCGACGCCAAGAGCCCCTATACCGCACAGCACTGCCAGCGCGTGCCCCAACTGGCCGCCATGATCACCAAGGCGGCGGTCGAGGCGCGCGACGGGCCGTTCGCCGACTTCGCGCTGACCGAAACGCAGTGGGAGGAGCTGCATCTCGCCGCTTGGCTGCATGATTGCGGCAAGATCCTCACACCCGAGTATGTCGTCGACAAGGCGACCAAGCTCGAGACGATCTACGACCGGTTGCACGAGATCCGCACGCGCTTCGAGGTCGTGAAGCGCGAGGCCGAGGTCGCCTGCTGGCGCGCGATCGCCGACGGCGCCGACCGGACGGAGCGCCTGGCAGCATTGGCAGAGACCTGGGCGACGCTCGACGAGGAGTTTGCCTTCATCGCCGCCTGCAACAACGGCGGCGAAGGGATGGGGCCGGAGCGGATCGCCCGCATCCGCCGCATCGCAGAGCGGCGCTGGACCCGGACGCTCGACGACCGGATCGGCCTGTCGTTCGACGAGAGCGCGCGCAAGGACCGCGTGCCGCCGCCGACACTGCCGGTTGAGGAGCCGCTGCTCGCCGATCGGCCCGACCATCTCATCGAGCGGCCCGAGCGCGACCGGTTCCAGTTGGACAACCCCTGGGGCATCCGCATGGCGGTGCCGGAGCGGCTCTATGATCGAGGCGAGATCTATAATCTGTCGATCGAGCGCGGCACGCTCACGGCCGAGGAACGGTTCAAGATCAACCAGCATGTGATCGACACGATCCGCATGTTGTCGAGCCTGCCGCTGCCGCGACATCTCCGGAACGCGGTCGAGATCGCCGGCGGCCATCACGAGCGGATCGACGGCACCGGCTATCCGCGCCGGCTCACGGGCGACCGGATGAGCCTGCTCGCGCGCATCCTGGCGGTCGCCGACGTGTTCGAGGCGCTGACCGCCGGCGACCGGCCCTACAAGCGGCGGATGCGCCTGTCGGAAGCGCTCGCCATCCTGGCCCGCATGCGCGACGACGGGCACATAGACCGGGACGTCTTCGAGCTTTTCCTGTCGGCCGGCATCTATCGCGACTATGCCGAGCGTTTCCTGGTGCCCGAACAGGTCGATGAGATCGAACTCGGCCGCTACCGCGAGCCGCGCGCTGCCGCGTGACTTGGGCTCAGCCCTGCGGGACCCAGCCCTGCCCCACTCAGCCGTGGCGCAGCTTGAGGACGAGGACGAGACCGGCGAGCAGCAGCGTCACCAGGTTCGGCACGATGATCGCCGGGCGCCCGAGCAAGAGCCCGTAGACGAGCCAGAGGGCCACGCCGACCGTGAAAGCGGCATACATGCCGAGCGAGATGCCGGCGGTGTTCTTCTCGCGCAGCACCTTCACCACCTGCGGCAGGAAACTCGCCGTCGTAAGGAGACCGGCGACTAATCCCAGCAGTTCGACCGCGTCCTCAGTCACAAAAATGCCCTATTTTCGCCGGTCGGCGGAATAAGTCCTGCCGCCCCTCGTTGTGAGACCAACGCACCGTTCTCATGCCGTAGGGGACCGTTCATGAAGAAGCTCATCGGCTGGCTCACCATTTCCGCCAGCGTTGTCGCCGCCGCGCTCGGGGAAATCACCGTCGGCCTACCATTCTTCGGGGTGATGATCGGCGCCGGCCTGCTGGTCACGCTCAACGACTGACCGGCGCCCAGATTGCGCCCAGATTGGCCGGCGTCCAGACTGACCGGCGTCCGCGCGCCTAGAACAGCCTCACATGGTACTGGGTGCAGCGCAGCTTCCATTTGTCGAAGCTGCCTTTGTCGGCCGGGACCGACTGCTCGTCGAGCTTCTCGTAACCGTCGGCGCAGATCTGCTTTGCCAGCACCGCGTCGACGGCCGGGTCGGTATTGGCGAATTGGCTCGCCCCCGGGTTCGCGATCACGCCGGTGACGGTGAAGTCCTCAGGCGTGCTGCTGCACCCGCCGAGCCCGAGAAGTGCCGCCACGCCAACCGCCCCGATCATTCCCACCCGCATCGCAGCACCGCTCCGGAAACGCACCTCCCGCTAGCATAAGCAGCCGCCGCCACAAACGGAAGGGCACCCGCGGGTTTCCATCTGCGATCTACCAAAAGTTTCGCTAGATTCGCCGGCGGACTACCCATTTCGAAAAGGGACCTTGCCGCATGACGCCCCTGCCCCGCCGCCCAATCCGCCACCCGATCCGGCGGTTCGCGGCAGCACTCCTCGCCTTCCTGGCGGCAAGCCCGGCGCTGGCCGACACGGCCTATCCGAACCAGCGGGAAGGCGACTTCACAATCGCCGATTTCGCGCTCGCAAACGGCGAGCACCTGGCGAATGCGCGCTTCCACTACACGACGCTCGGCACGGCCGCGCGCGATGCCGAGGGTGCCATCACCAATGCGGTCATGCTGCTGCACGGCACGACAGGAGCCGGGACGAACTTCCTCGCGCCCTCGCTCGCGGGCGAGCTGTTCGGCCCCGGCCAGCCGCTCGATGCGGCGAAATATTTCATCATCCTGCCGGACGCGATCGGCCATGGCGGCTCGAGCAAGCCGTCGGACGGGCTCAAGGGGCATTTCCCGCACTACGGCTATCTCGACGCGGTCGAGGGCCAGTATCGGCTGGCGACCGAAGGGCTCGGCATCAAGCACCTGCGGCTCGTGCTCGGCACCTCCATGGGCGGCATGCAGACCTGGCTCTGGGGCGAGCGGCATCCGGCCTTCATGGATGCGCTGATGCCGATCGCCGCACAGCCGGTGCCGATCGCCGGCCGCAACATGCTGTGGCGGCAATTGATCGTCGAGGCGATCCGCAACGATCCGGCCTGGCATGGCGGCGATTATGTCAAGGAGCCGACGGGCTTCGTCCACGCGCTGCCCATCTTCAACATCATGGTCAACAACGCGGCGTTCCTGCAGCAGGCGGCCCCCAGCCGGACCCGGGCGACCCAGCTCTATGACCAGTGGGTCGCCGACTACACCAAGGGCACGGACGCCAACGACTATCTCTACTGGTTCGAATCGTCCTACGACTACGACCCCTCGGCCGATCTGGAAAAGATCGAGGTGCCGCTAACCGCGGTCAATTTCGCCGACGATCTGCTGAACCCGGCCGAGCTTGGCGCGATGGAAGTGGCGATGCGCCGCCTCAAGGCCGGGCGATATGTGCTGGTTCCCGCCTCGCCGCAGACCCGGGGCCACCAGACCCTGGCGCTCGCCGCCGTGTGGAAAGGCGCCCTGGTCGATCTGCTGAAGTAACAGCACCTGCCCCAAAAAGAACGGCGGCGATTTTCATCGCCGCCGTTCGATGCGTTCCGGATCCCGAACACCCGATCGCAAAGCGTCAGGCGTTGCCTCCCGTTCCCCGAACCGGGAATTGTTCGCTGCGCGAACTTATGTTCTAGTTGCGAACACCTTACCCTAAGGAACTTTCGTGTCACAAGCAGATTCCGACGCCGACTTTGTCCATTCACTTGCGCGGGGCCTCGCGGTCATCCGCGCTTTCGGCGCGGACACACCGCAGCTCAGCATGAGCGACGTCGCCAAGCGCACCGGCCTGTCGCGCGCCGTGGTCCGACGCTTCCTGCACACGCTCGTCGAACTCGGCTACGTCGGCGTCGATGGGCGGCTCTATTCGCTGCGCCCGCGCATTCTGGAGCTCGGCTACGCCTTCCTGTCGTCGATGCCGATCTGGGACGTGATCCAGCCGGCGCTGCGCGACGTGTCGAGCCGGCTCAGGGCCACCTGCGCCGCCGGCATGCTCGACGGCATCGAGGTCGTGCATGTGGCGCGCGCGGGACGGACGGAGACGGTCGCGGTCTCGTTCGGCGTCGGCGCCCGCCTGCCGGCGTTTCACACCGCGATGGGGCGCGTGCTGCTGTCGGCCCTGCCGCCCGACGAGCGTGCGGCGCGGCTCAGCCAAGCCGACCTCCCCGCCTATACGCCGTTCACGCTGACCGATCCCGCGCGGCTGATGGCAGAGCTGGAGACGGTCGCGGCCCAGGGCTGGGCCTTGGTCGACCGCGAGCTCGAACCCGGCCTGATCGCGCTCGGCGTCCCGCTGCGCAACCGCTCGGGCCAGGTCGTGGCAGCACTCGTCACCAGCGCCCGCGCGACCCGCCTCGACGCCGACACGATGCGGACGGAGCACCTGCCCGCGCTGATCGAAACCTGCGAACGCCTGACCCCCGCGCTGCACCTGCAGGGATGACGGGCACGTGGCCGGCCGGTCTATTTCAGGGTCGAGGAAGTCCCGGACGTATGAGCATCAGGCGCCAAGCCGTTGGCGCATAATTGTCTTTTTGCTCAGTTGAAGCGGGATCGGAGGAAGGCGGGCTAAGTGCCCTATTGCCTGTGGCGGGTCGGCGGCTCGGGCGTCGGGTCCTCGAGCCGGATCAACAGGTAATCCAGGTCATCGGTACCCATTTCTTCAAACTGCGTCAGAATCCGTTCGATCATCTGGCGGCGGTAGCGCTCGCGGTCGTAGGCGCTGCCGTCGAGCGCCGTCTCGTGCGCGACCTGGGTTGCGACCCGGAAGGCCGGGAAATAGTTCTGCGGCAGGCCGGTCCGGTCATAGAGCGACTTGAATCCCAACTGGCCCGCGTCATGGATCAGGAGCCGCGCATTATGGACGGCAATGCCGGCCAGCTGCGACATGGCCGCCTCGAACAAACTGACGTCGCCGACGCAGAGCGCCCGCAGGATGAGCGAGGGGGTGAGCCGTTTCGCGGCGTGCAGGTGCTGCACCAGCTCGAGCGCCTCCTCGGCCGGGAAGTGGGCCGAGCGCAGGTCGACCGTCACCTGCTCGCGCGTCTTCAGCACGATCTGGGTGATGACCGCTTCAGGCAGGTCGGTGCGCTTCGCGATATAGGCTCTGAGGCTCTCGACCGTGAAATGCACCAGCCGCTCCGCGACCGACAGCGGCAGGTTCGGGCGTTTCGACAGTTCCTGCGTCACGCGCTCGTCCGAACCGAACCGCGTCACCGCGCGCTCCATCAGCGTATCGTCGAGCTTGGCACCCGGATTGCCGACGAGCGTTGCCACGGCAAGGTTGTTGTCCGTCTGGATCAGCTCGCCGGCCACCGCCATCGAGACTTCCGGGCGGCCGGCGATGGCGATCTGCTTCGACGGCGTGCCGGCGCGCACGATCGCGATCAGGTCCTCATCGCTCAGGACCCTGGAGAATTGCAGCACCGGGATCGCGACGGACTCGACGTCATTGGCGAGCGACACCGCGATGTCGTGCGGCAGGAACTGGCTGTCCTTCAGCGTTTCGGACAGGACTTTGCGGACCTGGATCGCGGCACCGTCGAGCATGACGCGGAGCACTTGTTCGGCCACCTGCCGCTCGGCCTCGGTCAGCGTGCCCTCGGCGACCTTGGCGCCCAGCCGTCCCGCCGCCGCTTCCGGCGCGGAAACGTCGTTCAGAAGTGCCGCGACGTCTTCCTGGCTCAGACCTTCGCTCATAGTCGTTCCTGCACCCCTCCGCCGACGCGCCAGTACACTGAGCCAGTGTAGCTGAACCGGCCTCGCGTAGGTGCGGCATTTTAAAACCGCCCTAGAATAGCTTCAGCTCCAAAGCCTTAATGTCTCGTTAGCTTCGGTCCCTCGCATGTCGGATTACAACCGCGCGCTGTCAGGCGACTTGCGCTCGCGCCTCGGCCAGGGCCGCGGCGAAGTCGATCGGACGTTCTGACATCACTTCTAGTCGTCGGTCGTCGAAGACGTGGCTCTGCCGGCTGCGCCGGCGCCGCCAATCCATCATCACGGCGTCGCGCGCTTCGATCAGCTCGACGACCGGGCGGCGCAGCAGGCGCAGCACCGCGACCAGCCAGCGATCGACCAACGCGGTCGGCCCGGCCTCGGCGAAGGCGAAGCGGTCGAGCAGGCGGATCACGTCCTCGGCCCGATACCAGGTCTCGCCCGTCACCCAGCGATTGGTCGTGAAGAGCGCCAAGGGCACGCCCGCCGCATCGACGCTGATGCCGATCAAATGGCTGAACACGCCGCGATCGCGCGCCGAGCGATGGGTCATCGACACGCCGCCCTTCTCCTTCACCGGCAGCTTGAGCGGCGCCAGCGCCATTTCCGGCAGCACGAGCGGGACCAGGCCGCGCGGCATGCCGCCTTGGCCGAGGAACGTGTGGAAATGCCCGACCTCGCCCGGATGGCGGTCACCGTCGGCATGGGCATGGAAGAAATACTGCGCGTGGGTGACCTGGTCCCAGACCTCGCCGGCCGGATAATGCGGGCCAGGCTCGGGCGGGACACCGCCCGCCAGGATCTCGAGCGGCCCGATCCGCGCATCGGCCAATGCGCCCATCACCGCGAGATACTCGGCCGCCGCCTCGGCAGCGCCAAGCGAGCCCACCGAAACGGGGGCAGCGGCAATCGGGGCGGCGTTCGGTGCAATCATGCCGTCGTCACATCGGTTGCAAGATGCTGCGCGCCCGGCGATCCGAATGCCCGGAAGCCGGCCATGGCTGCCTCACGACGAGCGTGAGACCACGCACGGGCGGCCTTTGCGGCCCTTCCCTTCCGCGCGGCCCGCATTATTCGGTGCCGGGGGCCATCCGCCAAGCGGAAGTTGCGGCAACGCCCCAAAGGCCGGCGGACGCGCTCGAGGTACGCTCGAGCCGCGGCCGCATCGATTTCAGACAAAGCATAGTGATTCCAACCGGTCGCCGGAGGATGCTTCGGTCGGGTCGCAGGACGGAGTGAGGGCCGCTTCCGGGCGCCGCCGCGCGGCAGCACCCGCCGCATGCGACTCGGGCATCCGCGACTCGGGCATCCGCGCCTCAGGCACCCGCGGCTCGGGAACGCACAACGGGAAGCTCACAGCTTGCCTGGGACCTGACTGGTCGGCGGTGCGGTGCGCAGCGTCCATTGCACGATCGCCTTCATGGCGTTGCCGGTCGCCTCGCCGAATGCGTTCACGATGCTGGTAATATCGTTGCGCTCGGCATCGGACACTTTGACCGCGTCGAGCCCGCCGATGATCTCGCGCTCCGGCATCTTGATGAGCTTGGCCGCAAGCCGCACGCGCACCTGCGGCGGCTTGTCGGTGCCTTCGTAATAGCGCGCCTCGAAGTCCCGGAGATCGGTCAAGAGCACGTAGTCGGCCCTGAGCCCGCTGGTATCGCGGCCGACCGAGACGATCTTGTGCGTGTTCTCGAAGGATTGGACCAGCAGTTCCTGCACCATGACCGGCGCGCGATCGGTCCAGGCGGAGTTCGCGAAATAGTCGATCGTGGTCGGGCTGCGCGCGAGCGCGATGCGCGCGCTGTCGAGGCTCTGCGGCGCGTCCGGCACCGAGACCACGAGCTGATAGTTCACCATCGGCAGATCGGTGTCATAGGTCGTCTTCGGCTGCAGCACATAGAGCGATGGCGGCGCCGAAGTAAGGGCTGAACAGCCGGCGAGGCCAACCGCGGCCGCAAGGGCGAGGGTGCGGATCGTAGCTTTCATCATCGCGGATTGAACCCCTCGCGGCGGTCGCCGAACAGGAAGCGTTGCGGATCGCGCTCGAGCTCGTTCGACACCTTGGTCAGGCTCGCGACCAGGGTGCGGATCTCGGACAGGAGCTGGGTCAGCTGCGGCAGCCCGACGTTGGCGAAGTCGCGCACCTGCGGCCGCGTGTCGGTGACCACGGCGTTGAGCGAATTCGACAGCTGCTCGAGCTTTTTCACGGCGTCGTTGGCGCTGTCCATCGCGAGGCCCGCCCGGTCGGAGAGCCCGTCGACCTTGCCGAGCGTCGCCTGGAGCTCGGTTAGCGTCCGGTTGAGGTTGGCAACGGCCTTGGCACTCTCGGAAAGCGTCGTCTGGATATCGCCCTGGCGGTCGGCGACAGCGCCCGAGATCTTGGCGACGTTCTGCAGCGTGTCGGCGATCGCCTGCCGGTTCTTGTCGTCGAGCAGCATCGTCACGCGGTCGGCGATGACGACAAGCTGCGCCATCACATCAGGCGCGTTCTCGAACACCTGTTGCAAGGCCGACGGCCGCGACTTGATGATCGGGTAGTGATGGCCGGGCTTGGCGACAAGCAGCGGCGACGCCTGGCCGCCGCCGGTGATCTCGACGTAGGACACGCCGGTGAAGCCCTGCGTCTCCAGCGAGACGACCGAGTCTTCCTTGATCGGCGTGCCGTCCTTGATTTTGAGGCCGACCTGGACCTGCAGCGAATTGTCCGGATCGAAGGCGATGTCGGACACGCGGCCCACTTCGATGCCATTCAGCCGCACGGCGGCACCGACGCCGAGGCCGGTCACCGGCCCCTGGACGAACGTCTCGTAGCGGTGGAATTCCTCGCGGAACTGTACGCGCGCGACCCACAGGACCGAGACGAACAGCACCACGATGATGGCGAGCACGAAGGCCCCAACCGCAACATAGTTGGCTTTTGTTTCCATCGGCGGAGGCTCCGATCCCCTCTTTTCGCGTCAGGACGCGGCGAGCGCGGCGCGCCCACGCACGCCGCTGAAATATTGCTGGATCCACGGGTGCGGATCATGGACCAGCGTATCGAACGTGCCGACCTTGATCTTCTTGTCGACCAGCACCGCGATCCGATCGGTGGTGGCACGCAGCGTATCGATGTCGTGGGTCACCATGAAGACCGTCAGGTTGAGGCTCTTCTGCAGGTCGCGCACCAGCGTGTCGAACTGGGCGGCGGAGATCGGGTCGAGCCCGGCCGTGGGCTCGTCGAGGAACAGGATCTCGGGGTCGAGCGCCAGCGCGCGGGCGAGCCCGGCCCGCTTGCGCATGCCGCCCGAGAGCTCGGACGGAAATTTCATCGCCGCATCGGCCGGCAGGCCGGCCATGGCGAGCTTGACCGCGGCGAGCTCGTCCATCAGCGCCGGCGCGAGGTCGGTATGCTCGCGCATCGGCACCTGGATGTTCTGCGCCACGGTCTGGGCGCTGAACAGCGCGCCGTCCTGGAACAGCACGCCCCAGCGCGTCTGCAATTGCCTCAGCTCACGTTCGTTTAGGCGGCCGACGTCCTGGCCCAGCACCTCGATCCGGCCGCCCACGTGGCGGTTCAGGCCGATGATGGTCCGGAGCAGCACGGATTTGCCGGTGCCGGAGCCGCCGACGACGCCCACGACCTCGCCGCGCCGGAGCTCGAGATCGAGCCCGTCGTGCAGCACCCGGCCGCCGACGCGGGTAACGAGGTTTTCGACCCGGATCACGGGAGGACCGAATTGGCCGGCCGCGGCCTCTGTGCTCATCGGGCCTCAGACCTCGAGCAGCGAGAACAGGATCGAGAACAGCGCATCGGCGACGATCACCAGGAAAATCGATTCGACGACCGAGCGCGTTGTCAGCATGCCGACACTCGCCGCGTTGCGCTCGACCTGCAACCCTTCATAGCAGCCGACCGTGGCGATCAGGAAGGCGAAGATCGGCGCCTTGATGATGCCGATCCAGAAGGTCCAGCCGGTGCCGACGGCCCCCTGCAGCTGGCGCAGGAAGGCAGGGAACGTAATGCCGAGGTCGAACTGGCACATGAGCGCGCCGCCCAGGATGCCGATGATGTTCGCATAGACGGTCAGAAGTGGCAGGGTCAGCACCAGCGCCAGCATGCGTGGCAGAACCAGCACCTCGACCGGGTTCATGCCGAGCGTGTAGAGCGCGTCGATCTCCTCGTTCACCTTCATGGTGCCGATCTGGGCGGTGAACGAGCTGCCGGAACGGCCGGCGACGATAATCGCCGTCATGATCGCGCCGATCTCGCGCAGGATCGAGATGCCGAGCAGATTGACCGTGAAGATCTCGGCGCCGAAGCGGCGCAGCTGGTCGGCACCCTGGAACGCGAAGACGATACCCAAGAGGAACGACAGCAGCCCGACGATCGGCAGGGCGTTGAGGCCGACCTCCTCCATCTGGTGCACGAGCGCCGGCACCCGCAGGCGGCGCGGGTTGAACACGGTCGCCACCGTCTCGGTCGCGACCATGCCGATGAAGCCCAAGAGCGAGACGGCCTGGGCGAAGAACGCCATCTGCGCGCGGCCGAGCCGCTCGAGGAAGAACCTCAGGCTCGCTTGGTCGGGATGCTCGACCGGCGGGCGCCGGCATTCGTGGTCGATCGTGCTGATCAGCGGCTGGAACGCGTCGGGCACGGCACGCCAAGCGACCTGGGCGCCGGCCATCTCGGCCATGCGCTTGGTCCGCATCAGGAGCCAGGCGCCGGTCGTGTCGAGCCGCTCGAGCCCGGCGCAATCGATCTCGAGCCGCGGCACACCGGTGAAGGCGAGTTTGCGCAGCGGCTCGTCATGCCGCTCGGCCGCCCCAAGCACCCAGGCGCCCGACGCCCGCACGATGAATGCATCCGACCGCCGCTCGGTCGCGAGCCGGGCGGGGGAAGCGGAAAGGTCGACGTCTTGCAGTGCAGCCATGTCGGCGCGGACTTTACACGACGCGCCGCGGCCGAAGCCAGAACCGCAACAGCTTGATGCGCGGAAAAACCCTTTGCCAACGCAAAGGACGGGTTAGAGTGCGCCGCACGCTCGACCGTGCCCCCGACCGAATGTGCCTCCGACCGAATGTGAGAGCGATGGACATCAAGGACCACATCCGCCACGTGCCGGACTTCCCGAAACCCGGCATCCTGTTCTACGACATCTCGACCCTGCTGGCGCATGCCGGCGCCTGGCGTGAGACCGTCCGCCAGCTGGCCGACACCATCGCCCCCACCCATCCGGACATTCTGGTCGGCATCGAATCGCGTGGCTTCCTGGTCGCGGCCCCGCTGGCGTTGGCACTCGGCTGCGGCTTCGTCATGGTGCGCAAGCACGGCAAGCTGCCCGGCCCGACGGTGCCCTATACCTATGATCTCGAATACGGCAGCGACACGATCGAGATCCAGACCGACGCGATCCGGCCCGGCCAGCGCGTGGTCGTGCTCGACGACCTGCTCGCGACCGGCGGTACGCTCAACGCCGCGATCGATCTCTGCCGCAAGGTCGGCGGCGAGGTCGTGGCCGCCGCCTGCATCATCGAGCTCAATTTCCTCGGCGGCCGGCAGCGAATCGACGTGCCGGTCCATTCGATCGTGTCTTACGACGAGTAAGGCGCGGCGCTGAGCCTCAGCGCCGAGCTTCGCCATAGGCAGCATCAACGATCGGGGTCTGCCCTTGAAATCGGAACCGATCGTTTCCATACTTAGCGCATGACCAATGTCACCCCCCTTCCCGATCGTGCCGGCCCCGGCCGGCCACGGGAGTTCGACATCGACGAGGCCGTGCGCGACGCCATCGAAGTGTTCCGGGCGCACGGCTATCACGGCACCTCGGTCCAGGACCTGACCGAAGGCACGGGTCTCGCCCGCGGCAGCCTGTACAAGGCGTTCCACGACAAGCGCACCCTGTTCCTGGCGGCGCTCGACCATTACACGGCCGCTTCGCTGCAGCGGATCAGCGACGCGCTGAGCGCGCCAGGCTCGGCGCGTGCGGCGATTCGCGAGGCTTTGCTCGGCTACGCCAGGCGTTCCGCCGACCAGGGCCGGCAAGGCTGCATCGTGACCGGGGCCGCTATGGAAATGGTGCCGGACGATGCGGAAGTCTCTGCCGCCATCGATCGGCTGTTTCGCCGGACCCGAGACCTGTTCGCCGCGGCGATCATCCGCGGACAGGCTGCGGGCGAAATTCCCCATCACTATGACGAGCGCGCGATCGCACGCCATCTGCACTGCACGATGCAGGGCCTGCGCGTCCTGGGCCGGACCGGCCCGAGCGAGCAGGACCTGATCGATATCGTCGACCAGGCAATGCGCAGCCTGGACTGATACCTGGACTGCCTTTGGCTAATTTGGAACTAATCATTCCATAAATTGGAAGGATACCGACCATGTCCATCGCGGCCCGACCCGCGCCACGCGAGCCGATGGCGCCCCTGGAGCCAGCGACCCGGGAGACGGCGCCCGATCCCCATCGCTGGGCGGCGCTCGTCATCCTGCTGACCGGCGCCTTCCTGGCGCCGCTCGACTTCTTCATTGTCAATGTCGCCATGCCGTCGATCACGAGCGGGCTCGGCGCCACCGCGTCCGACGTGCAGCTGGTCATTTCCGGCTATGCCATCGTCTATGCCGTGTTCCTGATCACCGGCGGGCGCCTGGGCGACATCTTCGGGCGCAAGGCGGTGTTCCTCGCCGGCCTCGCGGGTTTCGCGCTCGCCTCCGCCTTCTGCGGGCTCGCCTGGTCGCCCGCGACGCTCATCTTCGCACGCCTGCTGCAGGCACTGGCCGCCGCCGCCATGGCACCGCAGGCGCTGGCCTCGGTCCACGCGCTCTTTCCGGCCCACGAGCGCGGCCGCGCGCTCAGCATCTATGGCGTGACACTCGGCCTGTCCTCGATCGCGGGCCAGCTCCTGGGCGGCGCGCTGGTCGCGGCCGATCTGGACGGGCTCGGCTGGCGCCTCGTCTTCCTCATCAACCTGCCGGTCGCCGTCGTCGCCTTCGCGGCCGCCATTCCGCTGCTGCGCGAGACCCGCGGCGGCCATCGCCCGCGCCTCGACTGGGGCGGCGTCGTGCTGTCGGCCATAGCGCTGACCGTCTTCGTGCTGCCGCTCATCGAGGGGCGCGAGCGCGGCTGGCCCTGGTGGTCGATCGCCATGCTGGTGACGACGCCGGTGTTCGTCGAACTGTTCCGGCGCTATGAGATCCGGCTGGCGAAGGCCGGCGGCGCCCCGCTGGTCGCGATCGAGGTGTTCCAGTCTCCGGGCCTGCTGCGCGGCCTGGGCGCGATCCTGACGCTCTATGCGCTGGCGGCGTTCTTCCTGACCTACTCGATCTATCTGCAGTCGGCGCTCGACATGACGGCGCTGCAGGCCGGCCTCGCCATCCTGCCGTTCTCGGCCGGCTTCCTCACCGGCTCGACCGCGAGCCCGATGGTCGGCCGCTGGTTCGGCCCGCTGTCCTCCTCGCTGGGCTTCCTGCTCTCGGCCACCGGCCTCGTCGCGACCTCGCTCGTCGTGCGGTCGGCGCCGGCCGGCATGGTGCCGCCGCTGGCACTGATCGCGCCGGCGCTGCTGGTCATCGGCCTTGGCATGGGTCTGTCGATCCCGACCATGGTGCGCGTGATCGTCGAGCGGGTCGAACCGCACCGGGCGGGCCTCGTCGGCGGCATTGTCAACTCGACGTTGCAGGTGAGCGCCGCCATCGGGGTCGCCGTGCTGGGCGGCCTGTTCTATGCTGCACTCGGCACCCGCACCGACGCCCAGTCGGTGGCCCACGCCTTCTCGCTCACGCTCCTTGCCATCGCTGCCTGCCATCTCGTGGGCGCCCTGCTCGCCGCCGGCCTCGGCCAGCGCCGGCGCGTGGCCTGCCCCGCTGCGGAGTAATCGACCATGGACCTGCATCTCTCGGGCAAACGCGCGCTCGTGACCGGCGCCTCCAAGGGCATCGGCCGCGCTACCGCCCTGTTGCTCGCCGAGGAAGGCTGCGATCTGGTCCTGGTCGCCCGCGACCCGGCCGCGCTCGCGACCGCCGCCGACCTCGCCCGCGCCCGGCACCAGGTCGCGGTCCGCACCATCGCCGCCGACCTCGCATCCCAGGCCGAGGTCGAGCGGGTCGCGGCAGAGGCCGGGCCGATCAACCTGCTCGTCAACAACGCGGGCGCCATTCCGCCCGGCAATCTCGCTTCCGTCGATAACGACACCTGGCGCACGGCCTGGGACCTGAAGGTGTTCGGCTTCATCAGCCTGACGCGCGCGCTCTATCCGGTCCTCAAAGAACGCCAGGGCGTGGTGGTGAACGTGATCGGCTCGGCCGGCGAAGCGTTCAACCCGAACTATATTGCCGGCAGCACCGGCAACGCGGCGCTCATGGCGTTCACCCGGTCGCTCGGCAAGGCAGCATCCAAGGACGGCATGCGTGTCGTCGGCATCAACCCGGGCCCGGTCGCGACCGAGCGCAACCAGATGCTGCTGAAGGCCCGCGCCCGGCAGGAACTGGGCGACGAGACGCGCTGGCAGGAATTCTACAAGACCATGCCGTTCGGCCGTGCCGCGACGCCCGAGGAAATCGCAAGCGCCGTCGCCTTCCTCGCCTCACCACGCTCCGCCTACACCAACGGCACGATCCTGACCATCGACGGCGGGCCGGGGTGACGGCAACCACTCTTTCCGTCATCCCCGCGCAGGCGGGGATCCACGCGCAAACCGCAGGTTTGTCGCGCCATTACGCGCGGCAGCGCGGATATGAGTCTTGTCGCCGCAGACGCGGCTCTTGCTGGATTCCCGCCTGCGCGGGAATGACGGGCCTATTACGGCTGCCGGACCGAACCATCCGCCGTAAGCAGCGCGCCGTAGAGCTCCGGCCGGCGGTCGCGGAAGATGCCCCAGGCGTTGCGCTGGCGGCGCACCTGGTCGATGTCGAAGCGTGCGGTCAGCACGGTTTCCTCGTCGCGGCCGGCTTCCGTGACCTTGGCGCCGGCCGGGTCAGCGATGAAGGACGAGCCGTAGAAGCGCTGAGTGAAGAGGGCCCCCTGCTCGGTCCCGATGCGGTTTGACGCGACGAGCGGCATCAGGTTGGCGCCGGCATGGCCCTGCATGACGCGCTGCCAATGGTCGCGGCTGTCGAGCGTCGCATCCTGCGGCTCGGAGCCGATCGCGGTCGGGTAGAACAGGAAGTCGGCCCCCTGCAGCGCCATCGAGCGCGCGCATTCCGGATACCATTGGTCCCAGCAGATGCCGACGCCGATCCGGCCGAACCGGGTCTGCCAGACCTTGAAGCCGGTGTCGCCCGGGCGGAAGTAGAACTTCTCCTCATAGCCCGGCCCGTCGGGAATGTGGCTCTTGCGATAGATGCCGAGCCGGCGGCCGTCGGCGTCGATCACCAGGATCGTGTTGTAGTGCGCCTGGTTCGCCTTCTCGAAGAAGCTGACCGGCAGCACGACATTGAGCTCGCGCGCCAAGGCCTCGAAGCGCCCGAGCCAGGGATGGCCTTCGAGCGGCTTGGCGGCCTCGAACCATTCCGGCAGCTGGTCGCGGCAGAAATAGGGCGTCTCGAACAGCTCGGGCAGCAGGATGATGTTGGCGCCCTCGGCCGCGGCTCGGCGCACCATGGCCTCCGCCTTGTCGACATTGGCCGGATGATCGGTGCCGCAGGCGAACTGGGTCGCGGCGAGTGTCACTTCAGTCATCGAGGCTTCTCCGTTCAAACGGCCGGCTGCTGCTGGGTGATGCAATGGATGCCGCCGCCGCCTTCGAGGATGGCGAGGGCGGGAACCTGCACGATCTGGCGCTCCGGGAAGGCTTTCGCCAGCACCTCGGCCGCAACCTTGTCCATCGGATCGTCGAACGACGGGGCGATGACGGCGCCGTTCGCCAGATAGAAGTTCGTGTAGGTCATGGCGAGCCGGCCGGCCGCGGTGACGCGCTTCGCCGGGATCGGCAGCTCCAGCACCTCGAACGCGCGGCCCCGCGCGTCGCGCGCGGCCTTGAGCCGGGCGAGATTGTCCTGCATCGGCGCGTAGTTCGTATCCTCCGGATCGCGGCAGCTCGTCGCCAGCACGACACCAGGCCTGGCGAAACACGCGAGATTGTCGACATGGCCGTCCGTGCCGTCGTTCTCGAGCCCTTGGCCGACCCAGACCACTGTCTCAGCGCCGAGCCAGGCCTTGAGATTGACCTCGATCTGGGATTTCGAGAGATGCGGGTTGCGGTTCGGGTTCAAGAGGCACTGCTCGCTCGTCAGCACCGTGCCCTCGCCGTCCGAATGGATCGAGCCGCCCTCGAGCACGAACGGGGCCGCGAAGCGGCGGACGCCCGTGCGCTCCAGCACCTGGGCGGCGATCGCGGCGTCATTCGCATAGTCCGGCCACTTGTCGCCCCAGGCATTGAAGCGCCAGTCGGCCCCGGCGAGGTTGCCCTTGCCGTCGACGAGGAAGGTCGGGCCGATGTCGCGCATCCAGGAATCGTCGAGCGCCATGGCCACGATCTCGACCGACGGGCCGCACTCAGCCACCGCCTCGGCAACATCCTCGGGCTTTGCCACCATGGTGATCGGCTCGAACCGGGCGACGGCTCGCGCGACCGCGGCATAGGCGGCCTTGGCCTCGACATGGCGGCCGTTCCACAGGTCGATGCGGGCGGGCCAGGCCATCCAGGTGCGCGCGTGCGGCGCGCCCTCGGCCGGCATGTGGAAGCCCGCTTCGGCAGGGGTAAGCGCGGTCATGTCGAACGTCTCCGGGGAACGGTGGGCGGCCGCATCATAACGGCAAGCACGCCCGATTGCTTATGGCTTGCTGCGGGCCCAGATACGCGCGCGCGTCTTCTCGGCCTCCGGCGTATGCAGCCGGTCGAGGAACAGCCGGGCCCAGCTCGTCTGCGACGGGAACACCGTCTCGTCGCTCTTGTCGTCGTCATCGACGAAATCGGCGGCGAGCAGGTTCGGGTTGGCGGCACCGGTCCAGTCGGTGATGTCGCTGACGATCTCGGGCCGGAGCAGGAAATTGATGAATTGCTGCGCCGCCTCGACATTCTTGGCCTTGGCCGGGATCGCCAGCACGTCGATCCACAGCCGCGCCCGCTCGCGCGGCACCGTATAGGTGAGGTCGACGCCATTGTCCCGATCGGACGCGCGCGTCTTCGCGTCAGTCACCTGGATCGAGCTGCCGAAACCGACGCAGACCGAGCCGCCGGCGAGTGCCTCGGTCAAATCATTGGCGGCGAACCGCCGGACGAGCGGCTTCACCCGCTGCAGGAGCTCGCCCGCGCGGGCCAGGTCCTTGTCGTCCTGGCTGGTCGGGTCGAGCCCCAGGAAGGCGAGTGCCGCCGGGATCGCGTCGTCCGGGGAATCCTGGATCGCGAGGCCGCAGGTGGCGGCCTTTTTGTTGAGCGCCGGGTCGAACAGCAGGCCCAGCGTGTCCGTCGGCGGATCCTCGCCCAGCGCGTCCTTGAGCTTCGCCAAATTGACGGCCAGGCCGGCCGTGCCGAACAGGAACGGCACGCCCATGCGGTTGCCGGCGTCGATCGGCGCCACGCGGTCGAGGATCGCCGGATCGACGTTGGCGTAATTGCCGATCTTGGTGCGGTCGATCGGCTGGAAGAGCCCGTCGGCGATGCCCTTGCCCAGCACGGGCACGGCCGGAGCCACGACCAGATCCCAATCGCCCTTGCCCGATTTGAGGCCGGCGAGCAGCTCGTCGTCGGTCGTGTAGGTCGTGAGATTGATCTTGATGCCGGTCTCGGCCTCGAACTTCTGGATCGTGTCGTCGGCGAGATAGTCCGGGCGATTGGCGAAGTTCAGCACCGGCGTCGTATCGTCGGCGGCGACGATCCGCGGCAGGTCGGCGCGCACGGCCAGCGGGCTCGCGAAGCCGGCCAGTCCGAACCCGGCGAGTCCGAACCCGGCGGCCATCAGCCCGACTGCGATGACGCACGCTCTCACCAGCATCCCTCTCCCGCCACCGACGGCCTTCGCCCTCGATGGCCCCCACCTCGACGACCCGGAGGCGGGTATGCCCTGTTTCGCCGGGCAGCGGAAGGGGGCGCATCACCCCCAGGGTGCGCGCAGGGAGTGAGCGTTACAGAAAAAGCACGGGGAGATTGCCGACCGCCGCTACTTCTGCGGCTCGGCGTCCGCGACTTTCGCCGGCACCTCCGGCTCGCCGACCTGCCAGCCGGCACCCAGCGCCTTGTAGAGCGCGATCGTCTGCTGGGTCAGCGTGAGCTCGCTCTGCGCCGCCGCATCCTCGGAACCATAGAGGCTGCGCTCGCTGTCGAGCACGGCGAGGAAGGTGCCGAGCCCGCTGCGATAGAGCGACGTCGACCGGTCGAGCGCGGTCCGGTCGGCCGCGACCGCGGCCACCAGCCGCTCGTGCCGGCGCCGCTCGGCGTTGTAGGCGACCAGCGCGTCCTCGACCTCCTGGAACGCGGTCAGCACCGTCTTGCGGTAGGAGAGCCGGTCCTCCTCGGCGATCGCTTTAGCCTCGATCACGTTCGCCTCGAGCCGGCCGCCCTCGAAGATCGGTACCGAGACCGAGGCCGGCACGCCCCATTGCAGGGCGCCGTCGTTCAGGAGGTGATGCAGCGAGCCGCCGGCGAGCCCGAACGAGGGCGTGATCGAGAAGCTCGGGAACATCTGGGCGATGGCGACGCCGATCTCGGCATTGGCTCCGGCGATTTGCCGCTCGGCCGCGCGGATGTCCGGTCGGTTGCGCACCACGTCGGACGGCACTGCGGCCGGCAGCACGGGCGGCGCCGGCGGCAGCGGCTGGGGTGCTGCAAGCTCGGCCTCGAGCGCGCCCGGCTCCTTGCCCAGAAGCACGGCGATGGCGTGCGACTGCTGGGCCACCACGGTCTCGAGCTGCGGCACCGCGGCGTTCAGCGTCTCGAGCTGTGACTGCGCTTGCGCTACGTCGAGTTCGTTGCCGAGCCCGCCCTTGTACTTGTCGCGCGTCAGGTCGAGCGAATCCTGGTCGGCCTTGATGTTGCGGTAGGCGATGGCGAGACGCGCCTGGGCCGAGCGCAGCGTCGCGTAATCCTGGCCAAGTTCGGCCAGCAAGCTCACCAGCACGTCGCGCCGGCTCTCGTTCGTCGCCTCGACCGTCGCATCGGCCGCCTCGACCGCGCGCCGCGTCTTGCCGAAGACGTCGATCTCCCACGACGCGTCGAAGCCGGCCTCGAACGTGTTGGCGATGCCGCCGAACGGCGGGAACTTGAGCGCGGTCGAATAGCGCTGCCGCTCGGCCGAGGCCGAGGCGCCGAGCGTCGGGTAATAGCCGGCCGCGGCCTGCTCCCGCTCGGCGCGGGCTTCGACAAGCCGCTGCTCGGCAATCTTGAGATCGAGATTGTCGGCGATCGCCTGGCCGACCAGGCTCGACAGCGTCGGATCGTTGAACGAGGTCCACCAACGCTCGAGCTGCTGCGCCGCCTCGGGGCCGGTGCCGATCAGGCCGGGCGTCTTGGCCTCGGTCCACTGGGCCGGCGCCTCGGTCTTGGGCGGCACATAGTCGGGACCAACGGTGCAGCCAGCCAGAACGAGCGCCAGAAACGGAAGGTAGGAACGGCGGGTGTGCATCAATCGGCTATGCATCAATCGGCTCCGGCGGGCCTGCGGCCGCCCGCCTTGGATGGGGCGAACAGGAAGGTGAGCGGCACGATCAAGAAGGCGAGCACCGCGCAGATCACGAAGACGTCGAGATAGGCCTGGACCGACGACTGCAGGAGCAACCCCTTGTAGACGAGGCCGTCGGCCGTCCGGGCGAGGCTGGTGGCGGCGACACCCCTGGCCTCGAGCGCCGCCGTGTTGCGGGCGAGCGTGTCGAGGTAGGGTTGGTCGAACGGCGACAGGTGCTGCGCCATGTAGGCCATGTGCGTCTGGCTGTGCTCGGTCACGAGCGAGGTTGCGACCGAGATGCCGACGGAGCCCGCAATGTTGCGGAACATCGTGTAGAGCGAGGCCGCGTCACGGTTGAGTTCCGGCTTGATGGTCGAGAACGCGATCGTGCTGATCGGCACGAACAGGAAGGCAAGCCCGAAGGTCTGGAACATACGCATGAAGGCGAGCGTGCCGAAATTGACCTGGGGCGTGATCGAGGCGGCGTAGAACAGCGCGAAGCCCAGGATGACGAAGCCCACCGCAATCAGGTGGCGGGTCTGGATGAGCGGCAGCAACCGCCCCACCACGGGGATCGTGAAGATCGTGAGCAGCGCGCCCGGCGAGAGCACCATGCCGGCCCAGGTCGCGGTATAGCCCAGCTGCTGCTGGGCCAGCTGCGGGATCAGCACGGCGCTCGAATAGAGCACGACCGCCATGGAGAAGATCATGGTGGCGCCGAGCGCGAAATTGCGGTTCGCAAGCACCCGGATGTTGACCACCGGCTTTTTCGCAACCAGCAGCCAGCACACCGCACCGACGATGCCGAGAATGGCCATGACTGCGAAGGTGCGGATGAAGGGCGAGCCCAGCCAGTCGTCCTGCTCGCCGCGATCGAGCACGATCTCGAGACTGCCGAGCCCAAGGGCTATGAGCGAGAGGCCGATATAGTCGATGTCGAGCCGGCCGTTGCGCGCGGCCGCCTTGGCCCAGGGCGGGTCCTCGACCAGCGCCATGACCGCGAGCCAGGCAATGATGCCGACCGGCACGTTGATGAAGAAGATCCAGCGCCAGCTGATGTTGTCGGTGATGATGCCGCCCAAGGTCGGCCCCAGCACGGGCGCCACGATCGTCGCGATCGCCGTCACCGAGAAGGCGGCGCCGCGCTTGGCCGGCGGGAAGGTATCGAGGATGATCGACTGCTGGTTCGGCTGCAGGCCGCCACCGAAGAAGCCTTGCGCCACACGGAACAGGATGAGCTGCGGCAGGCTCGTCGCCAGTCCGCACAACAGCGAGCAGACCGTGAACATGGCGATGCAGATCATGAAATAGCGCTTGCGCCCGAGCACGCTGCCGAACCAGCCCGAGACCGGCAGCACGATGCCGTTCGCGACCAGATAGGAGGTCAGCGCCCAGGTCGCCTCGTCGGGACCGACCGACAGGCTGCCCGCGATATGCGGCAGCGCCACGTTGACGATCGTGGTGTCGAGGATCTCCATGAAGGCGGCCGACGTGACCGTGACCGCGATCGCCCAGGGATTATGGCGCGGCCGCCAGTCAGAGCGGCTGGGCGCGCCGGTATCGACCGGCCCTTCGCTCATTTGACCTCGACCTCCGGCTCGACCGAGAGGCCCAGCGGCAACGGGTGGTCGGCATCGAGCCCCTTGTCGATCACGATCTTGACCGGCACGCGCTGCACGATCTTCACGAAATTGCCGGTCGCGTTCTCCGCCGGAAAGGCAGTGAAGCGCGAGCCCGAGCCCATCTGGATGCTGTCGACGTGGCCTTCGACATCGAGGTCCGGATAGGCGTCGATGTCGATCTTGACGTGCTGGCCCGGTCGCATGTCGGTCAGCTGCGATTCCTTGAAGTTCGCCGTGACCCAGACTTGCGGCGAGACGAGCGAGAACAGCGACTGGCCCGGCTGCAGATAGTTGCCGAGTTCGACATTGCGCTTCGTCACCCAGCCGTCGGCCGGTGCCGTCACATGCGTGTAGCCGAGGTTGAGCACCGCCTGGTCGTAGTCCGCCTTGGCGGATGCCACCTGCGCCTCAAGCTGCTTCACCTGCGCCTCAGCCGTGGCGATGTTCTGCTCGACGAGCTGGGCGGTCTTGAGCTTGGCCTCGGCGTCCTTGAGCGCCGCCGCCGCACTTTCGTCGGCTTGGCGGGCGGCGTCGACCTGCTGCTGGGTCGTGGCGCGCGGGTCGACCTTCTGCTGGCGCAGCAGGTCCGCATGGGCCTTGGCGTAGCTCGCCTTGGCGGAGGCGACCGTCGCCTCGGCCGAGGCGAGGTCGGCCGGGTATCTCACCCTGGCGATCTCGAGGTTGGTCCGGGCGCTCATGAGCTGGGCTTCGGCCAGCTGCTCCGTCGCGAGCGCCTTGTCGCGCGCCACCAGATAGTCGCGCGGATCGATCTCCAGGATCGTGTCGCCTGCCTTGACCCGCGTATTGTCGCTGACTGCGAGCTTGACGACGTAGCCCGCAACCTTCGGCGCGATCGTGATGGCCGTGCCGTCGGTATAGGCGTCGTCCGTCGATTCGAGGCCGCGCGTCGAGAGCCAGTAGTAGGTGCCGCCCAGAACCAGGGCCAGCACCACCCCGCCGAACACCAGCCTGGGCGCCAAACTGGAACGGCGCTTGTCGCCTGCCGCAGACCCCGCCTTGCTGCCGGCCGCCTCGTTCGTCACCGTCATAACCCCATCCTTTGCGCGCTCCCGCCAAGCCCCGGACGGGGGCGGGACATCGGTCCGCCGACGCGGGGCGCCACCCGAAAGATGGGCAGCCGGCCGCAGTCGAAACTGAACCGTTCAGTTCAACGCGATTCAGGTAGACGCTCGCCCCTGTCTTGTCTAGAAGAAAACTGAACGGTTCAGTTTTTTTGGCAGAGTGACGCCCATGGCGAAAAAGGAATTATTGCCCGCCGATGCCGCTGCGGCCGACGAGCCGGCCGGCAAGGTCCGGCAGATCCTCGCCGCGGCTCGGCACCTGTTCCTGGAGCAAGGCTACGGCGACACGAGCATGGACGCGGTCGCCAAGCGCGCCGGCGTATCGAAGGCGACGCTCTATGTCCATTTCGAGAGCAAGGAGCGCCTGTTTGCCGAGGTGATCAACCAGGCGCGCGCGCGGCTCCGCGATGCGATCGTGGCGATCGCGAGCGAAGCGCACAGCGACCCGGTCGAAACCTTGCGGCTCATCGGCCTGCAGTTCATGCGCTTCGTCACCAACCACGATTCCCTGACCCTGTTTCGCACGGTGATCGGCGAGACCCGGCGCTTTCCCCAGCTGGGCCAGACGATCTTCCAGACGGGCAGCAGAGACCTTTTGGAGCTGATCGCCACGATCATTGGCGACGCGGCGGCACGAGGCGAGCTCACGGTCGAAAATCCGCGCGCGGCGGCGGCCCATTTCGTGGCGCTCATCAAGAGCGACCTGCACCTGCGCTGCCTGCTCGTGTCCTTCTATCAGGCCGAGGAGGCCGACATCCGGCGCAATGTCGAGGCCGGCGTCGCCGTGTTCATGAGCCATTACGGTCCGCGCGACCCCCGTCCCGACGCCGCTCGCCCCAGCGCCTGAGCCCGCCGAAGCCGGCTTGCCCGGCATCCGCGGCCAGCGCACACTCCGTGCTCCCATCCCTGAGACGGAGCCATGCGCGCGATGAGTGACGAGATTGCCTTGATGTCGGCGACCGAGCTGGTCGCGGCCTATCGCGCCCGCCACCTGTCGCCGGTCGAGGCGACGCGGGCCGCCTTCGACCGCATCCGGGCGCTCGACGCCAAGGTCAATGCCTTTTGCTTCCTCGACGAGGAGGGCGCGCTTGCCGCGGCCCGGGCGTCGGAGGCCCGCTGGCAGATCGGCCGGCCGCAGGGGCTGGTCGATGGCGTGCCGACCTCGGTCAAGGACATTCTGCTGGTCACCGGCTGGCCGACCTTGCGCGGCTCGAAGCTCATCGATCGCGACCAGCCCTGGACCGAGGACGCGCCGGTGGTCGCGCGCTTGAAGGAGCACGGCGCCGTCCTCCTCGGCAAGACCACGACGCCGGAATTCGGCTGGAAGGGCGTCACCGATTCGGCGCTGACCGGCATCACGCGCAACCCCTGGGACCCGGAGCGGACGCCCGGCGGCTCGAGCGGCGGCGCCGCCGTCGCGGCGGCACTCGGCATGGGTGCCCTTCACCTCGGCACCGACGGCGGCGGCTCGATCCGCATCCCGGCCGGCTTTACCGGCATCTACGGCTTGAAGGCGAGCTACGGCCGCGTGCCGGCCTATCCGCCCTCGCCCTTCAATCCCGTCGCCCATGTCGGCCCGATGACCCGGACGGTGGCCGATGCCGCCCTGATGCTGAACGTGCTGGCCGAGCCTGACGCGCGCGACGCGAATGCGCTGCCGCCGGCCGGGCGTGACTGGCGCCTGGGCCTCGACGGCGGCGTCGCCCGCTGGCGCATCGCCTATGCCGAGACAATCAACGGCGAGCCGGTCGAGCCGGAGGTCGCGGCGCGCGTGGCCGAGGCGGTCCGGCACCTCGAGGCGCTCGGCGCCGAGGTCGAGCCCGTGACGCTCGCCATGCCCAATGTCGGCGACGTGTTCGCCAAGCATTGGCTCGCGGGTGCCGCCGCCCTCCTCGCCCAGTTCACGCCCGAGGAGCGCAGCCAGATCGACCCCGGCCTGCAGAACTATGCCGAGATCGGCGCGCGCTACAGCGCCGTCGATTTCCTCAACGCCTTGAAGGCACGCGAAGCCTTGACGGTCCAGATCCACCAGCTGTTCGAGCGGTTCGACCTGCTGGTGACGCCGACCTTGCCGATCGTCGCCTTCCGGGCCGGCATGAACGCGCCGGACAGCGGCCCCTACGCCGGCTGGACCGGCTGGACGCCGTTCTCCTATCCGTTCAACCTGACGCGCCATCCAGCCGCCTCGCTGCCGGTGGGATTTGCCCAAGGCCTGCCGGTCGGATTGCAGCTCGTTGGTCCGGCCTATCGCGAGGACAAGGTGCTGCAGGCGTCGCGCGCGCTCGAAGCAGTCTTGCCGATCGCCTTGCCGCGCCTTAGGTAGAGACTGTCGACGCGTTTTCGATTTAGATGAACGCGCTCGATTGCATGAAGGCGCCCAAGCCGGGCGCAAATAAGAGGATGCCCCCGTGAGCGACCGCCTGCCCCATTTCCGTTTCGACGACGAGGACGAGCCCGAGGCTCCGGAGACGGATACGCCCAAGACCGACGCGGCCGCCCCGGTCAACGAGCTGGAATCGCGCCTGCTCAAGGGCCGCAAGGTCATGATCTTCGGCCAGATCACCGACAAGCTGGCCCGCGACGTCGTTGCGCGCATCCTGACGCTCGCCGAGGAATCGACGAAGCCGATCGACGTGTTCGTCAACTCGCCCGGCGGCCATGTCGAGTCCGGCGATACGATCCACGACATCATCCGCTTCGTGCGCGACCATGTGCCGGTGCGGGTGATCGGCACCGGCTGGGTCGCGTCTGCCGGTGCGCTCATCTATCTGGGCGGCCACAAGGACAAGCGCTTCTGCCTGCCCAATACCCGCTTCCTCTTGCATCAGCCGATGGGCGGCGTGCGCGGCCCTGCGACCGACATCGACATCGAGGCGCGCGAGATCATCAAGATGCGCGAGCGCTTGAACCAGCTGATCGCCGCCGAGACCGGCCAGCCGATCGAGCGGGTGCGCAAGGACAGCGACCGGAACTACTGGATGGGCGCCGAAGAAGCCATCGCCTACGGCATGGTCGCCCGCATCATCAAGACGGCGGCCGAGCTGGAATAGCTCGACCCGACCGGACGAAAAGAGGGGCGTCCCGCCGGGGACGCCCCTTTTTCTTTCACACCACCGGCAGCCGCGCGCGCAAGCCCGGCGGCAGCGCGGCGAGCACGCCGGCGCGTGCCCGATGCCAGAGGGCGGAAAGCAGCAGCAGGGCCGAGCCGATGACGAGCGCGGTGAGCGCGAAACTGGCGCTCAAGGAGCCGGCGGCGCGGAACAGCGCGCTCATGGCGTAGAGTACGTAGAAGAGCGCCGAGACGAGCAGTGCCCGGCGATCGACCGCGAGCGCCACCAGCGCCAGGAGCAGGTAGATCGCGATCGCCGCACCGGCCCGCACGAGGTCCGTGTCGCCCTGGCCGAGCAGGCCCAGCATCGAGAAGATCGGGTGCACGATCATCGGCGCCGCCGAAAGATGCAGCCAGAAGGCGACGTCGGCGCGCCTTGTCGAGCGGGTGCGGTCGCTCGCGTCCCACGCCATGGCGAACGCGAACACGGCGAGGCCGCCCGCGAGCAGCAGAAGCGGCCAATGACCGCTGACAGCGGGCACGAGCGCCATCACCGTCAGCAGCAGCGTGCCGATGGCGGCGGCCACGCCCGCCGCGACCGTGATCGGCACCATGAAGCGCCGCCAGTGGAGATAGGTGCCGACCGCGGCCAGCGCCGCGCCGGCGGCGAACGGCAGCTCGACGGTCGGCCCCGGCAGACCGCCGGCAGCAAAACCGTGGAACGACCCGGCACCGAGCCCGAACAAGCCGACCGCGAAGCCGAGCAGCAGCACGATGCTGGGCAGCGCCATCCGGCGCCGACGGGTGAAATATTCGGCAAGCGCCCAGCTCAAGCCCGCGACGATCCCGCCGCCGACGGCCGGGCTGATCCCGCTGCCGAGCCAACCGGCAGCCCCCAGAAGCAGCAGGATCGCCACCGATACGAAGATGTCGTTGAAGCCGGTCAGCAGCCGGAACTGCTCCTCGTCGACCGCGCCTTCCGACCGGCGCTCAGCCGTGAAGGCGCGAAAGCCCGCCACGTCGGCCGACCGCAGCACGCCGGCGGCGACTGCCGCGTCCAGATCCTCGTCGCTGTACATGCTGTCCTTCTCTAAAACGTGCCCGCTACAACGTCCGCTGGCCCGCCGCCTTGTCCCGTTCCTCGATCGGCCATTCCTCGATCGAAATGCGCCGGATCTCGAACTGGTCGCGCGTGGTCGTATAGCCGCCGAGCCCGTGCATGCGGCCGACCAAGTCGAGCTTCGGGTTGTCGATATAGAATTTGAGCGGATCCAGTACCGCGTCGTCGCGCACATGCATCGCGACTACGTGGCCTAGCACGAGCGTGTTGGCCGGACCTAGTGGAATAGCCTGATGGAGCTGGCATTCGAACGCGACCGGGCTCTCGCCGATGCGCGGCGGCGTGACCTTGACCGACGGCTCGGACGTGAGCTTCGCCGCCGCCAGCTCGTCGACCCCGGCCGGGAATTCGGTCGCGGTCACGTTCATCGCCTCCGCATTGGCGCGCGAGACGAGATTGACCACGAATTCGCCGGTCGCCCGGATGTTCGCGAGCGTGTCCTTGGGCAGGTCACGGCCGCGGTTGCCGATGCTGATGGCGACCGTCGGCGGATCGGCGGCGACCACGTTGAAGAACGAGAACGGCGCCGCGTTGACCTCGCCCGCGGCGCTGCGGGTCACCACCCAGGCGATCGGCCGCGGCGTCACGGTCGAGGTCAGCAGCTTGTAGCGCGCCGGCGCCGACAGCTCCGCGAAATCGAACAGCATGAAATTTCCTTCTCTAATAACCCACCGCAGCGCCGGCCGGCCGGCGGTCGTCGTGGGCACCATAGCGCAGGCCCGGCCGCATCTGGCCGCCGACCGCGGCATCGTGGCCGGACGAGGCCAGCCCGGCATCTGCGGGCTGGTCGGGCCCGATCGCAATCATCTCGACCGCGCCCCACGGCGTCTGGGTGACGAGACGATAGCCCATGCCGGTCAGCAATCGCTCCGTATCGGGCGACAGTGCCCGGGGCTCGAGCTCGATCTCGTCCGGCAGCCATTGATGATGGAAGCGCGGCGCGTCGACCGCCTCCTGCGGTGCCATGCCGTAGTCGATGACATTGAGCGCCGCCTCCAGCGTGATCGTGATGATGCGGGAGGCGCCCGGCGAGCCCAGCACCAGGAACAGCTTGCCGTCCTTGGTGACGATCGTCGGCGCCATGGACGAGAGCGGCCGCTTGCCCGGCTCAATCGCGTTCGCCGCTCCCTGGACCAACCCCGACAGGTTCGGCCGGCCCGGCGCGGTCGTGAAGTCATCCATCTCGTCATTGAGGAAGAAGCCGGTATGGGGCGCCATCACGACCGCGCCGAACAGCCCGTTCACCGTATATGTCACCGACGCCGCATTGCCCGCCCGGTCGATCACGGAATAGTGCGTGGTCTCCGCCTTCTCGGGCGGCGCCCCCGACGCGAGGCTCGCGGACGCGACGGCCCGGTCGGCCGGGATCTCGCTGCGGATCGTCGCCGCATAGTCCTTGGACAGCAGCCGGTCGAGCGGATTGGCGACGAAGGCCGGGTCGCCCAGATAGGTATTGCGGTCGAGATAGGCGTGCCGGAGCGCCTCGGTCACGACATGGACGGCCGCGGCCGAATGGTAGCCCATCGCCTTCAGGTCGTAGCCTTCGAGGATGTTGAGCGTCTCGCACATCGTGACGCCGCCCGACGACGGCGGCGGTGCCGAGACGAAGCGATAGCCGCGGTAGCTGCAGCTGAGCGGTGCCGCCTCGGTCGCTTTGTAGGCGGCGAAGTCGGCCGCGGTCAGGATACCGCCGCCGGCTTTCGATGCCGCCTCGATCGCGCGCGGGATGCGGCCCTTGTAGAAAGCGTCGGGCCCCGCCTTGGCGATGGCGTCCAGCGTCGCGGCCAGATCCTTCTGCACCAGCCGGTCGCCCGGCTGCAACGCCGTGCCGTCCTTGTGCAGGAAGATCGCGGCGAGCGTCGGGTCGGCGCGGAACAGGTCGGTGCCGAGCTCCAGGATGTCCGTGTCGCCCCGCGTCAGCACGAAGCCGTCGCGCGCGAGCCGGATCGCCGGCGCCATCACGCGGGCGCGCGGCAGCCTGCCGTATTTCGCGAGCGCCGTGTCGAGCCCCATGACCGTGCCGGGCACGCCGGCCGCCCGATAGCCGATGAGGCTCGCCCCCTTTACCGGGTTGCCCGCGGCGTCGAGATACATGGTCCGGGTCGCCGCCGCCGGCGCCGTCTCGCGGAAATTGATGAAGATCTCGCGGCCGTTGGCCAGGCGCAGCACCATGAAGCCGCCGCCGCCGATGTTGCCGCAGCAGGGATTGACCACCGCCTCGGCGTAGCCGACCGCGACGGCCGCGTCGACCGCATTGCCGCCGGCCTTCAGGATCTCGACGCCGACTTCGGAGGCCAGGCGCTGAGACGAGACGACCATGCCGTGCGCCGCCTCGACCGCCCGCGGCGAGGCGGCCTCAGCACCGCCCGCCGCCAGAATCAGTGCCAGACCGCCGACAATCCTACGCGCCGTCACTCGGCCCACCATTCGCGCACTCCCTGCCGTTCCGCCGGGCGGGCAGTAAAGCGCGAAACCGGCGGCCCGTCAGCCCCACCAGATTCAGCCCCACCAGATTCAGACCTGCCGGCTCAAGATGCTGCAAACGAGGCGAGAAACGCCAGGAGACCGTGCCAATTCTCGTCCGCCCCAGCCGCGTTCCGGTCGGCCCTGAGCGTCGAGGCGCCGTGCACGCCGCCGGTCTTGGGCACGATCTGCACCTTGTGATCGGCCGGCACGGCATTGAAGATCGCCTTGCCGGCCGCGATCTCCTCCGGATCCTTCGCCGAATCGATGAGCACCGGGATCTGCACATTGGCTGCCGCCCGGCGCACCACGTCCGGCCCGTCGAGATATTCGCCCGGCGAGAAAGCGACCAGCGCAGCAAGCGCGCCTGGGTGGCGCGCCGCCAGCAGGAAGATGAGCGAGGCCGAATAGCTCGACCCCATGGCGATGACCGGCGCGCCCATCGCGGCCTGGTGGCCCCACAGGAGTGCTGCCTCCAGGTCCGGCATCACCTCGCGATACTGCGCCGGCCGGGCGAGTGCTGCCGCCGTCCGGTTGGGCGTGCCGAACATTTCGCCGCCCGCGCGCTGGTCGATGGCGAGCACGGTGAAGCCGGCCGCAACCAGGCGCGGCGCGATCGGTGCATATTCGGCATGGTTCGAGCCGGCCTGGTGGAAGGCGATGATGACCGGCGGCTTCTTGCCGTCCGGCCGGTCGGGCGCGTGCCAGACCTCGGCGTACACTGCGACCCCGTCGGCCGCTTTCAGCTTGATCGCCTCGGCCCGCGCTGAGCCGGCTACCCCCAGGAACGACAGGACCAGACAAAGCAACGCGACCCGCATGATGCCGCCTTTCGATCGTGGCTACCCGATCCTAGCCGGGCCGGACGGTGCGCCCAAGGGCCGTTCTGACAGAGCCCGTTCCGGCAGAATGCGCCATTCACTCAACCAGCTTCCGCGACAAGGCGGCGAATCACTCTGAAGTGATCGCCGCCAGTCCCGTTCGCTCGAAGTACGGCTTGAAGGCCGGATCGAGCGCCTCACAGTGTTCGACGAAGATGCGCGTCTTAGCCTTGATGCGCGGGAAGCGCTTGGCGAGCTCGACCAGCGCCGCCGGATTTTTTCATCGTCAGCGTGTGCCTACATCGACAAACGACGGCCTGGTTGTGCCGATTCCAGATGGGCACGGGGAATTGTCCGCTCCAGACTTCGGTCCGCGGGTCAGCCCCTCGCTTCGACCAGGAGCCCGGCCGCCTTCCATTCGGGGAAACCTTCCTCCAGGCGGCGAACCCGGAAGCCCTTCAGTCGCAGGGCCGCCACGGCCTCGAACGACAGGACGCAGTAGGCGCCACGGCAGTAGGCGACGATTTCCTGGTCGGTCGGGAGTTCCGTCAGCCGGCGCTCCAGCTCGTCGAGCGGGATGTTCAACGCGCCTGGTACGTGGCCGAGCGCGAACTCGTCCTCGGGCCTCACATCCAGCACGACGGCCGTGCCGTCCTGCAGGCGATCGACCAATTCCTCGCGCGAAACGGGCTCGAGCTGATCGAGCCGATCGAAATAATCCTCGACGATCTTGCCGACCTCCGCGCGATTGCGCTCCGCATAGCACCTGAGCGCCGCGATCAGCGACAGAATGGGGCCATCGGCGAGCCGGTAGAGCACCCGCTTGCCGTCGCGCCGGGCCTCGACGAAGCCGCCGCGCCGCAGCTGCTGCAGGTGTTGAGAGGCATTGGCGAACGACAGGCCCGTCAGCTGCGCCAAGCGCTCCACCGACCGCTCGCCCTGGGCCACGTGCTCGATCAGTTCGAGGCGGTGCGCATGGCCCAATACCCGCGCCAGCTCCGCGAACTGCTCATAGATCCTGATCTTTGCGCTCACCATTGACAGCACTCTAGCATTCCGGAATCATTCAATCAAACAATTGAATGATAGATTGGGGAGATCTGCCACGATCCTTCGCCAGTTTCTGCACGCCGACCCGATCGGCATCTCCTATCTGTTTGGCTGCGGCGGACAGGCGGTGTGCGCCGTCGTCGACCCGGTCGGCGACGTGGCGCCCTATCTACACGCCGCCGAAGCGACCGGGATGCGCATTGCGTTCGTCGTCGACACCCATGTTCATGCCGACCATATTTCGGCCGGCCGCGCGCTCGCCGATGCCAGCGGCGCCGACTACGTGCTGTCGGCCGCGGCGAGCGTCGACATCCCGTTCAGGCCGGTTCAGGACGGCGAGCTTCTGCCGCTCGGCAATGTCGTCGCCAAGGTCCTGCACACCCCCGGCCATACGCCGGAACACATCTGCCTGGTGGTCAGCGACCGCACACGCACGGATGAGCCATGGTTCGTGCTGACCGGCCACACGATGATGATCGGCGACCTCGGGCGAACGGAGCTCGCGGTCAGCGCCGAAGCGGGCGCGCGCGATCTCTACCGCAGCGCCCGCAGGCTCGCGGCCCTGCCCGACTATGTCGAGGTCCTGCCGGGCGCCTATGCCGGCTCCGTCTGCGGCCGGCGGCTGAGCGGCAAGCCATGGTCGACCATCGGCTTTGAAAAGCGCCATAACGAAGCGCTGCGCATCGAGAGCGAGCGCGCGTTCATCGACTTCATGCTGGCCGATGTTCCGCCACCGCCGCCCGACGCGGCGCGCATCCGGAACGCCAACGCCAGCGGTACGGCTTGACGATGAGCAAGGCGGCGACTGCCCCTCACCCGGCTCCCCCAACGGTTCGCCTCGGGCTCAAAGAGAACTGGCGCCAGTTCGCCTTGCTTGTGCTCATCAACGCCTTCGTCGGTGGCATGGTCGGGATCGAGCGAACGGTCGTGCCGCTGATCGGATCGGAAGAGTTTCACATCGCCTCGACGACGCTCGTGACCTCGTTCATCGTCAGCTTCGGCGTCGTCAAGGCGTTCGCAAACCTGGTGTCCGGTCAGCTCGCCGATGCCTGGGGACGCAAACGCGTCCTGATCATCGGCTGGCTCGCCGGCCTGCCCGTGCCGTTCATGATCATCTGGGCGCCAAGCTACGAGGTCATCGTCGCGGCCAACGTCCTGCTGGGCTTGAGCCAGGGTTTTGCCTGGTCGATGACCGTGATCATGAAGGTCGATCTGGTGGGTCCCAAGGACCGCGGCCTGGCCGTCGGGCTCAATGAGTTCGCGGGCTATTTCGCGGTGGGAGCGACCGCCTTTCTGACCGGCTATCTCGCGAGCCGCTACGGACTGAGACCCGTGCCGATCTACCTCGGCGTCTGCTATGCCGTCGCCGGCACGGTGCTGTCGGTCCTCGCCACCCGCGACACCCGCGGCCATGTCCGGATCGAGGCCGGCAGCACGGCTCAAGCCGCGTCGGCGCTGAGCTTCAGGCAGGTGTTCGCGCTGACCTCGTTCCGGGACCGCAACCTGTTCGCCGCCTCGCAAGCCGGGCTCGTGAACAACCTCAATGACGGCATGAGCTGGGGCATCTTCCCGCTGTTCTTCGCGTCGCTCGGGCTCGGGGTCGAGCGCATCGGCGTGCTCAAGGCCGTCTATCCGGTGATCTGGGGCGTCCTGCAGATCGTGACCGGGCCGCTCAGCGATCGGTGGGGTCGCAAAGGGTTGATCGTCGCGGGCATGTGGGTGCAGGCCGGGGGCCTGTTCGTCACCGCCGCGACAACCCACTTCGCGAGCTGGCTCGTTGGCAGTGCCTTGCTCGGCATCGGAACCGCGATGGTCTACCCCAGCCTCATCGCCGCCGTGTCCGACGCGTCCCATCCGAGCTGGCGCGCCCGCTCGCTCAGCGTCTACCGCTTTTGGCGCGACCTCGGCTATGCGTTGGGCGCGCTGTCCGCCGGCATCATCGCCGACCAGTTCGGCTTCACCGCGGCGATCTTCGCGATCGGCGGCTTGACGTTCCTGTCAGGCGCGGTGGTAGCTGTCATCATGCGCGCGCGTTGAGAAGGAACCCTGCCGATGGCGACGATCTATCTCGATTTCAACGCCAGCACGCCGCTGAGCCCGATCGTCACCGAGGCGATGAAGCCGTTCCTGGACGCAGCCTTCGGCAATCCGTCGAGCGAGCACTGGGCAGGCAAACCCGCGAAAGCGGCACTCGATCGCGCCCGTGAGCAGGTTGCCGGATCGCTCGGCTGTGCCCCGGACGAAATCGTCTTCACGAGCGGCGGCACCGAGGCGAACAACCTAGCGATCAAGGGCACCTATTTTGCCGCCGGCAACGCGCGTGCCCATGTCGTCACCAGTGCCATCGAGCATCCCGCGGTCCTGAACCCATGCCGCTTCATCGAGAAGCTGGGCGGCCAGGTGACGTATCTGCCGGTCGACGCCGGCGGGCGGGTCGATCCGGACCAGGTGCGATCCGCGATCACGCCGCGCACGGTGCTGATCACGATCATGCACGCCAATAATGAGACCGGCACGATCCAGCCGATCGAAGAGATCGCCGCCATCGCGCGGGACCATGGCGTGCGCTTCCACACGGACGCCGCACAATCGGTCGGGAAGATCGGCACTGCCGTCGATGACCTCGGCGTCGACCTGCTTACGATCGCTGGTCACAAGCTCTACGCGCCGAAGGGCGTTGGGGCGCTGTATATGCGACGGGGCACGGCGCTGGAACCTCTGCTGAGCGGCGCCGGCCATGAACATGGCCGGCGGGCCGGCACCGAAAGCGTCTTGCTCACGACGGGGTTGGGGGCAGCTTCTGAGCTTGTGCGGGATCTGGCGCCCATGGCGCGCGTGGCACGGCTCAGGGACCGCTTCTGGGCCGGGCTGGAGGCCCGGTTCCCCGGCCGGGTGATCCGCAATGGCGACCCTGTTCACTGCCTGCCCAACACGCTGAACGTCGCCTTCCCGGGGCGCGTCGGCGCCGAGATCCTCCGGCAGCTTGACGGCGTCGCCGCGTCGACAGGATCGGCGTGCCATGCGGGCCGGATCGAGCTTTCACCGGTGTTGAAAGCAATGGGCGTGCCGCCGGAGGTTGGCATGGGCGCCATTCGCTTCAGTCTCGGCCGCAGCACCACAGCGGGCGAGATTGACCAGGTGCTGGAGATGCTGGAGCAGGTTCTCCAAGCCTAGGCCAGCTGCCGGAGCAACCCCGAAACGGAATTCGTGACGCCACCGAATAGCCGCCTCTATGGCGGCCATTGCCTTCACTACACCTTATCGAGCGCGGCAAAGCCGGTACCATGACTTGGGCGAGGCCGAATTCGACATCGTGTTGCGGTCCGGCGAAAGCGCCGGTACTAGCTCCAAAGCGGCCTCATCATCATGCTGCGGCGCTTGAGGCTGAAGAGATCCATGAAACCGTACAACGTCCTGTTCCTCTGCACCGGCAATTCCGCCCGGAGTATTCTGGCCGAAGCGCTGATCGACCAGATCGGCGAAGGCCGCTTCAAGAGCTACAGCGCAGGCTCGTCGCCGCGCGGTGAAGTCCATCCGATGGCGATCGCCCTGCTCCGGGAGGAAGCGATCGACCCCGGCCGGTTCCGATCGAAATCCTGGAACGAGTTCGCGGCACCGGGCGCGCCGACCATGGACTTCATCTTTACGGTCTGCGACCGAGCGGCTGGGGAGATATGCCCGACCTGGCCGGGCCACCCGATCACCGCCCACTGGGGCGTGCCAGACCCAGCCGCCGTCGAGCGCAGCTCCGCCGAACAGATGCAGGCATTCCGAGAGGCGTATTGGAGGCTCGCAACCCACATCCGGCTGTTCGCCGAGTTGCCAATCGCATCGCTCGATCGTATGGCGATCAAGAGCCAACTCGATGCGATTGGTCGGCTGCGCGGCAACGCAGAAGGAGGGCTCGCGCCGTGACGCTCAAGGCCCGGCCAGCCACTCTCGCCGACGTTTCCGCAATTACCGCCATTTGCATCAGCACCCACGCGCGCAGCCGCCACTTGACTCATGCGTAAGCATTCACTAACGTAATCTATGGCTTACGCATCTGCCCTGGTCGCCCTGTCCGACCCGATGCGCCGGACGATCCTCGAGCGGATCGTCGAGGCACCGCGATCGGTCGGCGAGATCGCGCTGGGCCTGCCGATCAGCCGCCCCGCCGTCTCGCAGCATCTCAAAGTGCTGAAAGAGGCCGACCTGGTGCGTGAGGAACGCGCCGGCACGCGCCGGATTTATTATGCCGATGGTGCAGCCCTCGGCGAGCTCAGGGCCTACATCGACGGCATGTGGCAAGCGTCGCTCGGCCGTTTCGCCGCGGCGGCTGAGCGGGAGGAGAGCTGAACATGAGCGCCACGGTCAGTTCCTTCCCGGTTCCGCCAGTGATCAAGACGATTACCGTGCGCTGCGCGCCGGCGACCGCCTTCCGGGTGTTCACAGCCGACATCGGCCGATGGTGGCCACTCGCCACGTACCGCGTCGGTAGCGCCGTCGACTGCCGTTTCGAGCCCCTGGTCGGGGGCCGGCTCTATCAGGTCGCCGGCGACGGGACGGAGCTGCTGTGGGGCTATGTGCTGGCGTGGGAGCCACCGAGCCTCGTCGCTTTCTCCTGGCAGGTGCAATGCGCGCCGGAGGAGGCGCAGCGGATCGACGTCACGTTCCGCCCTGTCGCTGGCGGCACCGAGGTGCGCCTCGTCCATGCCGGCTGGGACAAGCTCAAGACCGGCGCCGCCGATCGGCGCGAGGAGTACGACCGCGGCTGGGTCGCGGTGTTCGAGCATCACTTCAAGGCCTATGCCGACGCGGCCGAGTGACCCCGCCCCACGTCACGAGGGAGATGGCGATGAGCATGAAACTCTATGGTGTGCCCGGGAGCCCCTGCGTCCGCGCGGCGATGCTCGGCCTCACCGAGAAAGGCATCGACTACGAGCTCGTCACAGTGCCGCCTCCGGACCTCAAGGCGCCCGAGCACTTGGCGCGCCATCCGTTCGGCCGGATGCCGGTGCTCGATCACGACGGCTTCATGCTCTATGAGACCCAGGCAATCCTGCGCTATGCCGACCAGGCCTTTCCCGGGCCGCAGCTCGAGCCGGCAACGCCGCACGAGACGGCACGCATGAACCAGATCATCGGCATCGTCGACTGGTATCTGTTCCACGCCTGGAGTTCGGGCATCAGCTTCGAGCGCTTGATCGCGCCCCGCTTCTTCGGCCGGCCGACCAACGAAGCCAAGGTCGAAGCCGCCCTGCCCGAGGCGCAGCGCTGCGCCGAAGCGCTCGAGAGCTTGGCGGCCGCCCCCTATCTCACCGGCGAGACGCTCACCCTCGCCGACCTCCACCTGGCGCCGCACTACGACTATTTCCGCCAGACGCCGGAAGCCGGGACGATCCTCGCCGGCAAGAGCAAGCTCGCCCGCTGGTTCGGCGAGATGAGCCGGCGCGACAGCGTGAAGGCGATCCTGCAGCACTAACTGTCAATGGCGGTGCCGGAGGCGGCAAAGCCGCTCCGGCGCTCAAGCCATCAGCGTCAGCCGCTCCGCGCGCTCGCGGACGATGACGCGCAGCCGGTCGAGCCGGCCGTCGATCGTCGTTTCGATCGCGCTATCGGAGATCGCCGCGAGATCGAGCTCGACGACGCGGTCGTGGAAGCCGACCGCGTCGTCGACCAGCCGCACGTCGATGCTTTCGAGGATTTCGAGCAGGCCCCGTTCGCCGCGGTGGCGCAGCCAGACGAAGTCGCTGGTCGGCACCGGTGCGGACTGGATCAAGGTCGAGACCTGCTCGATCGCCGCCCCCGAGCGCACGAGCCGACGGGCCTGCTCGGTCTTCTGCCGATCGGGCAACGGCGCCTCGCGCGTCGGCGGCGGCAGGTTGACGCGCCGATACTCCGCCTCCAGGGCCGCGAGATGCGCCCGCGCCGCCGCCAGGATGCCGCACACCTTGTTGCGGATCAGCAGATCGTCGGCCCGGAGCTGGTTCTCGACCCGGTAGAAATTATAGCCCCAGCCATAGAACAGCAGGCTCGCGGCCTGCCGGATCGGCCCCGTGCCCGCGATCGGGTCCATCGGTCAGCGCCCCTGGTTGACGAGCCCGTCGAGCGGCAGGTTCGGCAGGTTGGTCATGACGTTGCCGCCGATGCCGAACGGCGCGCCGACCGCCATGTTGGGCGCCGAGACCAGCCCCTGCTCCGTCATCTTGAGTGCTGCATACATGCGGACCGCATCGAGGGCCGAGAGGCCGAGCGCCTTCAGGCTCACGATCTCGCGCATGCGCTCGTCCCTCGGATGCACCAGCAGCTTCAGGTCGTTCAGGTGCAGGCCGTAGATCTTGAGGAACGAGCCCAGATGCTCCTTCACCAGTTCGGAGATCTCATGGATATGCTCGTTCACCGCCTCGAGCGGCGTCACCTGTATTACCTGGTTGACCGCCTGCTCCACCACGGGGCCGGCATATTGCACCATCTCGGCCACCGTGATCGCGTGGCCGCTGAACGGCATGTGCGTCACCAGCGCCAGCGCGTCTTCCTTGGAATCGACGTGGATGTAGAAATCGACCTGATAGGTCAGCTCCGCCATCTCGCGCGACGTCGCGATGCCGGCCGTCTTGGCGAGCAGCTTGGCGCGCGAGACGTAGATCGGCTCATAGAGCCACGGCGAGGCGCCGCCGAAGAAGCCCTGCACGACGCTGCCGAGAATCGGCACGTCGGGCGTCTGGATCGGGTATTGCCCGGTCTCATAGACGGCGAGCACGGCACCGCGCGACTTCAGCACGGCGAACTCGTTGGTTTCGACCGTCAGCAGCGAGCCGCTGACGATGCTTTCGTCGGGAATCTTGTAGGCGATCACCTCGGGCGTCATCAGGCTGAGGCCGTCGCGACCGAGCGTCGATATCACTTGGCGGGTAATGGCCATGCTGCTCTCCCTCGAGCGGAGCAATAATCCTGCCGGACCGACCGGAATGCGGTCGTACCGAATGTTGGACCTATACAGGGTCCGCCAAGAGAGATAGAATGTCAATCAAATATGATTGTAAATGCACCTTGTGAGTGAGCAGTGAGAACGGTTTTGAGGATTGGCAGGCCGTCATGCTGACGGGCGATCAAATCGCCGCCGCGCGCCGGCTGGCCGGTATCCGCTCGCAGGCGGAGCTGGCGGCCTTGGCCGGGGTGAGCCGGCCGACGGTGGAGCGCGCGGAAGCGGCGCGCCACCTGATCCCGAGCATGAATGCCGACGCCATGGCGCGCATCATCCGCGCGCTGGAAACCGCCGGCATCGAATTCCATCTGGACGGCGGCGCGTCGCTGGCCGGCGATGTCGGCATGCGGCGCCGATCGCCTGTCGGGTGACCGCGCGCAGCATCAGCGCCCGCGGCCGAGCATATTGACGAGCGCCACGCCGATGAGGACCGTGCCGCCGCCCAGGAGCGCGCGCGTGGTCGGCCATTCGCCGAGCCAGAGCACCGCGAGGCCGGTCGCGAGCGGCGCCACCAGGTAGATGAAGCTCGAGGCGCGAGCGACCGGGAACTGCGCCAGCACGACCGACCAGGTGGCGTACGCGATTGCCGCCGGAAACACGCCCAGATAAAGCGCCGCCGCGAGCGCCGTGTTCGAGGCGTCCGGGATCGCCCGCAGCGCCGCCGGCAGGAACGGCAGCAGGCAAAAGGCGCCGGTGAACACCAGGTAGGCGGTCGTGGCAAGGGCACCGTACCGGGCGAGGAGCGGCTTCTGCAGCACGAACTGCACGGCCTGACAGCCGGCGGCGAGCAGCACCAGCGAGGCGCCGGCGCCAATGCCGGCCGCCCCGGCCTCAGCCGACGCGATCAGCCCGACGCCCGCGAGGCTGACGACGCTGCCAACCCAGCCCCAGGCGCGAAACCGCTCGCCGAGCAGCAGCCGGCCAAGCAGTGCCGTGAAGATCGGCGAGCAGTTGATGAGGAAGCTCGCGGCCCCGGCGCTGACGGTCCGCTCGCCGCTGTTGAGTGCCAGGTTGTAGAGCGCGATGCCGAGGCCGCCCGAGGCGGCGATACGAGCAAGATCGGCGCGGCGCGGGCGTCCGACCCGGCCGGCCGCTACTGGCACCAGGAACGCCAGTGCCGCCACCCCGTAGCGCAGGGCCGCGAGCGGGCCTGGGGCGAAGCCGTCGAGCCCCGCCCGGATCGCCGGATAGGCGGACGCCCACAGCAGGATGGTGGTGGCGAGCGCCCAGCCGGCGAGGGAGCGGGATGGATGAAGGGTGCTGGCGGCGGCAAGGTCGGTCATGAAACGGCTCCGGATCTCGTCCCCGAAGCTAGGCGCCGGCCCAACGTCCTGACAAAGCATGGTTTGTCACGCATCCTGTGATGTGGCATCACAGGTGAATGAGCCGCCGCCTTCCCTCGACCGAGACCTTGCGCGCGTTCGACGCCGCAGTCCGGCTCGGCAGCTTCAGCCGGGCCGCCGACGTGGTGCACCTGACCCACGGCGCCGTCAGCCGCCGCATCGCGGCCCTCGAGGAGGATCTCGGGGTGGCGTTGTTCGACCGGCAAGCACGCGGCGTGCGGGCAACCGCAGCCGGCCTCAAGCTGCATGCGGTGGTCGCCGACGCGCTGGAGCGCCTGCACACGGGGCTCGACAGCCTCTCGACCGACAGACCACCGGTCCGGGTAAGCGTGCTGCCCTCGTTCGCGAGCCGCTGGCTCCTGCCGCGGCTCGGCCAATTTCGCGGCCTGGCACCGGACATCGACGTGCAACTGATGGCCGACTATGCGCTGGTGCAGGTCGGGCGTGGCCAGGCTGATCTTGCCATCCGCTATGGCACCGGCCCGTGGCGCGGCGCGCGGGCAGAGCTCCTGTTCGAGGAAACGCTGTTTCCAGTCGCCTCACCCGGCGGGACGCTCGAGGGGCCGGAGGCCCTCGCGTCCGCGACCCTGCTGCACGACAGCGATCGGGCCGACTGGCAGCTCTGGCTCGCGGCCGTCGGCTGGCCCGAACCCAAACGCCACGAGACGTTCAACGACTACCACATGGTGCTGGAAGCGGCGGCGAGCGGCCATGGCATCGCCCTCGGCCGATCTCGTCTGGTCGAGCCGGACCTGGCCGCCGGCCGGCTCGTGCGCCTCCGGCCCGAGGCCGTGACCAATCCCCGCGCCTATCACCTGATTCTACCGCCTGCCCCGCTCACGCCCGCCGTCGAACGGGTCGCGGACTGGCTCCGACGGACGGCCGCAGCCGAGCGCTAGTCCGCCGCTTCGGCCGGGGCCGCGAAATGCAGGTCCATGCGCGAGGGCCGGCGGTAGAGCGCCAGGCTCATGACGAGGCCGACCGCGGCGGCCGCGAGGCCGGTGCGCACGTCCAGCTGCTGGGCAACATGACCCCAGACCCAGGAGCCCAGCGCCAGGCCGCCGAACAGGCCGACGTAATAGACCGAGATCGCGCGGCCCTTGAACGCCGGCGCCGCCGCCATCTGGACGACGACGTTGAAGGTCGAGAGCGCCACCATCCAGCCCATGCCGCCCAACGCCAGCATCGGCACGAGCAGCCAGAGCGAGGGGACGAAGGCCAGGACCGCCGTCGCGATCGCGAAACACAGGCTCGCGACCGCGAACAGGCGCCGCAGCCCCAGGCGATAGCGCATCCAGCCGATGACCGCGGCGCCGATGAGCGCGCCGCCGCCGAGTGCCCCCAGCATCACGCCATAGGTCGACGGTCCGCCGCCAACCAGGTTCTTGGCGACGAGCGGCAGGAGCGACCAGAGCGCGCTCGCGAACAGCGTGAAGACGAAGCAGCGCAGCATGGCCGACCGGATCGCCGGCGCGTTCACGACATAGGTGAAGCCGCCGCGGATCTCGGACGCGATGCTCGTCGTCGCCTTGGGCTTGACGATCTTCGCCCGCCGGCGCCAGCGCATGAGCACGAAGATGATCTGGACGTTGCACAGCGCATTGACGGCGAAGGCGGCCGGCACGCCCCAGAGCGCGATGATGAGCCCGCCCAGCGCTGGGCCGGTCGCGCGCGCGATGTTCCAGCCGATGCTGGAGAGAACGAGCGCGCTCGGGATCTGCTCGCGCGGCAGGATCTCGCCGATCGTGGTCTGATAAGCCGGGTAGCGCAGCGCCGAACCGCTGTCGAGCGCAAAGGTCAGCGCCAGCAGCAGCCAGGGCGTCATCCACCCCAGGGACTGGAGCGCCGAGAGCGCTAGCGCCACCGTCAGCACGATCAATTGTGCCACGAGGAAGATGAGCCGCTGGTCGATCCGGTCGGCCAGCACGCCGCCCAGGAGCGTGAAGAACAGCGGCGGCAGCGAGGTTGCGGCCTGGACCCAGGCGACGAAATCGACCGTCGGCGCGATCGAGGTCATGGCCCAGGCGGCGGCAACCGACTGGATCCAGACGCCGAAATTCGAGAATAGGGTCGCAACCCAGATGCCACGATAGGTCGGGTTGGCGAGCGGGCCGAGGAGCGAGGGTCTAGGGAGTGTCCCGGGGCTGGCTGCCTGCACGATCGTTCGCCGTCGCGTTCTGGTCCGTCGATGCGACAACACTACCCCAGCCTGCCGCCGGCCGATCTACGCGTCCTTGCGACGGCAGGGCTGCCAAATCGTAAGGGTACGAAGCAATGAGGGCATGCTGGCAAAGTGGTTGGGATCGCGGATGGGTGGAAAGCGGTTCTGCCTCAGGGATGAGTCACCAGGGGACGGTCCGGCCCAGATAGTCGAGATATTCCAGCCCCGGGGTCTCCCGCTTCGCGAGCAGGACATTCACCAGATTGGGAATACTTTCTTCGATGGAGAGCTTTCCGTCCGGGCCGCCCAGGTCGGTGCGGACCCAACCCGGCGCCATCACCACCATGGCGCGCGCCGTTCCGGCTTGGCGGGCCGCAAAGCTCCGCATGAACATGTTCAGGGCCGCTTTGGTGCCGCGATAGAGCTCTCGCTGGCCGGCCTCGTTGTTGGCGATGCTTCCCTGCCCGGACGACATCGCCCCGATCAGGCCCGTCGCGGAAACGTTGCCCGCCAGGCTTTCGATGACACGCATCGGGCTCAGTGCATTGGTAATCATGAGCTGGACGAAATCCTCGGTCGAAACCTCACCGATCGTCTGCGTCGGATCCCGATTGGTCGTCCCGGCATTGACGAACAGCATGTCGAACATTCTGCCGGCGAGGCGGTCGCGCAGCGCCGCGAGTTGATCGGGCTCGCAGATGTCCAGGATCTCGATCTCGACCCGACCGCTGTGCTCGTCTGCCAGGTCGTGCAGCAAGGTCCGGGATCTCCCGCCGCGCACCGTGCCGACGACGTTCCATCCCTTTTTCAGGAACTCCGCCGCCATGGCATGGCCGAGGCCGCGTGAAGCGCCAATGAGTAAAATGGTAGGGCGAGGCTGATTTGCATGGGAGAGGGGCATGGGTTCGGTGCTTTCGCCGATGACGTCAGCCGCTGATGTGGCGAACCGCGCCAGCTTGCACCAGACGCACAGAATGCAATAAATGATTGCGTGCAACGCCATGCTTAGACGAGCTTATGGACGATCCCGAAGCCATGCAGAGCGTGGATCTGAATCTCCTCATCTCGCTGGACGCGCTGCTCTCGGAGCGCAGCGTGACGGGAGCGGCTCGCCGGCTCGGCCTCAGTCCCTCCGCCATGAGCCGGACGCTTGCGCGGCTTCGCCTTGTGACGGGCGATCCGTTGCTTGTACAGGCCGGCCGTACCCTCGTCCCCACGCCCTATGCCGAAGAGTTGAGCGGGCGTGTTCACGCGCTCGCCCATGACGTCCAGGCGGTGCTTCGGCCGGCCACCAGCCGGCTGGACCTTGCTTCACTCCAGCGGACCTTCACCATTCGCGCCGGCGAGGGTTTCGTGGAGCTCCTTTCCGCTCCGCTCGTGGCGGCGATCGCCGAAGCCGCCCCACATGTCCGCCTCCGGTTTGTGCCGAAGCCCGACAAGGATGCCCAGCCCCTTCGGGAAGGGCTGATCGATCTCGAGATCGGCGTGCTCGGAACCTCGGCGCCGGAAGTGCGGACCCAGCTGCTTTTCCGGGACAGGTTCGTCGGCGTCGCCCGGATTGGGCATCCGCTTCTGGCAACCAAGGATGTGACGCCGGAACGCTATGCGGCCTGCAGCCATGTCGTGGCGTCACGCCAGGGAGAATTCCTTGAACCGGTCGACGATGCCCTGGAAGGATTGGGCCTGAAGCGGACGGTACTCCTCGTCGTTCCAGAATATCCCGACGCGATGCGGATCGCGCGCTGCTCGGACCTGGTGGCACTCGTACCGCGTTCATGCCTCGGCAATGCCCTGGTGACCGATCATGCCGCCATTCTGGGGCTCGAGAGCTTCGAACTGCCGGTTCGAACGCCCGAATTCAACATATCCGCCATTTGGCATCCTCGCCTGGATGCCGACCCCGCCCACCGCTGGCTCCGCGACACCATCATGGCTGTGTGCAAGGATGCATACCCATAAAGGCATGCCCATAAAAGCATGCACGGCGATGTCCGGCTTGAGGGAACGGTGCGAGGCCGCTTTACGACCGCTGCGGGTCGTTGCGAGACGGTCCGCTGTTGGATCGAACTAACGCTCGGCACCCTCTGCCTACTTCGGTATTCCCAAGGCCGAATATTTTGGGAAGACGGTCCTCGACTTCGGATGCGGCCCAAGGGGCAGCCCCGGCATCTTAAGCGCGCGGCTGAAAAAGAAGCGTGGCTAGGCGGCATCAGCCCTTCGAACGGCGAGAAAGGGCGCGAAGCGACCGCGCTCAGAGGCGTGGAACGCTGTCGGAGCGCACAAAGCCAACGGAAATAAGCAGGGTGACGGCTTCCATGTGCGATCCCGAGAGCACATATGGAGCCGGGATCAGGCGTCGCCCGCGGAAGCTTCCCGTTGGACGTTGGCCAAAGAACGTCGGCGCTCGTCCTGAGTGAGCCAAGGAGAGATTGATGGCCAAGGCCTATTGGGTTGTCTGCTATCGGGAGATCAAGGACGCGGGCAGACTGGCCGAGTATGGCAAGTTGGCAGGCCCGGCGATCACCAAAGGGGGTGGCACGATCCTGGCTCGCGGCCCAGCCGCCGCCGCCTATGAGCATGGTTTGACGGAGCGCGTCGTCTTGATCGAGTTTCCCGACGTGGAAACGGCACGAGCCGCACATGATGGTACCGCCTATCAGGCGGCGCTTGTCGCCCTGGGCGACGCCGCCGTCCGAGACATGCGCATTGTCGAGGGCCTATCCTAAAGCCGCTTCTGCAGGAAGAAGCGCTGGTGGCCCGGCGGATGGTCGTCGATCTGGCCGAAGAGCGTGAACCCCAATTTCTCGTAAAAGCCGCGCGCCTGGAAGCTGAAGGTGTCGAGCCAGATGCCGCGGCAGCCGCGCGCCCGCGCCTCCGCCTCGGCATAACCCATGAGCTCCCGCCCGACGCCGGTGCCGCGCAGCTGGCGCGGCAGGTGCAGCAGCTCGACATAGAGCCAGTCGTAGCCGGTCCGGCCCCAGAGGCCGCCGATCGTCGCCCCCGTCTCGTCCTGGATCAGCACCGCGAGCAGCCGCGAGCCGCTCGGCCCGGCGGCCTCGGTGTTGTAGCAGACGAGCCCGCGGGCGATCGCCTCGCGGTCGCCCGGTGCCGGATCATCGGTCACGATCAGTTGGACAGGCCTCATGGCTTCAACGATAACGATGCGCCCCGACGCCTGCGAGCCCTTCATGCCGAACGACCTGCCCCACAGCGACGATCTGCCCGCCCATACCGATCTACCCGACAGCGCCGCCATCTATAATCCGCTCGTCCTCAGGCTCTACGATCTCTGGGTCACCCGCTTTTCCAACCGCTTCGCCTGGCGTTGCCCGGCCGCCCGGCAGATCGCGCATTACCGCGCCCATCTCGCCGACCGCCATCTCGATGTCGGCGTCGGCACCGGCTTCTACCTGCAATGGGCCGGCGAGTTCGGCGCCCGCCAGGTGGCGCTGCTCGACCCCAACCCGGATTGCCTCGCGACGGCACGGGCGCGGCTCGGCCAAGTGCCGGCGACGGTTTATCGCCAAGACGCGCTCGACCCGCTCGTCGTGCCGGAGCCGCCGTTCGGCTCGATCGGCCTCTCCTATCTGCTGCATTGCCTGCCGGGGCCAATGGCGCGCAAGGCCGCGATCTTCGACAATTTGCGGCCGCTGCTCGCACCCGGCGGCACGCTGTTCGGCTCGACCATCCTCGGTGACGGCGCCGGCCACAATCCGCTCGGCCGCAAGCTGATGGCGGTCTACAACGCCAAGGGCATCTTCGGGAACGCCGAGGATACGCTGCAGGCACTCGACCGGGAACTCAGCCACCGCTTCGCGACGGTGCGGATCGAGCAGGTCGGCGTCGTGGCCCTGTTCAGCGCCGCCGGTCCGAAGGCGTAGCAGCGATCAGAGCGCCGCGAGCGGCCCCGCCTTGAGGGCGGCGATGCGGGCTTCGTCGCGCCGGTAGAACGTCCATTGCTTGATGCGCTTCGCCTGGACGAGACCAGCCTGGGTCAGCACGCGCATGTGCTCGCTCAAAGTCGCCTGGGTGATGCCGAGCTTTTCCGCGATCAGGAGCGCGCAGACGCCGTCTTCGACCAGGTCGCCGTCGACCTGGGGCGGGAAATGGCGGCGCGGATCCTTCAGCCAGTCGAGGATCAGCAGGCGGCGCTCGTTCGCGAGCGCTTTGAGGATGTCGGCAACTTGCATTTCGTCATTTTGCTAAGTAACTAAGAGATGTCAATCGCCAGGGAGCTGCCAACATGGCCGAGATTTCGATCACGCGGGAGCGCATCGCCGAGACCGAGCGGCTCGTCCGCCCCTATGTCCGCCACACGCCGGTCGTGCGCGTCGACCTGGCGGATTTCGGTCTCGCGGCCGGGTCTGACGATCTCAAGCTGCCGGTCGACCTCAAGCTCGAGCTCATGCAGCACTCGGGCTCGTTCAAGGTGCGCGGCGCCTTTGCCAACCTGCTGACGCGGCCGGTACCGCCCGCGGGCGTCGTCGCGGCCTCGGGCGGCAATCACGGTGCGGCCGTCGCCTATGCCGCCATGCGGCGCCAGGTGCCGGCGACGATCTTCGTGCCAAACGTCACCTCGCCCGCCAAGGCGGAGCGCATCCGCGGCTATGGCGCCGAGTTGGTGATCGCCGGCGAGCGCTATGCCGACGCGCTGGCCGCGAGCGAGGCGTTCCTCGCCGAGCGCGGCGGCCTCGCCATCCATGCCTTCGACCAGCCGGAGACGCTCTTGGGCCAAGGCACGCTCGGACTCGAGATCGAGGCCGATCTGCCGGACCTCGACACGCTGCTGGTCGCCGTCGGCGGCGGCGGGCTGATCGGCGGCATCGCCGCCTGGTTCGGCCGCCGGGTCAAGATCGTGGCGGTCGAGCCAGAAGGTTCGCCGACACTCCATCAGGCGCTCACGGCCGGCCGGCCGGTCGATGCCGAGACGAACGGCATTGCCGCCGATTCCCTGGCGCCGAAAAGAGTCGGCGAGCTGATGTTCCCGATCGCGCAGGCCTTCATCGACCGCTCGGTCCTGGTCAGCGACGACGACATCCGCCGGGCGCAGCAGGCGCTGTGGGACCATGTCCGGGTCGTCGCCGAGCCGGGCGGCGCCGCCGCCTTCGCCGCCCTCCTCGCCGGCCGCTATGTCCCGGCATCAGACGAGCGCGTTGCCGTCCTCGTATGCGGCGCCAACACCACCGCCGTTCGGTTCGGCTGACGAGCGTCATATATTCCTTGACGGGAATATTCCATAATCGGAATATGAAGGCATGGCTACCTTCGAAGCCCTTGCCGATCCCGTGCGCCGCCGGATCCTCGACCTGCTCCGGCAGGGCGAGCAGCCGGCCGGCGCGCTCGTCGAGGCGCTGGCGCTCCGGCAACCGAGCGTCTCGAAGCACCTGAAGACCCTGCGCGAGGCCGGGCTGGTGCGCATCCGCGTCGACGGGCCCCGCCGGCTCTACAGCCTCGATCCCGAACCGCTCGCCGCCCTCGACGCTTGGCTCGCCCCCTACCGGCACTTCTGGGCCGACAAGCTCGACGCGCTCGGCGACCATCTCCGACGGAGCGATTGACATGGCCCGACCAGCGACCAACCGACCGGGGCCCGACCGCCCGGCGACCGACCGCCCGGCAACCGACCAACTGGGTACCTATGAACGAGATGGCGACGTGGTCGATTTGCGCTACGAGCGCCATTATCCGCGGCCGATCGAGACTGTCTGGGCGGCACTGACCGACCCGACCCGGCTCACCGACTGGCTGAGCGCCGCCACGGTCGAGCCGCACCAGGGCGGCCGCTACGAGCTCTTCACGGAGCGCCCGCGGCCGATGACTGGGCGCATTACGGTCTGGGAGCCGCCGCGCGTGCTGGAATACAGCTGGGACACGGGCGACGCGCCGATCACCACCGTGCGCTGGGAACTCTCGCCCGACGGCGCCGGCACCAAGCTGGTGCTGCGCCACTTGGGCATGCAGTTCCATTGGGTCGGCCTGGTGCTGCCCGGCTGGCACAGCTTGCTCGAGCGGCTCGACGGGTTGCTGGCCGGCACGCCCAAGCCCGACTCGATGGAACGCTGGCGCGCGCTGCAGGCGGTCTATGTCGCCGAATACAAGCTCGAGGGCGTCCTGCTCGACCCGCCGCCGGGCCATGGGCAGTGAGCACCAGCCTGCAAAGATTTTCCTCTGCGCTGGTCGCCTCTCCGCCCCTGGGGCGGAGAGGTTGGGTGAGGTGGGGGATTCCAGTGCAGTCGCCCATGCGAAAATCATCTTCGATTTGCCGTAGCGCCCTCTGATCTCTAACGTTCAGCCGCGGCTCTCTCTGCGCGTCCCCACCTCACCCGACCTCTCCGCCCCAATGGGGCGGAGAGGAGATGTTGGAAGGCGTGAGCGACACCGCGGCCTCTGAGGCGGAGGGACGATGGGCGACCGTTGGGGGCAATTGGTGGGTTGGCTCAAGGCCCACCCGACCGAGTTCCGCCTCGGCCTGCGCATGCTGGTCGCGGGCATGGCGGCCTTCTTCGTCGCCGACGTGCTGCTGAACCTGCCGCAGAGCTACTGGGCGGTGCTGACGGCCGTCATCATCATGCAGGCGAGCCTCGGCGGCGCGCTCAAGGCCTCGGTCGACCGCATCGTCGGCACGATCCTGGGCGCGCTCTGGGGCGTCATCGTCGGCTTCATCGTGCCGCACGGCGGCTCCTGGCTGCTCGCAACCACCATGCTCGCGACGCTGGCGCCGCTCTCGCTGCTGGTCGCGTTCAGGCCGGCCTACCGGATCGCGCCGGCGACCGCGATCATCGTCCTCCTGGGCTCGTCGAGCCAGGAGGCGGGGCCGTTTCTGCCGGCACTGCACCGGGTGCTCGAGATCATCATCGGCAGCCTGGTCGGGCTCGCCGTGGCGCTGCTCGTGCTGCCGGCCCGCGCCCATCGCCTGCTCGCCGACCAGAGCTCGACCGTGCTCAGCGTGCTCGCCGAACAGATCGGCGAGCTGCCGCCGCGCCTCGCCGGCCGGGCAGATGCCGCCGCCTGGCAGCGCATCGCCGATCGGCGCCGCAAGGCGCAGGAGAAGGCCGAGACGCTGGCCGACGAGGCGAAGCGCGAGCGGCGCAACCGCCTCGCCGACACGCCCGACCCGGAACCGCTCACCCGCACGCTGCGCCGGCTCGGCATCGACATGGCGCAGATCGGCCGGGCGACGAACGAACCGTGGGACACTAGCTTGGGGGACGCGAGCCTGGCCGAGCGCCTCGCCGTGCCGGTGGCCAACGTCGCGACGGCAACCGGCACGTTCCTCACCGATTGCGGCCGGTCGCTCACCACGCGGCGGCCGCCGCCATCGTCCGAAGCCCTTTCCGACGCTATCGACCGCTATGCGGAGGCCGTCGCAACCCTTCGGCGCGAGGGCCTCACCCGGCCGCTCGCCGGGCCCGCGATCGAACGGCTGTTCGGCCTCGGCTTCGCGCTCGACCAGCTCCGGCGCGATGCCGAGGACCTGGCCGAGCGGATTGCGGAGCTGGCGCCGCCGAGCGAACCGGAAATGCCGGCCGACGAGGCGGCGCCTGCCGCCCAGTAGTCGCTGCCGGCCAGTCGCCGCTCAATAGGCCTTGGCGTAGATCGCGTCGACCGTCGCCGGGGCGCCAGTCACCAGGCACTGGCCCTCGCTGCCCGACTGCTCGTGCGGCAGGCAGCGGATGGTGAGGCCGATCTCGCCGAGCTTGGCGTCGATCATCGGGTCGCCCGAATATTTGCCGACGACGAAGCCGGTGCCGCCCTTCTTCTCGAAATGCTCGACCAGGTCGGCGTAGTTGGCCAAGCCCTCGACCATATTGGCCTTGCGATAGGCCAGCGCGTCGTCATGCAGCTTCTGGTCGAGCTCATTGAGCTCGTCGCCGATCTTGGCCACGAACTCGTCGAGCGACGCCGAGCGCTTGGTGCCGATCGCGTCGCGGCGCACAAAGGCGACCGTGCCGGCGGCGACGTCGCGCGGGCCGATCTCGACCACCAAGGGCACGCCCTTCTTGATCCAGGCCCATCGCTTGTTGGCGCCGCTGTCGTCGCGCAGGTCGACTTTGACCCGGACCGGCTCGTCGTCGTAGCGCTGGGCGCGGAGCCGCTTGGCCAGCGCTTCGGCCGCCAGGATCACCTCGTCGCGCCCCGCCTCGTCGCGCAGGATCGGCACGATCACGACATGGGCCGGCGCCATCTTAGGCGGCAGGCGCAGCCCGTCGTCGTCCGAATGGGTCATGATCAGCGCGCCGATGAGCCGGGTCGAAGCCCCCCACGAGGTCGTGTAGGCGTAGCTCAGGCCCCCGTCCCTGTCCTGGTACTGGATGTTTGCGGCCTTCGCGAAATTCTGGCCGAGGAAATGCGAGGTGCCGGCCTGCAGCGCCCGGCCGTCCTGCATCATCGCCTCGATCGTGTGCGTCTCGTCGGCGCCCGGGAAGCGCTCGCCCGGCGACTTCTCGCCCGCGATGACCGGAATGCGCATCGAGCCCTCGACCACCTGGCGATAGACGTCGAGCATTTGGCGGGTCTCCTCGATCGCCTCCTCGCGCGTCGCGTGCGCCGTGTGGCCTTCCTGCCAGAGGAACTCGCTCGTGCGCAGGAAGATGCGCGTACGCATCTCCCAGCGCACCACGTTGGCCCACTGGTTGATCTTGAGCGGCAGGTCGCGATAGCTCTTGATCCAGCGCGCCATGGCCTCGCCGATGATCGTCTCCGACGTCGGGCGCACGACGAGCGGCGATTCGAGCTCGCCGTCCGGCACCAGCTTGCCGTTCTTGTTGACGAGCCGATGGTGCGTCACGACGGCCATTTCCTTGGCGAAACCCTCGACGTGGCTCGCTTCCTTCTCAAAGAGCTCGACCGGGATGAAGATCGGGAAATAGCAATTGTCGTGGCCGGTCTCCTTGATCAGCCGATCGAGCTTGGCCTGGAACCCCTCCCAGATCGCCCAGCCCCACGGCTTGATGACCATGCAGCCGCGCACACCCGAATTCTCGGCCATGTCGGCCTCGCGGATGACTTCCTGGTACCAGTCGGCGAAATTCTCGGAGCGGCGGACGCGAAGCGCATTCTTCATCGGATGGGCCTTGGCAATGGGCAGCAGGGCAGGTCCGGCTGTCCTACAAGCTGGCAGGAGCCGAGACAAGCGGGTTCGGCGCAGGTTGCGGCCGCGGCGGAGCACGTGGCAGCATCCGGCCGCCCCCAAGCCCCCTTACGCGAGGGAGCCCTTCAAAGGAGTCATCTTGTCCGATCTCACTTATCGCCGGGCGACGGCGACCGACCTGCCGGCGCTCGTCGCCATGCTGGCCGACGACATGCTGGGCCAGGCGCGTGAGCGGCCGGAAGACCCGCTGCCCGACGCCTATCGGGCGGGCTTCGCCGCGATCGACGAGGACCCGCGCCAACTGCTGCTCGTGGTCGAGCGGGCGGGTGCGATTGCCGGCATGCTGCAGCTGACCTTCATCCCCGGCATCTCGCACATGGGTGCCTGGCGCTGCCAGATCGAGGGCGTGCGCGTTGCAAGCACCGCGCGCGGCGCGGGCATCGGCGAGGCGATGCTGCGCCACGCGATCGGCGTTGCGCGCGAGCATGGCTGCCGCATCGTGCAGCTGACCACCAACAAGGCACGTGCCGACGCCAAGCGCTTCTACGAGCGCCTGGGATTCGAGCCGGCGCACGAGGGCATGAAGCTGACGCTCGGCTAGAACCTTTCCCGAACCCCGCCGTTTGATCGCCATGGCCCGCGCCCTTTCCTGGTCGATCCGCCTCTTGGCAGGCTTCCTGGCCCTGAGCCTGCTGGGTGTCGTGGCCTATCGCATCCTGCCGCCGCCGGTGACGCCGCTCATGCTCGTGCGCGCGGTCGAGGGCGAGCCGATCCATGCGCCGTGGCTCGCCGCACACGACATCCCGCCCGACATCGTGGCCGCGGTGCTGACCTCGGAGGACCAGCGCTTCTGCCAGCATCACGGCTTCGACTTCATCGAGATCGACAAGGCGCTCGAAGCCGAGGAGGACGGCCGCCGCCTGCGCGGCGCCAGCACGATCAGCCAGCAGGCGGCGCGCGACCTCTGGCTGCTGCCCGTCCGCTCCTTCGTCCGCAAGGGCATCGAGGCTTATTTCACCGTGCTGATCGAGGCACTCTGGCCGAAATGGCGCATCGCGCAGAGCTATCTGAACACGGTCGAGTGGGGGCCCGGCGTCTATGGCGTCGAGGCGGCGAGCCAATATGCCTTCCACCATCCGGCCTCACGTCTCAGCCGGCACGAGGCGGCGCTGCTCGCCGCCATCCTGCCGAACCCGCGGCGCTGGTCGGCGGCAGCCCCGACCGCATACATTCGCGGCCGGGCCGAAACCATCCTGGAACGGATGGGCCGGCATGAGGCCGACACCAGCTGCGTAAAACCGCTCGGAGAGCAAATGGAATGAATTGGAAGGCCCCGTTCGTCGTCATCGGCGTGCTCGCCGCAGGTTACGTGGCGTATCCCTATCTGGCGCTCACCCAGCTCGTCGACGCGGTCGAGAGCGGTGATCCGGCCCAGCTCGAGCCGAAGGTCGACTGGCCTTCGGTGCGGCAGGGCTTCAAGGACGACTTCAACGGCGCGCTCGCAGCCCGGGTTTCTGGCCAGCCCGACAATGGCTTTGCGGCCTTGGGCCTGGCCTTGGGCGCCAAGCTGGTGGGTGGCGCCGTCGACGCGCTGGTGACGCCAGAGGGCCTCACCGGCATCATCCAGGCCGGCCGCCGCGACAAGGCAGCCGCGGCAGCGCTCGGCAGTTCGAGCGGCCTCTCCTCGCCGGCGCCGACCGACAACGAGGGCAAGCCCAGGCACACGCACGTAGTCTGGGCCTTCTTCGACGGGCTCACGAGCTTCACCGCGCGCGTCCGCGGCCGCGGCGAGGCGGATAGCGACCCGCCGGTCCGTCTGCGCCTTCAGCTCGAAGGCGGCCGCTGGATCCTGACGCGCGTGTTCCTGCCGGTGCCGTCGAACGAGCAATAGCGCCCGCCCGGTGTGCAGTGTTTTGATGCCGCTTTCACGGTTCGCCGCCGAAGCACGGATGGCATTTCCACGAGCCCCTGTCGTGAGATCAGGATACCGATCGATCTCGACAGGTTCCTACCCATGCGCCCCTTGCTGCGCCTCGTTCCCGACGATACCAAGATCCCGTTCATGCGCGGCCGCTATGCCGGCGTCGCGACTTCGGCGATCCTGTCGATCGCGTCGATCATTCTGTTCCTCTGGCCGGGCCTCAATTATTCGATCGATTTCCGCGGCGGCGTACTGATCGAGGCGCGGCTGCCGGGGACGGCCGATCTCTCCGCTATCCGCAGTACGGTCGGTGGGCTCGGATTCGGCGAGGGCGCGGTGCAGCAGTTCGGCTCGCCCAGCGACGTGCTGATCAAGCTCGGGCCCGAGGCGGGGAGCGAGGCCGGCCGCGCCCAGGTCCAGGCGGCGCTGCAGTCGCGCTTTCCCGGCACGGAGCTGCGCCGGGCCGAGGTCGTGGGATCCAAGGTCTCGGGCGACCTGTTCCGCGACGGCATGACCGCCGCCGCCATGGCCCTGGGCGCCATGCTGCTCTACATCTGGTTCCGCTTCGACTGGCAGTTCGGCGTCGGGCTGGTCTCGACGCTCGTGCTCGACGTGACCAAGACGATCGGCTTCTACGGCATCACCCGCCTGTCGTTCGATCTCAATTCGCTGGCCGCGATCCTGATCCTGATCGGCTTCTCGGTCACCGACAAGGTCGTGGTCTATGACCGCATCCGCGAGAACCTGCGCAAGTTCAAGGCGATGCCGCTCCGCGAGGTGATCGATCTCTCGATCAACCAGACGCTGTCGCGCACCGTCGCCACCTCGCTCACCGTGCTGCTCTCGATCCTGCCCCTGGCCATCCTCGGCAAGGGCTCGGTCCAGGACTTCGCCTGGACCATGGTGTTCGGCATCGTCATCGGCACGACGTCCTCGATCTTCATCGCCTCGCCGATCCTCCTGTTCCTCGGCGAGAAGCGGCTGCGCCGGCAAGCCGGCGCCGGTCCCGGCACGCCCGAGCGCCCAGCCACAGCTTGAGCCACGTGGCCTGAGAATTCAGGCCGCTCCCTTCCCCAAGGTTCACCCCATCATGGAAATGCCATTGCCCCGCGCGGTGACGCCGCGCCACCCCGGCGGCCGTCCCGCCTCGCTCTCCCGGCGCCAGCTCGAAGGACCGACGCCGGTGTCGCGCGAGACGGCGCCCATCCGCACCTTCGCCGAAACAACGAACGAGGCCCACGGGTGAGGGCCGGGTTCGGTTGGCCGCTCGCGGCCGTGGCCCTCGGCCTGGCCCTTGCCCCGGCGGCTTACAGTTCGGCCGAAGCGGCTTGCGGTCGGGAGCGAACGCTGCCGGCCGGCGCCGGCCTCTCCTCCTGGTACGGCGCCGAGCAGGGCGGCCGGCGCACGGCGAGCGGCGAGCGGTTCGATCCGAAGGCGCTCACCGCCGCGCACAACAGCCTGCCGTTCGGCACTCGCCTCAAGGTCACCAACCTCGCGACCGGCCGTTCGGTCACGGTGCGCATCAACGACCGCGGTCCGGGTTACGGCCGGCTGATCGATCTGTCCGAGGCCGCCGCCCGCCGGCTCGGCACCCGCGCCTGCGGCCTTGCCGCCGTCACGATCGAGCAGGTTGCTGAGGCCGACTGACGCCCTTGATGAGGAGTGCCTTGCGATGATGCGATGCCTCTACCGCAGCGACTACGGCCCGGCCGACCCCGGCTTCAATGCGCAGGGCTCGGCCCAGCGGCTCGCGAAAGACTATCCGGCCTATACCAACGTGCTCGCGACCGCCGAGAATTCGCGGCAGATGGACGCGATCCTGCGCCGGCTTGCGCACGGCGACAGCGTCGCCTGGTGCGAGACCGGCTACGGCTGGGTAGAGACCCCCGCGTTCGAAAACGGCTTCACGCTCGCCGCCCTCTTCATCCTGCTGCCGGTCGCCTGCTGGCGTTTGGCGCTCTGGATGCGCCGTCGCAGAGCTAGCGCCGATCGTCGAGCGCCAGCCTGAGTGCCAAGCCCCCGAACACGGTGCTGAGGAACCAGCGCTGGGCGCGGGCGATGCCAGGGCGCTGCCCAAGGAAGCGGGCGAAGCCGCTCGCCGCCAGGATGACGCCGCCGTTGATGCTGAAGCCGATGATGCAGAGCACGCTCACGAGCACCAGCGACTGGGCGACCATGCTTTTCGCCGGATCGACGAACTGCGGGAAGAGCGCCAGGAAGAACAGCGCCACCTTGGGGTTCAGGAGGTTCGTCGTCAGCCCCTGGCGGAACGCCCGGCCCCAGGCGACCGACGGCAGGCCGTCGCGCACGCCCAGCGCCTCCTTGGCGCGGAACGTCGTCCAGGCGAGATAGGCGAGATAGCCCGCACCGGCGAAACGCACCGCATCGTAGACGACCGGCGACAGCGCCAGCAGCCCGGCCAAGCCGTAAGCGGCGGCGAGTGCCCAGACATAGCAGCCGGCCTGGATGCCGAAGAGGGCCGCAAACGCCGTCTGGCGCCCCTGGGCGATGCTGCGCGACAGGCACATCAGCATGTCCGGCCCGGGCGTGATCGCCAGCGCCAGGGCAGCGGCGGCAAACAGCAGAAGCGTTGGCAACGGCACGAGCATCGGATCCTCCGGCGAGACACGCGATGGTAGGAGCGTAACGCGCCGCCGTGCCGACGAAGAAACGGCGGCCGGACATGTCCGCCCGGCCGCCGCTGCAGGTCTAGTTCACCCTCGCCCGCTTGCGGGAGCGAGGGACGTTCTCACAGCACCATCAGCATCTCGGCCACGAGCGGGTGGCGCACGATATCCTGCTCGGTCAGCCGCACGACCGCGATGCCCGGCACATTTTCGAGCCGGCGCGCGATATCGGTCAGGCCCGAGAGCCCTTCGAGCAGGTCGCTCTGGTCCGGATCGCCGGTCAGCACCATGGTCGAGTGCCAGCCGAGCCGGGTCAGCAGCATCTTGATCTGGCCGTAGGTGCAGTTCTGCGCCTCGTCGATCACCACGAAGGCGTTATTGAGCGTACGGCCGCGCATATAGGCGATCGGCGCGATCTCGATCGTGCCGTCGGCGATATATTGCCGGACCCGCTTGCCGCCGATCCGGTCGTTGAGCGCGTCGTAGAGCGGACGGAGATAGGGCGCCAGCTTCTCGTGCATGTCGCCCGGCAGGTATCCCAGCGATTCGCCCGCCTCGACCGCCGGTCGCGACAGGACGATGCGGTCGACCCGGCCCTCCTCGAGCGCCTCGACCGCGGCGGTCACCGCCAGATAGGTCTTGCCGGTGCCCGCCGGCCCCAGGGCCAGCGCCAGGTTGTGGGTATCGATGGCGCGCATCAGCGTGCGCTGGTTGTCGCTCTGCGGCCTGACTTTGCGGACATAACTCTGCTCGCGATGATCGTCGTCCGCCTCCGCCGCGACCGGATGCCAGCCGCGGCTGTGGCCGGTCTCCGCCCCGAACAGGGGCTCGATCTTGGATTCGAAGCTGCGAACGGACTGTGCGGCACGGGTCGAGCGCTTGGCCATGATCACTCCTGAGAAAACAGGTGACGCGTCGCAACCGGCCGCGGAGGACCCGGGGCCGGAAAACAAAAACGCCTCGCCGCGGAGCGGAGAGGCGTCGGGTCGGCACGGCTTTGAGAAGGCCGGGCGGATGGGAATTCGATGGATCGGTGCGTGAGTCAAACGCGGGGAAACCTTACTCACCGAATACTGTAGACCGTCAAACGATACGAGGATTTTACGCAGAACGCCACCACGCATCGCGGCTTCAAAAAAAGATTCACACAACATCTGGGGTGCCGCGACTCGGCGCCCCGCCGCACACTCACCCGCTGCACACTCAATAGAGCGTCGCCTTCACCCGCTCGCTGAGCGCGCGGTCATACTCCTCGCCGCCGACGCGCGCCTCGCTCACCGCGGCCGGGATGGCGCCGGCGCTGGGCCTCGCCCATCCGTTCCGCCCTCCCCGCTTTACCGCCCCGTCGTCAGCACGACCTTGCCGGTTGCCTTGCGCGACTGCAGCACGCGGATCGCCTTCGCCGCCGCCTCGAGCGGGAAGGTCTCCGAGATGTGCGGCTTGAGCGTGCCGTCGGCGACCCAGCCCAAGAGCGCCGCGAACGAGGCGCGCACGCGCGCCGGGTCCTTCGCCCGGTAGGAGCCCCAGTAGAATCCCACGGCCGAGCAGTTCTTGACCAGGAGCAGGTTGGCCGGGATCTGCGGGACCTTGCCGCCGGCGAAGCCGATGACGACGAGGCGCCCTTCCCAGGCGATCGAGCGCAGTGCCGCGTCGAAGAGCTCGCCGCCGACCGGGTCATAGACCACGTTGACGCCGCGCCCTTGGGTCAGTTCCTTGACCCGCGTGCGAACGTCCTCGCTTGAGGTGTCGATCAGATGGTCGGCGCCCCGGCTCTGGGCGATCGCCAGCTTCTCGGGCGAGCTCGCCGCCGCGATGACGGTGGCGCCCATGGCATGGCCGATCTCGACCGCGGTGAGGCCCACGCCACCCGCCGCCCCCAGCACGAGCAGCGTCTCGCCGGGCTTCAAGTCCGCGCGCCAGTCGAGCGCGCCATGCGACGTGCCGTAGGCGATCGGGAAACCGGCCGCCGCCTCGAAGCTCATCATGTCCGGGATCTTGTAGACCGAGACGGCATCGGCCACGACCTCGTCGGCATAGCCGCCGACGCCGACCAGGCCCAGCACGCGGTCGCCGACCGCAAGATCCACGACCTCCGGGCCCAGTTCCGCCACGACACCCGCGACCTCGAAGCCCGGGGTGAACGGCAGCGGGGGCTTTTCCTGATAAGTGCCGGCGACCAGCAGGCCATCGGCGAAATTGACGCCGGCGGCATGGACATGGATGCGGACCTGGCCCGGCCCGACCGGGGCGCTGGGCAGGCTTTCGAGCGTCAGGCCCTCGGGCTCGCCGAGCGCGGTGCAGACGACAGCACGCATAGGACGTCTCCTCGGGCTCAGAAGTCGAACGCGGCCGCCGGGCGCATCACGCCCACCTCGACGCCGGCGACATTCTTGATCTTGGGCAGCAGGAACGGATGGAGCGCCATGCGCTGGTCGTCCGTGAAGCAGCCGAGCCGGTCGAGCAATGCTGCGACCGCGACCTCGGCGGCGCGCCCGGCGCCGTCCTCGATCTTGAGTGCCAAGCCGAGGCCGAGCTTGGGCAGCGCTGCGCAGAACACACCCTCGGCCCCGGGCTTGAGCCGCACCTGGTCCCCCGCCACCAGCATGACCTCGACCGCGAGCCCGCCGGTGCCATCGACCAGCAGCGGATGAGCCGCCATCGCGTCGAGGATGCGGGTCGAGGCCGCCCGGCGCTCGTCATGGAGGCCGGTGGGGTCGGCCATCCGCGCCATGCCCTGCGCCATGGCCTGCAGCGTCAGGCCAATGACCGGGATGCCGCAGCCGTCGCGCCCGGCCGGCGCCCGCGCCATGTCGGTGCCGGTCATGTCACCGACCGCCGTGATGACCCGGCGCATCACCGGATGCTCGGCCTCGATATAGCCCCTGTGGTCCTCGCCGAGGCAGGCGGCGGTGCAAAGGAAGCCCGTGTGCTTGCCCGAGCAGTTGTTGTGCAGCTGCGACGGCGGCTGGCTGCCGCGGATCAGCGCCTGGGCCGACGGCACGTCGGTCGGCAGATGGGCGCCGCATTCGAGATCGCCCTCGCCCATGCCGATGCGGCAGAGCCAGGCCGAGACCTTCTGGACGTGGACCGGCTCGCCATGGTGCGAGGCGCAGGCAAGCGCCAGTTCCTCGGCCCCGAGCCCATACTTGTCGGCCGCCCCTGTCTCGAGCAGCGGCAGGGCCTGCAGCGGCTTGATCGCCGAGCGCGGGAAGACCGGCTGGTCGACAGCACCGGCGGAACGGACGATCTTGCCGGCGGCATCGACCACGGCGAAGGCGCCGCGATGGCGCGATTCGACCATGGCGCCGCGCACGATTTCGACCAGCACCGGCGCCGGGTCTTGGTGGAGGTCAGTCGATGGCGGCACGGCGGGTCTCCCGAAAGCTGGTGCGAATTTTTCCCGCACCATGCCCGGCTCTCGCCCGCAATTCAAATGCCGTCGCTCCCGCGCAGGCGGGAACCCAGCGTTACGCGCGGCAGCGCGGACAAGGGTCTTGTCGCCGCAGACGCGGCTCTTGCTGGATTACCGCCTACGCGGGAATGACGCAAAGATTACCTAAGCGGCAGCGCGTACATCAGGCCGCCGCGGGTCCAGAGGTCGTTCAGACCGCGGTCGAGCTTGATCGGGCTGCCCTTGCCCATGTTGCGCTCGAAGCTCTCGCCGTAATTGCCGACCGCCTTGATGATCGCATAGGCCCATTTCTCGTCGAGCCCGAGCGCCTGGCCGTTGCCGGCGGTGACGCCCAGGAAGCGCTGCACCTCGGGATTGCCGCTCTTCGCCTTCTCATCGAGGTTGGCCTGGGTGATGCCCAGTTCCTCGGCCTGGATCATGGCGGTCAGCGTCCATTTGACGATGTCGAGCCATTGATCGTCGCCGTTCCTGACCATGGGCCCGAGCGGCTCCTTGGAGATGAGCTCGGGCAGGATCACCCAATCGTCCGGCTGCGGCATGGCCGTGACACGCAGCGAGGCCAGCTGCGAGGAATCGGTTGTGAACGCGTCGCACCGGCCCGACGACAGCGCCGAGATATTTTCGTCGACCCGCTCGATCACCACCGGCTTCAGCTCGATATGATTGGAGCGCGCATAGTCGGCCATGTTGAGCTCGGTCGTGGTGCCGGGCTGGACGCAGACCGTGGCGCCGTTCAGCTGCTTGATGTTTTTGACGCCCGACTTCTTCGACACCATGAAGCCCTGGCCGTCGTAGAAATTGACGCCCGCCATATGCAAGCCCAGCGACGCCTCGCGCGTCAGCGTCTGGGTCGCGTTGCGGGTCAAGACGTCGACCTCGCCGGACTGCACCGCCGGAAAGCGCTGGACCGCGGTCGTCGGCACATACTGGACCTTGCTCGGGTCGAGGAAGACAGCAGCAGCGATCGCCTTGCACAGATCGATGTCGAGCCCCTTCCAATCGCCCTTGCTGTCCGGCAGTGAGAAGCCGGCGACGCCGGTGTTGACGCCGCAGATCACGTGACCACGCTGCTTGACCGCATCGAGCGTGACACCCGCCCTGGCCGGGAGAGCGCCGCCCAGCATCAAGCCGCCCGCCAGGCCCGCCCAGAGCGCCACCCTAACGATCTTACCCATCCGATCCCCCTCATTGCCGACAAAGCCCGAACGGCATCGAAGCCTATCGAGGCCATCCAGGAATGCGAATGCCGTTTCGGCATGTATTATGCTGTTGATGCATGAAGTGGGCCGGACCAATCAGGTTATGCCGTAGAAGCATCGCCGAGGCCGAAGCGGCATTGGCCGGCCGCCGCGGGCGCTTCCTATCCTCGGATCCGTCGATCGAGGAGCGGAGGCCGGACGATTATGAACGGAGAGATCTTGGGCGTATTGGGCGGCATGGGGCCGGCAGCGACGGCGGATTTCCTCGCGAAGCTGGTCGCGGCGACGCCGGCCGCGTCGGACCAGGAACATCTGCCGGTGATCGCCCGCTCGATCCCGGCCATCCCCGACCGCTCGCGCGCCATCCTCTGCGACGGCCCCTCGCCCCTGCCGGCGCTCAAGGCCGGACTTGCCCAATTGCGCGCCGCCGGCTGCACGCTCGCGGTCATGCCATGCAACACGGCGCATCACTGGTTCGAGCCGCTGGCGCGCGAGATGCCGATGCTGCACATCGTCGATGCCGTCGCCGACGCGCTCCGCCGGTTCGGCGTCACCGCGGGTCCCGTTGGTCTGCTCGCGACCAGCGGCACGATCGCCGCCGGTATCTACCAGAACCGGCTCGCCTATCAGGACCGGCGCACGGGCACCGGCTTCGAGATCCTGGTACCGACGCCCGACGAGCAGACCCGGCTGGTCGAGGCCTCGATCCGGGCGATCAAGGCCGGCCATTGGACCGACGCGCAGGCGGCCTTGGAACAGGCCGTGGCACGGCTGCGGGAGAGCGGCGTCCAGGCGACGGTGCTCGGCTGCACCGAGCTGCCGCTCGTGCTGCGGCCGGAGGCGGCCGATCATCCGCTCGTCGACTCGACCGCGGCCCTGGCAGAGGCCTGCGTCGCGGCGCTGCGCGGCACCGGCATGGGGCGTGCCGCTTGAGGAGGGGCATGCATTGGAACTGAAGTGGCTCGAGGATTTCGTCAGCCTCGCCAACACCGGCAGCTTCTCGCGCTCGGCCGAGGAGCGCAATGTCACCCAGCCGGCGTTCAGCAGGCGCATCCGCGCGCTCGAGATGTGGCTCGGCGCCGAGCTCATCGACCGTTCGACCTATCCAACGACCCTGACCCCCGCCGGGCGCAGCTTCCGCGCGACCGCCGAGGAGGTGCTGACGCTCCTGGGCCAGCAGCGCGACGCCTTCCTGATGGAGCGGAGCCGCACCCATGCCGCCGTGCGCTTCTCGGCGCTGCACACGATCAGCCTCACTTTCTTCCCGCGCTGGCTGCGCGAGATGGAGAAGACGCTGGGCCCGCTCACGACCCGGCTGGTGCCGGGCAACCTGCACGACTGCGTCGAGGCGCTGAGCGAGGGCGATTGCGACTTCCTCCTGTGCTTCGCCCATGAGGCGGTGCCGATCATGGTCGATCCGGCGCAATTCCCCTCGATCCTCGTGGCGCGCGACCGGCTGATGCCTGTCACACGGCCGGGCGGCGACGGCAGCAATTTCCCCGGCACCGACGCAGCCCCGGCGCGGCTGCTCGCCTATTCGGCGGACTGCTTTCTCGGCCGCATCGTCGAGCAGATCCGGCAGCGCAACCCGGCGCATCATTTCGCGGTCTGCTATGAGAATTCCATGGCGGAGTCGCTGAAGGCGATGGCGCTCGAAGGCCACGGCGCCGCCTGGCTGCCGATGAGCTCGATCACCCAGGAACTGGCCGCCGGCACGCTCGTCCGCGCCGCCGGCCCGGAATGGGAGCTGCCACTCGAGATCCGTCTCTACCGCTCGGCAGCGCGGCTGCGTCCGGCGGCCGCAGCACTCTGGGCTCAGGCGCTCGCGACCGGCGCCCCACCACCGCGCGATCCATAAGACCCGACTCGATCCAATACCCAACTCGCTCCGGAGCCTATCGCCAGCGCACTCGCGGCCCTCTAGCAAGGACGCAGGGGCGGCACAATCAGTCGTTGCGGCACAAGGGTTTCAGCGCCGATGCGCAGCGTTATTTTTTCATCCGAGCGATTTCGTGCCATTTTTTTGCCTCGACGTTGCGGCAGGATGACGGCATCACCGATGGGACGGTGCGCCGGGATCGGACCCCCGGCAGTAGGACGAGAGATCGAGGTAAGTTCATGTCGACGAAACATTGGGCCGCCGTCGCGGCCCTGGCCGCAATTCCTCTGCTGGCGGGCCCTGCCGGCGCGGCTGGCGCCGCGACGACGACGGCCCCGAAGCAGCTCGGCGAGTTTCATAGCTGGACCGCCTATACCATGGCCGACGGCAAGGGTGAGATCTGCTACGTCGTCGGCGCGCCCAAGAGCCAGGAGCCGACCAAGGTCAAGCGCGACGCCCATCTGCTCGTCACCCATCGACCGGCCGACAAGGCGTTTAACGTGGTCTCGGTCGAGCCTGGCCAGAATTTCGCCTTCGCCAAGGGCGCCGACGTGACCGTCGCCATCGACAAGCAGAGCTTCGATTTCTTCACCGCGAGCGACACGGCCTGGTCGCGCGACAGCGACACCGACAAGGCGGTCGTGACCGCCATGGCGAAGGGCAAGGAACTGACCGTCAAGGCCAAGCCCGCCAAGGGCGCCGACGTCTCCGACGTCTACGCGCTCGCCGGTTTCGGCGAAGCACTGGGCGCCATCGACAAGGCGTGCAAGGTCAAGCGGTAGAACAAAACTGTCATTCCCGCGGAGGCGGGAACCCAGCCATGAGCCGCGTCCGCGGCGACATGACTCTTTATCCGCGCTACCGCGCGTAAAGGACTGGATCCCCGCCTCCGCGGGAATGACGAAATTTGCCCCCCGCACCCGGCGTATTGCAGCCCAGCAGCGACGGGCCTTGGGATTTCGCGGGGTTTCGGCATATAAGAGCCGCTTGAACTCCGATGAGCAGCTTGACCATGGACGCCCACGCCCCGACGGCCGACGCGACGGCCACCCTATTGCCGACAGCCACGCCGGCGACCACCGCCGATACGCGGATCAACCTGGTCGGCCTGTCGCGCGAGGAGCTGGTGGCCGAGATGGCGTCGATCGGCGCGCCCAAGTTCCGCGCCAATCAGCTGTGGCAGTGGATCTACAACAAGGGGGCGACCGAGTTCGACGCGATGACCTCGCTGTCGAAAAGCTTCCGCGCCGGGCTTGCTGAACGCTACGTCGTGCGCCGGCCCGAGACGACGCGCGATCTTGCCTCGATCGACGGCACGCGCAAGTGGCTCTTGAAGTTCCCCGACGGTCAGGAAGTCGAGACGGTTCATATCCCGGAAGAGGACCGCGGCACGCTGTGCGTCTCGAGCCAGGTCGGCTGCACGCTCACCTGCAAGTTCTGCCACACCGGCACGCAGAAGCTGGTGCGCAACCTGACGGCGGCCGAGATCGTGGGCCAGGTCATGCACGCACGGGACCGGCTCGAGGAATGGAACGCGGCCGAAACCGACCGCAAGCTCACCAACATCGTCATGATGGGCATGGGCGAGCCGCTCTATAACTACGAGAACGTCTCGAAGGCGCTCAAGATCGTCATGGACCACGAGGGCATCTCGCTCTCCAAGCGCCGCATCACGCTGTCGACCGCCGGCGTCGTGCCGATGATCCGCCTGTGCGGCGAAGAGCTCGCCGTCAATCTCGCCGTCTCGCTCCATGCCGTGAACGACGAATTGCGCGACGTGATCGTGCCGATCAACAAGAAATACCCGATCGCCGAGCTGCTAGACGCCTGCCGCACCTATCCGGGCTCGTCCAACGCCCGGCGCATCACGTTCGAATACGTCATGCTGAAGGGCATCAATGACAGCCCGGCCGAGGCGCGCGAGCTGGTGCGGCTGCTCTCGGGCATCCCGGCCAAGGTCAACCTGATCCCGTTCAACCCCTGGCCCGGCGCGCCGTTCGAGTGCTCGACCGATGCTGCGATCAAGGTGTTCGCCGACATCGTCAATGCGGCGGGCTATTCCTCGCCCGTGCGCACGCCGCGCGGCCGCGACATCCTGGCGGCCTGCGGCCAGCTCAAGTCCGACAGCATCAAGATCCGCAAGAGCGAGCTCCTGCGGCGCGAGGCGGAAGCGGCGGCGGCCAACTGAGCCGCCGCAACCGCTGCCGGCAACCACCGATCGCGCGAATTGCGGACATCGCGCTATGGCCGCTGCGCAGCCGACCGTGCTAGAAGAACGGACCGTTTCGACCGAATGAGGTGCCCTTTGAAAGGGCACGGGGCCGGGGCGGCTTTCTTGCCACGGCAAACGGCGGCGCTCAGATGTCCTCCTCGACTGCGGACGTCAAGAACTGGATGCATATGTTCCGCTGGATCGTGAAGCTGATCCGCGATGAATACGGCATCGATGAAAAGCAACTGATCCGCACCGCGGTGCTGGAAACCGATCTGGGCTTGAGCCTGGAGCAGGTCGAGCGAGTGCTCGAGTTCGTCTCCGACAGTTTCGAGATCCGTTTCCCGGACGGCACGCTCGACGAGGTGCTGCGGCTCGAGGAGCTGTGCCTCGTCGCCTCGTGGCTCAAAGGCTTCTACAAGCGCCCGCCCTTCATCGGCCTGCAATACGAGACAGCATGCCGGGCGCTCAATCCCGGCGCCTCGACCGAGGTCTGACGCCTTAGAGCGGGATTTCGAGTTCGAACTTCCAGCGGACCGTGCCATTGGCCGACGCGCGCGTGGCGCCGAACAGATAGCCCGCCTCGTACTTGAATTTGCCCAGCGGCCCGACGAAGAAGCTGCCGACCCCGACCGGGCCGACCAGGAACTGCTGGTCCTGGAACTTGCCGATCCGGTCGATCTGGCCGGCGTCGCCATAGACCTCGACCGCCGGCGAGAAGGCCTGCGTCATGTTCCAGCGGCTCTGCCAGGCATAGCTCAGGTCAAAGCCGTGGTTGTCCTGGTGCGGCCCGACGTTCTTGCCGAGAAACAGATTGAGCGTCTGGGTCGTGTGGCCGACGTCCTTCTCGAAGAGCGGGCCGAACAGCATCGAATCCGAGGACTGGTTCTGCAGGCCGTGGGCGTATTCCCAGTAGAACCCGACGTCGGCCCAGTTCTCGCCCGGCTCGGTCAGGCTGAATGTGTTCTCCCAGACGGCCTCGCTGACATCGGTCGACTGGCCGACGCCCGGCGGCCGCTCGAACCCGAGCTCGAGTTCCGGGTGCCACCAGGAATTCACGCCATAGCCGATCTCGGCCGTGTAGGACTGCGCGTTGTCGTTGTCGCGGTTGCGGTCCCAGCTCCAGGCGCCGTTGTGCTCGATCTCGAGTTCGTGTTCATCGATCTCGTTGGGCGAGCGGATGTGAAAGTCGGCATGGGCCGCGACGGGCGCCGCGAGTGCAAGGGCCGCGACGGCGAGACCGCCGAGGCGGCGCGCGAAGATGGTCATATGCTGTCTGAACTCCGGTGCGCTGGCGCAGGATTACTTGGCGTAGAATTCCTTGGCGCGCGATTACTTGGCGACCATCACGCCCTTGGCGGTGTCCTGGTGGAAATCGCCGAAGAACTTGTATTCGCCGGGATCGAGCGGGCCCAGGAACACCTGGATCTCCTGCCCGGGTGCCACGACCTTCTCGCGCTTCAGCTCGAAGCTCTCGAACTCTTCCGGCGTCGGGTCCTCGTTCTTGACCAGGAGCTTGAACTTGACGCCGGCGGGCACCTCGAGCCGGTCCGGCACGTATTTGTGATCCTTGATCGACAGGTGCACCGCATCATCCGCAACGGCCGGGCCGGCCATGGTGAGGGCAGCGGGCGCCAGCGCCGCGAGCGCCAGCGCGGCGCCGAGGGTCTTGTTCATTTTGTCTTATTCACCAGGTTGAGCGACGGGCGGTACCATGGTGCCGGTCTTCGGCGGCTGGGTCTTGGCCTTGCCGATGATCCGGCTGAGCGAGATCAGCACGACGAGGGTCACGAGATAGGTCACGATCTGGATGCCGCTCGGCCGGTCGGCGTAGCCCACGAGCGCATGGAGCGCCCGGCCGGCGAGGCTGTCCTGCGCCAGGATGGCGGAGCTGTCCCAGACCTGGTCGCCCAAGGTCGGCACGAGGCCGATCTGGGCCAGGATGTCGGCGGCCTGGCCGGCCATGCCGGCGGCGAGCAGTGCCACCAGCCCATTCGTAACCGAGAACAGATGCCGGATCGGGATGATGACGAGGCCGCGATAGAGCAGGTACGACAGGAGCGAGCCGAGCCCGACGCCGGCGAGCCCGCCCACGAACAACGGCACCGGCCCTTCCTGGCTGGAGGCGGCGATGCCGTAGAGGAACAGCACGACCTCGAAGCCCTCACGCAGCACCGCGACCGCGACGACGATGGCCATGGCCAGGAGCGACTTCTGCCCGGTCTTGACCGCCCGGCCGGCCGCCGACATCTCGGCCGCCATCTCGCGCCCGTGCTTCGACATCCAGACCGTGTGCCAGCCGAGCATCACGACGGCGAGGCAGAGGATCGAGACCGTGAACAGCTCCTGGCCCGAGCCCTGGAACGCGCTCGACACCGCGCCGGCGAACAGCGCCAGGATCGAGGCGCCCAGCACGCCCGCCCCGACGCCGGCCGCAACCCAGCGGCCACGCCCGCGCACGCCCTCGGTCGCGGCGAGCACGATGCCGACGATGAGGCCGGCCTCAAGGATCTCGCGGAACACAATCAGCAAACTCGCCAGCATGGCGCTACTCCTAAGCACCGATACCGGCAGGGCATCGGGCGACGGCACAGATATTCAGAACCATTCGCAATTGCAAGATCAGTCGTAACGCAAACGACTCGCAGGCGCAAGCGCTGGCCGGTCGCGGCAGGGTTCCCTGTGCTGCACACCCCTGTTCCGCACACATTGCCGGCCGCCTTGCCGGCCCGGCACATTCCCCTATACTGCCGGCCTCGATTTTTCCCTGTAAGCGCGTGAGAGAAGCATGAGCGGCAGCATCAAGAAGGTCGTGCTGGCCTATTCCGGCGGCCTCGACACCTCGGTCATCCTCCGGTGGCTGCAGGATACCTATCGATGCGAGGTGGTGACCTTCACCGCCGACCTCGGCCAGGGCGAGGAGCTGGAGCCGGCGCGCAAGAAGGCCGAAATGTTCGGCGTGAAGGAGATCTTCATCGACGATCTGCGCGAGGAATTCACCCGCGACTTCGTCTTCCCGATGTTCCGCGCCAACGCGCTCTACGAGGGCCAGTATCTGCTCGGCACCTCGATTGCCCGGCCGCTCATCGCCAAGCGCCAGATCGAGATCGCGAAGCTGGTCGGCGCCGATGCGGTCTCCCACGGCGCCACCGGCAAGGGCAACGACCAGGTGCGCTTCGAGCTCGGCTATTACGCGCTGAAGCCCGACATCAAGGTCATCGCCCCCTGGCGCGAGTGGGACCTGAACTCGCGCACCAAGCTCATCGAATACGCCGAGAAGCACCAGATTCCGATCGCCAAGGACAAGCGCGGCGAGGCGCCGTTCTCGGTCGACGCGAACCTCCTGCACATCTCGGCCGAGGGCAAGGTGCTGGAGGATCCGTGGCAGGAGGCGCCGGAGCTGGTCTATTCCCGCACGGTCAATCCGGAGCAGGCGCCGGACAAGCCGGAATATATCGAGGTCGAGTTCAAGCGCGGCGACGCGGTCGCGGTGAACGGCGAGCAGCTCTCGCCGGCGGCCCTCCTGACCAAGCTCAACGAGCTCGGCGGCCGCAACGGCGTCGGCCGGCTCGACCTGGTCGAGAATCGCTTCGTCGGCATGAAGAGCCGCGGCGTCTACGAGACGCCGGGCGGCACTGTGCTGCAGGCAGCGCACCGCGGCATCGAGAGCATCACGCTCGACCGCAATGCCGCCCACCTCAAGGACGAGCTGATGCCGCGCTATGCCGAGCTCGTCTACAACGGCTTCTGGTTCTCCCCCGAGCGCGAGATGCTGCAGGCCTTGATCGACAAGAGCCAGGAGCATGTGGAGGGCACGGTTCGCCTGAAGCTCTACAAGGGCTCGGTCACCGTCGTCGGCCGCAAGTCGCCGAAGACGCTCTACAGCCTGGCCCACGTCACCTTCGAGGAAGACCAGGTCTACGACCAGCGCGACGCTGCCGGCTTCATCAAGCTGAACGCGCTGCGCCTTCGCCTCGCCAAGGCGGCGCGCGGCTAAGCCCGCGCGTCCTCCCGGGATGGCGCTTTGATGGAGCTCTGGGACATCAGCCCGGCCTTGCGGCCGGGCACGCCCGCCTTCCCCGGCGACACGCCCTACCGTGAGGAACGGACCTGGGTGCTGGGGCCGGATTGCCCGGTCAATGTCGGCGCCATCACCCTCTCGACCCACGCCGGCTCACATGCCGACGCGCCGCTGCATTACGACGCGAACGGCGCTCCGGCCGGCGCGTTCGAGCTCGCCCGCTTCATCGGCCCGGCGCGCGTCGTCGACCTGCGCGGCCTCGGGCCGCTGGTGCGGCCCGACCACCTGGCGGCAGCACTCGCAAGACCCGTCCGCCGGCTCTTGCTCCGCACCTACGAGCGCATGCCGCAAGACCAGTGGGTCCAGGACTTCACCGCGATCGACCCGGCGGCGATCGATTTCATGGCAGCACACGGCGTCGACCTCATCGGCACCGATGCGGCCTCTGTCGATCCCGCGACCTCCAAGACGCTCGATGCCCATATGGCGGTCCGCCGCCACGGCATGCTGATCCTCGAGAACCTGGTGCTGGACCACGTGCCGCCCGGCGACTACGAACTGATCGCCCTTCCCCTGAAGCTCATGAACATGGACGCGGCACCGCTGCGCGCCGTGCTGAGACCGCTGCCGAGCCCAACATCGTGACGCCCACACGCCCCGTTTTGGCCCGCCCCGATCTCGCCGCCCTCGACAAGACCGACCCGCTCAAGCCCTTCCGCGACCGTTTCGTCTTGCCGCAGGGAGTGATCTATCTCGACGGCAACTCGCTGGGCGCGCTGCCGCGGGCGACCGCGGCGCGCCTTGCCCAGGTGATCGAGGCCGAATGGGGCCGCGACCTCATCACCAGCTGGAACAAGCATGACTGGATCGCGCTGCCGGCGCGCGTCGGCGACAAGATCGGCCGGCTGATCGGCGCCAAGCCCGGCGAGACGATGGTCGGCGATTCGACCAGTGTGAACCTGTTCAAGACGCTGGCCGCCGCCCTCCGGCTCCGGCCCGGCCGCAGGGTCATCCTGTCGGAGCCGGCGAATTTCCCGACCGACCTCTATATTGCCGAGGGCCTGGCCGCCCTCCTGGCCGAGGGGCACGAGCTGAGGCTGGTCGAGCCGGAAGCGATCGACGCCGCGATCACCGATGAGGTCGCGGTCGTCATGCTGACCCACGTCAACTACCGCACCGGGCGCCTGCACGACATGGCGCGCGTCACGACCCGGGCGCATGACGCCGGCGCCTTGATGCTGTGGGACCTCTGCCATTCGGCCGGCGCCGTGCCGGTCGACCTCAACCGGGCCGGCGCCGATTTCGCCGTCGGCTGCGGCTACAAGTACCTGAACGGCGGGCCGGGCGCGCCCGCGTTCCTCTGGGCGGCCGAGCGCTGGCACGGACAGATGACCATGCCCTTGACCGGCTGGCTCGGCCACGCCGCCCCGTTCGCGTTCGAGACGCATTTCCGCCCGGCCGACGGCATCCAGCGCGGCCTGGTCGGCACGCCGCCGATTCTGAGCCTGGCAGCCCTCGAATGCGGCGTCGACATCCTGCTCGACGCCTCGATCGCGGAAATCCGCAAGAAGTCGCTCAGCCAGTCGGCACTGTTCGCCCAGCTGGTCGAGGAGCAGCTGGCCGGCCACGGCTTCACCATCGTCTCGCCCGGCGACGAGGCCTCCCGCGGCAGCCAGGTCTCGCTCGCCCATGAGCAGGGCTACCCGATCATGCAGGCACTGATCGCCCGCGGCGTGATCGGCGACTTCCGCGCGCCCGACATCCTGCGCTTCGGCTTCACGCCGCTCTACCTCGGCTATGCCGAGCTGTGGGACGCGGTCTGGGTCTTGAAGGAGATCATGGAAGACCGGTCCTGGGACCGGCCGGAGCATCACGCCCGGGCAAGGGTAACGTGATCTGCTATATCGCTTTCGGCCTGACGAGAGCGAACGGATAAAGACGGTTGCGCCGACTGTTGCGCGGATCGTACAGCACGAGCGGCTTCTCAATGATTCGCGCCCTGTATTCCTGAGACCCGGCAAAGTCCTGCGTAGCGTCCGCAATTTTCGCAGGAACATGCCGGCGGACGCCCTGAACCTGGTTACCGGTTTCGTCGAGGAACTGATAGGTCACTGTCGCGAAACGCCCGTTTTTCGTTCTGTACTCTCGCTCCTTGACAATCGCGGCCTCCGCAGCCCCGCCCCATTTGATGAGATGCTTCTGGCGGTAATACGCAATAACGACCAGCAGGACGAGAAGGGTGAAAAACGAAACGATTATCTCTTCCGCCGCCTCGACCTGCCTCAAAACCTCGCTCGGTTGCATTCGGCCGACCGGATCACCGACATTGAGGACGCTCCGGTCGGGCCTGAGGGGGTCATAGATTATCGGCACGATCGTCCCAGGGTGCAGCACGGAGCAGGACCCAGGCGACATTAGCGCCTCGCTGGAGATCGACGATTGATAAGCCCCAGCGAGCTCTCTCGGACTGAATGAATACTTGAGATGACAGGTGCTGACGGGCTCCCGCACACCCTTCTGCTTTGCTGTTGTGATGTAACCACCGGTCACTTCACCCGAGATCTCGATACCTCGTTCCTTCAATCCCAGAGCTCTATAGTACTTCGGGAGACCGACGATTACCGCAAGCGTGGCGAATACAATGCATAAGACGATCGGGATGACGATAAGGCCTAGGCAGGTGCCAGTCATCGCGGTCGGACGTGGCGTCTCAAGCGCCTTCAGGATCGCCTTTTCATCCACGCGCGAAGGACCTCGTCCGCCAAATACGGAACGAGTTTAGCATGAGCACCCGGCAACTTCACAACCGACAGAAGACGCGCGCGCCCTTAATCCTCCGGACTCTTCAGCGCCGTATCCAGCACCTCGACGGGCGCGTCGCTGCCCTTGAGCGTGTAGGCGGCGAGCCGCCGGTGGTCGTCTTCGAAGCTCACGATGAAGCGCATGCCGCGGGCCGGCTCGCCGGCGGGGGCGAGCATCGCCTGGAACGTCAGCTTGTCTGCATCGACCCAGGCGTAGCCGCTGGCGCCGGGGCGATCCGTGCGCAGCAGATAGAGCCGGTCGGAGACCGGGACGAAGCGCATCACCACCGGCTCGTTGGCACCGATGGAGAATGTCAGCTCGTCGTCCTGGCGCGTCACCGTGACATCGAACGGGTTGGCCTTCGACCAGAGCGGGACGAAAAGATCGCCCGGCGCCTGGCCCGACTGGCCTTGGAATGCGCCGAGAAACGGGGCGAGCCGGTCGACGGCCGCTTGGGCGGGTCGGGCGCCGAGCGCCGCAACCGACAAAAACAGCGTGCAACCCAAGGCGACAAGTCGCTTCATCGATCGCCCCTCTTCCCAAATAAAGACAGTGCTATTACGGCCGAACCTAGCGCAGCCGTCCCCATATTGGCGCGCAAATTTGGTAACCGATCGTTTCCACGCGGCTGAATTTTACGACCTTGCGGTATCGGGTGATGCCTCCGCGGCGATCTGCCTCAATAACGCGCATCGCCAGCATTTGAGAGCCCGGCATTTCAGAGTTCGGTGCGGACGTCCCACAGTTCGGGGAAGAACACAATGTCGAGCGCCTTGCGGAGATAGGCGACGCCGGCCGTCCCGCCGGTGCCGCGCTTGAAGCCGATGACGCGCTGCACCGTCGTCACGTGGCGGAAGCGCCATTGCTGGAACCAGTCCTCGAGATCGACCAGTTCCTCGGCCAGCTGATAGAGTTCCCAATGGGCCTTGGGGTCGCGATAGACAGTGAGCCAGGCGGCACGCACGCTGGCATCGGCGGCATAGGGCTCCCGCACGTCACGGCCAAGCGCCGCGGGATCGATCGCGAAACCGCGGCGCGCCAGGAGCCGGATCACCTCGTCATAGAGGCTGGGTGTCGCCAGCGCCGCGTCGAGCCGGGTCGCGAGCTCGGGCAGATGGCGATGCGGCTCGATCATCTGCGCCTGCTTGTTGCCGAGCAAAAACTCGATCAGCCGGTACTGCGCCGACTGGAAGCCCGACGACTGACCGAGCGCCGAACGGAAGCTCGAATAGTCCGACGGCGTCATGGTCGAGAGCACGTCCCACGACTGGATGAGCTGCGCCTGGATGCGGCTGACCCGCGCCATGGCCTTGAACGCCGGCTGCAGATCGTCGGCGACGACGAGGGCCCGCGCCTGGGTCAGCTCATGCAGCACGAGCTTCATCCACAGCTCCGTCGCCTGATGGATGATGATGAACAGGAGCTCGTCGGGCTGGTCGCTCAGCGGCTTCTGCGCCGCGAGCAGCGTGTCGAGCTGCAGATAGTCGCCGTAGCTCATGGCGCGCGCGAAATCCGTATGCGCCTCGGCCGCGAGCTCCCGCGCGTCCTTCTTGGTCGCGCCCTTCCTGGTCTCGTCGCTCACCGTTGCCTCCCTCGCCCTCAAGCGCGGAGCGATACACCGGGACGAGGGAGATTTTCCAGGCTATTGCACTACGGCGAGCGCACGCCGGTTCTGCGCCCACGCCGCTTCGTCGTGCCCAGTCGCGACCGGCCGTTCCTTGCCGTAGGAAACCGTATCGATGATGCGGTCGGCAGACACACCGGCGGCGATAAGCGCCGACCGGTAAGCGATGGCCCGGCGCTGGCCGAGGGCCAGATTGTACTCGCGTGTGCCGCGCTCGTCGGCATGGCCCTCGATCACCACCCGCGCGTCTGGATGAGCCGCAAGCAGAGCCGCAACTCGCGCCACCACAGGCTTGTCGTCGGCGCGCGGCGACGAGCTATCCGTATCGAAATGGATTGCCTCATCAAAGGCCAGTTTGGCGCCGCCCGGATTGCCCACATTACTCTTTGACTGGCACGGCACTCCGCAGGTCGAGACGGTTTGATCTTCCGCGCATCCCGCCAGCAACGCCATCAGCAGCACGAGCACAAAGCCGAACCGGGCATCGGCCAGCGAGTCCATGATCAAGGTACGCATCTTTCCCTCTCCTCGAGCAGCCCGTCCTCGGGCCGTGGGAGAGATTCTGCTCGCGGAACGCGCGAAAAGTTGGACGCGAACTCGATATTACCGTGTCGGGATTCCGGTGAAATTGCGGCGTGTCACACGCCCCCCGTCACACGAACCCCCGTCACATGAACCACAGCGCCGCCAGCCCCACGACCAGGAGACCCAGCCATCGATCGATTACCGATTCGAAGATCGCTTCCTGCATCGTCCGCCCTTCCCTTGCCGTTCATTCATTAAAGCCGGGGCGGACTGTGCCCGGCGAATAGGCGGAAAGGGTGACCCGAACACGATCATCCCGTGTTCGCATTCGGGCGATTTTGCGGCGAGGCAGGTTTTGAGGGTCAGACCGCCGGAACCGGCACGCCCTTGATGCGGCAGGCCGCCGTCAGCGTGTTGCGCATGAGGCAAGCGATCGTCATCGGCCCGACGCCGCCCGGCACCGGCGTAATGGCCGAGGCGACCGCCGCCGCCTCGGCGAACGCTACGTCACCGACGAGCCGGCCCTTGCCGTCCGGCGTCGGCACGCGGTTGATGCCGACATCGATGACCGTGGCGCCCGGCTTGACCCAGTCGCCCTTGACCATCTCGGCACGGCCGACCGCCGCCACCAGAATGTCGGCCTGACGGCAGACTGCCGGCAGATCCTTGGTCCGGGAATGCGCGACGGTGACCGTGCAGTTCTCGGCCAGGAGCAGCGCCGCGATCGGCTTGCCGACAAGGGCCGAGCGGCCGATCACGACGGCATTCCTGCCGGCGAGCTGGCCCAGGCGGTCCTTCAGGAGCAGCACGCAGCCGAGCGGCGTACACGGCACCAGCCCTTCAGCACCGCTCCAGAGCGCGCCCACGTTCTGGGCATGGAGACCGTCGACGTCCTTCCGGGGATCGATCGTGGCCACGACTGCCGCCGCATCGAGCCCGGCCGGCAGCGGCAGCTGCACGAGGATGCCGTGAACGTCCGGATCGGCGTTGAGGCGGGCGACGAGCGCCATGAGCTCGGCCTGGGTCGTCGAGGCCGGCAGCTTGTGCTCGACGCCGTGGAAGCCCGCCTCCTCAGTCGCCTTGGTCTTGGAGCGGACATAGACCTGGCTCGCCGGATCGTCGCCGACCAGGACCACCGCCAGGCCGGGACGGAAGCCGTGGCGCGCCTGGAGCTCCGCCGCCGCCGCCGCGACGCGGGCACGCAGGCCCTGCGCGAAGGCCTTGCCGTCGATGAGCTTAGAGGCGTCCACTGAAGAACTCGAACACGAGGTTGCGCAGGAAGGTCAGCAGCAGGATCGCCACGATGGGCGACACGTCGACACCGCCCAGGTTCGGCAGGATGCCGCGAATCGGGCGCAGGACCGGGTCGGTCAGCCGATAGAGCGTGTCGCCGATGACGGAGACCACGCGGTTGTAGCGATTGACGACGCCGAACGCCGTGAGCCAGCTCAGAACGGCGGAAACGATCAGCATCCAGATGAAGATCTGGATCACGCTGTCGACCAGAATCAGCAGGCTATACATGACGGTGCGGTCGGCCGGTCTGTTACAGGATACGGAGCGCGGACCCTAGCGTCCGGCGCGGCGGCACGCAAGCGCAGGCCTTGCGGGACAGCCTTCGCGAGCAGGTCGCAGCCGATGCCATAAGCCTAACGCATAGCCGCTTTTCGCCCGCACAGGCGACTTGACATGTGGGGCCTCGCGACGACATACAACCCGTCACCGAACGGTTCGGCGTGGGGTCGTAGCTCAGTTGGTAGAGCGCGACGTTCGCAATGTCGAGGTCCGGGGTTCGATTCCCCGCGGCTCCACCAACCGTCCGGTTCAGTGGAAAAAGGGCCCGGCCGATCATTCGGTCGGGCCCTTTTTCGTCGGGGCCATGACGCGCTATCTTCCACGACGCGCTATCTTGCGCGAGCCGCCCCTGGGTCCAGCCGAGCGCCGTCGCCATGCCGTCTCCCCGAAACACGCCCGATGCCGAGCGCGGCGCGTTCGAGCCGCTCATCGACCAGGCGTCGACGCTCGGGCAACTGGAGGCGCTCGCCGGCCTCACTGCGGAGAACCGGGTCGACTTCTGGCTCGCCTTCGGCGAGATCGAGAACGAGGCCGAACGCATCGCTGCCGGCGTCGCCGAGCTGAAGCGCCGGATTCGCCGGGCCGGCCTGATGGCATAGCTCTGATGGCATAGCCCCGATGGCATAGCTTTGCAGGCACCGGCTACACCTCTGGTCGCGGAACGCGCGACAAACTCTTCTCAGCATCGCGGTGCTGTGTCACTTTTTTGCGCATCCGGCGCTTTTGTCTTCCCGCCGGATCGGTGCTCGTCCGTGGAAGACGGGGACGCGGCATGCCGCACATTCTGAAGCGGGAACGGGACCGGTTCGTGGGCTTCGCCTTCGCGACGGCCCACCTGCTCGTCGAAATCGACCTCGCCGGGACGGTTCGCTTCGCTGCCGGCGCGTCATGCGGGCTTGCCGACGGACCGGCCGAGACGCTCGTCGGCCAGTCGCTCGACACGCTGGTCGCCCCGGCTGATCGCGAGTTCATGGGCCATCTCCTGAAGCGGCTCATCAGCACGGGCACGATCGGGCTCACGCGCGTCCGGCTCACGTCATATCAGGGCAAGCCGATCGACTTCATCCTGGGGGGCCGCCGGCCCCTCAACGGCGGCGATACGCTGCAGCTGGGCCTGATCCTGGCCAGCATGCTCGCCCGCGCACCCGAGGTCGCGGGCCAGAGCGAGGCCGAGCGCTTTACCGCCGCGGCCTCACACCGGCTCGCGGTCGCCTCCGAGGCGCAGGTCGAGGAAGGCATGACCTTCCTGATGCTGAACGGCCTCCAGAAGCTCGCGGACGAGCGCGGCCCGGCGGCGCTGGCCGAGGTCTTGCCGCAGCTGATGGCCTATCTGCGCTCGGTCTCAGCCGGCGGCGAGCTCGCGAGCCCGCTCGCCCCCGGCCGCTTCGGCCTGGTGCGCGCCCGTGGCGTGACAGAGGCGGAGATCGTCGCCGGCATCGAGGAGATCCTGGAGCGCGCCGCCCTGCCCTCGCCAGTCCAGGTGTTCGATCTGTCGTTCGACTCGGGCGGGCTCGACGAGGCGGATTCGGCCCGGGCGCTTGCCTACTCGATCCGCCGCTTCTCCGAGGCACGGCCGGGCGGCTTCAATGTCCGCTCGCTCAAGGACGGCGCCACCGCCCTCTTGTCGGAAACCGTGAAGCAGGTGGCCGCGGCACGCCGGATCATGGCGCAGCGCCGGATCGAGGTGGTCTATCAGCCGGTCGTCCGGCTCACGGACAGCCGCACCCATCATTTCGAGGCACTGTCGCGCATCTCGGGCGTGGCCTCGATCGGCCCCTGGATCCGCTTTGCCGAGGAGACGGGCCTCATCCAGGATTACGACCTGATCCTGGCCGAGGCGGTGCTCTCGACCATGGCCAGCCACGAGAAGAGCGGCTGGCAGCCGATGATCGCCATCAACCTGTCGGCCCAGTCGCTGCAAAGCTCGCTGTTCCGTGCCCGGTTCGACCAGATCACCGCCGCCCACGCCGCCCAGGCACCGCGCCTGATGATCGAGGTGACCGAGACCGCTGGCATCACCGACTATCCGGCGATGGCAGCGATCCTGCGCGACCTGCAGGCACGCGGCCACCGCCTCTGCATCGACGATTTGGGGGCCGGCTCGACCTCGCTCGAGACGCTGCGTTCGTTGCCGGCCGATTACGTCAAGATCGACGGGCCGTTCCTGCGCGCGGCGATCGAGGATCCGCGCGAGTTCAAGACGCTTGAGACCGTCATCGGCATGGCGCTCGCCCATGGCAGCGAGATCATCGTCGAGCAGATCGAAAGCGTCGACCACGCGTCGGTCGCGAGCCGGATCGGCGCGCACTACGCCCAGGGCTTCCTCTACGGTCGCCCGACCACGGACATGATCGCCTTCGGGCACGACAATCCGGATCCGCACTGGCAGCCGATGCCGTTCGACAAGGGCAAGAAGCCGGCATGAGCCGGCCGCTCAGAACTCGAGCGGCGCGTTGTCGATGACCTCCTTCATCACGAAGAAGGTCCGGGTCTGGCGCACCCCCGGCAGCGCGATCAGCTTCTCGCCATGCAACCGATTGAAGTCCGCCATGTCGCGCACCCGGATCTTGAGGAAATAGTCGAAATCGCCGGCAACCAGGTGGCAGTCGAGCACGATCGCCATGCGCCGCACGGCCGCCTCGAACGCGGCGAAGCTCTCGGGCGTCGAGCGGTCGAGCACGACGCCGACGAGGACGAGCGCGCCCTTGTCGACCCGCTGCGGCACGATCTGCGCGCGCACCCCGCTGATGTAACCCTCGGCGAACAGGCGCTGCGTGCGGCGATGGCAGGTCGCCGGGCTGGTGTTGACCCGCTTCGCCAGTTCCGCATTGCCAATGCTGCCGTCGGCCTGCAGCAGGCGGAGAATCTTGAGATCGATCCGGTCGAGCTCAGGTTGTTCGGAAGATTCGTTCATTCTTCCCCAAAATCATGAAATTCTTCGGCAGTCATTCATCGATATACAGACTATCGGCGAAGAATTATATCGAAACTCGAGAGCACCTTTCACAGCTGACGCCCTATGCTGCGCACACGATCCTCATTGCCGCGAAGGGCCCCGTCATGCTCGAGAAATTCGCCCGTTATCCGCTGACCTTCGGCCCGACGCCGATCGAGAAGCTCAACCGGCTGTCGGCCCATCTGGGCGGCGGCGTCGAGATCTATGCCAAGCGCGAGGACTGCAACTCCGGCCTCGCCTTCGGCGGCAACAAGCTGCGCAAGCTCGAGTACATCGTACCTGACGCGATCGCGAGCGGCGCCGACACGCTGGTCTCGATCGGCGGCGTGCAGTCGAACCACACGCGCATGGTGGCGGCGACCGCGGCCAAGATCGGCATGAAGTGCCGCCTGGTGCAGGAAAGCTGGGTCCCGCACGAGGACGCGGTCTATGACCGGGTCGGCAACATCCTGCTGTCGCGCGTCATGGGTGCCGAGGTGCAGCTGGTCGACGAAGGCTTCGACATTGGCATCCGGGCGAGCTGGGAAGCCGCGCTCGAGGACGTCAAGGCCAAGGGCGGCAAACCCTATGCGATCCCGGCCGGCGCCTCGGTCCACAAGTACGGCGGGCTCGGCTATGTGGGCTTCGCCGAGGAGGTGCGGGTCCAGGAACAAGCGCTGGGCTTCCGCTTCGACTATATCGTCGTCTGCACCGTGACCGGCTCCACCCACGGCGGCATGGTCGTGGGCTTTGCGGCCGACGGGCGGCAGCGCCGGGTCATCGGCATCGACGCCTCCGGTACGCCGGGGCAGACCAAGGCGCAGGTGCTCGACATCGCCCAGAAGACCTCGGCACTCGTCCAGGGCAAGGACATCACGGCGGACGACGTCGTGCTGATCGAGGATTACGCCTACCCGGCCTATGGCGTGCCGTCCAAGGAGACGGTCGAAGCGATCCGGCTCTCGGCCCGCCTTGAGGGCATGATGACCGACCCGGTCTACGAGGGGAAATCGATGCAGGGCATGATCGACCTCGTCCGCAAGGGCTTCTTCCCGGCCGGATCCAAGGTGCTCTACGCACACCTGGGCGGCGTGCCGGCGATCAACGGCTACAGCTACACGTTCCGCAACGGGTGATGGGCCTTTCATCGTCATTCCCGCGCCGGCTGAAATCCAGGGTTGCAGCAAAAATTATCTCAGATCGTGCCCGTGGCTCTGGATCCCCGCCTGCGCGGGGATGACGGGAGAAACTACCCCGCGACCAACGCCTGACGCACCTCTGCGATTGCGGGCGCCCAGTCGCCGAGGTGCTCCTGGTTGAAGAGCCGCATCGACGGGTACCAGAAGCTCTCGGTCTGCCGCCAGCCCCAGCGCCATTCCGAGCTGGCGCGGTTCAGCATCCAGGTCGGTCGGCCAAGCGCCCCGCCCAGATGCGCGGGCGCGCTGTCGATGGTGATGAGCAGGTCGAGATTGGCCAGGATCGCCGCGGTCTCGGTGAAATCGGCGAGGTCTGCGGACAAGTCGGCCACGCCGGCCCGCGCCAGGATCGCCGCCTCGTCCTCGGGCAGCGGCCCCGGCTGAAGTGCGAACCAGCGGGTCCCGGCGACCCCGAACAGGGGCTCGACCTGGTCGAGCGGGACCGAGCGCCAGTGATCCTCGGGCATGGCGGGCGACCCGCGCCAGACCACCCCGATCTTGCGGCCCGTGCCGCCAAGCCGCTCGGCCCAGACCGCCGCGCGCTCCGGCGGCGGCATGAGATAGGGCTGCGATGGCACATCGTCCGGTCGGGCGCGGTGAAGCATCGCCAGCCCTTCGAACCACATGAAATAGCCGGGCCGGTCCTCGAGCGCGGCCGCGTCCTCGAGCACGCGGACCCGCTCGGCGCCGGCGCGGACCACGGCCGGGCTTGCTCTCAGCAGCGAAACCAGCCCCGGCTGGACGAGCAGGGTCACCCGCTCCGGCCCGGCGGCCAGCACGCGGTCGAGATAGCGGAAATAATGGATCGTGTCGCCGTTGCCGCCGTGGCTGAACAGCACGATCTCCTGCCCCGCGAGCGGCTCGCCGCGCCAGCGGCGATGGCCAGTGCCATGCATCTGCTGCCAGCGCTCGTCGAGGTCCGCCGGCACGCTCGCCTCGCAGAGCCGCCAGGCCTCATCCCACTGGCCGGCCTGAAACCGGGTGCGCCAGATGCGGTCGCCGAGACTGGCGCCATCCTCGAGCCGGACGCGCGCCGCCTCGAGGCAGGCGACGGCCTCGTCGAAACGGCCCTGGTAGGCGAGCGCCAGACCCAGATGCTGCCAAGCATCGCCGTAACGGTCATCGCGCGCCAATGCCTGGCGGAAATGGCTCTCGGCCTCGGCCGGCCGGCCGAGTGCGCGGCTGGCCAGGCCCTGATAATAAGGGATCCGGATGTCCCGGCCGCCGAGCGCCCAGGCGCGCTCCAGACAGCCGAGCGCGTCTTCGTCGCTGCCGATGTGCTGCAGGAAGAAACCCGCCTCCGCCCAGAGCGCCGGATCCTCGGGCCGCTCGCGCAGCCGGTCGACAATCTGGACCTGCGCCGCCTCGACGTCGCCCGCCTCGATCAGCGCCGCCGCGGCGATCGCCATCTTGCCGATTTCCACCCGAAATCCCCGCTCACGTTTTCTCGACGGCCGATCATAGCCACCGGGCAGCGCCCGAAAAGAGCAATCAGGCGATGAAGCGGCCCCCAAAGCCGCATCGCCACGGATTCGGCCGTTGATACGGCCGGCCGTGGTGATGCGACCTGGGACGGGGGCCGGAGACCTAGCACAAGCCTCGCGACGGATTGATGACGGCGTCTAAAGGATCAACCGCGCCGCGTCGGCAGCGGCACGACGCGCGCGCTGTCCGCGAAGCGAGCCGCCAGCGCCGACAGCGTGCGCGCGGCGACGTCGCTCAGCACGCTCAGATGGCGGTCGAGCTCGTCCTGCTCCACGGCCTCGCGCAGACCCGCGAGCCGGCGGGCCGCCCGTTCGAGCTCGGCGCAACCGAGATTGCCGGCAAGACCGGCGATCGCCCGGGCATGGCCGCGCACCGCCGTGGCGTCGGCACGGGCGAGTTCCAGGGCCGCAGTCTCCGTCTCGACGCTGCGGCGGAACAGGGCGACGAGCTCGGCCGCCTTCGCGCGGCCCAGGCGCGTGATCAGTCCGTCGAGCGCCACCTCGTCCAGCACCGGCACTGGCGGCCGGGCGGGACCGGTCGTGGCCGCAGCGGTCAGCCGATCGATGATGACAAGCAGCTGCGGCTCGTCGATCGGCTTCGCGACATAGGCGTCCATGCCGGCCGCAAGACAGCGCGCCGCATCCTCGCTCGACGCATTGGCCGTGAGCGCTACGATCGGCGTGCGCCGGGCGTTTCCTTCGTCGTCACGGATCGCCCGGGTCGCGTCGACGCCGTTCATCACCGGCATCTGCACGTCCATCAGCACGAGATCGTAGGCCGTCCGCCGGAGCGCCGTCACGGCCGCGACACCGTCGTCGACGACGTCGACCAGATGGCCGTTCGCCTCCAGGATCGCCGTCACCAGGATCTGGTTGGCGACCACATCCTCGGCCAGCAGGATGCGGCGCGGCTGACGCTCGGCCAGCGTGGGCTCGGCCTCGGGCACGGCGGCGACGGCGAGCGGCAGCTCCACCCAGAACAGACTGCCCCGCCCCTCCTCGCTCTCGACGCCAAGGTGGCCGCCCATCAGCTCGACGAGCTTCCGGCAGATCGCGAGGCCCAGGCCCGACCCGCCGTAGCGCCGCGCATTGCTGCCGTCGAGCTGGCTGAACTGCTGGAACAGCCGGTCGAGCTTGTCGGCGGCGATGCCGATGCCGGTGTCGAGCACCTGCAGGCACAGGAGCGCCGGGCCTGCATCTCGACCCGGGGCATCTCGACCCAGGGCGTCTCGGCCCAGGACGTCCCGGCTCAGGGCGTCCCGGCTCAGGGGGTCTCTGCCATGGGCGCAGCGGCTCTGGTAGTCGACGCGAAGCTCGATCGACCCGCTCTGGGTGAACTTGACCGCGTTGGACAGCAGGTTGACCATCACCTGCCGGATGCGGCCGGCATCGCCCGCGAGACCGGCCGGCACGCTCGGCGCCACGACCAGCCGGAACGCGAGCCCCTTCGCCTCGATCCCAGGGCGAACCACGGCCGCCGCATCCTCGACGAGCGTCCGCGGCGCGAACGGCGCCACGTCGAGCTGCAGCTTGCCGGCCTCGGCATTGGCGTAGTCGAGCACGTCCGCCACGACACCCAGCAGCGCCTGTGCCGCCTCGCGCTGCAGCTCGAGATAGCGGCGCTGCTCGGCGGGGCTGGGCTCGGTCCGCAGCAGGAGGTCGGAGAAGCCGATGATGCCGGTGAGCGGCGTGCGCAGTTCGTGGCTCATGGTCGCGAGGAACTGCGTCTTGGCGACGCCCGCGGCCTCCGCCTGCGTGCGCAGGGCTTCGAGCTCTGCCGCCTGCCGCTCGCGCGCTTCGACGGCGGCGTCGTGCTCGACCGTCCGGGTGGCGAGCGCCGACGCCCGCACCGCCGCCTCGGCCTGGAGCACATCGTTCTGCCGCTCGAGCTCGGCGAGCCGGTCGGTGAGCGCGCGGGTCCGGCGCGCGACCTCGGCCTCGAACGCCCATTCGGCGACCATCATGCTCTCGCTCGCCAGCGTCACCCGCCGATAGAGCCGGCCGATCTCGCCCAGGCAGAGTGCCAGGAGGCAGCCGGCGGCGGCCAGCGCCTCGAGCCGGCCGGCGTACCAGCCGAGCGAACCACGGACGCCACCCGCGAGCGTCAGCAGGTCGTCCAGCATCAGGGCGAGAATCGAGAGGCCGAAGAACAGCTGCAGCCCGGTCTTGAGCCGGGTCCAGCGCCAGAGCAGGAACAAGGCCAGCAGGCTCTCGCCGACGAGCAGCGGCCCGATGCCGATCGCGGCGGCGCGGCGATAGTTGCCGTCCTGGACCATCGCCGGATGGACCCAGGGGGCCGTCAGCAGCATGACCGCGGAAATCGCGACCAGCGCCGCGACGGTCGCCCGCACGCCCCAGACGAGAAGATGGGTCTGGTTGGCGGCACAGGGCTGCTGCGGCGCCAACCGCTCGGACCGGGCGAAACCGATTGCCGCGAGCGGCAGGACGGCGTGCCACAGGAACCAGCACCAGGCCGCCATGAGCAGAGCCCGGTCGGCCGGCAGTTTCGAGATCTGCAGATCCGGCATCGACCAGAGCTGCAGCATTTGCATCGCCGAGGCATAGAGCGTGCCGGCCGCGATCCACAGCAGCGAGACGGTCCGGCTCGCCAGGAAATGGCGGACCAGGAGATGGGCGGTCAGCAGATAGACGAGCGAGACCAGCGTCTGATGGATGATGAGGGAGCCCGGCCCGCTTGACCATTGCTGGTCGGCGATCGGCAGCACGCCCGCGGCGCAGGCCATGGCCAGCATCGCGAACGTCCCTCCGGCGACAACCTCGCGTGAGGTCCGGGCTCGGGTCGCCAGGAGTTCACCGGACGGCGGCACCGGCGGAAAGTGCTCGTGGGACGGCATTACGGATGCGGCTCCGAAACTCCTCAGTTTCCATAAGCTTTGCGCCAGACCGCGGCGCTTTGCAACGAGAACCGCAGTTTCATCGGACTTAATGGCACAAGACGGTGGTAGCACCCGCGACGGGACAGTCTGCACCGTTGGGCGGCGCCGATGCACCGCCGAGCCGGGCCCGGTCCGCCCAGTCCTTGTCGTCGACCGCCTTGACCAGCGACCAGAGGCTTTGCTGCAGCCGCTCGTGGCGGTTGGTCTCGTCGGGCGCGGGCGGCGCCCGATCAGCGCTCATCAACGCGTCGATCCGGTCGTAGACTCGCGCCAGATCGCGGCTGTAGCCGATGCCGTTGCCCATGACCACGACCGGCTGGTCGACGCAGAGCGACAGGGGCAGGTCCGTCGTGTTGGCGAGCGAGAGCTGGTCCGGCGCATCAGTGCCCTCGACGCGCAGCACGTGGCGCGCGAGCGCGGTTGCAAGCGACATGGTCTCGCCGCCGACCGACACGGTCGCCGCCCCCAGTGCCGGCGTCTCGCCCAGCATGACGCCGCGGCGCGGCGTGCTGCCGTCCTGGTCGAGGCAATAGGCCGGCACCGGGCCGCTCGCATGGCCGGCGATCTGGTAGCAGCCGGCGCCGATCAGCATGCGCTGCATGGGGGGTGACGCCGGCGTCGCGTTGCCCGGCCTCACGGCAAGGGGGGCCGCGGCCAGCGCGAGCACGAGCATCGCCCACAAGAGCCACGAACCCGGCGGGACGATCCCAAAGCTCCGCATCTGCCGCCCGTCCCTCCGCTGGTCCGGACGCCATGATCCTCCAGGACCGGCGGCATCGGCAACCGCCGGCCGGTCGCAGGCTCCCGAGCCGGGCCCCTGTTAGGACGCGCGCGCCGCCGCCAGGAACTCGTTCAGGCTCTGGGTCAAGAGATCCGACTGCCGGACGAGATCGCCGGCAGCACCCAGGATGTCGGTGGCGCTCCGGCCGGTTTCGCCCGCGATCCGCGTCACGCCGATGATGTTCTCCGACACCTCGCCGGCACCGGTCGCCGCCTGCTGGATATTTCGCGCGATTTCCTGCGTCGCCTGGCCCTGCTGGCCGATCGAGGCGGTCATGGCGCCGGCGATCTCGCTGATCTTGGTGATGGTCCCCTCGATGCCGTGGATCGCCGAGACGACTTCCTGAGTGGCGGACCGGATCGCGGCCACCTGGGCCGTGATCTCCTCCGTCGCGCGGCCCGTCTGCGCCGCCAGGCTCTTGACCTCGCTCGCCACGACGGCGAAGCCCTTGCCGGCATCGCCGGCCCGCGCCGCCTCGATCGTGGCGTTCAAGGCGAGCAGGTTGGTCTGGGCCGCGATGTCGCTGATGAGCTTCACGACCTCGCCGATGCGGCCGGCCGCGGCCTCGAGATGCTCGACCTTGTTCGAGGTCGCGCCTGCCTCCTGCACGGCGCCCTCGGCGACGCTCGCCGAGCCGGCCGCCTGGCGCCCCAGCTCGTCGATCGAGGCGGTCAGCTGTTCGGCGGCGCTCGCCACCGTCTGGATGCTGACCGACGTTTCCTCGGACGCGGCCGCAACCGCCGAGGACTGGCCTGTCGCCGTCTCGGCCGCCTCGACCATGGAGCGGGCGCTGTGCTCGACCTGGTTCGCGGCACCTGCGACCGAGTCCGCAACTGTCTTCACGCTGCTCTCGAGCCGGGCCGCAAGCTGCAGCAGCGCCTGGCGCCGGGCCTCCTCGGCTTGGCTCTTCTGCGCCTCCCGCTCCTGCTCGATCCGGATCACTTCCTCGGCATTGTCGCGGAAGACCATGACCGACGCCGCCATGGCGCCGATCTCGTCCCGGCGGTTCGTCGCCGGGATGGCGACGCCGGTCTCGCCCGCCGCGAGCTGGCGCATCACCTCGGTGATGTCGAGGATCGGGCGCGCCACCAGCCGACGCAGCAGGAACGCGAGCAGGCCCAGGAGCACGATCATCACGACCAGCGCCACGATGGTCTGGCTCCGGAGCGCCTTCGAGACCGCCGCATTCTGCGCATCGAGGCTCCAGGCGATGGCGAGCGCGCCGATCACCTTGGTGCCGCGCAGGCTCATCACCGGCACGGCCACGATCAGGTGGGTATCGGTCGCCTTGATCAGGTTCTCGCCCTTGGCCAGCACGTTCGGCGCGCCGGCCAGGATCTGGGTGAGATCGACCGACGACTTCAGCTTGTCGTTCGCGAATTTCAGTAAGAGCGAGCCGTCGTCGTTGAACGCGGCGAGGCTCGCGAGCTGGGTGTCGGGCGCGTCGGCAATCGGCTTGTACTCGGTCTCGATGGCCGAGCCGTCGTGGCCCATGAAGCCGATCCGCATGGCGTTGCCGAGCTGGGTCGTCTTGGCCGTGAGGTCGGCCACGGCCAGATCGATCAGGCTCGCGCGCTGGTCGCGCGCCTGCAGCCCGATCATGGTGAGGAACCCGACCAGGATTGCCGCCGTAAAGGCGGCGACGAGCTTGCGCTCGATCGTCCAGTTGAAGTTACGCAGACGTGCCGACATGCCCATTTCGCTCTCCCCTGTCGCGCGCGGCTCGTGCATTCATGCGCTTATCTCTAGCCGCGCGCCGACGCTCGCTGTTTCGCGTTGCCGTCCCCTATTGTCCGCTCGCTGCCCGGATCAGCGCGGCCTTCTCATCGCCGCCGACCGATCGCAGCCACGGTTGGAAATGCGTCCCCACCAGCTCGTTCAGAATGCCGACGCCCGTTTCCCCCCGGGTCTTGCGGACCCAGCGGATGACCGAGGCCAAGGCCGCCTGATCGAGCATCCAGTTGAACGGCCATTCGATCTCGAGCTTCGCCAGCACGAACAGCCTGACCCGCTCCAGAAACGCCTGTCCGCCAGCGCCCGGATCGCAGACGCCGAGCACGGCCGGATAGCGCGAGCAGGGCCCGGCGCCGTCGTGGCGGAAGCAGGTGAAATCGTATCCGGCCGCGGCCGCGACCAGCGGGTCGAGCGGCTGCAGGAACCCGACATCGGCATCCAGCAGGACGACCGGCCGCCGATAGTGCCGGAGCAGATCCGGCCCGACGAGGAACCGGGCTGAGGCGTAGTAGGCGCCGCTGCGGAGCGCGCTGTCGGGTTCGGTCGAGAGATTGAGTGCCAGCCCCGGTGCCTCGGCCGTGAGCGCCCGGAACAGCGAACGGCTCGCCTCGTCCGCCGCCATCACATGGAAATGCAGCGCCGCCCCCGGCATCTGCGCCGCAGCACTCCGCACGAAGCCCGGCGCGAAGCGCTCGAAATAATGCCGGTCGCAGGCCGTCGCCAGCACGTAGGGCCGCCCGCCGGCGCCGGCATCGAGCTCCCGAACGGTCGCGGGCAGCCGCGCTGCGACCGCCGCGGGCTCGGCCAGACCGGCGACGAAATCCACGTCCTCGATCAGCGTCCCCTGGCGATAGGCGATGTTGAAATGGCTGTCGGCGCCGATCGGCAGTTGGCCCGCCCCAGCGCGGACAAGCTCCTTGAACCGACCGAGCCGGGCGAAGGCGGCATCCTCGGCGCCATCGAGCAGATCGGCACAGGCCGCCTGGTAGAGTGCCGGCGGTTTGTAGACGCTCGCCATGGGCAGGGCATCGTCGAGCGCCCGCAGATGGCCGTGCAGGCGATAGGTCAGAAGCAGGCCCAGCGCCTCGTGGCAGAACAGGAAACCATCGCCACGGCGGCGCTCACGATAATCGGCGAGCCCGATGAGATCGCCGAGCCGGCCTTGGAGGGCCAGCGCCACGGCGAGACCGCGCCAGGCCTCATCGTCGGTCGGCACGGCATTGACCGCGGCCAGGAACAACGTCGCCGCCTCCGCGTAGCGCCGCGCGTTCAGATGGGCGACGGCCTGCTCGACCAAGGAGGGCGCCGCGGTCATGTCTGTCCCCCGAGCGGGTGACTTGCCGGGCGCGCCGCAGGGCCGATAATGCCGACGTCCCGACCGCTTGAGACGAGGCCCCGATGAGCGCCCAGACCACAACACCGCGCCGCACCGTGCGCGATATCGTCAAGGGGGCGGCACCCAGCGTCTGGCTGACCGCCTATACGACGCCGATGGCGAAGCTCCTGGATCCGCATGTCGACGCGCTCCTGGTCGGCGACTCGCTCGGCATGGTGCTCTACGGCCTGCCGAGCACGCTCGCCGTGACGCTCGACATGATGATCGCCCATGGCGCTGCCGTGGTGCGCGGCGCGGCCCAGGCGCTGGTCGTGGTCGATCTGCCGTTCGCGAGCTACCAGGCCTCGCCGGAGCAGGCGTTCGTCAATGCCGCCCGCGTCATGGCCGAGACCGGCTGCGGTGCCGTCAAGCTCGAAGGCGGCATCGAGATGGCGCCGACGGTCAAGTTCCTGGCCGAGCGCGGCATTCCGGTCTGCGGCCATGTCGGCCTGATGCCGCAGTCGGTCAATACCGCCGGCGGCTTCCGTGCCCAGGGCAAGGACGAGGCCCAGGCGGCCAAGGTCGCGGCCGATGCGCGCGCCATCGCCGCGGCCGGCGCCTTCGCGCTCGTGATCGAAGGCACGGTCGAGCCGGTCGCCCGCGCCATCACCGAAAGCTTGGCCGTGCCGACCATCGGCATCGGCGCCTCGCCCGCCTGCGACGGGCAGGTGCTGGTGTCGGACGATCTCCTGGGCCTGTTCGGCGATTTCACGCCGAAATTCGTCAAGCGCTACGCCGAGCTCGGTCCCGCCGTGGGCGAGGCCGTCGCGGCCTATGCCGAGGACGTGCGCGCGCGGCGCTTTCCCGGGCCGGAGCATTGCTTCGGGGTGAAACGCGGCTGACGTCACGCCTGGCGCACCTGCTCCAGAAACTGGTCGACGGTCGCCCGGAGTGCGCCTTCCTGATGCCCGAGCCCGTCGGCCGCCGCCAGCACGTGGTTCGCGGCCTCGGCGGTCGAGAGCGTCGCCTCCGACACGCCGGAGATGTTGCGCGAGACCTCCTTGGTGCCGGCCGCAGCTAAGCTCACGTTCTTTGCAATTTCCGCCGTCGCCTGGCGCTGCTCGGTCATGGCGGACGCGACCTCGCTCGCGATCGAGGTCATCTCGCCGACTGTGCCGCCGATCTCGCGGATGGCACTCACGGTGCGGCCGGTGACGGACTGCATGGCCGCGATCTGGTTGCGGATGTCCTCGGTGGCGCTCGCGGTCTGGTTGGCGAGGCTCTTCACTTCGCTCGCCACGACAGCGAAGCCCTTGCCCGCCTCGCCGGCGCGCGCCGCCTCGATCGTCGCGTTCAAGGCCAGAAGGTTGGTCTGGCTGGCGATGTCGTTGATCAGCAGCACCACCGCCTCGATCCGTTCGGCCGCCTCGGCGAGCTCGCGCACCGTGTCGTCGGTCCGGCCGGTCATCTCGGACGCCTTCTGCGCGATCGCGGCGGACCGGCCGACCTGCTCGGCCACCGTCGAGATCGAAGCGGCCAACTCCTCGGTTGCCGCCGCGACGGCATCGACGTTGGACGAGGCCTCGTCGGAGGCGCTCGCGACCGCCTCGGCCTGGCGCCCCGTCTCCTCGGCCGCGGCCGACACGGCTGAGGACGTGCCGCGCAGGCCGGCGGAGGCGGCACCCAGATCATGGATGATGCCGCCGACATCGGTCTGGAACGCGCTCGTCAGCCGGTCGAGCGACTGCATGCGCCGGTCGCGCCGCGCCTGGGACGCCGCCTGCGCCTCTGCCAGTTCCTCCGCTTCGATCGCCGTCTGCTTGAACACCTCGACGGTCCGCGCCATCTGGCCGACCTCGTCGGCGCGGCCCACGGCCGGCACCGCGACCGAGCGGTCGCCGCCGGCGAGCGCCTGCATGACATGGGTCAGGCGGACGACCGGGCCCGCGATCGCGCGGCTGATGAGAAATGCCAGGATCGCCGCCAGCGCCACGGCGCCGAACGACATGAGCAGCACGGAGCGGCCGGCGCTCCCGACACTGGCGCGCGCGTCGAGCCCCAGGGTGCGCTGCGCCTCGACTGTGCGCTCGACCATGCTCGCGATCGACCGCAGCATCTCGTTGCCGGCGTCGGCCAGGTCGGACGCCTCGATCTTGCGCGCCTGCTCATAGGCGGCGATCGCGTCCTTGAACGTGCCGACCAGCTGGTCGGAGCTCTTGATCACGGTGATGACGTTCTTGCGGTATTCAGCGTCGGGCACGCGCACGCGCAACTGCGCCACCGCATCATTGACCTTGGTCAGCGCATCCTCGGCCTTGGTCTTGAACGCCGGATCATCGTCGCGGAAATAGCGCAGCGCGTTGGTGCGCGCCGCCGACGCCTGGCGCGCCACCTCGTTGTTGAGATAGAGCGCGATGTCTACCTTGCCGGCATTGGCGAGCGTCTCGACGAACTCGCCGAACGCCTGGTCGATCGTCTCGTCTAAGGGATCGAACTGGTCGCGCAAGAGCGAGCGCTTCTGCGCCAACAGCTTCGAGAGCTCGGCGAACTTGCCCTTGAACGTGCCGATCTTGTCGCCAACCTCGCCGAGGCCGCTCTTGATGGCCGCGTCGTCGATCTGCGCCCCAGCATCGGCGGCGCGCTGAGCCGCCTCGTCGATCGCCTTGTTGGCCTGGTCGGGCGTCTTCACGTCGCCGGCGAGATATTTCACCACCTCGAGCCGGGCGACGGCGACGCCGTCGCGCACCGACTGCAGGCGGTTGTTGGTCTCGGCCAGCGCCGCATAGCGCCCGAAATTGCCGTCGGCCGCGCGGAACGACAGCCATGCCGTCAGCACGACCGCGATCAGCAGCAGAATGACGACGCCGAAACCCCCACCAACCTTGAGGGAAATGCGCCAGTCGGAAAACCGCATGAACCCGCTCCCGAAATATGCTCGCCGCGTTCCTGCCCCCACGAGTGCGGGTTCTGCCGCCCGGATTCAAATCACGGAAAATTGCCGCAGGAAGGTGGGGGCAATTTATCGGCAAAATCTTTCGGATTCGTTAGGCGTCTCCGGGCCGGCATAGTTGGTCTCGCAAGAAACCAAGTGGTCGAGCGGGTTGTGACACGATGATTACTGTGAGTATTTATATCATCAGATGAAACACGCTGCGCGGGAGGGTAACACCTCAGCGCACGAGCAGCCGGGCATCCTCGCTCGCGGGTTTCCAGACCTGATAGGCGAAATGGCAATCCCTGAGGCCCGCGTCCCGGCAGACCTTGAACTCTGCCAGCAGGCTGCCGTCCGCCGCCGGGATCAGGAGGTCGCTCGGATTGACGGCACCGGCCAGCACGAAGGCGGGCGCCGTCGCCGGCAGCTTCAGCCCGGCCGCCATCCGGTCGCCGCCGGCCGCATCCGCAAGCGTCGTCTTCTGCAGGCCGAACGGTGCGCAATAGGGCTTAGCCACGGCGTCCTTCTGGGTGCACAGCATGCCCGGATGGCCGGTCAGGATCCGGCCAAGCGCCGGCAGGCCCCAGCCGATTGCCGCATTCTCCAGATGCTCCGCCTCTGAATGCTCGACGGATCCGTCCGGCGTCACGAAGCCGTCGGCGCGCCATTCTCCCTGCAGCACGACGATGTCGAGCCCCTTCAGGACCCGTGTGCGGTTGTCGGTCGCGGCCGCGAGTGCCGTCAGATCGTCGAGTCGCGCCGCATAGTGCGCCTTCAGGCATTCGGGCTCGGCATCGGGACAGGCGGCGTCCCGCCCCGCGATCCAGGCGCGCTGCCCCTGAACCAGGTCATGGCGCAGCCCATCATCCGCGAGCGCCGCACGAACCTTGGCATATTGCCGGGCGATCTTGACGTCGAGCGCCGTCAAGGCGGGATCGGCGCACACCGCCCGATCGGCCGGCGCCTTGGCCTTAGCGCAATCGATGCCGTCCGCGCTTGCCGGCCCGGCGACCAGGAGCAAGAGGCCGACGGCGATAGACCAGAAAGAGCGGATCACGCGATAGCCTCGGTCGAGAATGGCCGGCACGCCGGGATCAATAGAGCTCCGGCACCCAGTGCTGGCTCGACTTCTTCGGCCGGACGTAGCCACCGTCCGGCTGGCGCGGCGGCAGGTCGACCTCGATCGGCTCCAGATCCTTGTACGGGACCTGGCGCAGGAGATGGGCGATGCAGTTGAGCCGCGCCCGCTTCTTGCTGTCCGCATCGACGATGTGCCACGGCACGAGCTTCGTGTCGGTATGCTCGAGCATGCGGTCCTTGGCCCTGGAATATTCGACCCAGTGGGCGCGCGAGGCGATGTCCATCGGCGACAGCTTCCAGCGCTTGATCGGGTTGCGCATGCGCTCGATGAAGCGGGCCTCCTGCTCCTCGTCGCTGACGGAGAACCAGTATTTGACGAGATGGATGCCGGAACGGACGAGCATTTCCTCGAACAGCGGGCAGGCGCGCAGGAACTCCTCGTATTCCTCGTTCGAGCAGAAGCCCATGACATGCTCGACGCCGGCGCGGTTGTACCAGCTGCGGTCGAACAGCACGATCTCGCCGGCCGCCGGCAGCTGGGCGACGTAGCGCTGGAAATACCACTGGGTCCGCTCGCGCTCGGTCGGCGTGCCCAGCGCTACGACGCGGCAGGTTCGGGGATTGAGGCTTTCGGTGATGCGCTTGATGACGCCGCCCTTGCCGGCCGCATCGCGCCCCTCGAACAGCACGCAGACCCTGAGGCCCTGGATCTTGACCCATTCCTGCAGCTTGATGAGCTCGAACTGCATGCGCGCCAGTTCCTCGACGTATTTGTAGCTCCGCTTCTTCGCGCGCGGCGGCTTGGCGTCGCCGACGACTTCCCAGCGGTCCTCGATGATCGTGCGCTCGCGCGCGTTGCGCAGCACCTCCCCGCCGAGCTTCAGCCTGCCGTTGCCATCCTCTGCGACGGGCTGCTTGTCGTTATCTTTCGCCATGGCTTCTCTCTCCCGGAATCTGCCTCAGGGATGGTCCCAATGTCCGAGCCAGTCGAGCTGGTCGCGATATTGGACGACCGGACCGACGACAACGATGGCCGGCGGCTCGATTGCAGACGCGGCGACGGCAGCCGCGACGGTCGCAAGCGTCGCCGTCAGCACCTGCTGGTCGGCGCGCGCCGCCTTGCTCACGACCGCGACCGGCTCGTCCGGCGACCGCCCTTCGGCCACGAGGCGCGCCGCGATCGCATCCAGCTGGCGGAACGCCATGTAGAAGACGAGCACCGGCGCCGCGCGCGCCAGCGACGCCCAATCGATGCCCTCGGGCAGCAGCCCCTGGGCGTCATGGCCGGTGACGAGCGCCAAGACCTGGTTGGTGTCGCGATGGGTCACCGGGATGCCGGCATAGGCGAGCCCGCCGATCCCGGCCGTGATCCCGGGCACGATGCGGAACGGCACGCCCGCAGCGGCGAGCGTCAGCGCCTCCTCGCCGCCGCGGCCGAACACGAACGGGTCGCCGCCCTTGAGCCGCACGACGCGATGGCCGGCGCGGGCCAGCTCGATCAAGCGCTTCGAGATGTCGGGCTGGGTCGGCGACGGCCGGCCACCGCGCTTGCCGGCATATTCGAGCACCGCGTCCGCGCGCGTGAAATCGAGCAGGCGCTCGTCGATGAGCGCGTCATAGACGATCGCATCCGCCGTCTCGAGCGCATGGCGCCCGATGAGCGTCAGCAGCCCCGGATCGCCCGGCCCGGCGCCGACCAGCCAGACCGAACCGGGCGCAAACTCGGGAAAGGTGAAAGGCACGCGGTCCATGAAACGATCCGATCCTGCTTCGTGATGCAAAATCAGCTTCCCCAGCCTGCGCAGGAATGCAAGGGGTGGAATCTGCGGAGCTGCGGCACAAGATCTCACCGGCCGACCGCTGGCCAAGCGGCCGGCCCTACCGTAGTTTTCCGGCTCGGTCACTTGCACCCCGTCCTCGGAGTCTCCGCTTGATGTCGCTGCGTTCCCCGTCCCGTTCTGCCCTGCTGCTGGCCGGCCTCCTCTGCCTTGCGGCCGTGCCGGCCCGCGCCGATCTGACCGGCGGCTACTACAACACGATCAAGGCAGCCCAGACGGGCGACATGGAGACCCTGCGCCAGCAAGTCGTGCGCGGCGAGGAGCTCAATCACCAGGACAATGACGGCAAGACGGCGCTCACCTACGCCGCGATCGCCGGCAATGGTGCCATGGTGAAGCTGCTGCTGCAGGGCGGCGCGCGCACGACGATCCGCGACGGCGACGATCGCCTGCCGCTGCACTGGGCCGTGCAGAAGGACAATCCGGAGGCGGTGGCCGCCCTGCTCGACGGCGGGGCCGCCATCGAGGCGACGGACAAGCGCGGCACCACGCCGCTGATGATGGCGGCGACGAACGGCAATCTCGGCGTCGTGCGCGTGCTGCTTGCCCATCACGCCAAGATCGATACACGCGACTATACCGGCCGCTCCGCCCTCGACATGGCAACCGACGCGCGCCAGACGCTCGTCGTCCAGGCTTTGAAGCAGGCGGGCGCGCAATAGCGCCCGATCAGGCCACCCGCCTCAGGATCCCGCGGGCGCGAGCCGGTAGAGCCGGAGCGTGATCCAGCGGCCGTTCGAGTAGTCGAAGCCGCGGACCGCGCCATAAAGCCGGTCCGTCCTGCCGGCCGCCGTGACCGCGGCGGTGAAGTCCTGGTCCTGCCGATCGGCGACGAGCGCCAGCTTCGCCGTGCCGTCGACGAGCGCCGCCGCCGCCTCGGCCGGGGCGAGCAACCGCGTGCCGGTGCCAAGCAGGAAGACGAGGCTCGGCTCCGTATAGCCGGTCGAGACCAACTGCTCGTCGGGTAGCCGCTCGGCGGCAACAAGCGCTGCGGCCGAGCGGCTGAGCCAGATCGCGTTGACGTGGGGCAGCACGAGCGCGAAGCCGGGCGCCACAACCAGCAGGGCGGCGACCAGGGCCACGCCGGCATTGGCGACGCTCGGCCGCGCCCGCTCGTGCCACAGGAAATGCCAGAGCGCCGCCAGCACCGCGGCGGCCGCGACGGCGCCGCCGAACGACGCCCGCCGGTCAAGGACGAGCGGGAGCACGACGAGCCCGGCCGCAAGCACCACACCGACGACGGCCCAGAGGACGGCCGGCAGCCACTGCACCCAGCGGCGCGACACGCCCATCCCCTCCTCCGCCGCGGCAATCAGGCCCTTCGCCGTCAGCAGGCCCAGCGCCGGATAGAGCGGCACGACATAGTGCGGCAGCTTGGTCGGCACCGCCTCGAGCAGGATCCAGGACGGGACCGCCCAGGCGATGAGGAATCGCGCTGCGGGCAGCCGGCGATTGCGCCAGGCCCAGACGGCGCCGAACCCCAGGAACAGGGTGCCGGGCCAGAAGGTCGCCGGCAGCAAGGCCAGGTAATAGCCGGGTGGCGCGCCATGCGCCTCCTGCGCGCCCGCGACCTTGCCGAGGAAATCGTGGCCGACCGCCTCGTTCAGGAATTGGCCCTGGGTCGCAAGCTCGATCGCAACAAGCCAGGGCAGCACCAGAACCAGCAAGAGCGGCACGCCCCAGAACGGGCGCAGCGCCTTGAGCCAGCCGCCGCGCCGGTCGACGATCGCCAAGGCCAGGATGGTGAGCAGCGAGAACGCCGGCACGACCGGACCTTTGATCAGGATCGCCAGCGCCTGGGCGATCCAGAACAGGGCCGCGAGACCCGCCCCGACCGACTCGCCCCGGCGCGGTGCCAGATAGGCCGCGGCGAGCACGCCTTGCGCCGCAACCGCGGTCGCGAGCAGTGCGGCGTCGGTCGTTGCGACATGGGCCTCGAACACCAGATCGAGTGAGCCGGCAAGCAAGCCCGAGGCCACGAGCGCCGTGCGCCGGTCGAAGATCTGCTGGCCGAACAGGAAGGTCAGCAGCACCGCGACGGTGGCCCCCAGCACGGAGACCAGCCGATAGGGCCAGACCGCCGTCGACCCGGCGCTGCTCAAACCATCGACCACGGCGGACTGCAGCCAGTAGATGCCGGCCGGCTTCTTGTTCCGCGCCTCGTCCTGGAAGCGGATGTGCAGGAAGTCGCCGGTCTCCAGCATCTGGCGCGTCGCCTGGATGTAGCGCGCCTCGTCGCGGTCGACCGGCGGCAGGTTCGCGAGGCCAGGCAGATAGAGCGCCAGCGAAAGAAGGAGCAGCAGAAGCCAGGGACGGCGCCCTTCGGCCAAATGATCGAGCCGGGCGCCGAGCCCGTAAGTGTCATGGAGTCTCACGGGCAGCAGGCTTACGCGCAAGCGCGGGTAGAAGGCAAGGCCGGGCGGCGATGACGGCGGCTAGGGCGAAGGCGTCTCTGCCAGTGCGTGCGCCCGGGCGGCGAGCGTGTCCAGCACGAGCGGATGGGCACCCAGCACCTCGGCCTCGGCGAGTTCGACGCGTCCCGCAGCAGCGGCGCGCGCTTCGGCCCGCGCCTGGCGTAGCAGATTGCCCTCGGTCAGGAACCAGGGCAGCAGCAGGACGCGCGCGAAGCCGCGGGCGGCGAGCGCCTCGACCGCTGCCCCGACCGGTGGAGAGGCGACCGAGGCGTAGCATGCGATGGCGTCGCCGAAGCCCAGCGCATGGCGGACCTCCTCCGCGAGCGTCGTCAGCGCGGCATTGGCGCCCGCGTCGCTGCTGCCGGCGCCGACCAGCGCCAGGCCCGTACCGGCCCGTGCCGCCGGCTCGGCCGCGACGGCGCCGGCAGCAGCGATGTGGGCGCGCTCGGCCAAGGCATCGACCAATCGCGGGTCGGCGCCAAGCTCGCGCCCCAGATGCCAGGCGACACCATGCCGCGCCGCCGCCGCGGCCAGCAGGCGCGGCAGGTCCTCGCGCACATGGCGCGCGGCGAACAGGAAGCCGGGAATCGCCAGGATTCGCGTCGCCCCGGCCGCGGCAAGCGTGCCGACCGCCGCCTCTAGATCGGGCTCGGCCAGCTCCATGAAGCCATGGGCGAACGGCCGGCCGGCAAGCTGCGGCGCCAGGCCGCGGGCGATCGCGGCAAAGCCCGCGACCGCGCCCAAGTCGCGGCTGCCATGGCCGCACAGCAGATACCCGTCGCCCCCATACCCGCCGCCGGCAGCGACCGTGTCGCGTTCGGTCATTGACCCGGCCGCCCGCCGCTCGCCATGCTCCGCGCGCGATGACTCATTCCGCCCTTCTCCTGTTCCTGCCCGGCCAGACGGCCGACCGTCTCGTCATCCTCGTGCTGGCGCTCGGCCTCGACTGGCTCGTGGGCGACCTGCCGCTCATCTTCCGCTATGTGCCGCACCCGGTCGTGCTGATCGGCAGAGCCATAGCCCTATTCGACCGGCGCCTCAATCGCGAGGCGCGGAGTGCCCGGACCCGGCGCTGGCGCGGCGTCATCACGCTCGTCGCCATGGTTGTGAGCGCGGCGCTCGTGGGCGTGATCCTGAGCTTCATCGCCACCCGGTTCGGCCGCTGGAGCGGCCTGGTCGAGTTGCTGATCGTGGCCGTGCTGGTGGCCCAACGCAGCCTCCACGACCATGTGGTCCGCGTCATGCGCGCGCTCGACGCGGAAGGGCTCGCCGCCGGCCGGGTCGCGGTCAGCCATATCGTCGGGCGCGATCCGGCCAGCCTCGACGCCCATGGTGTCGCGCGTGCCGGCATCGAATCGCTCGCCGAGAATTTCTCCGACGGCGTGGTGGCGCCGGTGCTGGCCTACGCGCTGGCCGGCCTGCCCGGCCTCATCGTCTACAAGACGGTCAACACGCTCGACAGCATGATCGGCCATAAGACGCCGCGCCACATCGCCTTTGGCTGGGCATCGGCCCGGTTCGACGATCTCTTGAACCTGGTGCCGGCGCGGCTCTCGGGGCTGCTGGTCGGCGCCGCGGCCCTGTTCGTGCCGCGGGGCACGCCGGTCCGGGCGCTCCGCACCATGCTGCGCGACGCCGGCAAGCACCGCTCGCCCAACGCCGGCTGGCCCGAGGCGGCGATGGCCGGCGCGCTGGACCTGGCGCTGGCCGGCCCGCGCCGCTACGGCGACATCGTGGTGACCGATCCCTGGATGGGCGACGGCCGCGCCCGGGCGACGGTCGCCGACATGGCAGCGGCGCTCCGCGTATTCCGGGTCGCCTGCCTGCTCGAGGTGCTGGCGCTCGGCACCGCGGCCGTGGTGCTCACCTTTTAGGAGGCCGCCGCGGCCTTGTGCTGGGCTGCGAGCGCTTCATCGAGCGCCCTGACCTTGGCGGCGGCGGGCCGGGCCGCGACGCGCTCGACATAGGCCAGGATCGCCGGCAGATCCGGCACCAGCTTGAACCGGGTCATCCAGCCGAGCGCCGTGCCCCAGAGCACGTCCGCCGCCGTGAAGCGCTCGCCCAGGAGGTAGGGCCCGACCGCCAGCGCGTCGACGACCGTCTTCAGCATCGTGTCGTAATCGCCGTAGGGACAGGTGCTGGGCGGCGCCGGCTCGCGCTTCAGCGCCTTGTCGACGACGGCGGGTTCGAAGCAGGAGCCGTAATAGACGAGCCAGCGCAGATAGGGGCCGCGCAGGGGGTCGCTGATGGCAGGTGCCAGGCCGGCCGCGGGGAAGAGATCGGCCAGATAGATGAAGATGGCCGGCTGTTCGGTGACGAGCGCGTCGCCATGCCGGATCGCCGGCACCTTGCCCATCGGGTTGATCGCGAGATAACCGGCCTGGCGCTGCTCGCCCGCCGTCATGTTGACCGCCTGGAGCGTATAGGGCGCGCCCAGCTCCTCGAGCAGGATGCGGGTGCCCGTCGAACGCGTATGGGGCGAGTGATAGAAGATGAGCGCGGTCATGGGGCCTCCCTTGGACGTTGCCTCGTTCCAGCGACGGGTCTCGCGCCGCCGATGCAGTTGAGGCTAGCCGGGGGCTCCTGACAACAGCGTGTCAGGATGAGCCAGAACTTTGCCCGAGAAAATCAGCGCGCGCGCGCAATTTCCAGCAGCCGGTCCAGATCGATCACCGTCTCCAGGTGATCGGCCAGGCGGTCGAGCGTACGGCCGACCATGGCCTCGAACCCGAGCGTCGGATCAGTGGCGGCGCCGACGTCGCCCAGGAACCGCCGGCGCCAGCCGTCGGCCGTGAACAGCCCGTGCAGATAGCAGCCGGCGATCCGCCCGTCGGCCGAGACCGCGCCCTCGGGCCGGCCGTCCAGCACGAGGAATGGCTGGGTGCGGCCAGGCCCGTCGGTCTCGCCGACATGGATCTCGTAGGCCTGGAGCTGCTCGCCGGTCAGATCGTCGCGAACATCGAGCCGCGTGAGAGTCTTATGGGCATGGAGCACCGTCGTGACGTCGAGCAGGCCGAGGCCCGCGCTTTCGCCGGCCGGCCCTTCCATGCCGGTCGGGTCGACGATGCTGCGGCCGAGGATCTGGTAGCCGCCGCACAGGCCGAGCACCCGGCCGCCGGCGCGCGCATGGGCCAGGAGGTCGATGTCCCAGCCCTGGGCGCGGAGCGCCGCGAGATCGGCGCGCGTCGCCTTGGAGCCGGGCAGCAGCACCAGGTCAGCGTCGCGCGGCAGCGGCCGGCCAGGGGCGACGAACTCGACCGAGACGCCGGGCTCGGCCGACAGCGGGTCGAGATCGTCGAAGTTCGAGATATTGGGCAGGCGCGGCACCACGACCCGGAAGGCGCCGCCCTCCCGTATGCCCAAGGATTGGTCGAGCGCCACTGCATCTTCGGCCGGGAGCTTTGCCGCCTCGGCCCAATGCGGCACGATGCCGAGGCAGTCGAGCCCGGTGCGCGCCTTCAGGATGTCGACCGCCGAACCGAACAGGCCGACATCGCCGCGAAACTTGTTGATGAGATAGCCCTTGAGCCGCGCCCGCTCTGCCGGCTCGAGCAGTGCCTGCGTGCCGACGATCGAGGCGATGACGCCGCCGCGGTCGATGTCGCCGATGAGGACGACCGGCACGTCCGCGGCCTCGGCAAAACCCATGTTGGCGATGTCGCCGGCGCGGAGATTGACCTCGGCCGGGCTGCCGGCCCCCTCGATCAGCACCAGGTCGGCCCGGGCGGCGAGCCGATCGAAGCTCTCGAGCACGAAGGGCATGAGCTCGGGCTTCAAGGCCTGATAGCGCCGCGCCTCGGCATCGCGCCAGACGCGGCCCTGCACGATGATCTGGGCCCCCGTCTCGGAATGGGGCTTCAACAGCACCGGGTTCATGTCGATGCCGGGCTCGACGCCGCAGGCGCGCGCCTGCAGCGCTTGCGCCCGGCCGATCTCGCCGCCGTCGGCGGTGACCGCGGCGTTGTTCGACATGTTCTGCGGCTTGAACGGCAAGACGCGAAGGCCGCGCCTCGTGAAGGCGCGGCCCAATCCCGCGACGAGCAGGGACTTGCCGACGTCGGACCCTGTGCCCTGGAACATCAGGGCCGGGGTCCGACGGGCTCCGGAAGGGGCGTCAGCTCTGGCTGGCAAGCGTCGTCCGGAGGCTGTCGGCGCCGGTATTCTTGACCGAGCGCTTGTTGACGATCGTGGCCGGCGACACCGCATGGCCGTAATAGGCCTCGTTCCAGCTGTCGCGCGGCTTGATGATCGAGCCGTTCAAGGTGATGCCGGCATAGGCGCCCGACGAGGACGACCAGACGACCAGATCGGCGTTGAGCGCGCTCGTCGTCGACGCCTCGGCGGTCGAGCCCAGGGTCACGACGGCGAGGCCGGCCTGGGCACCGATCTTGAATTCATCGCGCATGAAGGCCTGCAGGCCCTTGTCGGTGAGGGCGAACACGATGAGCTCCGCCTCCTCGCCGCCGATCTGCAGGCCGAACGAGGCCGACGCCAGCGTATAGAACGCCGGATAGCTCCACTCGCGACCGGCGCCGCGCGTCAGCAGCACGCCGGTGCCGCCCTCGCCGCCCAGGAAGAAGCCGCCCTTGATGAGCGACGGGACGATGAGGACGCCCTTGGCCCGGCGCAGCAGCTCCGCACCGTTGCCGAATTCCTTGTCTTTGTGCAGGTCGTCGAGGGTGATGCGGGCGTGCTCGACCAAATCCTGCTGATCACTCGCCGCGAACGCAGCCGAAGCAGTCGCAGTCATCAGGCCGAGCGCCGCAATGGCGCCGAAAGCGCGCTTCCAGACAGTCAACATCACAACGTTCCTCTCGCTGGTTTTCTTACCGCGCTGGGCGGTGGATGTCTCGTGCCTGTTAACGCATTACCATCGAATCAGTTGCAGAAACTCAGGGAATCACTTGACAGTTGGTTTCTCTGGCGATTTCAGCACCATCGGCAGGCCGGCGGTGACGAACACGACCCGGTCTGCCGCGGCGGCGACCCGCTGATGCAATCGCCCGGCGTGGTCGCGGAAGGCGCGCGCCAACGTGTTGTCGGGCACGATGCCCTGCCCGACCTCGTTCGACACGAAGACGACCGGGCCGGCAAGCTCGCCGATCGCCTCGACCAGTGCCGCCGTCTCGACCGCGATGTCGCGCTCCGCATGCATCAGGTTCGAAAGCCACAGCGTCAGGCAATCGACCAGAACCGGCCGGTTCGCCCGGACCACCATACGCAGTGTGCCGACCAGGTCGAGCGGCTCCTCGATCGTGCGCCAGCCGTCGCCACGCTGGCTGCGATGCCGGGCGATGCGCGCCGCCATCTCCTGGTCGCCGGCCTCCGCGGTCGCGAGATAGACCGCGTGGATGCTGGCGTCGCGGATCAGTCCCTCGGCATAGGCGCTCTTGCCGGAGCGCGCGCCGCCCAGGACCAGGGTCGATCGGGGCAGAGCAGTCATGTCCCATCCCTAGCACAAGCTTAAGGCCGCCGCAGCAATGCCGCGCACAGCCGCTCGGCGTCGGCCCGCCGCTCCTCAGCCGGCCGGTCCCAATCCATGACAAAGCCGCCCATGACCCAGCGATAGGCGATGCGCGCCCGGGACACGACCTCCTCGTCTGCGAAACCCGCCCCTGAGAATTGGGCGGTGAGATAGGCGTGCCGGCGCGCGTCGACCCGGCCCTGCACTGCCACCGCAGCAGCATCGGTCGCGGCCCAGGCGCGCACCGCCCGCTCGAGCCGCCCGTCCGCTGTCGCGGCGATGCGGAACAGGTTCATGAGCCGGGCCGCCGCATCGCCACCCGCGGCCTCGACCTCGTCGATGACCGCGTCGGTCGCGCGCCGCTCCCATTCCGCGAGCACGGATGCGAGCAGCGCCGGCCGGTCGGCGAAGTGCCAGTAGAAGCTGCCCTTGGTGACGCCCAGCCGCTTCGCCAGCGGCTCGACCCGCAGGGCCGCAACCCCGTCGCGCGCGAGCGTCGAGAGCGCCGCGGTGAGCCAGTCTTGACGGGTCAGTCGATCTTCCATGGAAAGACCATACGGTAGCGTATTGACTCGCTCAAGGCATCAGGCCAATGATGACCATACGGAACCGTATGGAGCTCGGATCATGCCGTCCGCCCTGATCGCCGCCGCCGTTCTCACCGCCCTGCTCGGCCTCGCCCATTCATGGCTGGGCGAGGCGCGCCTCATCGGCCCGCTCCTGGCGCCGGACCAGCGCGCCGGCCTGCTCGCGAAAAGCGCCTTTGCCCGTGCCATCCTGCGCTTTGCCTGGCACCTGACCAGCGTCGCCTGGTGGGGCCTGGCTGCGATCCTCGCCGCCGTGGCGCTTGCAGGCCCGGCCGCGGCCGAAACGGCGACGCTCGCCGCAATCGGAGCGACGCTGGCGCTCTCCGGCATCATCGTGCTGGTGACGAGCCGCGGCCGCCATCTGGCCTGGCCGGTTTTCCTCGCCGCCGCCGTGCTCGCGGTCTTGCCGGTCGTGGCTTAGCGACGCCTAGTCAGCGCCACCGGTCGAGCGCTGGGCTCGACCGGGCCCGCCCTGTCAGAGCGGAATCGCGCGGCTGCGGGCGGGCGCGACGTCGGTAAACTTCTTGATATCGGCCATGACCTCGGCGGTTCGCGGCGCGCCGAACGCGGCGGCGAGCGCCGCCTCGTCGCGGAATTCGCAGACTGCCACCGCGATCATTCCCGCACCATCGCCGGCGGGGAAAAAGGCGGCCACCGACTGGAGCCCATACGCGCCCCAGGCCTCACGAACGAGCGGTAGATGGGTGGCGACATAATAGTCGCGGTCGAAACGCGTGCTACCGCCGCCGGCATAGGTCACGAACAGTGTCGTCATCTTCCCGCCCCGCGGTTGCTGCCGGCCCCATACTCGGCGATCGCCGACCAGTCCTTGTCGCCGAGGCCCGCCGCGACGGCCTCGGCCATGTGCGCGTGGAGCACGGCGAGCTGGGGCAGGCGTTTGCCCGCCTGCTCGGCCGCTGCGGCCGCAAGACCCAGATCCTTCAGCCCGAGGCGCATGCGGAAGCCCGGCTCGAAGTCGCCGCTCGCGATCTTGGCGCTATAGCTCTGGTAGGCCCGGCTGCCGGCGAATTGCGTCTCGAGGATCAGGTCGAAGAAGGCCGCAGGCGCCAAGCCGTTGCTTCGGGCCAGCACGGCGGCCTCGGCCATGGCCTCGACCGCCATGGCGATCATCATATTGCCGGCGATCTTCGCGGCGTTCGCCTGCTTCGGATCCTCGCCCAGCACCCAGGTCTTCCGGCCGATGGCGTCGAACAGCGGCCGGACCCGGTCGACCGCCACCGCCGCGCCGGCAGCCACGATGGTGAGCTGCGCTGCCGCGGCGACATCCGGCCGGCCGAACACCGGCGCCGAGACATAGCCGACGCCGGCGACCGCGTGTGCCACGGCCAACTCGCCCGCGAAATCGAGCGAGATCGTTGCGGTCACCACGTGCACCACGCCCGGCCGCGCGTCACCGAGGATGCTCGGCGTCAACAGCACCTCACGGATTGCCGCATCGTCCGACAGCATGGTGAAGACAGCGTCGGCCTGGAACGCGTCGCGCGGCGAGGCGGCGATCTCGAAACCCGTGGCCGCCTCCGCGGCGAGGGGCGAGCGGTTCCAGACCCGGACCCGATGGCCGGCGTTCGCGATGTTGCGTGCCATGGCCAGGCCCATCTTGCCCAACCCGATGAAACCGACATCCATTCAGCGTCTCCGTTTCAACTTCCAGATCGATCGTTCCAAAAGTCGTCGGCGCGCAGCGGCTTGTCAAGAACTTCTGGATCGACCAGTCTAGAAGTCGAATGGGAGGATGCCATGCCGCGAACGGGCCGACCGCGCGAGTTCGACAAGACGCAAGCCGTGCGCCAGGCGATGCGGCTATTCTGGGCTCGAGGCTACGAGGCCACCTCGCTGTCAGAGCTGAAGGCGGCGATGGGCGGCCTCTCGACGGCGAGCTTCTATGCGGCGTTCGGCTCGAAGGACGCGCTGTTCAAGACGGTCGTCGCCCATTACCGCGAGACGCACGGGCGCGTGACGGCGCCGCTCCGCGATCCGGACCTGACACCGCGCGCGGCGATCGAGCGGGCGCTGCGCCAATCCGCGCGGATGCAGACCGATCCGGACCATCCGCAGGGCTGCTTCATTGTGCTGGGGGCCGCGACCTCAGCCGCCGAGAACGAGCCGATCCGCGCGCTGCTGGCGGCGGAACGGGCCGAGACCCGCGCCGGCTTCGAGTCTTGCGCCCGCCGGGCGATCGCCGCCGGCGAGTTACCGCCCGATGCCGACCCGGCGGATCTCGCCACCCTGTTCAGCACCTTCCTGTTCGGAATCTCGACCCAGGCGCGCGACGGCGTGCCGATCGAAACACTGGAAGCGGCGATCGGGCGGCTCATGGGGATATGGGACGCGCTCGCGCGGACCGAGCCGGCGTCACCCTGATGACGGCCCTAACCGACGGCGAACAACTGCGCCCGGCCGCCCTTCCCGAAAGAGCGCCGGAAGTTGCGTGGCAATATATTGTCAATAAATTGCCACCGCCAAGGGTTCTTCAACCCGACTTCAACTCGGCGACATCATGTGTTTTGGAGACTCAGCTTGAGTCAATGCCAGAAATAATTTGAGCAGGAGCGACCCTCGTTTCAAGAGTTCATCACTCGCCCGGCTTATCCGCCGGTCTCGCCATGTTTCGGGAACGGCACGAGCCGGCCGAGCTTCTCGTCCCACAATGCCAGCCGCCAGGAGGCGAGTAAGCGCCAGACCGACACAGGCGGTACCGCCGCGAGCGCGGGATTGGCTCGATTGCAGGCCTGAAGCCGATAATTGGGGATCCGCGGGTTCAGGTGATGAACATGGTGAAAGCCGATATTGCCGGTGAACCATCGCAGCACGCCAGGCAGCTTGAGATAGGAACTGCCGCCGAGCGCGGCGGCGACGGGATCCCATTCGCCCTCTCGCATCCATCGGGCGCTCTCGAAACGGTGTTGGATCGAGAACAACCAGACGCCGATCGTGGCCGCCAGCATGAGGATCGGCATCTGGACCAGCAAAACGGCGCGGACGCCGACCAAGACCGCCAGCCCGGTGAACAGGGCGAGCAGAGCAATGTTCGTCAGGTAGACCGATCGCCGTTCGGCGCGCCACGATCGGGGAGAATCAAAGGGCACGCGGTAGAGGAGCAGGAAGACGATCGGCGGCAAGGCGAAGAGCGCCACGAGCGGGTGCTGGATCAGGCGATAGAGCCACTGTCGCCAACCGGACATCCCCTGATATTCCGCGAGGGTCAGGCAACTGGAATAGATATCGGCGCCGGCATTTCGCCGATCGAGGTTGTTCCAGTGGCTATGATGGCCGGCATGCTGACGGCGCCACATGGCATAAGGCGTGACGGTTGCGAGGCTGCACAGCGTGCCGAGAATATCGTTGAGCCGGCGCGATCGAAAAAAGGCGCCGTGACCGCAATCATGCTGAATGATGAACAGCCGAACCACGCAGCCGGCGGCCGGCACGGCGAGCGCCCAGGTCGCCCAGAGCGACCACGCGAGCAAGTGGTACATCGCGACCGATAACGCCAGCAATGGCACGAGGGAGCTTGCAATTTGCCAGAGGCACAGCGGCAGGGATGGTTGCTGGAACGGCAAAGTCCCGCGCTTCAGCGCGCCAGGGTCGAACGTCAGATCGACTTTGTGCTCAATGGCTGATTTCCCGGTCGTGGCGGGCATGGTCGCGCAATTCTTCGCAGGGCAGTGAACTCTCGGTAGCCTATCTGCCTTGGGCTATCCGCTGGGCTGGGCAACCGTGCCGGCGGCGTCTTGCGCCAAGGCCTGTTCGAGGTCGGCCGGATGGATCTCGGCCACTTGCTGGCGCATCGCTCCGGCCGGCGGATCCGCGGCCCGCAACGTCGAACGGACGCGATGCCACGCCGGGAACGAGAGCGACTGCAGGAGTTCCTCCTCGGTCTCGACCACGTAGCGGCCGGCCGGCTGCTCGCCGTCACAGCCCGCGAGACGGAACGGCCGTTCGAAGGTAACGGTCCGGATATGGGATCGGGTCAGCATCGACACCTCGCGATGGCCCAATGTCTCTCGGGGCGCGTGATTAACATCCGTCTTATATTGGGCCGGCCGAGCGCCTGAATAAGATGGCAGAGGAAATAATCTGGTTGCACATCGATCGGCTCCCGACTGAACCCAGCCGATGCCGAGCGGCATCTTCGACATTGCGCGCGCCATATTTTCTCCGAGACGGAAGAATTCCGCGCAATCATCGAAAAATAAATCGGCAATACATATTGATTTTATTAATTAAATACCCACATAATTATTTCTGAAATTGTAAGTTGCCATCAGGCGGCGTCGATGGATGACGTACCCCGCTATCAACCCCTGGAAACGAAGTATGACGATTTTCTGTTTGCCAACATCGGCGAGCAGGAAAACGGCATGCCCATGTCAATGGCCACCGCGCTGACGAGACTGGGGCTCGACCCTTGGGACGAGGCGCGTCGTCTGGCGGCCCTGCCCGCCTCCTCGGCCATTCCCGCCGTGACGCATCTGATCGCGCGGGTATCCGGCCTCACGTCGACGGTCTCGGAGGCCCCGAAGATCTCAGCCAAGCTGGTAGGCATGCTCTCCAGCCGAGACGGCCGGTCGGCGGGGGGCTCGAAGACATCCGGCGCGCTGTCTCGGTGCATCGACGCCCGATGGGTGGTGGTGCTGTTGGTAATTGGCTTGGTGGTCGTGGCGTCAAGGCTCCTTTTCGCCGGATAGCGACCGTCGGGAAAACTTCTCTCTGGAGACATAGATTGGCCAAGGGACAGAAACGCAGCAATCGCGAAGCGAAGAAGCCGAAGAGCGACAAAAAGAAGGTCGCTCCGCCCGCTGTGTCCTTTGCGGAGCCCCCCTCGAAGGTCAAGCCGCCGAAGAGCAGATGACCCTGGCGACGGCCGCGACCGTCACGGCAGCCCGACGCGCATCCTGACGACAGGTCGCGATCGATGGGGCTCCCCGGTTCCCGTATGGCGAGGGACTTGCTCGTTCGACCTCGCATTCCACCTGTAAGGGTGAGAGAGAAGCGGTACCTGTCCGGCATTCCAGGGGATAATCCGCCGGGCCCAGGATCGTTGCCGTTGCGCCATCCATTCCCGCCTTTGATGGAGAGCAGAATGAGCAAGCCCGTAGTCCTGATCACTGGCGCGCTGACCGGCATCGGTCGCGCGACCGCGCTCGCCTTTGCGCGGGAGGGTGCCCGGATCGTTGTGAGCGGCCGCCGCGACGAGGTTGGCCAGGCCCTTGCAGCGGAGCTTCGCGCCGCAGATGCCGAGGCCGAATATCATCGCGCCGACGTTCGCCATGAAGACGATGTCAAGCGGCTGGTCGATAGCACCGTCGCCCGCTTCGGCCGCCTCGATGTGGCCGTCAACAACGCCGGCACCGAGGGCGAGATCGGCCCGATCACCGGCCAGTCCGTCGAGAACTTCCGCGCCACGTTCGAGACCAACGTGCTGGGCACGCTCCTGTCGCTGAAGCACGAGATGCGCGTGATGCTGGAGCAGGGCAGCGGCTCTATCATCAATCTGTCGTCGGTCGCCGGTCAGGTTGGCTTCCCGGGCGCCGCCGTCTATGTCGCCAGCAAGCACGCCGTCGAGGGCCTGACCAAGAGCGCCGCCCTGGAAGGAGCCGCGGCCGGCGTCCGCGTCAACTCGGTCGCCCCCGGTCCTATCGCGACTGACATGTTCGAACGCTTCACTGGCGGCGAAGCCGAGGCGAAGGCGGGTTTCCTCGCCAGCATTCCCGCCAAGCGCGCCGGCGCGCCGGACGAAATCGCCCAGACGATCGTCTTCCTGGCGAGCGACAAGGCCAAGTATCTTACGGGCCAGAACATCGCCGTCGACGGCGGTTATATCGCGCAATGATCAGGCGGACGGGCGGCCCACTGGGCCGTCCGTCCGCTAATCCACCACGAACAGCCGCGCGCCGGTCGCGGTCGACGAGCGGTGCGCCTCGGCGCCGTCGGCGACCTGGTAGGACATGCCGGCCTTGAGTGTCATGCGCCGGCCGTCCTCGAGCTCGGTCTCGAGCACGCCGTCGATGACCAGCAGGATGTGGCCCTTGCGGCACCAATGGTCGGCGAGATAGCCGGGCGTGTATTCGACCATGCGCACACGGATCGGCCCGAACTGCCGGGTGCGCCAGAATGCGGTGCCGGTCTCGCCCGGATGCTCGGTCGCCGGCACTTGGGCCCAGTCGGTCGTGCCGAACGGGAGGTCGTCGATCTGCATGGCTCTCCTATCGCTCGAAGATGAAGCGCTTGACCTCGCGGCGACGCTCCCAGGCGGCGCGCTCCAGCGCCGGGACGTCGTCCTCGTGTTCCGGATAGCCTAAGCAGAAATATCCGACGAAGCGCCAATCGGCCGGCACGTCCAGCGCCGCCGTGACCTCGGCCGGATCGAGGATCGAGACCCAGCCGAGGCCCAGCCCCTCGGCCCTGGCCGCGAGCCAGACGGTATAGATGGCGGCGACCGTCGAATAATCGGCCATTTCCGGCATGGTGCGCCGGCCGAGGCCGTGACCCTGCTCCGTCGAGCGGTCGGAGAATACGGCGAACTGTTCCGGCGCCTGGTCGAAGCCGGCGAGCTTCAGCCGCGCGTAGAGCTGCGCCCGATCGCCATCCTGTGCGGCCAAAGCCGCAGCATTGCACTGCTCGAAGCTGGCACGGACCTTGGCGCGCCGCGCCGGATCGGCAACGCGCACGAAGCGCCAGGGCTGGGACAGGCCGACCGACGGTGCCAGGCAAGCGAGCGAGACCAGCCGCTCGAACGTGCCGGCCGGCACCGGCGCCGTGCGGAAGGCGCGCACGTCGCGGCGCCAGGCGATGAGGTCGGCAAGGCGGGCGCGGAAGGTCGCGTCGAAGATCGGCTGATCGGTCACGATGGCCCGCCCGATGTGCCTGTCCCCGCGGCCCCCGTCATCGCGGCGGCTGATTGACGGAATTGACCCGCCAGCCGTGACCGAGGCCGCCGGCGCCCTCAGGGAAATGGTCGAGCCGCGTCACCGATATATTATCGATCGCAAAGGCGAGGGCCGCCTCGGGCGGCAGGTCGAGCGCCAGTGCCAGGGCTGCGCGAATCGTGCCGCCATGGGTCACCGCAATGATGTCGCGGCCGGCGAAGCGCTCGTTCAAGCGATGGATCGTGCTCGTCACGCGCGTCATGAGATCGACGAAGCTCTCGCCGCCCGCCGGTCGTTCGGTCGCCGGCGCCAGCCAGAAGCGATGATATTCCTCGGCCCGCTCCGCAGCCAGGCTGGCATAGGTCCGGCCCTGCCATTCGCCGAAATGCTGCTCGGCCAGATCCGTCTCGACCGTCACGTCGGGCCCGGGAAAGGTCGCGGGACCCGGCAGGCCAGCGGCCACGATCGCGGCGGCGGTCTCGTGCGTCCGCCGGAGGTTGCTCGTGACCCACACCGCCTCGCGCGGCAGGATCTGGGCAAGCCGCCGATAGGCCGGCGGATCGTCCGTGTTGCAGGGATGATCGGTCTGGCCGTAGCAGCAGCCGTTGTTGACCACGACCGGGGCATGGCGCACCCACCACCAGCGGGTCGTCCGATCGGACGGGCGGACGCTGTCAGGGCTGGCGGACTTCGTCATGGGCATCCTCGCGCGTAGGTGGGTCGTATGGGGTGGGTTGGGGATCAGAGCATGATCGGCAATTGAACGACGGCCGCGAGCAGCAGGACGATCTCGCCCAACTGCTGGGCAGCCCCCAGTACGTCCCCGGTGTAGCCGCCGAGCTCCCGGCGGGCAAGCGCGCCCACCGCAACCATGGCGACGGCGGCCGCGACGAAACCAGCGAGGCCGAGCCGATCGCCGAGGCCCCAGAACACGGCGGCAGTCCCGATGACCAGGGCTGCGACCGAGGCCCAGGACGACGGCACGCCGACCGAGGCCGCAAGCCCGCCCGGCCGTGCCGGCGGCAAGGCGCGCATCAGCAGCGGCAAAAGCGCGCGGGAGCCAGCATGGGCCGCGACGAGCGCGCCCAGGAGATGCCCGCGGCTATCCTGGATGAGCACGCTGAGTGCCGTCGTGCGCAGCCCGACATCGACGATCAGCGCCAGCACGCCGTAGGAGCCGATACGGCTGTCCTTCATGATCTCGAGCTTGTGCTCGCGCGTCCGGCCGCCCAAGCCATCGGCCATGTCGGCAAGCCCATCCTCGTGCAGCGCGCCGGTCATCGCCATGGTGGCGGCGAGCGCCAGGAGGGCGGACGCGATGGGCGGCAGTCCCAGGGCATCGGCCGCGATCGCGGCGAGCGCGCCCACGAGCCCGATGACCACACCCGCGAGCGGAAAGCTCCAGGCCGCGCGGGCGACCGCGTCCTCGGGCAGGGCGCCCTTGAGCCGGATCGGCAGGCGGGTCAGGAACACGAGCCCGAGGGCGAGCTGCTCGGCCGGCCCGAAACGGGCGGCGTGGGGCGAATTCGACATGGCTCCCTCGTTCGGACAAAGCATGGACGGGGGCGGCGACGCCATGATAAGGCCCCGATCACCCTATTGATTACCACGAGTGAAGCCGATGGCGACTAGCGCCAAGCCCGCCGCCTCCCTCAACGAGATCCGCGCGCTGCTGCGCGAGCTGCCCGGACCCGACCTCGAGTCCGGCACCGCCGCCGTGCTGCGCGAGCGGCAGCTGACCAAGCCTGCCGGCGCGCTCGGCCGGCTCGAGGAGCTCGTGCAGTGGCTCGCCACCTGGCAGGCAAAGCACCCGCCGTTCATCAACCATCCGCGCACCGCGGTCTTCGCCGGCAACCACGGCGTGGCCGCGCGCGGCGTCTCGGCCTATCCGACGGCGGTCACGGCGCAGATGGTCGAGAACTTCATCGCGGGCGGCGCCGCGGTCAATCAGCTGTGCGCCGCCGTCGACGGCGACCTGCGCGTCTACGAAATGGCGCTCGACCAACCGACCCAAGACTTCACGGAAGGCCCGGCGATGACCGACGAGGCGGCCGCGCGCGCGATCGCCTATGGCATGATGGCGGTCGAGCCGGGTGTCGACCTCTTGGCGCTGGGCGAGATGGGCATCGGCAATTCGACCGCCGCGGCCGCCCTCTGCCTCGGCCTGTTCGGCGGCGAGGCCAAGGACTGGGTCGGCCCCGGCACGGGCGTCGAGGGCGAGGCGCTTGTCCGCAAGACCGCTGCCGTGGCGGAAGGCGTAGCCGTCAACAAGCCCGCCATGACCGATCCGTTCGAGGTGCTGCGCACGGTCGGCGGCAATGAGCTCGCCGCGATCGTCGGCGCCATCCTGGCCGCCCGCCTCGCGCGCGTGCCGGTCGTGCTCGACGGCTTCGCCTGCACTGCCGCCGCGGCCGTGCTCTACGCTGCCGACCGGCGCGCGCTCGACCATTGCGTCGTCGGCCATCGCTCGCCGGAGCCGGGGCACAGCCGGCTGCTCGAGATCATCGGGAAACAGCCGATCCTCGACCTCGGCATGCGGCTCGGCGAGGGCTCGGGTGCCACCCTTGCGATCCAGATCCTCAAGGGCGCCGTCGCCTGCCACACCGGCATGGCGACGTTCGAGGAGGCCAAGGTCAGCGGCCGGTCGGCCTGAAACCATGTGGCGCCGGGCGATCTTCGGGCTGATGGGTGCTACCCTCGGCGGCCAGGGGGCGCTCGCCGCCGACGTGACCGTGACGGTCGACGACATCCACAGCGCCGACGGCAAGGTCTACGTGACGCTGTGGGGCAACGCCGAGACCTGGCTCGACGACCAGAAGTCGCTGCAGAACATCGGCCTGCCGGCCGCCGTCGGCAAGGTCGTCTTCACGCTGCACGACGTGGCGCCCGGCCACTATGCGATCGCGACCTTCCACGACGAGAACGACAACGGCGAGATGGACTTCAGCCTGCTCGGCCTGCCAGAGGAAGGCTACGCCTTCTCGCGCGACGTGCGGCCGTTCCTGTCCGCGCCCAGCTTCGACTCCTGCGCGTTCGAGGTCGGCATTGATGACGCCGCGCTCACCATCCATATGGTCTATCCGTGAGATCTGCGGTGTCGCGAGATCGACCATCCCGAAATGGACGGGTATCGATCGAACCGGCACCATCGAAGCCGCCCCGTCGAACGAGTCTGGGAGGCGTCGTTGACAATTCCCCGCCCGACGGCGCAGGCGACCCACCCATGAGCATCGAGACAATTGTCGACACGGACGCGGACGACACGCCCGCGCGGAGCGAGGGTGGTCGCGTCAGCCTGCGCACGCTGATCTGGATCCGCTGGATCGCCGTCGCCGGCCAGGCTGTCACCCTCCTCATCGTGCATCTGGCGCTGGGCTTCACCCTGCCGCTCGAGATCGCGCTGGGCGTGGTCGCGACCTCGGCGCTCATCAACCTCGCCAACCAGATGCAGCGCACCGGCTCGCTGCGCTTGGGCGACCGCGACGCCATGATGTACCTGGCCTACGACGTGGTGCAGCTGGGCGCCCTCCTCTACCTGACCGGCGGGCTGCAGAACCCGTTCGCGCTCCTGGTGCTGGCGCCCGTCACGGTCGGCGCCACGATCCTGTCGCGACGCAGCGTCATGACGCTGTCGGCGCTGACCGTCGGCGTCGCCACGATCCTCGCCATCTGGCATCTGCCGCTGCCGTGGGACGAGGACCAGCTGGAATTCCCCCTGCTCTACGTCTCAGCGGTCTGGCTCGCCCTCACGCTCTCGACCCTGTTTATCGCCGCCTATACCTGGAGCGTCACCGAAGAGGGCCGCCGGATCAGCGACGCCTATGCCGCAACCCAGCTGGCGCTCGCGCGCGAGCAGCGCATCTCGGCCGTGGGCGCGCTCGCCGCCGCCGCCGCCCACGAGCTCGGCAGTCCCTTGGGCACGATCGCGGTCATCGCCAAGGAATTGGCGCGCGATCTGCCGGCCGACGGGCCGCTCGCCGAGGACGCCCAGCTCCTGCTGAGTGAGACGGCAAGATGTCGCACCATCCTCCAGGAGCTGGCCCAGAAACGGGAGGCCGACGGGGGCACGCCCTACGACCGTCTGCCGCTGTCGGCGCTCGTCGAGGCGGCCGGTGATCCCTACCGTGTTCCGCACCGGGCGCTTATTCAAAAAATCGAAGGAAATCCAGGGGATCAACCGCTCGTCGCGCGCAGTCCGGAAATCATGCACGGGCTCGGCAATCTGGTGCAGAATGCCATCCAGTTCGCCGCCGCGGAGGTCGTGGTCAAGACGGCCTGGGACGACAGATGGGTCACCGTCACGGTTGCCGATGACGGTCCGGGTTTTCCGACCCAGGTCTTGTCTCGGCTGGGAGAACCCTATCTATCGGGACGGGACGAAGATGCAGAGCACATGGGGCTCGGCATCTTCATCGCGGAAACGCTGCTCCGGCGCACCGGCGCCAAGCTGCATTTCGCCAACGGCGCCCAAGGCGGCGCGGTCGTGCGGGTGCGCTGGCCTCGTCGGGCGTTGGCGACCGTCGTGGGCCTCACCGCGCCGGCCGCCTGAGCGGACTTGTTGGACCGGGGGCCGGCTCCGCCCCCCGAGCAGCTTTAAGGAATTCGTGCGATCATGATCGACGCCCCCGCTCAGACGCCCAACCTCGCACCGGCCGACATCGACCTGGTCTCGCTCGACGGCCTGCCCGATGCCGAGCGCAGCCTGCTGATTGTCGACGACGACACGCCGCTCTGCCACCGCCTGGCGCGCGCCATGGAGCGACGCGGCTTCCTGGTCGAGACCGCCGAGAGCACGAAGGAGGGCGTCGCCAAGGCCGAGGAAAACCCGCCGGCCTTCGCGGTGGTCGACCTCCGGCTCGGCGACGGCAACGGTCTCGACGTGGTCGGCGCCATCCGCAAGGCCCGGCCCGCCGCGCGCATCGTCATGCTGACCGGCTACGGCAATATCGCGACCGCCGTCGCCGCCGTGAAGGCGGGCGCCATCGACTATCTGTCGAAGCCGGCCGATGCCGACGTGGTCGAGCGCGCGCTCTTGACCCGTGGCAGCTCGCTGCCGCCGCCGCCGGAGAACCCGATGTCGGCCGACCGGGTCCGCTGGGAGCATATCCAGCGCGTGTTCGAGCAATGCGACCGCAACGTTTCGGAGACGGCGCGGCGGCTCAAGATGCATCGGCGGACGCTGCAGCGCATCCTGTCCAAGCACGCGCCGCGCGCCTGAGGGCCAGCCCGCGGCTCGGTCCCGCCGCAACGAAAGCGCGTACGCACAACCGCGCGTTCTCGTCGCACTTCGCTTTGTAACAATTCGTAAGGATCCGGCCGGGCGTAAGTGCCTGGCCCGGCTCGATGAAGGGTGGCGTCGCACCACCTCCGACCGCAGGTCGGCCCGACCCATGACACGCACCGTTACAATATACCCGTGTGTTGAGCGGGGATGATTTCATCAATCCGTCACTATCGCCTCTTGGGGCTTGAGAAGGGCGACCCAGCGAGAGTCGCCCCGGTTCCGAGGGGATGTCATGGCGGAACACGGATCGTCGCGCGCGCAGCTCAACAATATCCCGCTGCTGATCGGCCTCGGCCCGATCCGGTCGGGGACGACCTGGGTCCACGAACTGCTGTTCGGCCACAGCCAGGTGGCGACGACCCGCATGAAGGAAGTGAATTTCTTCAACCATCATTTCGACGCGGGGTCCGCCTGGTACGACGAGCAGTTCCGGCCCGCGACGCACGCCACGCGGCTGCGCGCCGACATCTCGCCCTTCTACATGATGGACCCGAAGGTCTGCGACCGGATCGCCCGCACGATCCCGAACCCGCTGCTCATGGTCAACATGCGCAGCCCCTACGCGCGTGTGCTGTCCTGGTACCAGAAATACCGGCAGGAAGAGCATCCGATCGGCTGGCTCGCCGCTGATCCCAAGGTGCATGCCGAGGCGCTGGAGATCGGGCTCACTGCCGCGACGCTGGAGCATTATATCGAGCGCTTCGGCCGCGAGCGCGTGCTGCTCGTCGACTATGCCGACCTCAAGCGCGATCCGGTCGAACTCGCCCGGCGGCTGCAGCGCCGGCTGGGGCTGGACGTCGAGACGCCGCCCAGCGTCACGCGCGAGGTGAATGCCTCCGTCCATTACCGCAGCCAGCATCTGCGCCGCTTGGCCCATCTCGCCGGTCCCATGGTGCGCAAGCTGTCGCCCGAACTGTTCTACGCGGTCAAGTTCGGGCCGCTGCACGACATCGTCTTCGCCAAGCGGCGGATCGCCGGCCCCTCGCTCGACCAGAAGCTGGCGGCACTCGGCAGCCTGCGCGAGGCGCTCGAAGCCGACATCGGCCGGCTCGAAGAGATGACAGGGCAGGACCTGACCGGCTGGCGTTACGAGGCGCAGGTCGCGGCACTCGCCCCCGAGCCGGCCCGCTCGCCGGTCCCGGCGTCCAGGCCCGGCATCGAGACGTCGCCCAATCCCCGCCCCGCCTCGCCCAACCCTGCCCCGACGCCGTCCCGTGGCTGGGCCGCCGCGCGCCGGCGCCTCGGGCTCGAGGCCCGGGCACTCTGGTCGCTTGCGAAGGATCCGGAGGTGCCGCTGCGCGCCCGGACCGCGCCGCTCGTGGTGGCGAGCTATCTCATCATGCCGTTCGATATCATCCCGGACCGTATCCCGGTCGTGGGTCATCTCGACGAGGCCATGGCCATCCCGCTCGCTGTCGCCCTCTTCTTCTGGCTGTTGCCGGCAAAGCTCGTCGACCGATACCGCCGCACGCGCGCGGCCGGTCGGCTGGGCTCTCGGCCTAGGACCGGCGCAGCCTGAGCCCTAGCGCCAGGGATCGAGCCAGCCGAGCCCGTCCGCGGTCTCGCCGCGCGGCCGGTATTCGCAGCCGATCCAGCCGTCGTAGCCGATCTCGTCGATCACGTTGAAGAGATACGGATAATTGATCTCGCCCACGTCCGGCTCGTGGCGATCGGGCACGCCCGCGATCTGGATATGGCCGGTGATGTCGGCATGGGCGCGAAGCTGGGTCGCGAGATCGCCGACCATGATCTGGCAGTGATAGATGTCGAACTGCAGCCTGAGGTTGGCCGCGCCCACCTCCTCGATGATCGCGCGCGCCTCGGCTGGCCGGTTGAGGAAATAGCCCGGGATGTCGCGCGTGTTGATCGGCTCGATCAGGATCGTGATCCCGGCCTCCGCCGCATGCTCGGCGGCCCGGCGCAGATTGGCGACATAGGTGCGGCGCGCCGCCGCCGGATCGGTCCCGGGCGGCAGGATGCCGGCCATGGCGTGCAGCTTCGCGCAATTGAGCGGGCGCGCATAGGCGATCGCCCGGTCGAGCGCATGGGCGAAATCCGCCTCGCGTCCAGGCAGCGCCGCGAGCCCGCGTTCGGCCTTGGCCCAGTCACCGGGCGGCAGGTTGAAAAGCGCCTGCGTCAGCTTGGCACTCTCCAGGCGCCGGGCCAGCTCCTCGGCGGAATATTCATAGGGAAACAGGTATTCGACGGCCTTGAACCCGGCGTCGGCCGCAGCAGAGAACCGGTCGAGAAAATCATATTCCGAAAACATCATGGACAGATTCGCGGCGAAACGCGGCATTGGGCGGGATCCTTGAAGGCAGAGCCGAAGACCGCTTAGGATCGACCGAGACCCGGGTTTCGGCAACCTTCTCGAAAGGCGCCTCCATGGCGATCCTGCTCGGCGCCATCGCCGATGACTTCACTGGTGCAACCGACCTCGCCAACACGCTCGTGCGCCAGGGCATGCGCACCGTCCAGCTCATCGACGTGCCGACCGAGCCCTTCGAGCGCATGGACCTCGACGAGGTCGACGCGATCGTGGTCGCGCTGAAGAGCCGCACCATCCCCGCCGCCGACGCGATCGACCAGTCGCTGGCTGCCCTCGGCTGGCTCGAGGCGGCGGGCGCCCGGCAGATCCTGTTCAAATATTGCTCGACCTTCGATTCGACGCCGGCCGGCAACATCGGGCCGGTCGCCGAAGCGCTGATGACGGCCATGGGCGTCGATTTCACGATCTATTGCCCGGCTTTCCCCGAGAACGGCCGGACCATCTTCAAGGGCTATCTGTTCGTCGGCGACGGACTTCTCTCCGAATCCGGCATGCGCGACCATCCGCTGACGCCGATGCGCGATTCGAACCTCGTGCGCGTGCTGGCCCAGCAGACGACACGGCCGGTCGGCCTCGTGCCGCTGTCGGCCGTGTCGGCCGGTCCCGGTGCCGTCCGTGTGGTGTTCGACCGGCTGCGCGGCGCCGGCACGGCTCACGCCATCGTCGACGCGGCGAGCGACGACGACCTGATCCGCCTCGGCGAGGCCGCGGCCCAGCTCCGCCTCATCACCGGCGGCTCGGGCCTCGCCCTGGGTCTGCCGGCGAACTTCCGCCGGCAGGGGCTGCTCGCCGACCATGGCATGGACGCCGCCATGGCGGTCGACTTGGGCGGTGCGTCGGCCGTGCTGTCCGGCTCCTGCTCCGTCGCGACGCTCGCCCAGAACGCCTACATGCGCGCCCGCCGGCCGAGCTTCCAGCTCGACCCGCTGGCACTCGCCACCGGCGACGACCAGATCGACGACGCGCTCGACTGGGCCGAGCGCCATCTGGGGCCGGCGCCGATCCTGATCAGCGCCAGCGCCGCCCCGGCCGACGTCCGCGCCGCCCAGGAAGCCCTCGGCCGCGAGCGGGCCGGCACCGTCGTCGAAGAGGCGCTCGCCCGCATCGCGGCCGGGTTGGTCGAGCGCGGCGTGCGGCGCCTGGTGGTGGCGGGCGGCGAAAGCTCCGGCGCGGTCGTCAAGGCGCTGGGCATCACCGCGCTCGGCATCGGCCGGCAGATCGATCCCGGCGTGCCCTGGACGGTCGCGTCCGGCGGGGACCGGCCGCCGTTGGCGCTCGCCCTCAAGTCCGGCAATTTCGGCGGCGAGGATTTCTTCCTCCGAGCCTTCGCATGAGCGCCGAAACGCGCGCGCGCGAAGCGATCTGCCGGCTCGGCGCCTCGATCTTCGCCCGCGGCCTCACCTTCGGCAGTTCCGGCAACATCAGCATGCGCCTTGCCGACGGCTATCTCATGACGCCGACCAACGTCGCGCTGGGCGAGCTCGACCCGGCGCGGCTCGCGAAGCTGGCGCCGGACGGCATGCTCCTCGCGGGCGATGCGCCGACCAAGGAGAGCTTCCTCCATCGCGCCATGTATGAGGAACGCGGCACGGCCGAAGCGGTCGTGCATCTCCACTCGACCCATTCGGTCGCGGTGTCCTGCCTCGCCGACGTTGATCCGGCGAACGTGCTGCCGCCGATCACTGCCTATTACGTGATGCGCGTCGGCACGCTGCCGCTCGTGCCCTATTTCCGGCCGGGCGATCCGAAGCTCGCCGATGCGGTCCGCGAGCTGGCCGGCCGCCACCAGGCGGTGCTGCTCGCCAACCACGGGCCCGTGGTCGCCGGCACCAGCCTTTCGGCCGCCGCCGCGGCGATCGAGGAGCTCGAGGAAACGGCGCGCCTGCACCTGCTGCTGCACGGCCATCGGACCCGGTTCCTGACCGAGGCCCAGGTCGAGGAATTGCGCAGCCTCTGATCCTCGTCGATGGGAAGAAGTCGGCCGGCAGCGCGAGAATGGGGATATCGCGCTGCCGGACCGAGTCCCAGATCCCGCCGCCAAGTTCCCGAGCCGTGTGAGGGGGGCGCCACGACTGGCCGGCGACGCTGGTTCGGCATGGTTGGGGACACATGCCGCTGCAGTACTATGCTGCGGCGCAACCAAGACGGCTTTCGCCTGCTTGCCGCCCTGTCACGTGATTGCGGTGATTTGCAGCCTTAGGTCGGACTCTAGGTCAACGTCGCGGCCGCGGCCGTATAGCGATCGAGATTGTCACGCACCGCCGCGGCACCATTGCCGCCAGCGATATCCACGCAGGTGGCACCCAGTTCCGCCAATACCGCGACCCAACTGGTCAGGCGGACACCGGCCGCCGTCATGCGGGCCATGCCGATTCGCCCGGCCCCGTCGCTGCTGCCGGCCGACGCGTCGAGCACGGCATGGACCTCAAGACCGTCGCCGCGCGCACCAAGCGCGGTCTCGGCTATGCCGAAAGCGGGGGTGAGCGACGCGACGATCAGATGGCGCCGGCCATGGGCGAGGACGGCCTCGCGCGAGGCCGGATCGTCCCAGAATGCTCCGGCCCGACGCTTCACGATCGCCGCGGCCCCGAACAGGTCCACGAGTTCGTCGAGCACCGGCCCGCACGCCGCCCCGGTGCTGACACCCAGCACCGTCGGCAGGTTGAAAGCATGACCGAGTCGGGCGAGCCCCATCAGGTTGTTGTGCAACGCTGCCGTGCCGCCGACCGGCGCCACAGCGGTGGCGAGCAGATCAGCCTGGCCATCGATGATGGCAAGCACCGCACCGTCCGCGCGAAGGCGCTCCGCAAAGCGATTGTGGACCAGCGCCGCGTCAACCATCAAGGGCTTCACCAAAAACGAGGTTAACAAACAATTAACTCGCCCGAGTCGGAAAGTCGAGCACCATCTTCGCGGTAAAATCGCGGACGCCGCGGGGGCTTCGCGGACAATCGCAGACTGTAGAGCTGCCAGGCGGTTTGTCGGCCGCTACCTGGTCGTCTTGCCGAGCCCGGCCGGATTATCTCGCCCGCTTTTGCGCCTCGTCTTGGGAGGACACGCCGCGCGGCAATCGCGGCCGATGGGCCGCGCGCTCGCGATTGCCGAGCGACGCCGGAGCGGGCACCATGCCGGTCCCTCTCCGCACACCGGACTCCCCGATGTCGCTCGACGATCAGCTCTATCCCGAAATCGAACCCTACGATCACGGCCTACTGGCGGTAGGCGGCCCGCATCGGATCTATTACGAGCAAGTGGGCAATCCGGACGGCGTGCCGGTCATCTTCCTGCATGGCGGTCCGGGCGGCGGTGCCAAGCCGGTGCATCGCCGTTTCTACGACCCGGACTTCTACCGCATCGTGCTGATCGATCAGCGCGGCTGCGGCCGATCGGAGCCGCTCGGCGAGACTGAGGACAACGACGCGCAGGCCCTCGTCGAGGACCTCGAGCGGCTGCGCCGCCATCTCGGCATCGAGCGCTGGGTCGTGACCGGCGGCTCCTGGGGCTCGTGCCTGGCGCTGCTCTATGGCGAGGCGCACCCGGACCGGTGCCTGGGCTTCCGCCTGCGCGGCATGTTCATGGGCCGGGCGCGCGAGATCGACTGGTGGTGGCGCTCGATCGGCGTGCTGTTTCCGGAAGCCTACGACGAATTGCTGGCAGCCCTGCCGCCCTCGGAGCACGGCGACGTGCTGGCCGCCTACTACCGGCGAACGAACGACCCGGACCCGGGCGTCCATGAGCCGGCGGTGCGGGCCTTGAAGCGCTTCTCCGCCCGTACATCCACCTTCCGTCCGGACCGGGAGCTCATCGACCAGGCGGTCGACCTCGCCCAGGCCCTGCCCCTGTCGCGCTTCTTCACCCGCTATTGCGCGCACGGCTTCTTCATCGAGGAAGGCCAGATCCTGCGCGACCTCGGCCGCATCACCCATCTGCCGGCGCAGCTCGTCGTCGGCCGCTACGACGTCGTGGCGCCGCCTACGACGTCCTGGGAAGTCCATCGCGCCTGGCCCGGCTCGGAGCTCGAGGTCGTGGTCGAAGGCAATCATTCCGATCTCGAGCCGGCCATGGCGGCGGCGGTCCGGCGTGCCACCGATCGGCTGCGCGATCGGCTTGGCCCCCGCCAACCCAATAATCACAAGCTCAACGGCCGCCAGCTCAACAATCAGTAGAGCTCGGCACGTAGTAAAGCTTGGCAGAGCGGCCGGTTTGGAGGAATCTGCCGCGCGGTCGCCCTCGCTCTCCTCCGCGAGCTCGGGCGGCATCAGAGTCGAACGGCATTTTGGAGGCGGGGCCTCATGCGATCATCGGATCTTCGGCGATGGTTGACGCGCGTCGGCGCCGCCCTTGCCGTGCTCGCCGCGGCTGCAGGCTGGACGGGAGCCGCCGAGGCCGCCCATGACGAACTGGCGATCGGCCTCCGCCAGGCGCCGACATCGCTCAACCCGCTCCAGACCCCGTCCGCCGCCCGCGACTACCTATTGTGGCCGGCCCTACGGGCGCTCGCCGGCCTCGACAAGACCGGCCGACCGACGTGCCTTCTGTGCGAGACCCTGCCGACGATCGAGAACGGCGGCGCCCGCATCGTAACCCTGCCGGACGGGCGTCGCGGCATGGACGTCACCTTCACCTTGCTGCCCGACCTGCGCTGGGGCGACGGCGAGCCGGTCACGAGCCGGGACGTGGCGTTCAGCTGGCGCCTCACCCGCGATCCGCGCATCGGCGTCGGCAATGACGAGGCGCTCCGCCACATCACGGACATCACACTCGCCGACGACCGCACCTTCACGCTGCATCTCGACCGGGCCGACTACACCTATAACCGGATTATGCTCTGGGTCATCCCGGAGCATATCGAAGGCCCGATCCTGGCGAAGCTCGCTCAGCCCGGGGACTATCTGCAGCGTTCGGCCTACGTGACCGACCCCGGCAACCCGGGCCTGTGGCTCGGCCCCTATCGGCTGGTGAGCTACGAGTCTGGCCGCAGCGCGCGGTATGAGCGCAATCCGAACTGGCCCGGTCCCCCGGCGCATATTCCGCACATCAGGATCGACATCATCGAGAACACGGCGGCGCTGGAAGCCGCCTTTCTCACCGGCAGCATCGACTATATCGCGGGCGAGATGGGCCTGACCGTCGACCAGGGTCTGGAGCTCAGGGCCCGCCGCGCCTACAGCTACGGCTTCGCCATTCAGGGCAGCCTCGCCTACGAACACATCGACCTCAATCTCGGCAACCCGCTGCTCGCCGATCGCCGGGTCCGCCAGGCCTTGCTGCTGGCGATCGATCGGCAGGCCATTACCCGCAACCTGTTCGATGGCCTGCTGCCGGTCGCCGATAGTTTCATCGGCCCGACCAACACGGTCTACGTCCCGGGCAAGCGCAAATACGCCTATGATCCCGAGGCGGCGGCGCACCTGCTCGACGAGGCAGGGTTCCGGCCCGGGCCGGACGGCATCCGGGTCGACGACCAGGGCCACCGGCTCGCCCTGTCGCTGACGACGACGGCGGGCAACCGCGTCCGCGAGCTCATCGAGCTCGAACTCCAGGCGAAATGGCAGGCGGTCGGCGTTGCGGTCACGATCGCCAACGTGCCGCCGGCGGTCTTGTTCGGCGACACGCTGAGGCACGGCAAATTCGACATGGCGCTGTTCGGCTGGAACGCCTCACCCGACACACCGCCGACCTACACGCTCCTGTCCGACAGCATTCCCGCGGCCGCGAACGGCTTCGTCGGCGGCAATTTCCCGCATTTCTCCGATGCCGAGACCGATCGGCTGATCCGCTCGCTCCTGAACGAGTTCGATCCCGAGAAGCGCAAGCCGATCTGGAGCCAGATCATCGACATCTATAGCGAGCAACTGCCGGAACTGCCGCTCTATTTCGGCTCGACCGTGTTCGTGATCCCGACCTGGCTCAAGGGGATCGACCCGGCGGACCGCGTCGGCATCAGCACGCAATGGATCGAGGAGTGGCGCACGGACTGAGCGCGTGCCGCCTCGAGGCTGCCCTGCTCGGTCGATGATTTCGCGCTTTACCTGCGACCCGCGTTTCTGTCTCCTCCCGGCCAACCAATTTGATTCGGGAGTTCCAATGACCAAGAAACTATTCGCCGGGAAAATTATGGCCGGCCTCGTCGGCGTTCTGCTGCTGGGCTTTGGTGCCGCGGCCCATGCCGCGTCGTGCCCGGCGGCACCGCCGGCCCAGATCGCGTTCGAGGCAGTGCCGAGCCCGCTGACGCAGGACACGAGTGCCACGGCCAAGGACCTGGCGCTTAAGGCCGGCGCTACCGGGACCGATCGCCGCACCCCCGGCTTCTATGACGCGAGCGTCGGCTTCACGGCCAAGCGCGACGCGGCGATCGCGAAGCTGCCGGACGGCACGGTCTGCGCCTCGCTCGCCAAGCTCACCGTCAAGCTTTCGCTCGACCGCAAGCTCTGGCTCGCGAACGAGCTCACCGACAACGCGTGCGTGCTGAAAGCGTTTGCCGATGAAATCGGCGGCCAGGCCAAGGCCGACGACCAGGCGGTCGCCCAGTTCCAGACCGTCGTGCCGACCTACCAGCCGCAGGTTGCCGCGATCGGCTGGCAGACGGCGAAGTCGCAGGACGCCGCCATGCAGGCGATCGCCGACAAGGCGGCGCCGATCATGCAGGCGCTCCAGGCGAAGTTCGTGGAGATCCGCGCGGCCGCCCAGAGCAAGGTCGATCTCTCCAAGCTGCCGGCCGAGGACTGCGACGGCGCCATGGCGAAGATCGCGCCCAAGGTGGTCACCGTGACGCCCGCGCCGAAGAAGTAGCGGCGCAGACGCTGCAATGTTTGGAAAAGGCGCGCCCTCAGGCGCGCCTTTTCTGCAAGGAATTGCGCACCTCCCCCGATATGTGGCTAATCTATGCGCAAAAGGCCGATAAAAATTAGTGGGGAGGGCCTCTATGCCCATGGAAAAGCGCGCCACCGACCGCCCATCGATGGACCGTCCGATCGCCGACCGCATCTGGGACCGTACGATCACGCCGGAGGAGACGCTGGCGATCTGCCCGGCCGCCGTCTCGAGCCAGGGCCGCAACTGGCCCGACCTGTTCGTGGTGCAGCGCACCGGCCGTGACGGCCTCATCGAATACCCGCCTGTCGACCATCACGTCATCAGCGTCCAGCAATCGGGTGCGCTCCTTCTGTCGCGCCGGCTGGGCGGCGATACCCAGCGCCGCCGCGCCGCGGCCGGCAGCGTCAGCGTGACGCCGGCCGGCGAGGCCGCCGAATGGCATTGGGAGGGGCTCTACGGCCGCATCGAGGTCTATCTGCCGCAGAGCCGGATCGACCAGGTCGTGGCCGAGGCGCTCGACATCGACGCCGAACGGCTCGAGATCGCGCCGAGCCTAGCCGTGCGCGACTTCCCGGCCGAGCAGATGGCCCGCGGGCTGCTGCAGGAGCTGCAGGTGCCGGCGCTGGCCTCCGCCGTCTATGCCGAGCGCTTCGCGCTGCTGCTCGCGGTCCATCTGGTCCGTGCCCATTCGACGCTCCGGCGGCCGAGCGGCGCCCGTAAGGGCGGCCTCACCCCCTTTGCCTTGAAGCGGGTCAAGGAATTCATCGAGGCGCACCTGGCCGAGGACGTCTCGCTCGGCGACATGGCGGCGACCGCCGGCCTGTCGGTCTTTCATTTCTGCCGCAGCTTCAAGCAGTCGACCGGCATGACACCGCACCAGTACCAGCTCTACCGGCGCATCGAGCGGGCGAAGGAACTGCTGGCGGACCGGTCGCTGTCGCTCGCGAGCCTGTCGGTCGCGGTCGGATTCTCGAGCCAGAGCCATTTCTCGACGGCGTTCCGCAAAATCGCCGGCACCTCGCCGCACCGCTTTCGCAGCGAGCTCTAACCGCGCTATTCGAGCACGGGCCGCAGAAAGCTGCGCTCGTAGCTCACGATGCTGCGGTTCTGCTTTTCGAGCTCGAAGACCGCCTGGCATTCGGGGTCGCTCGCCATGCGTCGGCGATAGTCCTCGTAGGCCGCGAGACTTGGAAAGCTGAACAGCGCATAGGCAATGTTGTTGGCGCCCTCCGACGGCAGGAAATAGCCGTGATGCCGGCCGCCCATGCGCGTGACCAGCGCGACCCACCGGCGGGCATATTCCTCGAACTCGGCGAGCTTGTACGGGTCGATGACGTATTTCAGGTGGCAGGTGATCATGAACGGTCCCTGGTGCCGAACGGCATGTGGCGTGTGAAGCTCCATTGTGGCACAGGGCTGAGGCGGATGGAGCAGTCCTCAACCCTCCGCCCTCGAGCCCCACCTCAAACCGGGGCTTATGAAAGTATCTACAACGACGCTTCCTCAGCGACGATCCGAGCAACGTCAGCCAGAACGCCTTCCTGGGCCTTGGTTGAGCCCGGCGCTTCACCAAGATAGGCTGCAACGACTAGCGGATCGCGATGCGGCGGCCAGATTACGCCAATATCGTTGGTCGATATCTTCTCCCAGGTGCCAGGCTTGTTGGCAATCCGCCACCCCGCCGGCAAGCCGATCCGGAGGCGCTGGGCAGCGGCATCCTTGGCCTCGACCATCCAAGTCGTCAGCTTTGTGCGGGATGAAGTTGACAGAGCATCGCCCAGAAGCAGCCGGCGCAAGGTTCCCACCATCGCGCGTGGGGATGTCGTATCGTGGACTTCGCCGGGCTTAACGATATTCAAATCCAGCTCAATGCGATCAACGCGGGTCACCACATCGTCCAAGGATCGCAAATAGGCCGTCAGTGCCGCCGGACCACCAAAGCTGGCCAACAATAAATTCGCGGCTGTACTGTCGCTGACCGTGATCGCTGCGTCACAGAGCGCTTCTATCGTCATGCCCTCCGGACCAACATGAGGTTTGGTCGCCTTGTATGGCAGCACCAAATCGCGCTCGGTGAAGACAATACGACGATCGAGCTGCTCCTCGCCCCGGTCGACCCGTGCCAGCACGAAGGCCACAGCGAGCGCCTTGAACGTGCTGCACATAGCGAAGCGCTCGTCGACACGGTTGCCCACCACTTGGCCGGTTGCGGCGTTCATTACGGCAACCCCCAGGCGCCCGCCGCTCCGAGCTTCGAGTCCCTTCAGCCGTTCTTCGACGCCATGCAGGGCACTCTCAGCCTTGGCTCGAGGCACGAGCAACCCTGGAATAGTTAATATCGGCGCCATCAACGCCATGCGTCGCGTCATCGAGATCGACATCTATTCACCCCCCTTTGAATGATCGCGAGGGTGGCGAGATCGCATCGGCCCGACAAGCGAGGATAAATTCGGTGAGCCATAAGGAAAACTTGTGTTCTGTGATCTTGCGTTCCGAGAGAAATCTCACTCAATGCCCAGAACCCTTGCAAAACGTCGACCCATCATTTGAGCTTCACGGAAGCAGGATTGAGCGTCGCCGGATGGACACGAAGGGTTCGGAACCAGCCACGGGTGATTTCAGCTACGTCACAGGTAAAGGCCTTCCCGGCGCATTCGCGGACTGGTAAGCTCAAAGCCACGGCACGCCGCCGTCGCCCTTCCGAGGGGAGGCTTGGCATGTCCGATACCCTGACATCGCTCACCATCGATTTTCTCGCCTGGTTCGAGGCCGGCCCGCGGCCCTACGCCGAGGTGATGGCGGCTTGGCGCACCTCCTGCCCCAGGCTCACCGTGTGGGAAGATGCGGTCGAGGCCGGGTTCGTCCGGCGGCACTGGTCGCCCGGAGCACCGCCGACGGTCGAATTGACGACCGAGGGCAGCGCCTTCCTGGCTGAGCACCGCGCATCGCTGTACCCCTGACCGACGTCCTATCCCGATACCGGACGAAGCCATCATTTTTTTACCTGATGGCGGTCTTGTCGGAAATTTGCCATGCCAAACGGTCGTTTTCTGTCGACACCTTGACACCTCGTCCGGCGAAGGCGACCGTTCGGTCTGTAAACGGCAAAGACCAACCCGCAAAAAGGTGGCGCCGCAACCCTGGGAGGAGACCCCTGCGCATGGTCCCGCATCCGATTCGCGCCGACGCCAATCCACGGCTTCCCTGCCCGCGCCTTCCCTAGCTGCCCGCTACGCCCGTCGTTCGACCAGGGCGCGACGCTCGTCGGCGCGCTGCTTCGCGATCGCTCTTGACCATCATCGGGACGCCTCATGACCTCACCCGTCACCCCCTCACCCGTCACCAGTCGCCGCAGCGGCGACATCGCTGTCGTCATCATCGACAATCCGCCGGTCAACGCGCTCGGCCATAAGGTTCGCGCCGGCCTTGCGACGGAGCTGGCGGCGCTCGAGGCCGACGCCACGGTCGCGGCGGTCGTGCTCGCCTGCGCCGGTCGCACCTTCGTCGCCGGCGCCGACATCACCGAATTCGGCAAGCCGCTCGAACCGCCGGGGCTCCACGAGGTGATCGCCCAGATCGGACGCATGACGAAGCCGGTCGTGGCCGCGATCCATGGCACGGCCTTGGGCGGCGGGCTCGAGCTGGCGCTCGGCTGCCATTATCGCGTCGCGGTCGCGACCGCCCAGTTCGGCCTGCCGGAGGTGAAGCTCGGCATCCTACCCGGCGCTGGCGGGACGCAGCGCCTGCCGCGCGTGCTGGGCGTGATCCCGGCGCTCGAGATCATGACCACGGGCGACTTCATCGGCGCCGACAAGGCGCTCGCTGGCGGGCTCATCCAACGCATCCTGCCCGATCTGGACCAGGCGGCGGTGGATTTCGCGCGCGAGATCGCGGCCGCCCGGCCGTTGCCGCTCATCGAGGCGAGCGACGGCAAGCTCGCCGAGGCGCGCGCCAATCCGGGCCTGATCGACGAATTCGCCCGTTCGATCGCTCGCCGGAGCCGCGGCTTCAGGGCACCAGGCGCCATCATCGACTGCGTCAAGGCCGCGCTTGCGAAGCCGTTCGCCGACGGCCTCGCCTACGAGCGCGAGCGGTTCATGGAACTGGTGCAATCGCCGGAGTCGGCGGCGCAGCGCTATGCCTTCTTCGCCGAGCGCGAGGCCGGCAAAGTGCCGGGCCTGCCGTCCGACACGCCGGTGCGGCCGATCCGTCGGGCCGCCGTCATCGGGGCCGGCACCATGGGCGGCGGCATCGCCATGAATTTCGCCAATGCCGGCATTCCGGTGACCCTGATCGAGACCGGTGCCGAGGCGCTTGAGCGCGGGCTCAAGACCATCCGCGCCAACTACGAGGCGACCGCCAAGCGCGGCGGCATCACGCCGGCCGACGCCGAGGCGCGCTTCGCCCGCATCACCGGCAGCCTGAAGCTCGAGGACGCCGCCGAGGCCGACATCGTGACCGAGGCGGTGTTCGAGGAGATGGGCCTGAAGAAGGATCTCTTCGGCAAGCTCGACCGTATCGTGCGCGCCGACGCGATCCTGGCCACCAACACCTCGACCTTGGATGTGAACGAGATCGCCGCCGCGACGAGCCGGCCCGAGCGCGTGCTGGGCACCCATTACTTCAGCCCGGCCAACGTCATGAAACTGCTCGAAATCGTGCGCGGCACGGCGACGGCACCCGACGTGCTCGCAACCGCCATGGCGATGGCGCGCAAGCTCAAGAAGGTGCCGGTCGTGGTCGGCGTCTGCTACGGCTTCGTCGGCAACCGCATGCTGCACCGCCGCGCGTCCCAGGTGGAATCCCTGCTGCTCGAAGGCGCCTCGCCGGCCGAACTCGACCAGGCGCTGCTCGATTTTGGCTTCCCCATGGGCCCGTGCGCCATGGCGGACTTGGCCGGCATCGATGTCGGCTGGCGCATCCGCCAGGGCCTGGGCATCCGGGACGAGGTCTCCGACCGGCTCTACGAGGCGGGCCGGCTCGGCCAGAAGACCGGCGCCGGCTTCTTCCGCTACGAGCCCGGCAACCGGGCGCCGATCCCCGATCCCGCCGTCGATGCCATCATCGCCGCGGCCGCCGCCGCGAAGGGCATCGACCGGCGCAGCATTCCCCAGGACGAGATCCTGGCGCGGCTGCTCTATCCGATGGTCAATGAGGCGGCGCATATCCTCGAGGAGGGCATCGCGAGCCGCGCGTCGGACATCGACATCGTCTGGTTCTACGGCTACGGCTGGCCGGTCTACCGCGGCGGGCCGATGTATTGGGCAGATCACATCGGTCTCGAAACGATCCGCGCCGGCCTTCAGAAGATGACGGACCGGCTCAGCGACGCGCGGCTCAAGCCCGCCCCGCTCCTGGCACGGCTCGCCGCCGAAGGCCGCGGGTTCCTCGGCCCGAAGGCGTAAAAGAAGAACAAGGGGAGGCACCATGGCCGAACTCTGGGAGAAATCCTACCCGCCCGGCTTCGACTGGCATGCGGAGATCAAGACGGCGCTCCTGACCGACGAGCAGCGCGAGGCCGCCCGGCGCTGGGGCACCAAGAGCTTCATCGAGTTCGGGCCGATCACGCTCGATTTCGTGACGTTCGACGCGCTGGTCGAGCGGGCGGCACGCGGCTTCGCGGCCTTGGGCGTCAAGCCCGGCGTGCATGTGGCGCTGCATCTGCCGAACACGCCGCATTATCCGCTCGCGTTCTACGGCGTGCTCAGGGCCGGCGGCGTGGTCGCGAACCTGTCGCCGCTCGACGCCGAGCGCGAGCTTGCGCACAAGATCGCGCTGGCCGACGTCAGCCTGGTCGTGAGCTTCGCCGGCCTCGACCAGAAGCTGCCGCCGCCCGGCCCCAACTTGCGCATCATGGTCGCGACGCCGGAGGACATGGCGCCGGTGCCGCCGCCGGCCATCCCGACGGATCCCGCGGAACGCATCCCATTCCGCGTGCTGCTCGACCCGACCCGCCCCTCCCCCGGCCCCTGGCCCACGCCGGCGGTCGATGATCTGGCCGTGCTGCAGTTCACCGGCGGCACCACCGGCCTGCCCAAGGCGGCGATGCTGAGCCATGCCAATCTGACCGCGTCGGTCTCGAGCTATGACGCCTGGGGTTCGGCGCCCTCGATCGGTCTTACGCCCGGCGCCGAGAAGGTGCTGGTCGTCCTGCCGCTGTTCCACATCTACGCGCTCAACACGCTGCTGCTTCGGGGCATGCGCAACGGCTATACGCTGCTGCTGAAGGCGCGCTGGGACACGGACGACATCCTCGACACGATCGCGCGCGACCGCCCGACGATGTTCTCGGGCGTGCCGACCATGTTCCGGGCGATCGCGTCCCATCCGCGTGCTCGCCAGGTCGATTTCTCCTGCTTCCATTTCTGCAACACCGGCGGCGCGCCCTTGCCGATGGAGTTGCGCGACGAGTTCGAGGGCGTGGCCGACCGGCTGCTCCTGGAAGGCTGGGGCATGAGCGAGACCTCGCCCGCCGGCACGGTGACGCCGCCGCAGAACCGCAAGCTGGGATCGGCCGGCCTGCCGCTGCCCGGCGTCACGATCGAGATCCGCGACCTGGACGAACCTGAGCGCAAGCTCGCCCCGAATGAAAAGGGCGAGATCTGCATCCGCGGCAAGAACGTGACGAAGGGCTATTACAAGCAGCCGGAGGAGACGGCGAACGCGTTCGTCGACGGCTTCTTCCGCACCGGCGACATCGGCTATCTCGACGACGACGGCTTCCTGTTCATCGTCGACCGCAAGAAGGACATGATCCTGTCGGGCGGCTTCAACGTCTATCCGCGGCTGATCGAGGAGGCGATCTACGAGCACCCCGCGGTCGCCGAAGTGATCGTCATCGGCGTTCCCGACGCCTATCGCGGCGAAAGCGCCAAGGCCTTCGTCACGCTGCGCGACGGTGCCGCGGCGCCGAGCCTGGACGATCTCCGCGCCTTCCTCGCCGACAAGGTCGGCAAGCACGAGCTGCCGGCCGCGCTCGAGATCCGCGACAGCCTGCCCAAGACCGCGGTCGGCAAACTATGGAAGAAGCCGCTCGTCGACGAGGCCCGGGCGCAAGCGAAGGTAAGGTAGGAGCTTTTGTCTCCGTCATTCCCGCGCAGGTGGGAATCCAGGGTTGCCGCAAAGGCTGTTTGAGAGAGCCATCGCTTGCCCTGGGTCCCCGCCTGCGCGGGGACGACGGCCGTTTTTGATTGGAAGGAGAATCACATGGTCGACGCGGTCATCGTCTCGACGGCGCGCACGCCGATCGGCAAGGCGTTCCGGGGTGGCTTGAACCTGACGCACGGCGCCGAAATGGGCGGGCACGTCATCCGCGCGGCGGCCGAGCGGGCGAAGCTCGACGGCGGCGAGGTCGAGGACGTGATCCTGGGTTGCGCGCTGCCGCAGGGCGCGACCGGCGGCAACATCGCGCGCCAGGCGGCGATCCGGGCCGGCCTGCCCGCCTCGGTCGCGGCCATGACCGTCAACCGCTATTGCAGCTCGGGCCTGCAGGCGATCGCGATTGCGGCGCAGAGGGTGATTGTCGACCAGGTGCCGGTCGCGATCGCCGGCGGGCTCGAATCGATCAGTCTGGTCCAGGGTATGGGCGGCCTGCCGCAGGAGCCGGATCCCTGGCTCACCGAGCACAAGCCCGACATCTACATGCCCATGCTGGATACGGCCGAGGTCGTGGCCGCGCGCTATGGCGTCGCTCGCGCGGCGCAGGATGCCTTCGCGCTCGAAAGCCAGCGCCGTACCGCAGCCGGCCAGCGCGACGGAAGGTTCGATGCCGAGATCGTGCCGATCACGACGGTGAAGGCGGTCATCGACAAGGCGACCGGCGAGACCCGGCGTGAGACGGTCACCGTGACGAAGGACGAGGGCAACCGCGCCGACACGACGCTCGAGGGCCTGGCCAAGCTCGAGCCGGTGCGCGGGCCGGACAAGACCATCACGGCCGGCAACGCGAGCCAGCTGTCGGACGGCGCGTCGGCGGCCGTCGTCATGTCCGACCGGGAGGCGGCACGGCGCGGCCTCAAGCCGCTCGGCATCTTCCGGGGCCTGGCGGTCGCCGGCTGCGAACCGGACGAGATGGGCATCGGTCCGGTCTTTGCGGTGCCCACCCTCTTGAAGCGCCACGGCCTCACCGTCGCCGACATCGACATCTGGGAGCTGAACGAGGCCTTCGCGGTGCAGGTGCTCTATTGCCGCGACCGGCTCGGCATCCCGGCCGACCGCCTGAACGTCGACGGCGGCGCCATCTCGATCGGCCATCCCTATGGCATGTCGGGTGCGCGCATGACCGGCCACCTGCTGATCGAAGGCAAACGGCGCGGCGCCAAGCTCGGCGTCGTCACCATGTGCATCGGCGGCGGCATGGGTGCCGCCGGCCTGTTCGAGATCGTGTAAGCTCCGCCAACCGATCCCGCCACTCGCGCGAGGGCCTGGCCCCCAGGAACAGACATGATGAACATGCCGGACCATCCCTCGCGCGAGGCGCTGCTCGCTGCGGCTGACACAGTGCCGGTCGACGAGATCAATGTCGGCCAGCCGATCCTGTTCCAAGAGGACGCGATCTGGCCCTATTTCGCGCGCCTGCGCCGCGAGGCGCCGGTGCATTACTGCGGCGCAAGCGAGTTCGGGCCGTTCTGGTCGATCACGAAGTACCGGCACATCATGCAGATCGAGGCGAACACCGAGGTGTTCTCCTCCGACGTGAAATACGGCGGCATCACGATGCGCGACCAGTTGGTCGACTTCGTGCTGCCCATGTTCATCGCCATGGATCCGCCGCGGCACGACGAGCAGCGCGCGGCAGTCCAGCCGATCGTCGGCGCGCCGAGCCTGGCACACCTGGAACGGCTCGTGCGCGAGCGCGCCCAGGCCGTGCTCGATGGATTGCCGATCGGCGAGACCTTCAACTGGGTCGAGCGCGTGTCGATCGAGCTTACGACGCAACTGCTTGCGACCTTGTTCGATTTCCCTTGGGAAGACCGGCGCAAGCTCACCCGCTGGTCCGACGTGGCGACGGCGCTGCCCGGCCATGGCATCGTCGACAGCGACGAGCAGCGCAAGGCTGAGATGCTCGAGTGCCTGCACTATTTCACCCAGCTCTGGAACGAGCGGGTGAACGCGCCACCGCGCAATGATCTCGTGTCGATGATGGCGCACGCGGAGGCGACCCGGCACCAGAGCCCGATGGACTTCCTCGGCAATCTGCTGCTGCTCATCGTCGGCGGCAACGACACGACGCGGAACTCGATCACTGGCGGGCTCTATGCCTTGAACAAGTTTCCGGACGAATACACGAAGCTTATCGCCAACCCCGGCCTGGTGCCGAACATGGTGCCGGAAATCATCCGCTGGCAGACGCCGCTCGCCCACATGCGCCGGACGGCGACGCGCGACCATGCGTTCGAGGGCCATGCCATCAAGGCCGGCGACAAGGTCGTCATGTGGTACGTGTCCGGCAATTACGACGAGGACGTGATCGCCGACGCCGAGCGGCTCATCGTCGACCGCGAACGGCCGCGCCGGCACCTGTCGTTCGGCTTCGGGCTGCATCGATGCCTCGGCGAACGGCTCGCCGACCTGCAGCTGCGCATCCTGTGGGAGGAGATCCTTGAGCGCTTCGGCCGCATCGAGGTCATGGACGAACCGCAGCGCATCTTCTCGACCTTCGTGAAGGGCTATTCGACCCTCAACGTGCGCATTCCGCCGGACCAGGTGAGAACCCGGCACTGACGAAGGCCGGCCTGTTCGAGATCGTGTGATTGGACAGATCGCGCTCGGATCGCCACCTTCTGCCTGAGCGGCGATCTGCCGAACCGTCTTGACCTGAATGGAGGATATCCGATGACCGAAGAACGGGCCGTCCTGGCCGGCGGTTGCTTCTGGGGGATGCAGGACCTGATCCGTCGCTATCCCGGCGTGATCGGGACCCGTGTCGGCTATACCGGCGGCGAGGTGCGGAACGCGACCTATCGCAACCATGGCAACCATGCCGAGGCGATCGAGATCGTCTTCGATCCGGCGAAGACCAGCTACCGGACGCTCTTGGAATTCTTCTTCCAGATCCATGACCCGACGACGCTCAACCGCCAGGGCAACGACCGGGGCACGAGCTACCGCTCGGCGATCTTCTACACGAGCGAGGAGCAGAAGCAGGAGGCGCTCGAGACGATCGCCGACGTCGATGCCTCGGGCCTGTGGCCGGGCAAGGTGGTGACGGAAGTGACGCCGGCCAGCGACTTCTGGGAGGCCGAAAGCGAGCACCAGGATTACCTGGAGCGCATCCCGAACGGCTACACCTGCCATTTCGTGCGGCCGAACTGGAAGCTGCCGCGCCGGGCGAACGTCGCCTGAGCCCAGGGAAGAAGCGAGTGCAGGTCGAGGGCCTGCACTCGCCCTCAAGTCAGTTTGGCAGGTTCTCGAGGTCGCCCGACCGGTATGTGGCGACGAGATTGTCGATCTCCTGCCGCAGGTCCTTCGCGAACTCGCGGTGGTCCGTGACGCAGGTGAAGCTCGAGGCCTCGCTCGTGCTGCCCTTGCCCTTGTATTGAGCCCGCGCTGGATAGGCGCAGAGCGGCCGCGTCATGGCGACGCCGTCCGCCGGATTGTCGTTCACGAATTTGGTCGCAATGAGCTGCTCCGGCGCTTGGCCTTGCTCGACCCAGGCCTGAAGCGCGCCGACCGAATCAAAGCTGTTCGGGCCGGGGCCGCCGGCGCAATGACCCATGCCCGGCGCCATAAACAGCCGGTAGAAGCGGTGGACCTGCTCGAGATTGCGTCCTTCGATGAGGACATTGTTGAAATATTCGATCGGCAGGGTCTGGGCGTTCAAGGGATCGTCCCAGCCCTGCGTCATGATCAGCTTGCCGCCGTGCGCCTCGAACCGCTCCAGGTTCGGCCGGGTCGCGTTGATGACCGGGCTCAGCACGCGATCGACCTGCCGCGCGTCGCTCGAGAAGTTGAAGCTGGTCCAATCCCAGTTCGGGTTATTGAACACGGTGTTGGCCAGCAGCGGCTGGGCATAGAACGGCACGAGCGCACCCTGGATCAGCGACCAATTGTCCTCGCTGCCGCGCGCGAAGCCAGGATAGAGCCGCAGCCCGCTCTCTGGGTCAGTCACCGGATGGTAGAGCTGCTCCGCCGCCTCAGTCTGCGCGGCGGTGAGGCAGGTGCTCGGGTCCTGGCCGGGCTTGCACTGCAGCTGGGCCGGGTCGAAGTCGCATTTGCGTGGATCGTTCAGGAACGTGTCGCCGGCGACGCTGCCGTCCTTCGCCTGGCAGGCGCCCAGCACCGCCTGATGCAGCAACGCGAGCTTGGCGGCCGGGAGGGCGGCGCCCGGATCCTTCGCCGATGGCAACGCCCCCCAGAGGAAGCTCATCATCAGGTGGCTGTAGTCCATGCCCGGCGAGCCGGCGTGGATGCCGTCGTAATCGTCGGGGTAGTACTCGGCCTCCTCCATCGCCTCGGCACCGCCGGTCGAGCAGCCGTCGTAATAGGCATAGCTCGCCTTGTGGCCGTAAAACGCCTGCACGATCGCCTTGGCGCTTTCGGACATGAGATGGATCGAGCTATGGCCCCAGTCGCGCAAAGACACCGGGTTCTGCGCCCAGGGCAGCGTCTGGCCGATGGCTCCGCTGGCACCGCCCTCGTGCCCCGTGTCGGTATTGGCCGCGGCAAAGCCGCGCTGCACGGCCGGTGCCAGCTCATAATAGAGGATCGAGCCGCCGAAGCCGCCGGAGCCCAACCCCTCGAACCGGCCGTTCCAGGTCGCACTCGGCAGCCAGACCTCGATCTTGACCGCCTCGGTCGGCACCGTGCTGACGGTGGCCGCGACCCGGCAGAACGCCGGCATGTCCGGATAGCTCGCCCCGTCGGGCGCCACATAGGTGCCGGCCGGCACGCTCACGGCCGCGGTGATGGTGGTGTTCGGCACCTTAAGCCCGGTGAGGCCCTCGCAATTCGCCGCCTCGGCGCGATGGCCGAAGGCCAGCGCCAGCGGCACGGCGCCCAGCAGCCACAGGTGCCGGCCGGACGATCGCCGTCGTTTCCCCTCTCTTGTCATCGTTCCCTCCCTTGTTTCGTTCGTCTGAGCTTCGTTTGTTTGGAAAGATGCGAGCGGTCGCCGTTCGCCGGCCCAGCAACGCCGGACCGGAAAGATCAGTCATCGAGTTCGAGATCGAGCAGCAGGCTGCCGAGGCACTTGCCGTGCGCGTCGAGCGCCAGCGAGCGGGTGACGCCGCCGGCGAGCGCGCCTTCGAGCACGAAATTGAGCGCCGCCAGCTGCGGCAGCTCGTAGCGCACGACCGGCCCGTGGATGAGCGGGCCGAAATGCGCCTTGACCCGCTCGGCCGTGACTTCCGCCACGAGCCGGGGATAGTCCGCGGCGCCATACGCGATCACCGAGATGTTGGAGGTGTTGCCCTTGTCGCCGGTCCGGGCGTGGGCGAGCGCGCGCAACTTCATGACGGCACCTCCGACAGCATCTGGATGCGCGGCCGGACGCGCTCGCGCGGCAGCATGGTCGAGAGCACGGCCACGACCTCGCGCGCCGATTTGACGGCGCCGCCGCCGGCCGCCGGGCCGTTGGTGTAGAGCGCCTCGACCTCGTTGCCGATGCGGACGGCGTCGGCCAGCGTGCCGGTCCGGCCGGCGACACGGATCCGGATCTCGGGCGGCTCGGCCTGGAGCAGCTGTGCCGCACCACCCGCCACGGAATCGACGCCGATCAGCTCGAACCGCAGTTCGTCGGCCGCGACGCCGATCAGCTTGAGGCGCTCCGCGACGATGGCGAGCGCCAGGCGGCCGCGCGCGACGCAGCCCGGGCCGGCATAGGTCATCTGCCCCTCGCCGATGAAGCCGTCGCGATAGCCGAGCGAAACCTTGTAGCCCTCGGGCCGCGCCGTGCCGCCGCCGCCCACGACCCGGACCCGGTCCCGGCCGTCCGGTGCGAAGCGCACGCCGGAGAAATCCGCGGTCACATCGGGTGTCAGATAGCGGGTCGGATCGTGCAACTCGTAGATCAGCTGCTCCGTGCAGGTCGCCTGGGTCACCAGACCGCCCGAGCCCTCGACCTTGGTCACCACTGCCGTGCCGTCGGCCGCGACCTCGGCGAGCGGGAAGCCCAAGCGTGCCAGATCCGACACGTCCTTCAGGCCCGGGTCGGCGAAATAGCCGCCGGTCACCTGGCCCGCGCATTCGAGCAGATGGCCCACGACCGTGCCCTGGCCGAGCAACGGCCAGTCGTCCGGCGCCCAGCCGAATTCATGGATGAGCGGCGCCAGGAACAGCGACGGGTCGGCGACCCGGCCGGTCACGACGATGTCGGCGCCCTGCGCCAGCGCGTCCACGATCGGCGCCGCGCCCAGATAGGCGTTGGCCGAGAGGAGCCGGTTGCCGAGATCGGCCACCCGTCCGCCGGTCTCGAGCAGCGGCAGGTCGGCGTCCCGCACCTGGTCCAGCACGTCGTCGCCGGCGACCGCTGCGATCTTGAGGCCGGAGATGCCGAGCCGCCGCGCCGTCTCGGCGATCGCAGCGGCAGCGCCGGACGGGTTGGCCGCGCCCATGTTGGTGACGATGCGGACCTTGTTGCGTACGGCGGCCGGCAGCACGGCCTGCATCCGGTCGACCAGCAGCGGGTCGTAGCCGCCGGCCGGATCGCGCAGCCGCGCCAGCTGGGCGAGCGCGATCGTGCGCTCGGCCAGGCACTCGAAGCAGAGATAGTCGAGCCGGCCGCGCTCGGCCAATTCGACTGCCGGCTCGATCCGATCGCCGGAATAGCCCGCGCCGCTGCCGATCCGGATCGTCTTCATAACAGGCCCCCTCACCACGGCAGGATGCCGAGCAGCACGCCCGCGATCGTCATGACGACCGACGCGGCGAACAGCCAGGGGATGGAGAAGCGCTGATGCTCGCCGAGCTCGATGCCGGCGAGGCCGACGACGAGGAAGGTCGCGGGCGTGAGCGGGCTCACCGGGAAGCCGGTCGTCATCTGGCCCAACAGCGAGGCCTGCGCCACATGGACCGGGTCGCCGCCCAGGCCCTTCACCACCTCGGCGATGACCGGCATGACGCCGAAATAGTAGGAGTCCGGGTCGAACAGCAGGCTGAGCGGCATCGAGACGACGCCGAGCAGTGCCGGAATATGCTGCGCCATCGCGGCCGGCACATGGGCGACCGCCGCCGTCGCCATTGCCTTCAGCATGCCGGAGCCGGTCATGATGCCGGTGAAGGCGCCGGCCGCGAGTAGGATGCCGGCCATCATGAGCGCCGCCTTGGCATGGGCGTCGATGCGCGCGCGCTGCTCGGCGACGTTCGGGTAATTGATCGCGAGCGCCAGCACGGTGCCGATCATGAACATGACGACCGGGTCGGCGATGCCCCAGATCATCACGGCCATGATGGCGATGGTGAGCGCGAGGTTGACCCAGAACAGGTGCGGGCGGCTCAAGCGCTCCTGCTCCGCCGTGCGCGGGGCCGGTGCTGCGGTGAGCTCAATCGGCGCACCGCCGACGGCGGCAGCACCGACGGTCGAGCCCGCAAGACCCAGCCGCCGCTCCTCGCGCCGGCCGAGCCACCAGGCGGAGGCGAACACGAAGACGAGCCCGATCGCCTGCAGCGGCACCAGCGGCCGGAAAATATCGGTCGCCGACAGGTGCAGCACTGCGGCCGAACGGATCGTCGGCCCGGTCCAGGGCAGGAAATTGACGCCGGCCGCGAGCGAGACGACGCAGGCGAGCACGCGCCGGTCCATGCCGAGCTTCTCGTAGAGCGGCAACATGGCCGGGATGGTGATGAGGAAGCAGACGGCGCCCGAGCCGTCGAGATGGATGAGCAGCGCCAGGAGCGCCGATCCGACCGCGATGCGCGTGGGCTTGGCACCGACCGTCTTCAGGATGCGCCGGATGATCGGGTCGAGCATCCCGGCGTCGGTCATGATGCCGAAATAGAGGATGGCGAAGACGAACATGCCGGCGACCGGCGCGATCGAGGTGATGCCGGTCACGATGAACTTGCCCGTGGCAAGCCCGAAGCCGCCGATGAGCGCCGCGACGACCGGCACCGCGATCAGCGCCACGAGCGGCGAGCAGAGATTGAGCATGATGACGGCCAGCAGCACGAGCACCGTCGCCGTCCCCAAAAGAGCGAGCATGTCCCTCCCCAAATCTTGTTCTTCGGCTTTTTGCCTGGGACCAGGATCGGATCGGTCTATTTATTTTTCAAAGATAAAGAACTTATATATACATAACTCATGCGCATAAGTTTCTCGCTGCATCAGACGGTGGCGTTCCTCAAGGTCGCGGAGCTCGGCAGCTTCAGCGAAGCGGCGAAGGCCTTGGGCATTTCGCAGCCGGCGCTGAGCCGCACGATCCGGCTCATGGAGGAAGCGATCGGCACCCGCCTCTTCGATCGCGACACGCGCAACGTGAGCCTCAGCCCCGCGGGTGCGGCACTGCAGCCCGTGGCGCAGCGGATCGCGCTCGAGTTCGACAGTGCGTTTGGCGAGCTGGGCCAGTTCTTCGAGGGGCGCCGCGGCCGGGTAACGATCGCGGCGCTGCCGTCCGCCGCCGCGGTCCTGCTGCCGCAGGCGATCGCGCGCTTCCAGATGGGCCACCCCGGCGTCGAGGTGGTGATCCGCGACGATCTTGCGAACGTGGTCGCGAGCGCCGTCGCCGACGGCCAGGCCGACCTCGGCCTCACGGTCCGGCCGACCCAGTCGGAGAAGCTCAGCTACCGCCCGCTCGTCAGCGATGATTTCGTCCTCGTGTGCCGCGCTGACGACCCGTTCGCCGCCGAGGCCGAGATCGGCTGGCGCGCCTTCGCCGACCGACCGTTCATCGCCATGGCGCCGACCAGCAGCGTGCGCGCCATGACCGATGCCGCCTTCCTGCAATTGGGGCTGTCGGCCAAGCCGCTCTACGAATGCAGCCATCTCGCGACGACGGTCAGCCTGGTCGCGGCCGGGCTGGGCGTGACCGCGCTGCCCAAGCTGACCCTGCCGCTGGTCAATGCCGCCGGCCTCGTGACCCGGCGGCTGACGGAACCAACGATGCGCCGCTCGATCGGCGTGCTGACGCGCACCGGCCGCGCGCTGTCGCCCGCGGCCGAGCGGTTCTTCGAGCTCCTGTGCAGCGGCAGCCTGCAGCTGCCTTACTGAGCTGCCCCTTCAAGCCTGTGGACCGGCGGATTGATCTCCATCGTCTCGCTTACATGGTCGAACAGCCAGCGCCCGGCCGGCCCCGGCGGCCGGTCACGGCGATAGGCGGCACAGAGCGGCAAGCTCACCTCCTCGTCGCCGCCCTCGGCCGCGATTACGACGCGGCGCAGCCGGCCTGCGGCCAGGTCGTCGGCGACGAGATGGGCCGGCATGCTGCCCCAGCCGAGCCCGGCCTTCAGCATGGCGTGCTTGGCGCCGAGATCGGCGAGACGCCAGGTCTGGGCCGACCAGACACCATAGTCGCGGTTGCCGGTCAGGCCCGAGCGGTCCGACAGCACGAGCTGGACATGCCGGCGCAGCTCGTCACGCGGCACCGGCCCGTCGAACTGGCCCAATGGATGGGATGGAGCCGCGACCGGGATCAGCGTGACCTCGGCAAGCGGCCGGCGGTGCAGCGGCTCGAAGGCGGCGCTGAACGCAACGAGCAGACCGATGGTGCAGGTGCCGCTCAGCACCATCTCGGTCGCCGCCCCCATCGATTCCACATAGAGGCGCGGCGATACCGAAGGGAACCGGTTGCCGAAGGTGCGCAGCGCCTCGAGAAGCGCACACATCGGGAACATGGCGTCGACCACCAGCGTCAGCTCCGGCTCGAGCCCGGCGGCGATGCCGCGCGCATGGTCGGCGAGCGCCTGCATCTCCTCGGCGATGAGGCGGGCGCGCGGCAGCAGGATGCGGCCGGCCTCAGTCAGGGACGGGCGATAGCTCGTCCGGTCGAACAGTGGCGTGCCCAGTTGCTCCTCGAGCCGCTGCACGGCATAAGTGATGGCCGACTGCGCCCGATTGAGCCGACGCGCCGCACCGGAGAAGCTACCGGCCTCAACCACTGCCAGCATGACCTGCAACTGGTCGAGTGAGGGTATCGCTTGCGACATCATCGAATTTCCAGATAGAGAAGATCAAAACTTTATCTGTTTTTTTGTCAGAGCGACACTCCTATCTCTCCGATCGTCCGGCCCGAAGGCGCGTGTACCGCGCTCCACGGCCTTCCCGTTGGAGAGTTTCGATCCATGTTCCGTCCGCTGCTTCCCTATGCCCTTTCCGCTGCCGTGCTGGCGGCGTCCGCTGCCGTCCTGCCGGCCCAGGCCCAGACCGCGAGCCAGGATCCAGCCTCGGTCGAAGCTGGCGCCTATAATCTCGAGCCCTATCACACGCGCGTGCTGTTCAGCGTCAATCACTTCGGCTTCACGACCTGGTACGGCGAGTTCTCGAACGTGTCTGGCAACCTGAACCTGGACCCGAAGGCGGTCGCGAAAAGCACGCTCGAGATCCATATCCCGGTCGCCTCGCTCTCGACCAGCAACACGATGGTCGACGGCGAACTCAAGGGCGACAAGTGGTTCGACGCCGCCCAGTTCCCCGAGATCGTGTTCAAGGCCGACAAGATCGCGCCGACCGGCAAGACCACGGCCAAGGTGACCGGTGAGCTGACGTTCCATGGCGTCACCAAGCCCGTGACGCTCGCCGTCAAGCTGAACGGTGCCGGCGTCAACCCGCTCGACAAGAAATTCACGACCGGCTTCGAGGTGAGCGGCAAGATCAAGCGCAGCGACTTCGGCGTGAAGACCTACGTGCCGATGGTCGGCGACGACGTCGACCTGATCATCAGCGCCGCGTTCGAGCACGCCTGATCACGGCATCGGCAGGGGAACGGCCGCCATGTCGCGACGAACCGCCCGCAATCGCTCCAACCCGGATCGCTACGACCCGGTCGCGATCGCGCTGCACTGGGTGATCGGCGTCGGCATCCTGACGCTGATCGCCATGGGTCTCGCCATGACCCATCTGGCGCTCGCGCCGATGACGAAGTTCCAGCTCTATCAGCTGCACAAGTCGATCGGCGTCACCGTGCTCATTGCCGTGCTGCTGCGCGTGCCATGGCGGCTGACCCACCGCCCACCATCCCTGCCCACCGCCATGCCGCCGCTCGAGCGTCGGGCGGCGGAAGGCGCGCACGGGCTGCTCTATGCGCTCATGCTCGCAATCCCGCTCACCGGTTGGGCGCTGGTCTCGGTATCGCCGTTCAACCTGCCGACCGTGCTCTACGGCATGGTGCCCTGGCCGCATCTGCCGGTCCTGGCCGACCTGCCGAACAAGGCCGCGGTCGAGCCTGCGGTGAAATTCATTCACGGCAAGCTCGCCTGGGTGCTGGCGGCCCTCGTGACGCTCCACGCCGGCGCAGCGCTCCGCCATCACTTCGTGCTCCGCGACGGCGTGCTCCACCGCATGCTGCCGTTCGGCCGCCGCCAAGCCCAGGAACCGAGACCCGAGGAACCGAGATCATGAAATTCCGCTACCTGCTGGCGGCCCTGCCGCTGGCCGCCGCCCCGCTCCTGGCCGCCGCGCCGGCCACCGCCGCGGACTGGGCCGTCGATACCGCCAAGAGCCGTCTGGGATTCTCCGGCGTGCAGACCGGGGCCCCCTTCCAGGGCGGCTTCGGCAAATGGTCGGCCGAGATTGCGTTCGATCCAGCCCATCCCGAGGCGGGCCATGCCCAGGTGACGATCGACCTTGCAAGCGCCAGATCCGGCGACCCGCAGCGCGACGGCGCGCTGCCCCAGACCGACTGGTTCAACGTGAAGCAATTCCCGGAAGCCCGCTTCGAGGCTACGGGCTTCGTCGCTAAGGGCGGCAATGCCTACGAGGCGCCGGGCAAGCTCACCATCCGCGGCATCGCCAAGGATGTCGTCCTGCCGTTCACGCTCGAGATCACCGGTGACAAGGCCGAGGCCAAGGGCCATTTGAACCTGGTACGCACCGGCTTCGGCGTCGGCCAGGGCGTCTGGGCGACGGGCGAGTGGGTCGCACTCGACGTCGGTGTCGACGTCGATCTCGTCGCGACCAAGAGTGGGAGCTGACACCATGAGCGAAGCACGCCTGCCGACCCTGTTCATCCCGCACGGCGGCGGACCGTGCTTCTTCATGGAACCCCCGCGCGGCATGCCCGACCCCTGGAAATCCTTGGGCGATCACCTGCGCGGCATCGGCGCCACCATCGGGCAGCAGCCGCGCGCGGTGCTGGTCGTCTCCGGCCATTGGGAAGAGAGCCAGCCGACCGTTACCGCCGCCGCGGCGCCGCCGCTCATTTACGACTATTACGGCTTCCCGCCCCACACGTATCAGCTGCGCTATCCGGCGCCCGGCGCGCCGCGGCTCGCGGCAGAGATCCGCCTGCGCCTCGACCAGGCCGGCATCCCCAGCACCGGCGACGACATTCGCGGCTTCGACCACGGCGTCTTCATCCCGTTCCTGCTGATCTATCCGGACGCGAACATCCCGATCGTCCAGCTGTCGTTGCTGGCCTCGCTCGATCCCGCCGCCCATCTGGCGGTCGGCCGCGCGCTGCAGCCGTTGCGCGACGAAGGCGTGCTGATCGTCGGCAGCGGCCTCAGCTTCCACAACCTGCGCGGCTTCTTCACCGAGGACCCGCGCATCGCGGCCGATGCCGAGTCGTTCGACCAGTGGCTGACTCAAGCCGTGACCGACCCCGACCCGGCCCGGCGCGAGGCGGCGCTGACCGCCTGGGCCATGGCACCCGGCGCCCGGACCAGCCATCCGCGCGAAGAGCACCTGCTGCCGCTCATGGTCGCGGCCGGTGCCGCGGGCGAGGATGCCGGCACCTTGACCTACCGCGACCACATCTTCGGCAAGGCGGTCTCAAGCTATCGCTTCGGCTGAAACCGACGGAATCCGAAGCGCTTGTCCTGGATCAAGGTGCGTTTTGGCGAACCGTTTCATCTCCTGCGCGTTAGAGGCTTGTGCCCTTCGCCGAGGGCAACGCCTTCCCGAAACGAAAGGAGAAGCTGATGAGCGACGTCAAAACCAAGGAAGCCGCCTCGGTTTCCGAAGAGATCGCCGTCCTCAGGCAAGACATCACCCGGTTGTCGAACGCCGTCGCCGACCTGGTCAAGCACGAGGCCGGCCATGCCCGCCATCGCGTCGAGGATGTGGTCGTCGACCTTTATAACGAAAGCCGTGCCGCCCTCGGCCAAGCCGGCACCCGCGCCAAGGGCCTGGGCGAGGAGCTCAACCACACGATCGAGCGCAATCCGGCAACCTCGGTCCTGGCCGCTCTCGGCATCGGCTTGGTCATCGGTCTGCTGAGCCGGGGCCGCCACTGATGAGCGGCCTGCTCGTCGCGGCGCGTGTGCTGCTGGCCCTCGTGGAACGCGAGGCCGGCCATCGCGTCCGGCGGGCAGCCGGCTTCGGGGCGCTCGCCCTCACCGGCCTGTTCATCGGCCTGGCCGGCCTTCTGTTCGTGCTCTACGCGATCATGCTGGCACTGACACCCTACCTGACACCGGCCGGCGCGGCGGTCCTGGTCGGCGCCGCCATGATCCTGCTGGCCGCCATCATCATGGCGGTGGCCCTGCGCCGGCCGCCGGTCCCGTCCCGGCCGGTCGAGCGTGCGGCGTCCGACCTCGGCGATGCCGCCATGGAAGCCGGCCGCAAACTCGGCGCGGGCGTCGAGTTGCCCAACACGGTGACCCTGGTCCTCGCAGCACTCATCGCCGGCCTCGTCGCGGGCCGGAAGCTTTAATCAACGCTGGTCGGATGGTTCCGCCGCCTCCTCGGCCGTGCGTGGCTCTTCCGGTGGACGCGCGTGGAACAGCCTCTCCTTGAGGCGCTCCAGGTAGCCCGAGCGCTTGCGGCCATATTGCAGCACCCGCGCCTTTTCGAGCGTGACGAGCCCGCTCTCCATCATCTCGTCCAGCACCGGCAGGAACGCCTCGATCCGCTCCTCGGCGTCGACGATCTCGACCACCACCGGCAGGTCGAGCGTCAGCGGGAAGAGATGCGGCTGGTGCATCCGGCGCGAGACGCCGAAGCCCAGCGGCCCGCGCAGCACGGTGGCGCCGGCAAGCTGCCGCTCGCGCGCCTTGTTGACGATCGCGAGATAGAGCGGGTCTTCGCCGCAGCGATCGTCGGCGCTGGTGAAGATCCGCAGCAGAACCGCTTCGTGCGGGATGTCCATGACGGCGCTCCCATGCACTTTCGGATCAGCATAACACGGGCTCGACCGGACGCCGAAGGCACGTGCTGGCGGATAGAATCCGACGCGTTGGACCCCGGCGTATTCAACGCGTTCCCAATTGATCGCCATATCCTTCCGGATCAGCCAAGCAGGGAGGACCGCTGGTGGTGAGCGCCAGAACGCCCGTCACCTTGCGCGGCCACACGAAGCCCGCCGGGCCGCTGGCCTGGAAACATGGTAAGACGCTGCGCCTTCGCTCAACCGGCACTGCCGTAGGGCCGGGTGATCACTTCGAGGTAATGGCCGTTCGGATCGCGGAAATAGACGCCGCGTCCGCCGTCGTTGTGGTTGATCTCACCAGGCCGGGCACCCCTGGGATCGGCCCAATAGTTGAGGCCGCGATCTTTGATGCGACCGAAGACGACGTCGAAGTCCGCTTCGCTGACCAGGAAGGCGTAGTGCTGCGGCCGGATTTGGCCCTCGGCATCAGCAAAGTCGAGCGAGACACCGTTGTCGAGTTCGACAACATCAAAGTGGCCGAAGTGGGTCGGCGCCGGCCGGCCCAGCATCTCGGCCAGGAATTTGGCGGAGGTGCTCTGGTCCGAGCACCAGACGATGGTGTGATTGAGTTCGGCAGGCATGAAGCGGGCTCCAGAGAACGCGCGATTGCTGTGAGCTAAGCACGTCGGCGGCCTCATTCAACCGCGATAGCCGGACGGGGCGGATCAGTGTCGATCCGTGGCCCGGTCACCAGCGTCAGGTGTGATGTGTGAGGACAGTCATGTGAAGCGTGCGGCGCGCGACGAAGCCGAGCTTTTCGTAAAGCGCTATCGCGCTCGCATTGCTTGCGAAGACGTGCAGGAACGGCGTTACCCCTTGCGCCTGAAGCCGCTCGGCAAGCCGCGTCACGAGAAGGGCCGCGAAGCCCTTGCCGCGATGATCGGGATCGACGCAGACGGCGCTGATCTCGACGAAGCGATCGAACCGCATCCGTTCGCCGGCCATTGCCGCGAGCGCACCCTCGACGCGAAGGCCGATGTAATGGCCGAACTCGATCGTCCGGGGACCGAAGGGGCCGGGATGCGTCCGGCCGGTGAGATTCAGCATGTCGGCCACGTCGCCCGCGCCGAGCACGACGGGCTCAGGCTCCGACCGCACGCTCTCGATCGGGGCGTTCAGGACCATTTGAATGACCGGCGCCTGCATGGCGATCGCAAGGGAGGCGGGCGGAACAAGCGGATCGACGGTGGCCAGAGCAACCCGGCCCTCGGGCGGCACGAGGGTCGCCAGGGCCGCGAAGGACGGGGCCGTTCTATCCGCGATGGCGGCGAACGGTGCGATCTCCGGCGGGTATCGCCAGGCAAGCGGGCCGCCCTGGGCGAGGGCCCGGTTTGCCGTGGTCAAGGCAGCCCGGACGGGATCGTCCAGCAGGGTCGTTTTCTCTGCATCGGTCATCACGCGGCGTCTCCCGTCAACTTGCCGAGCCGGTGGTCGCGGGCAATCGTCAGAACCGCCGCCCGGAGGGTCTCCGACCACTCGCTCCCATAGAGCGACACGAAGGACGCTTGTGCCGTCCGCCAGTGCGTCAGGCCTTCCTGGAACTTGTTGTGACCGCGGTCGGTCAGGACGATCTGCTGCGTGCGCCGATCCGTCTCTCCTCGGCGAAGCGCCACATAGCCGTCCCGGACCAGCGGCCGAAGCGCGTGGCCGAGTGACGACCGGTCCGACACCATCGCCTCGGCGAGTTCCGTCAGCGTCGGCGGCGCCGATCGCTTGGCGAGCTCCGCCAGGATGGAGAACTGCGTCGAACGCAGGCCGCTTGGTGCCAGCGCATCGTCATAGAGCTGCGTGAGGCGCCGGGACGCCTTGCGTACCGAGGTCGCGAAACACTCACCCTTCTGCATGTTCGCCTTTCGGGAAGTCGACATCGGCGCTTGCTGAGTCACTTTCAGCAATATGGGCGTACACCCGCATTGCTAACGACGATATGGGCATATACCGCCATTGCGCAAGAATCGTCCGAAGCGACGCATGGTCTGAGAGCGTCGAGCGGCTATGGCTCGGCGGGTAGCCCCGTCAGATCTATCCGCTAGACCGGCCGGACGGTCTGCCGGCCGCACCGCATCATGCGCACGGCCTCGAGCGTGACGAGGCCCGATTCGATGAGGCCGTCAAGCGTCGGCAGGAAGCCGTGGATCGCCGCCTCGCTGTCGACGATCTCGATCACCATCGGCAGGTTCTGCCGGGCGTCGACCTGCAGCTCCGTATGCAGACCCTGGCGGCCACCGGCGGCCCCATGCAGCACGGTGGCCCCGGCAAGGCCGGCCTTGTGTGCCGCCTCGACCACGACCTTGTGGAGCGGCCGCCCGTCGTGCCGGTCCGTCTCTGAGACGAAGACACGCAGCAGAACCGCCGTTTCGCGCGGCGTCATGATGCATCCCGCCGAGTGATGAGAGCACGATGATACGCCGCCCCAGGGCCGTCGACGCCAAAAAAGCGCCCCGCGAGGGGGAGATCGCGGGGCGAATACCGTCTACCGGCTTCTGGAGGGGATCCTGAAGCGCCTCGCAGGCGGATACCTCTTCTACGCCTGGGCCGCGTCTTTTATCCCTCGCGCCGTCGGAAATATCCCAAACCCGCCGTCCCGCCGTCCGCCCGGGGGGCGGCGAGGCACTTGAGACAAAACGCTCGTTTTCCGACGTTTCCCTCCCGGGTCCCCTCGGCTAGAGTGCGCGCTTTCTTGCGTTCAGGACGCCTCCCGGAGAAACCATGCTCGACGCTCAGCGCGACGCCATCCCGCCCAAGACCATTCGCCTCGCCGAGTATCAAGCTCCCGATTTCCTGATCGACACGGTCGACCTGCTGTTCGAGCTGGAGGAGACGCACACGACCGTCAAGGCGCGTTTGGACGTGCGCCGCAACCCGGCAGCCCAAGGCCCATCCCGGGCGCTCCGGCTCGACGGCGAGGCCTTGACGCTCGTCTCGGTCGCCCTCAACGGCGACCTGCTCGGGCCCAACCGCTACCAGGTCGACGAGCAGTCGCTGACGATCCCGGACGCGCCGCGCGAGTTCACGCTCGACATCGAGACGCGCATCGAGCCGCAGAACAACACGGAGCTCTCGGGCCTCTACAAGTCTGGCGGCAATTTCACGACCCAGTGCGAGGCCGAGGGCTTCCGCCGCATCACCTATTTCCTCGACCGGCCCGACGTGATGGCGCGCTATACCACGACCATCGTCGCGGACGCCCAGCGCTATCCGGTGTTGCTGTCGAACGGCAATCCGGTCGACAGCGGCGTCAGCTCCCACGGCCGCCACTGGTCGAAGTGGCAGGACCCGCACCCGAAGCCCTGCTACCTCTTCGCGCTGGTCGCGGGCGACCTGGTCGGCACGCGCGACGAGTTCACGACCCGGTCCGGCCGGCGCATCGACCTTGCCATCTGGGTCCGGCGCGGCGACGAGGACAAGTGCGCTCACGCCATGAAGGCGCTCAAGGACTCGATGCGCTGGGACGAGGAGGTGTTCGGCCTCGAATACGACCTCGACGTGTTCAACATCGTCGCCGTGTCCGACTTCAACATGGGCGCCATGGAGAACAAGGGCCTCAACATCTTCAACACGAAATACATCCTGGCGAAGCCCGAGACCGCGACCGATATCGATTACGAAGGCATCGAGACGGTCGTGGCGCACGAATATTTCCACAACTGGACCGGCAACCGCGTCACCTGCCGCGACTGGTTCCAGCTGTCGCTGAAGGAGGGGCTGACCGTCTTCCGCGACCAGGAATTCTCCTGCGACCAGGGCAGCCGTGCGGTGAAGCGCATCGGCGAAGTGCGCTCGCTCCGCGCCCGCCAGTTCACCGAGGACGCAGGCCCCCTCGCCCACCCGGTGCGGCCGGAAAGCTATATCGAGATCAACAACTTCTATACCGCGACCGTGTACCAGAAGGGTGCCGAGGTCGTACGCATGATCCACACGCTCTTGGGCCGCGAGAACTTCCGCCGGGGCATGGATCTCTATTTCCAGCGCCACGACAACGACGCGGTCACGATCGAGGATTTCGTCGCGGCCATGCAGGATGCGAGCGGCATCGACCTCAGCCGCTTCAAGCGCTGGTACCGCCAGGCCGGCACGCCGGAGCTGACCGTGCGCGAGGCATGGGATGCCAAGGCCGGCGCCTATGAGCTGACGCTGCGCCAGGAAACGAAGCCGACGCCAGGCCAGGCGGACAAGGAGCCGCTCGTCATCCCGGTCGCACTCGGCCTGCTCGACAAGAAGGGCGCCGAGCTCTCGATCCGGCTCGACGGCGAGGCGAAAGGCCGTAAGGGCACGCGGCTCCTCAAGCTCGAGGAGACGGAACAGACCTTCCGCTTCACCGGCCTCAAGACCCGGCCGATCCCGTCGCTGCTGCGCGGCTTTTCGGCGCCGGTCAAGCTCTCGGGCGTGCCGCTCGAGCAGTTGAAGCATCTGGCGGCGCACGACACCGACCCGTTCACCCGGTGGGAATCCGGCCAGCAAGTCGCAACCCGGCTGCTGCTCGACCTGGTCGAGACCTATCGCCGGGGCAACGCGCTGGCCGTGCCGGAGGATTTCCTCACGGCACAAGCCAGCACGCTGGCCGAAGCCGACAGCGATCCCGCCTTCATCGCCGAGGCGTTGGTCCTGCCGAGCGAGCCGTTCCTCGCCGACCAGATGGCGACGGTCGACGTCGAGGCGATCCACGCCGTCCGCGACTTCGTGCGCGGCGAGATCGGTCGCCACCTGACACCCAAGCTGACCGAGACCTATGAGCGGCTCGACGATGCCGGGCCGTTCCAGGTCGACGGCCTGTCGATCGGCCGGCGCGCGCTCAAGAACACGGCACTCGCCTATCTGGCGGCGACGCGGGAGCCGACTGCGATCGCGCGGGCGGAAGCGCAGTTCCGCGCCCAGCGAAACATGACCGACGTGCTGGCCGCGCTGCGCATCCTGGCCGACGTCGAGGGACCGGCGCGCGAGACGGCGCTTGCCCAGTTCTATGAGCGCTGGGCGAGCGAGGATCTCGTCATCGACAATTGGTTCCAGATCCAGGCGATGTCGTCGCTGCCCGGCACGATCGAGCATGTCCGGCAGCTGACCCGCCATCCGGCGTTCGACCTCAAGAACCCGAACCGGGTGCGCGCCCTCATCGGTGGCCTCAGCATGGCGAACCCGGCGAAGTTCCACGACGCATCTGGCGCCGGCTACACCTTCCTCGCCGACGAGGTAATCGCGCTCGACGCGATCAACGGCCAGATCGCGGCCCGTCTGGTGATCCCGCTCGGCACCTGGCGCCGCCAGGACACGGGCCGCCAAACGCTGATGAAGCAGGCGCTGGAACGCGTGCTCGCGACCCCGAACCTGTCGAAGGGCACGTTCGAGATGGCGACCAAGAGCCTGGCCTAGAAAGAAGCCCCCCTCTTCGCTCCCAAGAGTGAAGAGGGGATTTCCTCTTTTCAGCGCTACTGCGTCGGTGCCGCCTGGTCCGCCGGCGCCTTGCCGGCCAACGCCTTGTCGACCGGCGGTTCGGGTGCTGGCTGCTCGGTTGCGGGCTGTTCGGTTGCCTGGGCCCGCGCGGGCTCGGCGGCGGGTGTCGACGGCTCCTCGGCAGGCGCCGGAGCCACCGCAGGGGTAAGCGATGTCGGCACGGGCGCCGTGACCGGCGTCTTCACCACCGACGAAACAACCGGCGCCAACGCGGTGGCCGCAGCGGCGGCTGGGTCGGCCGGCGTCGTGCTGGGCAGGGTCGTGCTGGGCGGCGTCATCGGCACGACCGACCAGGGCGGAACGACGGCGGCTGGCTGCGGTGCCGCCGCGACCGCGGCCTTGTCCCCAGCCTTATCCTTGTCGGCCGGCTTATCCTTATCCTTCGGCAGGTCTGTGATCGCCCGGTAGTCCGGAATGACGCGCGCCTGGTTGCCGGCGATGACCAAAACCTTCTGACCGAGCGGCAGGGGCGTCGGCTCGCGCTGGGTCACCGACAGCAGGTCGCCGTTCGGCTTCTGCACGATATATTCCCAGCCGATCGTGTCTGAGGTCGCATGCTCGATGCCGGCGCCGAGCAGGCTGCCGACCACGCCGCCGCCGACCGCACCCAAGGCCGAGGCGGTGCCGTTCGGCCCGACCTGGGCGCCGAGGATGCCGCCGGCGGCCCCACCGGTGACGGCCCCCACCGTGCCGGAGGCACTGATCGACACCTGGCGGAATCCCACGATGACGCCGGGCTCGGCCTTGTTGGCCTGCTGCACCGCATTGGCGTTGTACGTGTCGGGCGAATAGTCCGGCGAGCAGCCGGCAAGCGCCACGAACGCGACCAGGGCGAGGCCGTATCTGAGACTATGCGACAAGAGGATCATCCGCTCGAGAAGCCGGGGGCTTGATAAGCGATCCGGCCGGAGGTGTCACCCGCCAATATGACGACACAAATGCGGAAGGATTATGGCCGCCGTCATCTATCCATTCGATGGCAGCCCTGCCTGCTTGATTGATCAGCGGGTTAGGCCTTCACTATCCGCCTTGTCCACGAATGGGAGCTGAAGCGCCATGACCGACCCAGCCCCGCCGACCGGACCGCTCGCAGGCGTCAAGGTGATCGAGCTCAGCCACGTCATGGCGGGACCCACCTGCGGGCTGATGCTTGCCGACATGGGCGCCGACGTGATCAAGGTCGAGAAGATCCCGGGCGGCGACGACACGCGCCGCTCCGTGCCGCCGGCGATCGCGGGCGAGTCCGCGGCCTATCTCATGATGAACCGCAACAAGCGCGGGGTGGCGCTCGACCTCAAGACCGCAGGCGGCAAGCGCGTGCTGAAACGCCTCTTGGCTCAGGCCGACGTCGTGACCGAGAACTACCGGCGCGACACGATGGCCAAGATGGGCTTCGGCTACGACGCGCTGAAAGCGGACAACCCGCGGCTCATCTATTGCTCGATCTCCGGCTTCGGCCGCACGGGGCCTTATGCCGACCGCGGCGGCTTCGACCTGGTGGCGCAGGGCATGAGCGGGCTCATGAGCATCACCGGCGAGGGCCCCGGTCGGCCGCCGGTCAAGGTCGGCGCTCCGGTCACCGACATCACCGCCGGCATCCTCGCCTGCATGGGCATCCTCGCCGCCCTCCATCACCGCCACGTGACCGGACGCGGCCAGATGGTCGACACCTCGCTGTTCGAGGCCGGCATCACCCACACCTATTGGCAGTCGGCGATCGCGTTCGCGACCGGCGCCGCTCCCGGGCCGATGGGCTCGGCCCATCCGTTGAACGCGCCCTACCAGGCGTTCGAGACCGCCGACGGCTGGATCACGGTCGGCGCCGCCAATCAGCCGAACTGGCTTCGGCTCGTCGAGGTGCTGGAGGCACCGGCGCTCGCCGAGGACCCACGCTTCCGCACCAATCCGGAGCGCATGGCGCACCTGGCGGAGCTCGAGGCCGAGCTCACCTGGTATTTCCGCCGACGGCCATCGGCCGATTGGCTGGCGTTGCTCGAGGCGGCAGGCGTGCCGGCCGGGCCGGTGCTCGACGTCCGACAGATGCATGAGGATCCGCAGGCACTCGCCCGCGGCATGATCGTCGAGACCGACCATCCGGTGGCCGGGCCGGTCAAGGCGCTGGGCCTGCCAGTCAAGTTCTCCGACAGCCCCGGCGGCGGCACGAGGCCGGCGCCGCTCTACGGCCAGCACACCCGCGAGGTGCTGCTCGAGCACGGCTTCGGCACAGCCGAGATCGAAGCCCTCGCAACCGAGGGCGCCATCCGGCTCTGATGCTTACGCCGGTGCGCAAGCCGCCCCTTTTCCCTCCTTCATCATGCCCGGCCATGATGAGAGGAGAGATGGTCGTAGCGGTCAGCCGTGCGCCAGCACGTCCTCGACCAGCTGCGACCAATAGCTGGCGCCGACCGGCAGGATCTCGTCGTTGAAGTCGTAGTTGACCTGATGCAGCTTCTGGCCTTCGACCTCGGGGCCGTTGCCGATGAAGATGTAGGAGCCCGGCTTCTCGAGCAGCATATAGGCGAAGTCCTCGCCGCCCATGGAGGGCGGGATGTCCCGCTGGACGTTGCCGGCGCCGGCGACGCGCTCGGCCACGGAAAGCGCCGTCTCGGTCTGATCCGCATGGTTGACGGTCGCCGGATAGCCGAACTTGAACTTCACCTCGGCGCTGCCGCCGAGCGCTATCGCGACGCCCTTGGCGATTTCCTCGATCCGCTCGCGCGCCTGGAGGCGCACGTCGGCGTCGAACGTGCGGATCGTGCCGCACAGCCAGGCCGATTGCGGGATCACGTTGAACGCGGAGCCGGCGTGGAACTGGGTGACCGAGACGACGACGCTCTTGATCGGATCGGCGTTGCGGCTGGCGATCGTCTGGATGGCGCCCACGACCTGGGAGCCCAGCACGATCGGGTCGACCGTCTTGTGCGGCTGGGCGGCATGGCCGCCGCGGCCTTCGAGCGTGATCTCGAACTGGTCGGTTGCCGCCATGACGGGACCCACGCGGCCGGCGAACTGGCCGACCGGCAGGCCCGGCCAATTGTGCATGCCATAGACTTCCTCGACCGGGAACTTCTCGAACAAGCCTTCCTCGACCATGATCCGGCCGCCGCCGCCGCCCTCCTCGCCCGGCTGGAACACGAAATGCACCGTGCCGGCGAAATTGCGCGTCTCGGCGAGGTAGCGCGCCGCCCCCAGCAGCATAACCGTATGCCCGTCATGGCCGCAGGCGTGCATCTTGCCTTCGTTCTTCGAGGCGTGCTCGAACCCGTTCGCCTCCGGCATCGGCAGCGCGTCCATGTCGGCGCGGAGTGCTATCGCCCGGTCGCCCGGCCGGTTGCCCTTGAGCGTGCCGACGACGCCCGTGCCGGCGAGACCGCGATGCACCTCGATGCCGAATTCCTCGAGCTTCGCCGCGACGAGCGCCGAGGTCCGATGTTCCTCGAAGGCGATTTCCGGATGCGCGTGGATGTCCCGGCGCCAGGCCGTGAGATCGGCATGGAAATCGGCAATACGATTCTTGATCGGCATTTGAGGCGGTCCTTCACTCGAAAAGCTTGTGCCCACAACGATAGGCCGCCGGGCGGCGGGAGCAATCCGAAAGCGACGAAAATCTTCCGGAAAGCGACGAAAAAAATGAATGCTTGGGCCCACCGGAGCGTTCATGTTCGTCGCCCGCCCCGGCCGGCGGGCAGAATTCGACGTCAGGGATCCACGAGGAGAGATCGCAATGATTGCGTCCGAGGCGCAGCACCCGAGCCAGAAACTGAACAGCACCCGGACCCTGCTGCCCCCAGCGCTCGACGAGGCGGTCGCCCGGGAGCTCGCTCGCTGGCGGACCGAAGGCCGGATGGCGCGGCTCTGGGCGCGCGACGCTGGCCTGTGGACCGGCAGCGACGAGGGCCGCTGGCTCGGCTGGCTCGACATCCCCGGCCGGATGCAGCAGAACCTGAGCAGCCTTGCTGGCTTCCGCACGGATGCACAGCGCTATGCCCATGTCCTGCTGCTCGGCATGGGCGGTTCGAGCCTTGGGCCCGAAGTGCTCGCCCGCACCTTCGGCACGCAGCCCGGCTGGCCCGAGTTCCATGTCGCGGACACGACCGACCCGACCCAGGTCCGCGCCATCCAGGCGTCGCTCGATCTCTCCCAGACGCTCGTCATCCTGTCGAGCAAGTCCGGCAGCACGCTGGAGCCGAACGCACTCAAGGCGCATTTCCACAAGGCGCTCGTCGATCTCTTGGGCGCCGAGGAAGCAGCGCGCCGGCTGGTCGCGATCACCGATCCGGGCTCGTCGCTGCAGCGCCTCGCCGAGACCGAGAATTTTCAGCGCCTGTTCCTGGGCGACCCGGAAATCGGCGGGCGCTATTCCGTGCTCTCGCCGTTCGGCCTGGTGCCCGCCGCGGCCATGGGCCTCGATCTCGGCCGCCTCGTCGGCGCGGCTGAAGCGATGGCCGCCGCGTGCAAGCCCGAGGTGCCGGCCGGCGAAAATCCGGGCCTGCTCCTGGGCGCGGTGCTCGCGACCGGCCTCGCCCAAGGGCGGGACAAGCTCACGATCTATTCCGGCCCCGGGCTCGATGCGTTCGGCGGCTGGGCCGAGCAGCTGCTGGCAGAATCGACCGGCAAGATCGGCCGCGGCATCGTGCCGATCGATGCGAAGCAGGTGAGCGAGCCCAGCGTCTACGGCGCCGACCGCCTGTTCGTCCATCTGACCCTCGCCGGCCGGCCCGACCCGCGCGCCGCCGCGATCCAGGCGCTGGCCGACGCCGGCCATCCGGTCGTGCACATCGAGGTCGTCGACACCTATGGCGTCGCCCAGGAATTCTTCCGCTGGGAGATCGCGACCGCCGTGGTCGGTGCCGCCATGGGCATCCACCCGTTCGACCAGCCGGACGTCGAATCCGCCAAGATCGCCGCCCGCAAACTGACTGATGCCTACGAGCAAGAGGGCTCGCTGCCGGCGGAAACGCCGTTCCTCGAGGATGAGGGCATCAAGCTCTTCGCCGACGAGGCCAACGCGGCCGCGCTCAAGGCCACGGCCCGCAGCGCAACCCTAGTCGACACGCTCAAGGCCCATCTGGGCCGCACCGGTACCGGCGACTATGTGGCGCTGCTCGCCTTCCTGCCGATGAACGCCGCCACGGAGGAGATCCTGGAGGAGCTCCGGCTTGCCATCCGCGACGCGACCCATGCCGCGGTCTGCCTCGGCTTCGGCCCCCGCTTCCTGCATTCGACCGGGCAGGTCTACAAGGGCGGCGCCAACAATGGCGTGTTTGTGCAGATCACCTGCGACGAAGCGGAAGAACTCCCGGTGCCCGGAAAGCGTTATGGCTTCGGCATTGTGAAGGCGGCCCAGGCGCGCGGTGATTTCGCCGTGCTCGCCGAGCGGGGCCGCCGGGCGCTCAGGGTTCACCTGGGCCCCGATCCCGTGGCAGGGTTGGAGCGGCTGGCGTCGGCGATCGGTCGGGCGTTGGCCTGAGGCTTTAGCCTCGGCGCCCGAAGAGACCGATCGACGGAGAATGGAATGCAGCTGGGTATGATCGGTCTCGGCCGGATGGGTGGCAACATCGTCCGCCGGCTCCTGGGCAAGGGCCACGAATGCGTGGTCTATGACCAGAGCATGGCGCAGGTGGGCGCGCTTGCCGAGCACGGCGCGACGGGCGCCTCGTCGCTCGAAGCGCTGATCGGCGAGCTTTCCACCCCCCGCGCCGTTTGGGTCATGCTGCCGGCGGGCGCCGCCACCGAAGAGACGATCCAGCAGCTTTCGGCCCTGCTCGATCCGGGTGACATCCTGATCGACGGCGGCAACAGCTTCTGGAAGGACGACGTCCGCCGCGCTCGCGAACTGGCCGAAAAGGGCATCTATTATATCGACGTCGGCACGTCCGGCGGTGTGTGGGGCCGCGAGCGCGGCTATTGCCTGATGATCGGCGGCGACAAACCCGCGGTCGACCATCTCGACCCGATCTTCGCGGCGCTGGCGCCGGGCCAGGGTTCGATCGCGCGCACGAAGCGGCCGGCCGACGCCGACCCGCGCCCCGAGCAGGGCTACATGCATTGCGGCCCCTCGGGCTCGGGCCATTTCGTCAAGATGGTGCACAACGGCATCGAATACGGCTTGATGCAGGCCTTCGCCGAGGGCTTCGACATCATGCGCCACGCCGATTCGCCGCTCCTGCCCGAGGAGCATCGATTCAGCCTGAACCTGCCCGACATCGCCGAGGTCTGGCGGCGCGGGAGCGTGGTTTCGTCCTGGCTGCTGGACCTCACGGCGCTGGCGCTCGCCGAGGATCCGGCGCTCGACCATTACCAGGGCTCGGTCGCCGACTCGGGCGAAGGCCGCTGGACGATCAATGCCGCGATCGAGGAGGCCGTGCCGGCCGACGTGCTGTCGGCGGCGCTCTATGTCCGCTTCCGCTCGCGCCAGGACCACACCTTCGCCGAAAAGCTCCTGTCGGCCATGCGCCACCAGTTCGGCGGCCATGTCGAGACGCCGAAGGGCTGAAGCACCCCTTGACCCGGCGGGTGTTTTCTCGCACACCCGCCGGCATCTTCCGTCGATGACCCATCGAGGCCGCCCATGAGCATCGCCAACCCCGCCCGGCCGGACCGGCCCGTGGTCGTCGCCCCGTCGATCCTGTCGGCCGACTTCCTCAGGCTCGGCGACGAGATCCGCGCGGTCGACGCGGCCGGCGCCGACTGGATCCATGTCGACGTGATGGACGGGCGCTTCGTGCCGAACATCACGATCGGCCCGCTCGTGGTCGAGGCGGCCCGGCGCGCGACGCAGAAGCCGCTCGACGTGCATCTGATGATCGTCGAGCCCGAGAAATACGTCGCCGACTTCGCCAAGGCCGGCGCCGATCATATCCTGGTCCATGCCGAGACCTCGGCGACGACGCACCTGCACCGCGTGCTGGGCCAAATCCGCGACCTCGGCAAGAAGGCCGGCGCCGTGCTGAACCCGGCGACGCCGGCGGACGCGCTCGACTATGTCCTGCCGCTCTGCGACGTGATCCTGGTCATGTCGGTCAATCCCGGCTTCGGCGGTCAGAAATTCATCCATGACGTGGTGCCGAAGATCGCGAAGCTCCGGCAGATGGCGAACGACCGCGGCCTCGCGCCGTGGATCGAGGTCGACGGCGGCATCAATGCCGAGACGGCGCCCAAGGTGATCGCCGCCGGCGCCGACGCGCTCGTCGCCGGCGCCTTTGTCTATGGCTCCAAGGATTATGCCCGGGCGATCGGCGCGCTGCGCCCGACCGTCGCGGTCTGAGCGAACTTTCCCCAAGGAGAATCCCGATGGCCGAAGACGAGGTCCAGCGCCTGAAGCGCCTTGCCGCCGAAAAGGCGGTCGAGCTGGTTGAGGACGGCATGGTGCTGGGGCTCGGCACCGGCTCGACCGCCGCCCTCGCGGTCGACGCGATCGGCGCCAGGGTCGCGGCCGGCCTCAAGGTCGTGGGCATCCCGACCTCCGAAGTGACGGCGGCGCAGTCGCAGCGTCTCGGCATTCCCTTGACCGATTTCGGCCATTACAACGCGGTGGACCTCACGATTGACGGCGCCGATGCGGTCGACCTCGCCGACCTGACCCTGATCAAGGGCCTGGGCGGCGCGCTGCTGCGCGAGAAGATCGTCGCGGCCGCGAGCAAGCGCATGGCCGTCATCATCGACGAGACCAAGCTGCAGGGGACGATCGGCAGCCGCACACCGGTGCCGGTCGAGACCGTGCGCTTCGGCTGGCAATCGACCGAGCGGCAGCTGAAGGGCCTCAGCGCCAAACCCAAGCTCCGGCTCGGCAAGGACGGGCAGCCCTTCGTCACCGACGGCGGCAATTTCATCCTCGACTGCGACTTCGGCCCGATCACCGAAGCCGCCAAGCTGCACGCCGCGCTCAAAAGCCTCACGGGCGTGGTCGAGACCGGGCTCTTCATCGGGCTCGCGACCGACGTGATCATCGCCCGCCCCGGCGGCATCGAGGTCGTGCGGAGGGGTTGACAACCACATAACCCGTCATCCCCGCGCAGGCGGGGATCCAGAGTGGCCGCAAAGACTTCGGCCCCTAACAGCGCATCGCTCGCCCTGGATGCCCGCCTGCGCGGGCATGACGGTTGAGAGGAGGCGTCACCCGACGGTGAAATAGACCGTCTTCGCCTCGAAATCGATGATGAAGCGCAGATGCTTCAGCACGTCGGCGCCGATCTTGATATCGGTCGGCGTTAAGAGCGCCCTGGCCTGGATATGCGCGTCCGGTCCGGAGGGCCCCCGTGCATAACGCAGGTCCGCAACCTGGACCGCCGCGTGCCGAAGCGTGATGCCACCGAATTCCAGAGTCTGCAGCGCCCCGCCAGTGTCATGGGAAATGCCCGAGGCGTCCGCGACATCATAAGAAATCGTGCTTTGCACCCGCTCCGGCGCCAGCATCGCGTGAACGTCGCGCCCGTCGACCTTGGCGTCGAGTAACATGCGGCCGATGTGATCATCGTACTTGAACGTCAAGTAGTCCGGGGCCCAGTAGACGACCTTGTCGGGGCAATGCCGCTTGTCGAACAGACGGATCACGTCATGCGCGAGATCGAATTCCGGCAAGAAATACTGCAGCATGTTGTAGCCGAGGATGATGCCGTTATAGGCCTTGCGTCCGTCATCCACCACCGCCTCCAGGCGGTCGACGCTGGCGGCGCCCAAGCGCACGGAACCAAGCATCGCAACGTCACCAAGGGCATCCTCACCAAGCCGGAACTCCCCACCGGCCTGGTTGGTGACGGGCGCATCCAACTCGTTGACCTTCGCTCGCGAAATTGTCGTAAACGGTCTTTCGAAATCGAGCGCCATCTGGACGGGCTTGCCATTGAGCGCCACCGACAGCAGCAGATGCCCGTCGCTGGAGCGCGTCAGCGGGATTTCCCCCCGGCTAACGAGCTTGCAATCCTGAGCCTGCGCCCAAGGCGTGTACGAAAAAGCACAAAGTGCCGCTACGATCACGCCGACGCGGATCGCGCAAAAGAACTTGGACAAAGAATATCCCCCGCCGACCGACAAATCGGTTGATAGCCATAGCCGGCGCGCGCTTTGGTTGCAAGGTCGGCGGGAGGATCGAACGGTTACTGCTCCAGCTGCTCCGCAATGCGCGCCACGATGACCTCGGGCCGGGGGCCGATCTCGACCGTGATCGGGTGCTCGTCCTCGGACGGCGCCTCGAGCGTCGCCAGCTGGCTGTCGAGCAGGGCCGCCGGCATGAAATGGCCCTGGCGCGCGGCCAGGCGGTTGGCGATCACTTCCTTTGAGCCCTTGAGGAAGGCGAGCCGAACATCCGGCCGGTCGCCGATCAGGATGTCGCGATAGCGACGCTTCAGCGCCGAGCAGGTGATGACGCCGGAACGGCCGGTCGTTCGCCAGGCGTCGATCTGGGCCGCGACAGCCTCGAGCCAGGGTGCCCGGTCCTCGTCGTTGAGCGGCTGGCCCGACGCCATCTTGGCAACATTCGCCGGCGGATGCAGCGCGTCCCCCTCTTCGAACTCCCAGTGCATGCGTCCGGCCAGCATGGCCGCGATGGTGGATTTGCCGCAACCGGAGACGCCCATCACGATGACGACGCGCGGGCTATTCGGGGAAGACATTGCGTTGCTCTTTTCTGGAAAAAATGGAATGCGTCAGGCTGAACGCTTGCCCGCCTGAACCAGTTGCTCGAGCGCGTCCAGGAAACGCGACCGGTCGCGGGCCGCGAGCGGCCGCTGTCCGCCGCCGGGCTCGCCCAGCTCGCGCAGATGCCGGGCGAGCTCGCGCGCGGCCAGCGCCTCGCCGATATTGTCGGGCGTGAAGCGCCGGCCGGTCGGCCCCACCGCCTGCCCGCCCGCCTTGAGGCAGCGTGCCGCCAGCGGCACGTCAGACGTAACACAGATGTCCCCCGGCCGGATCCGTTCGGCAATCCAGTCGTCGGCCGCATCCGGCCCGGCCTCGACCAGCACCAGCCGCTTCAACGGGTGCCACGGCACGCGGACGTTGCCGGCCGTGACCACATGCACGACGAGCCCGTGGCGGTCCGCCACCTTGTAGGCCTCCTCGCGCACCGGGCAGGCGTCGGCATCGAGATAGAGCTCGACCATGCTAATGCTTCTTCGCCGGCTTCTTCCCGGCCGCGACTGCTGCCGTCCCCTCCTCCGGCTCGGCCGGCGGCGGTGGCGGATCGGGGATGCCGAGATCCGGACGCAGCTGGAAGGCGGCGACGCTCGCGGCCACCAGCAGCGGCAGCCCGAGCGTCGGCCCGAGCCACCAGGCGCCCGAGAGCTGCACGAGCCTCAGCGGTCCCAGCGCCTGCGCCAGTGCCGCGCCGAGGCCGACGAACATGGTGCCGATCGCCGGATGGGCAGTGCCGATATCGAGCGGCAAGGACCAGAGCGAGGCGGTCGCCAGCGCCAGGAAGAAGAGCGTCACGCCGCTCGACAGCACGATCGTCTGGAGCTCGTGGTGCCCCGGCATGGCGAAGAGCCCGACCGCGGCGCCGAGGAAGCCGATGCCGGGCAGGAGCTGGCGCGCCGGCCGGATATTGCCGCTGTCGCGCAACACCCAGTCTGAGGCGAAGCCGCCACCGAGCACGCCGCCCGCGGCCGCGACGATAGTGACCAGCGCCAGGAGCGGCGAGCCCGTGACGTCGAGATGCCAGGTCTCGAGCTGATAGGCCGGCACCCATTGCAGCACGAGGGCGATCGCCCAGGATTGCGCGAAGGCGAGGAAAAACGGCAGCAGGAAGCGCCGAGCGTGCCCGGGCCAATAGATCGGCAGCCGTTCGGGTGGCGGCAGCCGCACCGAGCCCATCTGCAGCCAGGCGACCGACCAGACGCCGCCGAGCGCCGCCAGAACGACGAAGGCAGCGCGCCAGGATCCCGCCGCCTCGGCCGCACCCACCAATCCGCCGGCGATGAGCGGCCCCAGCCAATAGGCACCCTGCAGCAGCCCCAGCGCCGTACCGCGGTCATGCTGCGGGATCCATTGCGCGAGCAGTACGGTCGCGGCCGGCAGCAGGCCGCCCGCCGCAATGCCGAGCGCGAGACGGCTCAAGGCGAGACTGATCACATGAAACGTCGCCATGGTCGCGACCATGGCCAGCGCCGCCAGCAGACCGCAGCCGATGAGGACGCGCGACGGACCGGCCCGCTCGATCACCAGGCCCGCGAATGCCAGCGCCAGGAAAAAGCCGAAACCATAGGCGCTGAACGCGATGTCGAGTGCCGGGCTCGGCACGTGCAGCGCGTCGCGCAGCCCTTCGACCGCCGGGACGAGCGCCGCCCGGTCGAGCCCGACCAGCAGGCTGCCCAGCGTCATCAGCGCCAGGATGCGACCGCGGACCGGCAGTTTCATGAAGATTCGCAAGGAGGTGCCCGGGGCAGGAACGGCTCGTCCCCTATAAAAGGCACCGCCCGGCCGGTTGACCAGCGGAATCAACGCCTCGCTGCCATCGCCGGCACTTTCATATTGCGTTGCAAAAAACGCAATCCGCGGGAAATATCGCCGAATCTTCAGGGTTTCCGCCAGTTTTAGCGAAAATCCCCGGCCCGGCCATTCGTACGATGTTTTCGCGTATGCAAAAATCGTTGTTGATTTCGCAAAGGACCGGGGGCATATTTTGCAGTGCGGCATGAGTCGTCTTCGACGGATCTGCCGTACGTCTTCTTAGGCGTTTCCTCCCTAAACTCGGGCCGTGAGCAATCGCGGCCCGCTTTTTTTTGACCAAGCTTAGGGACGCCCTTGGCCGCGGTGCAAGACCCGGTCGCTTGGCAGCACCGTGCCCGGCACGAGGTCCGTCCGTTGGGCCAGCTCCCGGTAATAGGGCGCGAAGTCCGGCCGCGTCGCCTCGAACAGCTGCTCGAAACTGTCGATGACGAAATAGGTCTCCTGATAGTCGTCGATCCGGTACTTCGTCTGCATCACCCGCAGCAGGTCGAACGCGATCCGATTGGGCGCCGGATCGTCGAGCGAGAAGATCGATTCGCCCTTGGACGACAGGATGCCGGATCCGTAGATGCGCATGCCGGCCGGCGTCGCGATCAGGCCGAACTCGACCGTGTACCAGTAGAGCCGCGCCAGATTGTGCAGCGCGCCCAGCCGCAGCGCCTTCACGCCACCCCTGCCGTAGGCCGCCATGTAGTCGGCGAACACCGGGTTCATCAGCAACGGCACGTGGCCGTAGATGTCGTGAAAGATGTCCGGTTCCTGCAGATAGTCGAGCTGTGCCCGCGTGCGAATGAAGCAGGTCGACGGAAAGCGCCGGTTGGCCAGGTGCTCGAAGAAGATGTCGTCCGGCACCAGCCCGGGCACGGCGACGATCTGCCAGCCGGTCGCCTTCATCAGCACGTCGTTGAGACGCCGGAAGTCGGGAATGCCATGGGCCGCGACGCCGAGGCCAATCAGGCCCGCCATGAACTCGTCGCATGCGCGGCCGACGAGGATCTTTTCCTGCCGCTCGAACAAGGTGCGCCAGATCGCGTGCTCCTCGCCCGTGTAGCTCTCCCAACCCTGGTCGATCGTGAAGTCCGCACGGGTCGAGGGTTCGCGATGGGCGACGACGGCATTCGTCATGTCGCTCCTCCGATCATTGTTTCATTTGAAACCATTATCCGACGACATTGGGCGAATGTCCAACCCTTATGCCTCTGTTCGCTAGGTGAGCGCGTCGGGCTCGATCGCGGCCAGCGCCTGAAATACCGCGCCGATGTCGTCGCGCAGCGTCGCCAGGAACGGCTTCCGCGCCAGGCTGCGCTCGTCCATGTAGAGCGCGCGGTTGAGCTCGATCTGGAGCGCGTGGCGGCCCTCGTCCGGCCGGCCGTAGTGGCGGGTCGTGAAGCCGCCGGCATAGGGCGTGTTGCGCACCACCTGGTAGCCGCGGCCGCGCAGCACCCGCTCCGCGATCTCGATCACCAGTGGATGGCACGCGCTGCCCATGCGGTCGCCCAGCACCATGTCGACGCGGCGCCGGGTCCGCGTCGCGCCGGGCCCGACACCGATCGACGGCATCGAATGGGCGTCGACCAGGATGCAGCAGCCGAATTCGGCCACGGTCTCGTCAACGAGCCCGGCGAGGGCTGCGTGATACGGGTGATAACAGCTCTCGATCCGCGTCGCCGCCTCGGCGAAGCGCAGCTTGCGGCGATAGATCGCTTCGCCGTCGGCGACCAGGCGCGCGATCGTGCCGAGCCCGACCGCGACGCGCGGCGACTGGCAATTGACGAAATCGGGCAGCGCGTCCTCGAACATCTGCGGGTCGAGTTCCCACGGCTCGCGATTGCAATCGACGAAGGCGCGCGGGAACAGCGCGCACAGCAGCGGCGCGCCCAGCGACGGTGCCGCCGCACAGATCTCGTCGACGAAGCAGTCCTCCGACTTCCGGAGCGTCAGCGCGTCGAGGCGCGAGGCGGCGAGGAACTCATCCGGATAATGATCGCCGCTGTGCGGCGAGGCCACGACCAGTGCCCGCCGCGGGGCGGTCGGCGGCAGGATCTCGTAGGGCTGCACCGCCACCGGTGGGACGGCGGCGACGGCCGGGGGCGCGGGCGCGGTTCCGTGCATGCTTTCTGATGTAGCGCAAATTCGGCCGCCGCGCCAATCGGCGCCCACTGGCGGCGCCCATCCTGCGACATCGGCGCGGTCTGTCCGCCATGCGCCCCGGCCATGCGGCGTACCCATGCGCAGAGCCTCTTGCATCGACCGGGGAAACCTAGTACCTACCGCGTCCTCGGACGTGACGCGCCTTTGCGGCGTCGGCGCCCGGGCCACGAGATGGGGCGGTTAGCTCAGCGGTAGAGCATCACGTTGACATCGTGGAGGTCGCTGGTTCGATCCCAGCACCGCCCACCATCTCGAAGAGCGAAAGCCGAGAGTTTCCAAGGGGCTGGCGAACAATCGCCGGCCCCTTTCTCATTGGCGTGTTCAGCATCTTGCAGCGACGCTGCAACAAAGCTCGCGAGCCGCGGAACACCTCGGCTTTTGGTGTTTCAGTCACGTTGATCCGCGGGTCAGATTGCTGCCAAATCCGACCCGCGGAGACAGCAAGGTTCGACAGAAACCATCACTGGTAGACTGGCCGCTGTGGCCAGGCACTGGACGCGCTACAGCCTCTGATCGTTGTCAGAAAACCGTCGCAGCAACGGGCCTCGACGGGATGCCGTTCGCGACGACTTCGATCCGGCTGCTGCCCAGCTCGATATTTGAGGGAACCGTGAAATTCGTGTACACGCGGCCGGCATTCCCAACGCCGATGGAACTGGGGTTGAACGTCCGGCAATAGAAAACATGCCCCGTCGTCAGGTTGGTAATCCGCACCAACGGATAGTTTGTTGGACCCTGGTAGTCATCTCCGTAGGCACTGCCCTGGGAGCGCCCGTTGAACAGCTTGCCGTAGATCCTATAGGACTGGCCATGGGCAACCGTGAGCGGGCCCTCCTCGATGGTTGGGCGCCATGGGACTTTGGGACTGCCGGAGGGGGTGTAGATCTCAACGTCACCCGAGAAATCGGTGTAAAGCACCTGCCCGGTCGGCAGCAGGAGTAGATGGCCGACAAAGGACGGCTCGAAGGGTGCGCTTGGAGGTTCCGAGACCTGGGTCAGGCTGGTTCCGTCGAACTCAAAAAAATGGGTCGGGCTGTTGAACACACCCGGGCTCGCGGCGACGAGCACGTTGCCGTCGGGCAAGAGAGCGGCCGGACCGTCAGCGACGTCAAATTGCCCTTGCCCGGCGATGTTCGGGAAAGTCGGGCCTGGCTCCCAGCGTCCCGTGTGGCTCAGATTGCCCGGCGGACGATAAATGGCGCTGAATCCAGTGGCCCCAATGGCGAAGACGGTGCCATCGGGACGCAGCACCTGCGGCCCCATTTCGCGCGATCCGCTGCCATTGGCATTCGTATCGTCCAATTTGACGATCGTGCTGCCGGCACTGATCCACCCGCCGGAATCGGGTAAGTATCTTTCGGCGTGAGTGACGTCGCCCAAGTTGTTCGTATCGACCGTCAGCACGCTGCTATCCGGCAACAGCGTCCACCCCTCCTCATCGTTTACGTCGGCCTTGTTGCTGCCCGTCGCGCTCCAGGTCATGGTCGGGATATCGAGCAGCGCCTGCTGCGTTGTGCAGCAATTGGCCAGCATGTACAGCCCACTGGTGAGGACGACGCTTTGAGCATCTCCGATCGTCGACCAGCCCGCCGGAGGCAACACGGAGACCCAGCTATCGGTCGTCGGATCGTAAAGCGCGCCCTTGTTCGTCCAAACCGGATTACAGCCTGCCCCTGTATCGTTGTATTCGCCGCCATTGATAATGACCCGACCGTCGGGCAGCACGGCGGATGCGTAATAGAGCGGAGCGTATCCGGCCGGCAGCGAACCAAGCTCGGACCAGGTTCCGTTGACATAGCTGCCGTCGATGTCGGGGGTCAGCCGGAACCAACGGCTGCTGCAGTACTCTTGCACCATGACGGTGCCATCCGTGAGCAGGAGCGGACTGGAAGCCGCGAAGCACGGTTGCCCCGCAGCGCAAAGCTGCTGGTTCAACGGTTGCCATGTCCCTGACGTGACGGTGTCCGCCCGGGCTGCGCCCAACCCGGCGATCACGCCGAGCAGCGCAATTGCCATGATTCGCATCTGGCACCCTCCCTTATCGGAGTAAATTTAGGCAGTCAGAATTGACTGGCCCGACTGAAGATGCTTGATGAACGCAAAGGAGCGCGGCCTATTATTTAGACGCACGTCTCTTTTCCTGGGGCATCTGTGGATTGATACGCGTCTTTGCTTGGAAACGGGCGCACAAAACCGTTTCCGACACAAGGTCGAAAGACAGCATCAATTTCATTTAGAAAAATTTTACACGCCGAAGAGAGCCAAGTCCAAATATTTTTTACTTCTATTTCACTCTTCCCGCAATCACAACCCCTCAACCGAGCTGTCATATCCCGCGCAATGCCGTTTAAGAGCACTTCATTGACCAAATTTAGATTGGATTGCCGATCACATATCGTTGTCCTTATCGCCTGAAATCCAAATAATTATAAGTTTGTCGTTATGCTTTGCTCCGCTTAGAATGGAATTATCCATCGCGTTTATTCTGATTTCCGGCCGCCTTAATATCCCGACATAGCTTGTATGCCGGTGCGAGCATCTTCTCGCTATGCCCGCAGGGGCGGAGGCACTCGCCTTTGTTCGCGGCCACCGCATACCAGGGTACGTTAAGGACGCATGGTCACGACCGGAGACTGTCCAGACGGGCATCCTCCATCTCAGGCCTCTCACGCCAGTTTGCGGCTGGGACTGATCAGCCAATAGCTGACCGTAGCGGCGATGCAGACTGCCGCCTGAAAACCGATTGCAAGGCGGCCTTATCGGGTGGCGATACGGCGGAAGCCCAAGGGCCTGTTGAACATGCGTTCGCTGGCATTCCGGTTTCGGTAGAGGTGCGGACGCGAAGCCGGGGTCTGACGGGAAAACTAAACGGGCACCGGCTGCAATCGTCCGGGGCGCCTACGGCTGCGCCGGCGCAATGTGGATGTTTCGCGACTGCGGATTGTCGACGTTGTCGCGCCAGTCGCGGATGCGCGGCGTCACCAGGCGGTTCAGCACGTAGAACGAGACCGGCATCACCGGATAGTCGGCCAGCATCATGGCCTCGGCCTTGTGCAGCAGTGCGAAGCGCTGGGCCGCGTCCGGTGCCTGCTCGCCCGCCGAGACCAGCGCATCGAACGCCGGGTTGACATAGCCCGTGTCGCTGTTGGCGCCGGCGCTGCTGATGAACGGCTCGAGCAGCACGCCCGGGTCCTTGATCTCGCTCACCCGGCCGAGCGAGCCCATCTCGAAATCCCACTGCTCGACCGCGGCGACATAGACCCGCCATTCCTGGTTGGCGAGCGTCGCCTCGACGCCGAGCGCCGTCTTCCACATGCCGGCGATGGCAAGCAGCATCTTGCGCGTCTCGTCGCGGGTCGGATAGCGGACGGTGAAGCGCAGCGGATGATCGGGGCCGTAGCCCTCCTCGGCGAGCAGCGCCCGCGCCCGCGCGATCCGCGCCGGCATCGGCAGGTCGCGCCAATCGTAGGACGCGGACGCGTAGCCCGGGATCACCGGCGCCACCCAGCCGTAGGCCGGCGGCTCGCCGCGCAGGTTCACCTTGTCGACGATCGTCTCTCGGTCGATCGCGAGCGACAGCGCCTCGCGCAGCTTCGGGTGATCGGCGAACGGCCCTTTCTTCAGGTTGAAGAACAAAAACCCGACCCCCAGCGCCCGGCCTCGCCTGAGGTCGGCGCGGCCGGCGCGCGCCCAGGCTACCTTGGCCGGCGGCACGGTCGCCCAGTCCATCTCGCCCGCGAGATAGCGCTTGAGGCCGGTCTCGAGATTGTCGGTCACGAGATAGCGCACCCGATCGACCTCCGCCGGACGGTCGCTGTGGAACGCCGGATTGCGCGTCAGCACCAGCTCGCTGTTCGGGACCCAGCTCTCCAGCCGATAGGGGCCGTTGCTGATGAGGTTGCCGGGCCGCGTCCAGGCGTCACCGCTGGATTCGATCGAGTGGCGATGAAGCGGCATGCCGTAGATCGTGCTCATGTAGAGCGGCAGCGTGACTTGGCGCCGCTCGAGCCGGATCCGCAAGGTCTCGTTGTCGACGGCGTCCACGCCCAGCGCGGCGTGATCGGCAAGGCGGCCGGCATTGATCGCGGTTGCATTCACGATGCTGGCGATCGGGCCGATGTCGGCGGCACCGGTCGCGGGGGCGACCAGCCGGCGCAGCGCATAGACGAAGTCCTCGGCCACCACCGGATCGCCGTTCGACCAGCGTCCCTCGGGCCTGAGATGGAACGTATAGGTGAGCCCGTCCGCCGAAACCTCCCAGCTCGCGGCGGCACCGGGCACCAGATGCTGGTCGGCGTCGCGCCCGACCAGCGGCTCGAACAGGTCGAGGTCGATCGCGAAATCGTCGGCCGTCGTCGTCTTGTGCGGGTCGAGCGTCTCGGGCTCGGCCGCCACCGGGCGGCGGAGCACGGTCTCGGCCTCGGCGCCTGCCCTCAGCGCAAGGCCCAGCAGCAAGACGACGGCCGCGAACCAGCGCCTGGAAACCATGGAGGCCATCTCCGAACCCGCGAAGCCAAAACCACTATGAGCTGCGCGGTAATTCGTTGCCAACGGCTGGATCGAGGCCTTATTCCGGAAAGGCCGGCCGGCAAACCGGCCAACGACACATCGCATCGACAAGACATTGTTGGGGAGCAGCGCCTTGCAGCCGGACACGATCGACGAAGAGCGCCTGATCGGGCGCGTGACCTGGCGGCTCTTGCCGCTGCTCACCATCCTGTTCCTGGTCGCGTTCGTCGACCGGCAGAACGTGGGCTTCGCCAAGCTGCAGATGGTCGGTGCCCTGCACATGACCGAAATCGCCTATGGGCTCGGCTCGTCGCTGTTCTTCATCGCCTATCTGGTGTTCGAGATCCCGAGCACGCTGGCACTCTACAAATACGGTGCCCGGGTCTGGCTCGCCCGCATCATGCTGACCTGGGGCATCATCACCGTGCTCCTGGCCTTCGCGCCGTCGCAGACCGCGTTCTACATCCTGCGCCTGCTCCTCGGCATCGCCGAGGCCGGGCTCTATCCCGGCATTCTCTATTACATGACGTTGTGGTTCCCGCAGCGGCACCGGACCCGCGTCATGGGCCTGTTCACGCTCGGCAGCGCGCTTGGCAACATGCTGGGCGCCATGTTGGGCGGCCCGCTGCTCGACCTCGACGGCCTCTTCGGCTTCGCCGGCTGGCAATGGGTATTCCTCGCGACCGGCGCGCCGCCGATCCTGCTGACATTCGTCGTCCTCAAGTACCTGCCGGCGACGCCCATGGAAGCGAGCTTCCTCTCGCCGGCCGAGCGGACCTGGCTCACCCAGCGCATCGCCGCCGAGAAATCGCCCTCTGTGCATGCCGACCGGCCGCTCGCCGCCCTCTGGGATTGGCGCGTGCTGGGCTTCGCCCTCGTCTACATGCTGATGTCGACCTCGCTCTACGGCGTCAGCTACTGGCTGCCGACCGTGGTCAAGGGCTTCGGCGTGAGCGCCACCACGAACGGTCTCCTCAACATGATCCCGTGGGGCTTCTCGGCGCTGATGCTCGCCTGGCTGCCGCGCCGCTTGAGGCGCGATCGGACCATGCTGCACGCGGTCGCGGTCATCGCCATCTGCGGCATCGCCTGTTTCGTCGCCAGCACGCAGCTGCCGTCGAACTCGCTGCGTTTCGCCGCCCTCGTCCTGGGCGCGCCGTGCATCCAGCTGCTCTATCCCTGCTTCTGGTCGATTCCACCGCGCTTCTTCACCGGCGCCCGCGCCGCGGCCAGCATCGCGGCGATCAACTCGATCGGCAATCTCGGCGGCTTCTGGGGCCAGAACCTCATGCCCTATGTCGGCAATGTGACGAGGAGCACGATCCTGCCGATGCTGGTACCGGCCGCCTGCCTGACCGTGCTCGGCCTGGCCGCGCTCATCGCCGGCCGCCGGCTCGGGCCCGAGCGGACGGCGCCGGCCGCCTGATGGGGAACCTGTGACACCGCAGTATCGTTAGCGGATCGGTAGAAGAGGCGCTTAAGGTTGAATGCGGTAGCCAAGTATTGAGGCTCCGCCCTCTCCTCGGCGGTGGATTGAACAGGTTTCCATGACCGGATCCGATGAGACCCAGACGGCCGCCCTCGATCCGCGCGTGTCGAGCGGGATCCGAGGCGGCGAGGGCGTGGCCCCGATCCACGAGCTCGCCACCGGCGGCCAGGGCATCCGCATTGGCAAGCCGATGGTCTTGGTCGGGATCAAAGGGGTCGGGATCAAAGGGGCCGGGATCAAAGGGGTCGGGATCAAAGGGGTCGGGATCAAAGGGGTCGGGATCAAAGGGGCCGGGATCTACGGGAATGCCTGAAGCCTTCGGCGTCCAAGACATCGGCCCGCTTCTGGTCCTGGCACCGACCGGGGAAGACGCGATTCTTGCGGCCGAGCTGCTCGAACGCGAGGCGATCCCGTTCCGCGTGCTGGAGCACAGCCGCGAGCTTTGCACCGCAATCGACGATTCAATAGGCGCGGTGCTGGTCGCCGACGAGGCGCTGGCGAAAGCGGACCTGGCCGCGCTGCACGCGCGGCTCGAGGCACAGCCGCCCTGGTCCGACCTGCCGTTCGTCGTGCTCACCCGCAGTGACAGCGGCGCCCGCCGCCTGCTCGACGAGTTGCGGCTGCCGGACGCACTCGGCAACGTCATGTTCCTGGAGCGGCCGTTCAGCGCCCTGACGCTCATCAGCGCCGTGCGCACGGCGCTCCGCGCGCGCCGGCGCCAGCGACAGGTGCGCGACCAGATGGCCGAGCGGGCCGCGGTGACCGAGGAGCTGACCCGGAGCCAGGAGCAGCTGGAACAGCTGGTGGCGGAGCGCACCCGCTCGCTTGAACGCGCCATGGAGCAGCGCAAGCTGACCGAGGCGGCGCTCGCCCGCGCCCAGAAGATGGAAGCCGTCGGCCGGCTGACCGGCGGCATCGCCCATGATTTCAACAACCTGCTGACCGCCATGGTCGGCAGCCTCGAGCTGTTGCAGGCACGCGTGGCACATGATCCGCACGCGGCCCATCACGCCGACATCGCGGTCCAGGCCGCCGAGCGCGGCGCCAAGCTCACGGCACAGCTGCTCGCCTTCTCGCGCCAGCAGCGGCTCGACCTCCGGCCGGTTGACGTCAACGCCCTGGTACGCAACATGGACAGGCTCGTGACCCGGGCCGTCGGCTCCGGCGTCGAAGTGCGGTTCGTGCTCCGGGCCGAAGGCTCCTGGGTCGTGGCCGACTCGAACCAGCTGGAGCTCGCGATCCTCAACCTCGCGATCAACGCGCGCGACGCCATGAACAATGGCGGCATGCTGACCATCACGACCGACTGCATCGCGATCGACGATCCCGCCATCGAGACGGGTGAGGCGGTCACGATCGCGGTGGCCGATACCGGCACCGGCATGTCGCCCGAGGTCCTGGCCCACGCGTTCGAGCCGTTCTACACGACCAAAGGGCTGGGCAAGGGCACGGGCCTCGGCCTGGCGCAGGTCTATGGCATCGCACGCCAGAGCGGCGGTGACGTGCGCATCGAAAGCGAGACCGGTCACGGCACGACCGTCTGCATCGTGCTGCCGCGCGTCGAGCCGCCGCTGCGGCAGGCCGCCAACCTTCCGACGGCGGCGCGGGCCGGCGCCGAGCTGGCCGGCCGGGAAGAGCGCATGCCGCTCCTGGTCATCGACGACGATCCGGCAGTACGCGAGACCCTGGTCCAGGGCCTGGAGGCTGAGGGTTTCGCCGTGATCGAGGCCGCGGACGGCCGCACCGGCCTGGCACTGGTCGAACGCGGCGCGCCGGTGGCGCTTGCCGTGATCGATTTCGCCATGCCCGGCCTGAACGGAGCCGAGGTCGCACGCGGCATGCAACGGCTGCGCCCGGGCCTGCCGATCATCTTCGCCAGCGGCTATGCCGAGACGGCGGCGCTCGACAGCATCAGCGGGGCCATCACGCTCCGCAAGCCGTTCAAGATCGCCGATCTGACCCGGGCGATCCGTCACCTGCTCGAGGGGCCGGGTGCCCCGGCCGATCGCAGCTCCCGCCGATTGCAGCCCTAGTTGTTGCCGGTCGCGACCGGCGCACAGTTGGTGCGGCCGGACGCGACGCAGTCCTGGATGTTCGCGTTCTTGCGCAACGCCTGGGTCAGCACGAAACCCACGACGACGAGCAGCAGCACCACGACGAGGGCGGCCACCGGCCCGCGGTTGCTGCCCGACAGCTCATGTTCGGGCGGCTCATGTTCGGGCGGCTCATGTTCCGACGGTTCGTCTCGGGTTGGCTCCATGGCCCTTCATCGTCGATCGGATCGGCGGCGGCAAGCCCTACCCTCGGGATGCCGCCCGCCGGTTTACCTCAGCAATCAGCCGCGCGGCAGCTCCTGTTCGACGAGTGCCGACCAGATCGAGGCGCCGATCGGCAGGATATCGTCGTTGAAATCATAGCTCGGGTGATGGACCGGGATCTGGCCCTTGTCGGCGCCGGCCTGGCCGACCTTGATATAACAGCCCGGCCGCGCCTCGAGCATGAAGGCGAAGTCCTCGCCGCCCATGGACGGCACACGCTCGCGGATCACCCTGTCCTCGCCAAGGACACGCGCCGCAGCGGCAGCGATGCGGTCGGTCTCGGCCGCATGGTTGCGCGTCACCGGATATTTGCGCGTGTATTCGACCCGGGCCTCGGCGCCGAACGCGGCGGCCGTGGTCTCCGCGATCTGGGTCAGGAGGCGCTGCGCGTCGTCGCGCACCTCCGGCGTCAGCGTGCGGACCGTACCGTCGAGCCAGCCCGTATGCGGGATGACGTTGGTCGCGGAGCCGGCATGGAACTGGCAGGTCGAGATGACGACGCTGTCGAGCGGGTTGACCCGGCGCGACGCGATCGACTGCAGCGCCACGACGATATGCGATCCCACCAGCACCGGATCGATGCAGAAATGCGGCTTCGCGGCGTGGCCGCCCTTGCCGGTGATATGGATGCGGAACGAGTCGGACGCCGCCTGGACCGGGCCGGCCACGACCGAGACTTCGCCCACGGGCAGCGTCGTGTCGTTATGCAGGCCGTAGACCGCGTCGGCCGGGAACTTGTCGAACAGGCCTTCTTCGACCATGACCCGGCCGCCGCCGCCGCCCTCCTCGGCCGGCTGGAAGATGAAATGCACCGTCCCGTCGAAATTCCGCGTCTCGGCCAGATACTTGGCGGCGCCGAGCAGCATCGTCGTGTGACCGTCATGACCGCAGGCGTGCATCTTGCCATCGGTCTTGGAGCGATGGGCGAACTCGTTCGCCTCGCTCATCGGCAGCGCGTCCATGTCGGCGCGGATGCCGATCGCGCGGTCGGAATTGCCGACCTTGAGCGTGCCGACGACGCCGGTGCCGGCCAGCCCCCGATGCACCGCGATGCCCCATTCCGCGAGCTTGGCCGCAACGATATCCGACGTGCGCTGCTCCTCGAAACCCAGCTCCGGATGCTCGTGCAAGTCACGGCGCCAGGCCGTCATGTCGTCGTGGAAATGGGCGATGCGGTTGTTGATCGGCATGTTGGCGACCCGGTCGGTTGAAGCAGTGGGTCAGCCTGCCGCCCTTTGCGTGCCTTCGGCAAGCGCCAAGGCGCCGCGTCGGGCGCGCAGTCTATGCATCCCGCATACGCAACATATCGCGAGAAATCCGCGTTCGATCACCGCATAGGTTGCGCAAGTTCTATTTTTGTTCCATTCTCAAACTCCGCTCGCTCATAGCCAAGAGGACGAGATGGTTCGCCTTTCCAGTACGTTATCCCGCACTTGTCGCGCCGGTGCCCTCTGCGTCGTGCTCCTGGTCTTGCTTGCCGCGCCCGCGGCCCTCGCCGCTTCGATCCCGCTCGACGAGCCCGGCTTCACCAAGGCGGTGGCCAAGCTCTTCCGCAAGGCGATGCCCGGCACCAAGATCAAGGTCGAGGGCCCGCTCGCGCTCGAAGTGCGGCCGCCCGACGGCGGTTCGCAACGCGCACAGCTCGATACGATCTACAGTTTCTGCCAGCGCAATCCGGCGGATTGCGACGCGGCGGTCGAACAGCATGTCGCCCGCATGTCCGCGACCTTCCTGCAGCTGAACGTGGCGCCGGACCGGAAGCTGCTGCGCGCGGTGCTGCGTCCGTCCGTCTATGTCGAGCAGATCCGCAAGATCTATGCGGGCAAGGAAGAGCCGCCGATCGAGCCCTTCGTGGGCGATCTCTGGATCGTCTGCGCATTCGACATGCCCGAGGCCATCAAGTACCTGGCGCCGGGCGACCTCGCCAAGATGAACCTGAGCAAGGACGAGGCGCTCGCCATCGCCAAAAAGAACAACGTCGAGATGTTCCAGCCGATCGAGCGGGCCGCGCGCGCCTTTCCGGACGACGGCGTCGGCATCGTATCGAACAACGCCTATGATTCGAGCCGTCTCCTGGCGTTCGACAGCTGGGCGCCGATCGCGGCCAAGACCGGCGGACAGCTGCTGGCATCGGCACCCGCGGCCGACGCGGTCATCTTCTTCGACGCACGGCGGCCGGACGCGCTCGACATCATGCGCCGCTATACGGCCATGGTCGCGGCGCATGAGACCCGGCCGTTCCCGCCGCAGATCTTCCGCTGGTCGCCGGCCGGCTGGATCGTGACCGAATGAGTCCGGCCTAGATTTTGCGGTCGTAGTAGGTGTCGTCTTCCGCGATATGGCCGTTTTTCACGGTATAGACAGACATCAGACGCGCGACGATCGGCTTGTCTTCAGCACCACCCCAATGGCCGGTGAGCGAAAACTGCACATAGACGTGAGGGCCGACGCTCTCGATCAGGGTGATATTGTCCTTGGCGTCCGGGATCGCCGCAAACAGCTTGCGGTACGTGTCCGCGATCGGCTTGTTGCCGCTGAGGTTCGGGTCGTCGGGCGAGTGCAGCGTCGCGTCGACGGCGTAGGCGCCTTCGATCGCATCGGCGTCGTGTCGATTGAACGCGTCAAACTTGTGTTGCACGGTTTCGATCGGCGCGCCGCCGGCATTGGCAATATCAGGCAGCAAAAATCCCATTACGAAACAGATTGGATACATGATGAAGGGCAGACTTTTGTTTGCCATATCGACCAATCCTCCATTCATTATTATAATGAGCCTACCATAGGGGGCGAAAATCTCGATCGAAAAACGGCTAATAGGCCATTAAGAACAATCACGACGGCGCATGCTCATTCAGGTGCCGGCACAAGATCGGATCTTTCCCGGCGTGCCGGCGAATGGGATGCTGGCCTGATGATGATTGCCGAAACGAACCCCACGCCTGTCCACATCGCTTGCCTCGCGGCGGACGATGGTCCGGAGATCGTCGCGGCCGCGCGCCTGCTCCTGGGCGAATATCGCGATTATGCCCGGGCGGTCGCCGGGCCCGGCTTCAAGATGGCAAAGTTCGAGGCCGAGATCGCGGGCCTGCCGGCAAGCCATATCGTCGAGGGCGGCGGCCTGCTGATCGCCTGGGCCGGTGCCGCACCCGCCGGCTGCGTCACCTTCCGGCCCTTGCCTGAGGTGCTGCCGGAACGGGCGACGGAGCTGAAGCGCCTCTGGGTGCGCGCGCCCTTCCGCGGCCGGGGCCTGGCCGAGCGGCTGGTCGAGGCCGTCGCGGCCGCGACGCGCGCCACGGGCGGGACCGCGGTCTATCTCGACACCGAACCCGATCGCATGCCCGCCGCCGTGCGGCTCTACCGGCGCTTGGGCTTCACCGGCTGCCCGCTCTACCGGCCGTTCGACCCGGGCGTCCGCGCATTCCGGCTCGGGCTCGCCTAAAGCACCGCCTCGACCAGATAGGGCCCCGGCGTCGCCAGGCCTTCGGCGAAGCGGCGGTTGAATTCCTCCATGTCGGTGACGCGCACGCCCGGGACGCCCATGCCGCGGGCGAGCGAAACCCAGTCGAGATCGGGCCGGCCGATGTCGAGCATGTCGAGCGCCTTGCGGCCGACGTTCTCAGCACCGACGTTGGCGAGCTCGCCGCGCAGGATGGCGTAGGAGCGGTTGGCGAACAGCACGATCGTGACGTCAAGCTGCTCGCGCGCCATGGTCCAGAGCGCCTGCAGCGTGTACATGCCGCTGCCGTCGGCCTGCAGGCACACGGTCTTGCGGTCGGGTGCCGCGAGCGCAGCGCCCGTCGCCATGGGCAGGCCGAGGCCGATCGAGCCACCCATGTTCTGCAGCCAGGTATGCGGCCGCGCCTGGCGCGTCGGCGGGAAGAAGGCGCGACCGCTCGACACCGCCTCGTCGATGACGATCGCCTGCTCCGGCAGGAGGGCCGCCAGCGACCGGCTGATCGCCTCGGGTGTCACGGCGCCGGTGGCCGGCACCGGCAAGTCGAGGCTTGCCACGGGCGCCGCATGCCGGCCGGCGCCGAGCGCATCGGCAAGCGCCTCGAGAGCGCCCACCAGATCTTCCTCCGGCCGGGCCAGCACATGGCATTCGCAGCCGGGCGCGGTCAGCACGCTCGGCTTGTCCGGGTAGGCGAAGAAGGCGACCGGCTGCTTCGAGCCGACCAGGATGACATGGCGGAAGTCGGCAAGCGCTTTGACGGCGAGATCGACCGGATAAGGCACGCGCTCGACCGGTACCCGGCCGGCGCCGCGCTCGATCCGGGCGTTGAAGGTCTGCGCCATGAGCCTGACGCCGGTCGCGGCCGCGATCCGGCCGGCGAGTTCGAGCCCGCGCTCGCGCAGCGCCGGCCCGGCCAGGAGCAGCAAGGTCGGCTCGCCGCTGCGCAGAATGCGCGCGGCCGCCTCGACCGCCTCGCCCGAGACCGCGGCCCGCACCGGCACCGGCGGCACCGAGGCGGGACCGGCGCCCTCGTTCCAGGCCGTGTCAGCCGGCAAGATCAAGGTTGCGACCCGGCCCGGCGGCGTGCGCGCCGCCGCGATCGCCGCCGCCCCGTCGGCCGCGACGCTTCGGGCGTCGGGCGAAGTCCGGACCCAGCCCGAAAACGGCTTCGCCGCCGTCTCGATGTCGGAGGTGAGCGGCGCGTCGTAAGCCCGGTGGTATGTGGCATGATCGCCGACGATGTTGACGATCGGCGTCGAGGCCTTGACCGCGTTGTGCAGGTTGGCCAAGCCGTTGGCGAGCCCGGGGCCGAGATGCAGCAGGGTCGCCGCCGGCTTGTCCGCCATGCGCGCATAGCCGTCGGCCGCACCGGTCACGATGCCCTCGAACAGGCCCAGGACGCAGCGCATGCCCTCGACGCGGTCGAGGGCGGCCACGAAATGCATCTCCGACGTGCCGGGATTGGCGAAGCAGACCTCGACCCCGCCGTCGACCAGCGTCCGCACCAGGCTTTCCGCACCGTTCATTCCGTCGCCTCCCCGAGTTTCGAACACAGCCGCCCATGGTTTCCGCAGAATGGGGCCAGCGCAAGCGATTGTCGCCAGTAAGCGCTCCTGGGTGAGCGCTCCTGGGTGAGCGCGGCTAGGCCCGGCCGCGGACCAGGATCGCGCCCGCGATGCGGGCGCCCCGCGCGCGGAGCGGCGCCTCGACCAGGCGGAAGTTCAGTTCAGCCAGTACGGCCATCAGCGCCAGCGCCAGCAGGACGAGCAGCCAGCCACGGCCGTGAGCCGGCTCGATCGCGAGCCGCAGCCACAGCTCACGCACGGCGAACATGACCGGGACATGCAGCAGATAGAGCGCATAGGACCGGCCGCCGACCCAGAGCAGCGCGCGCTTCACGCGGCCGTCGCGCATCAGGTAGTCGCCGTCGAACGAGGCCACCAGCACCAATGCCGCCGACAAGAGCGCGATGAGGCCGATCGGGAACCAGACGACGGCGCTGCCCGCCGCCTCGACCGCCGCCAGCAGCACCAGGGGCAGCGTCAGGACCGCACCGCGGGCGAGCCGGTTCCGCGCGAGCCCCCGCGGCTCGAACAGGCGGTAGGTCGGGCCCCGGCTCCAGAGCGCGATCAGGATGCCGAGCATCAGCGCGTCGGTGCGCACGACCATCAGGAACGGAGTCCGCACGACGAACAGCTGCAGGAGCACGCCCGCGCCCAGCACCAGGGGCAGCCAGCGGCGCGAAAGGAAGATCACGGCCGGGAAGACCAGATAGAACTGCTCCTCGAGCGACAGGCTCCAATAAGAAAAGCTCGCGCCGTAAGGGAAATGGCCGAACGCCGCCATGAAGCGGAAATTCGCGACATCGAGCAGCCCGGCGATCGTCGCCTCGACGTTCGTGCGGAACGAGCCGAACAGGCCCGAGCGGTTGAAGGCAAGCGACAACGCGAGAACCAACGCGAGCCATAGCCAGGCCGATGGCAGCAGGCGCCAGGCCCGGCGCACCCAGAAGGCGAGCGTCACCCGCACGAAGTCGAGCGAATCTCGGCATCCATCGAGGCTCGGCACCAGTCCCCGAGCGATCACGAAGCCCGAAATCGCGAAGAACAGATCGACGCCGCAGCCGAAGCGGAAATAGCTGTAGAAACCGTCGACCAGCGGGCTGTGCCAGCTGATCAGGTTGTCCCGCGCATGCTCGAGGATGGTGAACAGCACGGCGAAGCCGCGCAGCAACTCGATGTCGGCGATCCGGCCGTGGCCCGCGGGAATGCCGGCGGAGACGACGGTAGTATCGAGCGGGACCTCGGCTGGGCGGCCGGGCTCTACGAGCGTCTCAAAGGCGGACAATGAGGCGTGGGCTCCCTGATCGGACGGTGGGGTCCGCCCTTGTTCCGGCACCATAGCGTCCGGGGCAGGCCCGGGGAAGCGCTCGCGGCGCGACACGTACCGATTGCGACCGGCTCCTGAAGGTGGCAGCCGATTGCGCTCAGCGCCGACGGGCCTTGAAGCCTTAAGTTCGTGGAGCCTTAAGTTCGTGGTCCGGGCCGAGGGAACGGCGACAGTGCGTCGTCGCTCGGATGACCGGAAGGAACCGGGCCGCGCCCTTCGAGCATCGCCTGCAGCTGCCGGCCGACCGCCGGGATCGAGAAATTCTCCTCGACGCGGCGCCGGGCGATCCGGCCGAGCGCCTGGCTCACGTCCGGGTCGTCGAGCAGCAGTCCCAGCGACTGGGCGAGCACCGCGGCATCGTTCGGCCGCACCAGCAGGCCGCCCGACTCGCGGCCCGCCTCGAGGATGGTCCTCAGGGCTGGAATGTCGCTCGCGACCACCGGCAGCCCACACGCCATGGCTTCGAGCGGCGCCACCGGGAAGCCCTCGATCCGCGAGGGTAGCGTGTAGAGGTCGGCCGCGGACAGCGTGCGCCGCATCACCGCGCGATCGAGCTCATAGCGGTCGAACCACGTGAGACCCGGCAGCTGCCGGCGCGCGAGCTCCGCGCGCAGCACCTCGTCATCCTGCCCGGTGCCGACCAGGATCAGCCGGACATCCTGCTTGGGCCGCGCGGCCGTGACGAGGCGCCACGCGTCGAGCAGCACGTCGAGCCCCTTGCGATGCATGTCGATCCGGCCGTGGCAGACCACGATGCGCGCCTCGGGCGGCAAATCGAGCGCCCGGCGGGCCTCGGCGCGGTCCATCGGCCACCAGAGGTCGAGGTCGATCGGATTGTGCACCGGCCAGATCCGCGCCGTAGGCACGCCGTAGCGTTCCGCGACGCGCCTCGCTTCACCCTCGGCCCCGACGGCGAGACCGCGTGCCGCCTGCAGTGCGCGGCGCCGGAACAGATCCTCGAGCTGCCCGGCATGGCCGTCGCCGCCCTGGAAGCTCGCGTAGACCGGCAGCCTGAGCAGTCGACCCAGCAGCACGCAGACGTCGAACCGGGCATATTCATATTCCTGGGTCAGGATCGCCGTGCAGCCCTCGTGGCGCAGGGTCCGCGCGAGGGCCCCGAGCGGCGTCGCGAGATAGGGCGCAAGCTCCTTCACGACCTGGCGCGCCCATCGCCGCCCCCGCCCCCGCCCGGCACCCGGACCGAAGGCATCGTCGAGCGACCAGCCGTAGGGGTTGACCATATGGCGCGCGAGCCGGTCATAGGCCGGCCAGGCGGGGAGCACACAAATGCGCGTGCCTGACGGCACATGCCGCAGGCGCAGCGGCGCAGACACCCGGCGCGATACGCAGACAATGACCGGGCGCCAGCCAGCGAGCTTGAGCGCGTCGACGTAACCGAACAGCCAGCCGCCGGTCATCTGCCGGCAGAACGTCTCGAGCGTCAATCCGATCGGCTCGAGAAAATCCTCGATGAAGTTGCCCCAGGGCAGCAGCGCGATCGTCTTCCGCGACGGCGCGTCCGAGCTCGTCATGAGATCATGCCTTGCGCCAGAGCGCCGCCGTCTCCGTGCCGCGGCCGTCCGGCCGATGCAGGACATAGCCGAGGCCGGTCAGCGGCATCAGCAGCGCGCAGACGAGCGTGCGGAGCCGCGCCGGCAGACCCGAGAAGGAGACGTCGTGGCTGGGTGCCGTGAGTGGCGTGATGAAATTCGCGATCTTCTGGGCCGACTGCCCGACAAGCCCTTCGAGCTCCTCCAGCCGGTAGCCGCGCCGGACATGGCCCCATTCCGCCATGATCGATTGCTCGCTCGGGCAGATCGGCCGCAGCGCCCGGTAATAGGGGAAGCGCCAATATTCGTTCGGCGTGCTGACGAGCAGCGCGCCGCCCGGCCTCAACACGCGCAGGGCCTCCGCCATCGCGGCACGATCCTCCGGGATATGCTCCATCACGTCGAACATGGTGACGAGGTCGAAGGCACCGTCGGGGAACGGCAGCTGGGTCGCGTCGCCGCAGATGAAGTTGGTGCCCGGCTGCCGGTTGCTGGGCGCGTCGGCATAGGTGCGGTCGAGGTCGATGTTGACGATCTGGGCCTGGGGATAGAGCAGTGCCGTGAGCCCGCTGCGCCCGCCGCCGACCTCAAGGATCCGCGCCACCGGCTCGTCCGGCGCCACGTGATAGATCGCCCTCATCTTCTCGCGGTAGAAGAAGCCGTCGAGCAGCGGCTTCGGGAACGGGTTGCGGCGCAGGAAGACGCCCCGCGGCGCTTTATACGCGCGCCTCACGAACTCAAGCACCGGTCTCGCTCCTCGTTCGTCCGAGCGCCACCGGCCCGTTGCCGCGCCGGTCGGCCCGCCACAGGTTGAACGCGCCTCTGAGGCCGGCGCACCAGCCGGCAATCTCCGCCGGCAGCAGGCGCTGGCGGGATCCGAAGCCGCGTCGGCAGCCCTCCTTCAGGAGCCAGAGGTAGTAGTAGGGCAAGGAGACGAAGACGCGGCGGATGTCGCCCGCGTAATGCCAGCGCCAATATTGTACGAACAATGCTACGACATGGCCCTTCGTGTAGTCGCGCAGCTGGCGGGTGAGTCCTGCCCAGTCGGCGCGGTGATAGTGCCTGACGACCGCGGCCGGCTCGTAGCGGCAACGGGCGCCCACGGCGAGCAGCCGGTACCACAGTTCCGAATCCTCGCTGCAGCCGCTGGCGCCGGCGCCGAGCCGCTCGTCGAACAGGCCGACCCGCTCGAAAGCGGCACGGCGGAACCCCATGTTGGCGCCGGACCCGATGCGCCAGACGGGCACGCCCCGCCCCTTCATGGCGGCGAAGAACTCCGCGTCGAAATCCATGGCGCGGAACCCCTGGCCGAAGCCGCCCAAGTCCTGCTCGAACGCGACCTGTGCTGCGGTTTCGAGCTCGGCCGGCAGGACCAGGCCAGTGACCGCCATAACGCCCGGGTCAGCGAATGCCCGCACCATCGCCTGGGGCCAGTCGGGCTCGATCACCACATCGTCGTCCGTGAACAGCACGATGTCGCCGCGCGTCGCCGCCAGCCCGACATTGCGCGCGACGCTCAGACCCGGGCGCGGTTCGGCGAGATAGGCCACGTGGGGGAACGTGTCGACGATGCGCCGGGTCGCGGGATCGCCGGGCGCATTGTCGACCACAAGGATCTCGTCGAGCCCCCGCGCCTTCGCGACCGAGATCAGGCAGCGGGCCAGCGCCTGCGGCCGGCTCCGCGTGCAGATGATCAGCGACACGCGAGGCCGAGCCGGCTTGGCCTCGTCGGTCGTGGCCGCCTGGCCGAGCGCCTGCAGCGGTTGCGTCGCGGCGAGAAGGGCCGCGAGATCGGCCGGCGAATCGTCGGGCATGCGACGCCGGAAGACCGGCAGCATCGCCTTGAAGCCATGGTCGAGCGTCCGCGCGCCGACCGCTGGCGCGATGGTGCGCGCCGCCAGATTGGCGACGGCGCTCGCCGGCAGCGGCAGCTCGTCGGTCGACAGGCTCAACCGCCCGAGCGGCACGCGGCCCGACCAGAAGAACACCAGCAGGCTCTTGGCATCGGGCTCGGCGGTCAAGGCCGGAATTCGTTCTGCCAGGTCGATATGGCGGATGCGACAGGGCGCTTGGATCCTCATGGATAGGCCCGCCGGATACGCTCGATCCGCCGCATCGAACGGGAATATTCACCCGCGATGCCGGCGATGCCGCCCCACACCTCGGCCAGCACCATCACGAGCGGCGGCCCGTGCGGCCGGAGGCTGCGCACCGCCTCCTTGATCTGATATTTGATCCACCAGGCGAAGAACCGGAAGATGATCGGCCGGACCGCCGGGTCGGCGTGGTAGCACTTGGCGAGAAACGCCATGCAGCCGAGGCCCCAGCTCCAATATTGCCGGCGGAGGGCCGCGAGCTCGCGCCGGTGCTCGTGATAGACGAGCAGCTGCGGCTCGTAGACGAGGACATGGCCGGCGCGGACGATGCGGAAGAACGCGTCGAGATCGCCGCCGCCCGGCAGCGGGGCCCCGGTATCGAGCGCCTCGTCGAAGCCGCCGAGCGCCAGCATCGCATCCCGGCGGAACGCCATGTTGCAACCCGCGCCGAAGATGCCCGAGGCGCAGGGATAGAGCGGGTTCGCCGGAAAGCGTGCGCCATAGCGGATCTTGTCGAAGCCGCGCCGGAAGCCGCCGCGCTGCTCGAAGATGATCTGCGACGGCATGGCGAGCTCGAACGGCAGCACGAGCCCGGTGAAGGCGCCGGCATCCGGGTTCTCGGCCCAGGCCTCGCGCAGCCCGGCGAGCCAGCCCCGGTCGACCACGACATCGTCGTCGAGATAGGCGATCCAGTCGCCACTGGCCGACCCGAGGGCGCGGTTGCGGGCGAAATCGAGGCCCGGCCGCACCTCGAGCTCGTAACGGACGCCCGGTAAAGCCTCGATCACTTTGCGGGTCTGGTCGTCCGACGGCGCGTTGTCGACCACCAGCACCTCGATCGCCTGGCCGTCCGCCCGGCCCTGCTCGACCTGAGGCAGCAGCGAGGCGAGGCAGCGCCCGAGGCGGGCGGGCCGATCCTTGGTGCAGATCGCGACCGTCAGCGACGGCATCGGAGACGCGGCGAGCCGATCGGCGCTGTGCAGCTCCTCGGAGATGGCGACCTCGATCAGCTTTTCGCCGATCTCGGCCGTGATGATCGGGGCAAGTGCCGCCGGTTCGATCGTCGCACCGCCGGCGGCCGGTTTCATCAGGAAGCCCACGACGCGCCCATGGCGCCTGAGGACGAGCGCGTAGCCGGTCGCGTCCGGCGGCAGCTCCAGCCGCGGCAGGGGCGCCGTCACTTCCAGATCGTGCATGACATAGGGCATGGGGGCGCTCGGGCTAACGGACGGAAAGGGATGGGCTGTGCTGGAGGCGGTACATCCGGTGGAACAGCCCGGCCTTGGCGACCAGCGTCTCGAGATCGCCCTCCTCGGCGATCTGGCCGTGGTCGAGCACGACGATCCGGTCGGCGCGCTCGATCGTCGACAGCCGGTGCGCGATCACGACGACGGTGCGGTCGCGGCCGAAATGGTCGAGCGCGTCGCGGATCAGGTGCTCCGACAGGCTGTCGAGCGCGTTGGTCGCTTCGTCGAGGATCAGGATCTCAGGATCGCGGATGATGGCGCGCGCGAGCGCCAGGCGCTGTCGCTGGCCACCCGAGAGGCTGATCCCGCCGTCGCCTATCCTTGTGTCGTAGCCGGCCGGCAGGCGCTGAATGAAGGCGTCCGCATCGGCGAGCCGCGCCGCCGCCTCGATGGCGGCCCGATCGGCCTCCGGACTGCCATAGGCGATGTTCTCGGCCACGGTCGCGCCGAACATGTAGATGTCCTGGCTGACGATGCCGATCCGGCCGCGCCAGCCGTCGAGATCGAGATCGCTGATCCGATGGTCGTCGACGCGGATTTCGCCCGCATCCGCGTCGTAGAACCGGCAGATCAGGTTGACGAGCGTCGTCTTGCCGGCACCCGACGGCCCGACGAGCGCGGTCGTCCGGCCCGCCTCGATCTCGAGCGAGACGCCGTGGAGCGCCCGCGCATCGCTGCCGGGATAGCGGAAGCTCACGTTCTCGAACGAGATCGCACGCTCGAGCCGCCGGATCGTGGTGCGGCCGGAGCGAATGTAGCTCTTGTCCGCCGTATCGAGCAGCCACATCACGTCGCGCACGGAGCCGGCCGCGGCCGAGAGCGCCACCCAGGCGGAGCCGATGTAACGCGCCTGCGGCTGCAGCCGGAACAGGATCATCGAGAAGGCGATGAGCAGCGGCAGCGACGAGCGGTCGGCCATGACGGCGTGCAGGATGATGCCGAGCAGGACCAGGACCGACAGGACCTCGTGCACCGGGTGCGTCATCGCCGACAGCATATCCAGGCGGAAGAACGTGTCGCGCACCTGGCGCGAGGCCACCTCGAAACGCTCCCGCTCATAGGCCTCGCGCCCGAACGCGCGGATGACCTTCATGCCGCCGAACAGCTCCCACATCCGGGTCGCAAGTCCCTTGTTCGCCTCGACCGCCTCTTGCCCCAGGCGCTTGACGCCGGCCGTGGCAAAGCGGGTGACGAGCGAGATGACGGCGGTCGAGACCGCAACGATGAGCGTCAGGCGCCAGGAGATCACGAGGAGCAGCACGGAGAAGACCCCGACCGCCGAGATGCTGATCAACAGCGACATGAAGGCGCTGAGCGCGTCGGCCGTGCGCCACGTCTCGGTCGCGAGCGTGTTCATCAGCTGCCCGGACTGCTTGCCGTCGATATAGGCATGGCTCAGCGACAGCAGCTGCCGGACGATCGAGGTGCGCAGCTTGTGCGTGATGCGCGAATTCAGGAAGGCGTGCAGGAGTGCATTGCCGTAGGTGATCAGGTTCTTGACGATCGTGGTGCCGAAGATGAAGCCGCCGATGGCCATGAGCCGCGCGTCCGCGTCCATGTGCGCGAGCGGCGCCAGGATCCGCCCCAGGATTCCACCCTGGAGCCCATCGGCCGGGGCCTGCTGCAGCGCCTGGATCAGCGGCACGAACAGGCTGATGCCCAGGCCCTCGATGCAGTAGGACAACACGCCGAGCAAGAGGACCGCCGGCAGCGCCCAGCGCGGATAGAGCCTGACCAGCAGGCGCAGCGACTTGCCGACCGCGGCGTCGGCGCCCGAAAACGGACTCGGCGCGGTCGGGTTATCGGCCGTCATGGCATCCGGCCAGGGCCCAGGAGCTGATCAAAGGGCCGCCTCCGGCTCGACAAAATCGCAGAACGCCACCGGGTCGACCGAGCCCAGCACCCGCGTCCGACCGAGGAAGCGCGCCAGGACCGTGGCCGCAAACCGCAGGCTCGACGCATGCAGCAGCCCCAGGGGCCGCACGCGCCAAGCGCGCATCTGGTAGCGCAGCGCCTGCGGCAGGTCGTCGCGGCCGAGCGCCAGGCTCGCCAGGTAATGGTCGGCGAAGTAGCAGTGGCGCCTCAAGTGGCGCCGGGGAAGTTCCGGCCATTTTCCCATGAACCACGATCGCAGGAGACCGATCGATCGTTCCATGACGGCGACGTTCGAGGACATGTTTTCGCGGGTGCGGCGGTATCCCACCAGATGCCGGCGCACCACCGCGAATTCGCAGATCTCGGCGAGCGCCAGATAGAGTTTCCAATCCTCGGTGCCCTGCGCCCCCGCGGCCATCAGGCCGGGGTCGTAGCCGCCGACCGCCTCAAGGCAGGATCGGCGGATGAGCGGCGTACTGGCATTGCCCGGCAGGTTGCATTCGATCATGTCCGCCAGCACGCTGCCGGCTGCCCGGCTCTCGCATAGGTTGGGCACGGTCACGACATCGTCCTCGTCGATGCCGACGCTCCAGCAATAGACGACACCGGTCTCGGGCCCGGACCGGGCAAGCGCCGCCAGCTGCTGGGCGAGCTTCGCCGGATGCCAGAGATCGTCCGCGTCGACCGGGGCGATCAGCGTGCCTTCAGCCTGCGTCAGCGCGAAGTTGCGCGCCGCCGCGACGCCCCCATGATCGCGCCGGAACAGCTTGATCCGCGGGTCGCGCAGCGCCGCCGCCTCGACGATCGCCGTCGTCTGGTCGGTCGAGCCGTCGTCGACGACCAGGACTTCGAGCCGGGCATGGGTCTGCGCCAGGACCGATGCGAGCGTCCGTTCAACGAAGCGCGCCGCGTTGTAGGTCGGGATGATGACCGAGACGAGCGTACTGTCTGGCTCGGAAGGAGCACCCGCCGCGTCGCGCGCGCGGCCGGTCTTCGATGGCGTACTTCCGATGACCGTCGTCATGTTTTTCCGGATTCCCGACAAAGCACGGCACCAGAATAGTGCGCTGCAGCAACGTTAATTTTGTTTCGCGGGTTCCAGCAGTCGGCGTGTCATTTTTATTCCTGCAGCGGCGATGCCCGCGGGAGTGGAGATTTCCGTTCACTTAAGACAAAGAAATACAGATCGTCACAATTCCAGGATGTGCCGGTTCTTTTCTGGAGCTTTCCTGCCAGGCGGCGGCGAAGGCGCGGCACGCGCCGGCCAGCGGCGAGACTTTGCCCTTTCCCGTCGAAACCGCGCGAAACCGATGCTAGAGTTGCGCGCCACACGTGTTGCCCGACACATGATGCCCGATGCCCAACACGTGATACCGGACGCGCGACGCCGGGCATGTGTCGCCGGACATGTGTTGGGCGCGGAGCAGCGATGATCGTCGACCACGCCATTGTTCCCGGCAGCACGAAGCGGCTCTCGATCGGTGAGTGCCGGCCGGAGCTGCAGGAACTCCACGCGCTCTGGCAAAGGCTGCGCGGCAATCGGCGTATGCCGGCGCGGCGCGATTTCGATCCCATCCAGGTGCCGAAACTGCTGCCGGACATGTTCCTGGTCGACGTGCTGGCCGGCAACCCGCCCGAACGGCGCTACCGCGTCCGCCTGCAGGGGACCGCACAGGCCGACTACTACGGCGCCGACTGGACCGGTTCCTATATCCACCAGATGATCGACCAGGAATCCGCCGACCGGTTCTGCGCCGTTGGCGATTTCATCGTCGCGAGCCGTGAGCCATGGATCTCGACCGGCGCGCTCTACTGGCTGCCGGAAAAGCCGTACTACCGCTTCGAAAGCGTACTCCTGCCGCTGTCGGACGACGGCATCTCGGTCAACATGATCCTGGGGCTGACGCGGCTATTCTAGAGCCGGATTCACGCATTGGCTGGTTCCAGCCAATGCGACCGCGCTCTAGCGCCGCGCGAGCAGGCTCTTCGCCAGCATGGCGTGGACGCCCTTGTTGCCGTCGACCAGCTGCGTCACGCGCAGGTCGCAGGCGACGCTGGTCAACATATAGGCGTCCTCGCGCGGCAGGCCCGTCGTCGCCGCGATCAGGTCGATCATGTCGCGGAGTGCCGCCTTGGCGGCGTCGTCCAGGTCGGGATCGAAGCCCATGGTGATCCAATGCGTCGGCGTCTCGGCGCGCGGCAGGGCGAGCGTCAGGTCCTTGCGCAGCACGATGCGGAAGCGGCCTTCGAGCGCCGTCTCGAGCGCGGTCAGGCAGACCTCGCCGTCGCCCTGCGCGGCATGGCCGTCGCCGACCGAAAACAGCGCGCCCTGCGCGAACACCGGCAGATAGAGCACGGTGCCGGGCACCAGTTCCTTCAGGTCGATGTTACCGCCATAGGCGCGCGGCTCGATCGTGCTGACCGCGCCGAACACGGACGGCGGCGCCACGCCCATGACGCCGAAGAAGGGGGCGAGCGGCAGTTCCGTACCCCAAGGCAAGATCGCGACGCCGCGCGCCCGATCCAGCCGCGTATGCCAGAGTTTCCGCATCGGGAAGTCCTCGGGCAGCGTGCCCAAGGTTGGATGGATCGCAGTCCAGGCCCAGTCCTGCCGGCACTCGACGGTCTCGATATGGATTTCCAGCACATGGCCGGGCTCGGCGCCTTCGACCGCGATCGGGCCGGTCAAGAGATGGCCGCGCATGCGCGGCGTCAGCGCCTCGATCACTGCCAGATGGTCCGGCAGACGCGTGAACCCTTCAGGCGGCAAGACGTCGCGCCCGCCGGAGATCGCCTCGATCGTCACCCGGTCGCCCGAGCGGATGGAGAGGACCGGCGGCAGGGCCGCATCGAAGAAGCCCCAATGGCAGGTCTCGGGGGTCGAGCCCAGGCGATGGTCGGTCATGCCGCGAGCGCCCCCTCGACCGCCTGGCCGACCGCAAGCAGCCGCCGGTCCTGGCCGGTCTCGCCGACCAGCATCAGGCCGACCGGCAGCTCGCCCGGCGCCTGGATCGGCAGGCTGAGCGCGCAGCGGTCGAGCAGGTTGAAGATCGTCGTGTTGCGCAGCACGACGCCGTTGAGCCGCATATAGTCCGCGTCCGCGGCCACCTCGTCCTGGCGCGGCGGGGGCACGGCGATGGTCGGCGCCAGCACCGCGTCGAACGGCCGGGTCTCGGCGTCGAACTCGGCGATGCGCGCGGCGCGGAACTCGCGCGCCGCAATATAGTCGGCCGCCGAAGTGCCGCTCGCCGCCTCGAGCCGCGACCGGACGCGCGGATCGTAGCGATGGCCGGCGCGGGCGATGAGTGCCCGATGCCAGGCATAGGCCTCGGGGGCCGCGACGCCACCCAGCTGGTAGATATCGAGCACGCGCCCCAGCACCGCCATCGGCGCCTCGACGATGCGGGCGCCGGCGTCGGCGAGGCGCCGGACCGCCCGGCCGAAGGCGGTCGCCACGACCGGCGCCAGCCCGTCCAGCACGACATGCTGCGGCACCGCCAGGCGCAGGCCGGCGAGCGGTAGTTGGGCAAGCGATGTCGGCGCCTCACCGGCCAAGATCGCGTCGACCAGTGCGCAGCACGCGACGGACGCGGCGAGCGGCCCGATCGAATCGAGCGAGGTCGACAGCGGGATGGCCCCTTCGCGGGTGACGCGGCGCTGGGTCGGCTTGAAGCCGGCGAGGCCGCAGAACGCCGCCGGGATGCGCACCGAGCCGCCGGTGTCGGTGCCGATTGCCGCCGCCGCCATGCCGTCGGCAACCGAGACGCCGGCGCCCGACGAGGAGCCGCCCGGCACGCGCGCCCGGTCGAACGGATTGCCGGGCGTGCCGTAGTGCGGGTTGAGGCCGAGGCCGGAATAGGCGAATTCGACCATGTTGGTCTTGCCAATAATGACGGCGCCGGCCGCGCGCAGCCGCCGGACGATCGGCGCGTCCGCGGCCGCCGGCGGCCGGTCGTCGAGTGCCACCGAACCGGCGAGCGTCACCTCGCCGGCCACGTCGAACAGGTCCTTGATCGAGATCGGCAATCCCGCGAGCGGCGACGGGACCTGACCCAGCGCGCGCAGGCGATCCGATGCCGCCGCCGCCGCCCGGGCCGCCGCCGCATAGGTCTTGGTATAGGTCCGGGCGCCCTCGCCCGCCGGATCCTCGATGCGGGCGAGCGCCGCCTCGACGAGCTCGACGCTGGTGGTCCGGCCGGCGGCGAGGTCGGCGGCAAGGCCGGCCAAGGTCGGCAGGCGATTCGGAGACAGGGCGGACATGGGCGGATGGTTCCCGACAGGAAAGCGAGGCCCCCGATGTTGCCAGGAAACGGCGCCGACGCAATCGTCGGATCGCCGCGGGGGGTATTTCGGGCCTCGCGTTATCTGTCCTTTAAGAGGTCTCTGCGACGCTTGGCCCGCGTGGCAGGGATTGGCGAGACGCCGCCCGAGCCTTGTATTTTTCCCGCCGTTTCCCGGCCCGAAGCGCCGGCACCGGCCGTAGTTTGAAGGGGATCGCCCATGAGCGTCGTCGGATTGACCCTGGCCAGCGGCGAGCCCGTCTATGTCAACCCGGACCGGGTCAATCGCTTGAGCAAGGCCGCCCTGCTGGCATCGGACGCGTTCACCGAGATCGCGTTCGGCCAGGGCGACACGATCGTCGTCAAGGGCGACATGGACTATATCGCCTTCCAGCTTTTCCCCGACCGAGTGCGCTAAAACCGGACCCTAAACTTCCCTCGCCCGCTTGCGGGAGAGGGAGGGGCCCAGCCGCATGGCTGGGAGGGTGAGGGTCTATCGGGCGACCAGTCCTGCCTGCAGCATCACCCTCACCTGGCTCGCTTCCGCTCGCCGCCCTCTCCCACAAGTGGGCGAGGGTTTGAAACCGCCTATTCCGCCGCGTCGGCGGTCTGGGCGCCCTCGACGGTCTCGGCCAGCCGGTCGAGACCCCAGCGCTGGCAGAAGTCGCCGAAGCCTTCGCCCGCCGTGCGCTCGGCGGCGAAGAGCGCGAAAATCGGCTCGAGCGTGCGGCCGATCTCCGCCATCGGCACGCGCTCGAACACCCGGGCATTGAGCCGCGTCGTGTCGAAGTCGCCGCCCAGATAGATCGCGTAATGGCCGGGAATGCGGCCGACGAGGCCGATGTCGCCGACCGACGGCCGCGCGCAGCCGTTGGGGCAGCCGGTGACGCGCAGCGCGATGCGCTCGTCGCCAAGGCCGTGGCGCTTCAGCACACCCTCGATATCGACCAGGATGTCGTCCAGCACGCGCTCGGCCTCCGTCAGCGCCAGACCGCAGCTCGGCAGCGCCGGGCAGGCGAGCGCGAAGCGGCGGAGCAGCGTCTCGAAGCCCGGCAGGGTGACGCCCTCCTCGACCAGGATCGCCTCGAGCCGCGCTTTGTCCGTCTCCGCGACGTCGGCGAAGATCACATCCTGCGCCGGTGTGAACACCGGCCGGCTCTTGACCTCGCTCAGCACGCGCCGGAGCGCCGTCGCTACGTGGACCTTGCCCTTGTCCTCGATCCGGCCGCTCAGGATCGGCAGGCCGTAGTACCACTGGCCGTCGCCCTGCGGGTGCCAGCCGGAATGATCCTTGATCTTGAGCGCCGGGAACGGCCGCGGGTCCTCGAGCGGCTTGCCCAGGTGCCGCTCCATCTCGGCCTTGATGCGCGGTACGCCCAGCGCGTCGACGACATACTTGAGCCGCGCATGCTTGCGGTCGACGCGGTCGCCCCAGTCGCGATGGATCTTGACCACCGCCTTGACCGCGTCGAGCAGGTCGTCCGGCTCGATGAAGGCGACGTAGCTGCCGAGGCGCGGATAGGTGTGCGCCTTGTTGTGGGTCATGCCGAGGCCGCCGCCGACCGCGAAGACGTAGCCCTGCAGTTCATCGCCGTCGAACAGCGCGATGATGCCGAGGTCGTTGGTCAGCACCTCGATCGAATTGTCCTCGGGCGCCGTGATGCCGATCTTGAACTTGCGCGGCAGGTAGGTCGTGCCATAGAGCGGATCGACCTCGGGCTCGTCCGCCGGCGCCGGCTTGATCTGCTCGTCGCCGATCCAGATCTCGTGGTAGGACTTGGTCTTCGCGAAGAGTGCGTTCGTGATCATGACCGCGTCGGCCCGGATGCGCCGGTGCACCGCGTCCTCGATCGGCGCCGCGGTCGCCGTCACGTTGCGCGCGATGTCGCCGCAGGCGCCGAACGTCGTGAGCAACGCCCGGTTCACGCCGTGGATGGTCGCCCAGAGGTCCTGCTTGGCAAGCCCATGGAACTGCAGTCCCTGACGCGTCGTGATCCTGAGCCGGCCCTGGCTGTACTTCTGGGCGAGCGCGTCGACGGCGAGATATTGCTCGGCGCTCATGAGGCCGCCGGGCGCCTTGATGCGCGCCATGAACTCCGTGCGCTTGTCCGCACCCGCCTGCTTCAGCTCGGTCGCACTGTCGCGATCATACCCCTGATAGATTCCGTGGAACTTCAGCAGCTGATGATCAGATTCGGGGAAAGCCGCCGTCGGTGCCGCGAGCTCCTCGGCGATCGTGCCGCGCAGGTGCCGGCTCGCCGCCTTGAACCCCTCGACCTTGGACACCTTTGAAGCCAAGGATTCCCCTGCGTTTTCCGCGACCATAGCGTAGCTCCGCCGACCGACCACATAACGAATTTGGGATACGATACATAGTCTGTTTTGAAAAATGTGAAATAGATAATTTCACTCTCGGATCGTGTTTATAAGACTGTGGCCGGAAAGCCCCATCCCGTGCGACAGTCGGGACAGGGTTACCGGCGAGGGATTCCATGCGCTTGCTGCCGGCGGCGGTTGGCCTCTTTGCAATGCTGCTCTGCGGTGGTGCCGCGGCACGCGCCGAGACGAACGAGATCCGGATCGCGATGCAGCCCGGCGTCGGGCAGCTGCCGATGAGCGTGCTGCGCGGCCGGGGCCTGATCGAAGCCGCGGTCGAGCAGCGCGGCCTGCCCCGGCCCAGGATCGAATGGACCGAGCTCGTCGGCGGTGCCGCCCTTAACGAGGCGCTTATCGCCGGGCGCGCCGACCTGGTCGCCGCCGGCATCACGCCGATGATCCAGCTCTGGTCGCGCAGCCGTGCCTCGCTGGGCGTGCGCGGCATCGCGGCGCTGGGCTCGATGCCGATGTTCCTGCTGACGGCCGATCCGCGCATCCAGTCGATCCGCGATTTCGCCGCCAACGACCGCATCGCCGTGCCCGCGGTCGGCGTCAGCATCCACGCGATCGTGCTGGAGATGGCGGCCGAGCGGGCGTTCGGCGGCAAATGGTCCGCCCTCAACGACCAGACCGTGGGCATGAGCTATGCCGATGCCGCGGTGGCGCTCATGACCCGCTCGGGCACCGTGACGGCCGCCTTCTCAGTCTCGCCGTTCCAGGAACAGCAGCTCGAAGATCCACACATTCATCGTGTGTTGAGCAGCTACGATGTCATGGGCGGACCGCATACCCAGGCCGCGCTTTATACCAGTGCCCGGTTCCACGACGACAATCCCGAGACGATGGCCGCGATCTTCGAAGCGCTTGACCAGACCATGCGCTTCATCCGCAGCGATCCGAAGGCTGCGGCCGAGGCCTATGTCGAAACCGAGCAGTCGCCGCTCTCGACCGATTTCGTCGAGCACATCGTGCGCGACCCGGACCACGTCTTCACGATCGTGCCGCAGAACGTGCAGCGCTTCGCCGACTTCCTCTATCGCACCGGCCAGATCAAGGCACCGCCGAAATTCTGGACCGACCTGTTCTTCAACGAGGTCGCAAGCCGTTCCGGGAGTTGAGGCACGGCATTCGAATTTTATGAATTACAAATCTTGTAATTTGTCAGTTCGGTCCCATTTGCCGGGTCGGGCAATCATGGGAGCACCCAAATGCAACAGCGGTTTCTCGGGACCAACGGTCCCCGCGTTTCGGCCATCGGCCTCGGCTGCATGGGCATGTCGGGCGTCTACGGCGCGGCCGACGACCAGGAGAGCGTGGCGACCATCCGGGCGGCGCTCGACGCCGGCATCAATCTGCTCAATACGGGCGACTTCTACGGCATGGGCCATAACGAGAGCCTGGTGCGCGAAGCCATTCGCGGCCGGCGCGACCAGGCCTTCGTCGCGGTCAAGTTCGGAGCACTCCGGGGGCCTGACGGCAGCTTCGTCGGCTTCGACGCCCGGCCGGCGGCGCTCAAGACGTTCCTGACCTATACGCTGCAACGGCTCGGCACCGATCATGTCGACCTCTACCAGCCGGCGCGCATCGACCCGGCCGTGCCGGTCGAGGAGACCGTCGGCGCCATCGCCGACATGGTGAAGGCTGGCTACGTCCGGCACATCGGCCTGTCGGAGGCGTCGGCCGCGACGATCCGCCGGGCGCACAAGATCCATCCGATCGCCGCCCTCGAGATCGAATATTCGCTCATCGATCGGGAGATCGAGGCGGAGGTACTGCCGACGCTGCGCGAACTCGGCGTCTCGCTCGTCGCCTATGGCGTGCTGTCGCGCGGCCTCCTGGGCGGCGACGTCAAGCCGGGCCAGACGTTCGAGGCCGGCGACTTCCGCGGCCATGCGCCCCGCTTCGCCGGCGAGAATCTGGCGAAGAACCACGCCATCGTCGAGGCGCTCGCCGCCTTCGCCGCGGCACGCGGCACGACGCCGGCCCAGGTGGCGATCGCCTGGGCGCTCTCGCGCGGGCCGGACGTCGTCCCGCTCGTCGGCACCAAGCGGCGGTCGCGCCTCGCCGAGGCGATCGCCGCGACCGACCTCACGCTCACCGCGGCCGACCTCGCCGAACTCGAGAGCATCGTCCGGCCGGATCAAGTGGCCGGCACGCGCTACGCCGCCGCGCATATGGCGCTCCTCAACGGCTAGCGGACGGCCTACTCTCCTGTCGTGCGGAAGATCAGCCGCACGGCAGGAGAAAGATCGGCCCATCGTGAGCGAGGCGACGCGCGAGCGCATTCTGGAAGCGACCGAGGCCCTGCTGCGCCGCCATGGGCCGGACAAGGTCGCCGTAGTCGACGTGGCGCGCAGCCTCGGCATGAGCCACGCCAACGTCTATCGCTTCTTCGACAGCAAGGGCGCGCTCCGGAACGCCATCGTCGAGCGCTGGCTCGCGCGCGTCACGGCACCGCTCGACGCGATCGTGGCGGCCGAAGGCCCGGCGGGTGAGCGGCTCCACCAATGGTGCATGACGCTCATGGAGACGAAGCGCCGCAAGGTGCTGGACGACCCGGAGATGTTCCGAGCCTACCAAGGCCTGATCGGGGATGCGCGGGACGTGGCGACCCACCACTTGGACCATCTGATCCAGATGGTTCGCAAGTTGATTTCCGACGGCATCGCCACCGGCGAGTTCCGCGTCGCCGACCTCGAGGCCGCGACCCGCCTCGTGCTCGACGCTACCATCCGCTTCCACCATCCGCACCTCGTGGCCGAGACCGGAGGCGCGGACCTGACGCCGCGCGCCGAGGTGGTGATCCGCGCGATCCTGGGCGCATTGGCCGGCGGCGTGGTTTAGCCGCCGCGGGCTTCCGCTCGCAGCGAGCCGGCCGCAATCCGTGCTTCAGATCACGAAATCGACGATGCCGTCGCACTTGCTGGCAAGGCCCGCGAGCCGGCTCAGGCGACAGAGCTCGGTCAGGCTCACCCGGTCGAATTCGGCCAGCACCAGTTCATGCACCCGCTCGACCATCGGCAGCACGACTTTGCGCATGGTCGGCGACGGCGATTCCGTGAACGGCGTCGGCTTGTCCTGGCCCATCATGGCGCGCGCGATGGCACCGACCGTGATGCTGCCGCGCTCGCTGCCCAGGAGATAGCCGCCGTTCGGGCCGCGCACGCTCTTCAAGAGGCCGGCCCGCGACAGGCGCTGCAGGATCGCCTCGAGCTTGCGCGTCTCGAGCCCCTGGCGCTGGCCGAGCTCAGCGGCCGGCAGCGGGCCGCTGGCGCCGTTGAACGCCACGTCGAGCATGATGTCGATCGCGAGCAGGAAGCGCCGGGGCAGCCAGGCGGCCAATCCCCGCAGCAAGGCTTCCGCGTCCTGCTCGGTTTCTGCCCCGTTACTCGCCGGCATCGTCAAAACGCGTCTCCCCACCATCCTGTTTGCGCGATTGCCGTCATCTTACATGATCGGCACGTGGAAATCAGCTCTCGGCCGCACCGTTCGCTCGCATCTCGAGCTGCTCGCGGATCACGCTTGCCAACTGGTCGATCGTGCTCTGCGACTTGACCAGCACGGCGACGAGCTCGTCGTGCCGGGCGGGATCGACCTCCTGCGCCGAGAACAGCACGGTTGGTGGCGACCGGTCGCCGTTGATGGCCTTGACGTCGTCGAGCAGCGCCAGGCCCGAACCGTCGACCAGGCCCACGTCGAGGATCACGAGATCGATGTCGCCGCCCTCGAGCCGCCGGCGTGCCTCGAACAGCGAGGGGGCCGCAACCACGTCGGCCTGGTCGCGCAGCGCATATTCGACCAGCTTCACGATGTCCGGATCGTCCTCGACATGGAGCACGCGCGGCTTGCCCGCGCGGCGGCGCGCCAGGTCGAGCGCGTGGCGCAGACGGTCGCTTTCGACCGGCTTGCCGATCCAGTCGACGACGCCCAGCACATTGCCGACAAGCGCGTGGTCCGCGGCCCGTTCGTCGAGACAGGCCGAGATCACGATGACCGGCATGTTGGCGTGGCGCTCGTCGGCGCGGATCCGGCGCAGCATGGCGATGCCGTCGCCGTCGGGCAGGCGCAGGTCGAGCGTCATGGCATCAAAACGGCCGGCATCGAGCAGGCGCATGGTTTCGTCGGCCGTGGCGGCGCGGATCGGCGCATAGCCCGCCTCGGCCAGCTGCACCCTCAGGATCTGCGCCACGCCGTCGTCGTCCTCGCAGATCAGCACCCGCTTGTCGCCGCCTTCCGGCAGCGCCAGGTCGGTCAGGCGCCCGCGCTTTTCGGGCAGGTCGACGAAGAAGGTCGAACCAGCACCCCATTCGGACTCGAAGCCGATACGCCCGCCGTGGCGTTCGATGATCGACTTGACGATCGACAGGCCCAGTCCCGTGCCGCCCTTCTGGCGGCTGTCCGATGCGTCGGCCTGGGCAAATTTCTGGAAGATGCGCGGCTTGAACGCGTCCGGAATACCGCGGCCATGGTCGACGACCGCCAGATGGACCATGCCGGACGAGCGTTGCGGCACGATCTCGACCGTGCTGCCGGCCGGCGAGAACTTGACGGCGTTCGAGATCAAATTGGTCAGCACCTGCAAGAGGCGATGTTCATCGCCCCAGACCTCGGCCTCGAACAGGTCGCCGACCACCTGCAGCGTGACCTGGAATTTCGCGGCATAGTCCAGGTTCTCGGCGACCGCCCGCTCGATGAGCCGCGGGACCGACACGCCCGCGAACTCGAACACGAGCTTGCCGGCCTCGATGCGTTCCAGGTCGAGGATGTCGTTGATGAGGCGGACCAGCCGGTCGCAGTTCGAGCGCGCGATCGCGACCAGGCTTTGCGCCTTGTCGGGCAGCGCACCCGCCGTGCCTTTGGCCATGAGGGCGAGCGCGCCCGAGATCGAGGTGAGCGGAGTCCGGAGCTCGTGGCTCACGGTCGACACGAACTCGTTCTTCACCCGCTCGAGCGCACGCTTTTCGGTGATGTCGCGGATTGCGGCCACGAACAGGCGCTGGCCGCGCAGCACGGTCTCGGTCAGCGCGATCTCCATCGGGAAGATCGTGCCGTCGGAGCGCAACCCCTCGACCTCGCGCACCACGCCCATGATCGACGAGAAGCCGGTCTCGAGATAGCGCTCGATATAGCCGTCGTGCGCGGAGGCAAAGGGCTCGGGCATGAGCATGCGCACGTTGCGCCTGAGGACCTCGTCGGCCGGGTAGCCGAAGATCGTCTCTGCCGCGCGGTTGAAGCTCTCGATCGAGCCCGACGGATTGACCGTGACGATGGCGTCGAGCACGCTGTCGTTGACGGCCGCGAGCCGCTGATGGCTTGCCGCCAGCTCCTGCTGGGCCTGCTCGAGGGCGGTGATGTCGGTGATCGATTTGAGCCGGACCCCGTTCGTCTCGTCGACGACGCCGCTCGCGACCGCGAGCACGGTCCGGGTGGTGCCGTCGGGACGCTGCACGATCAGACGCTTCGCGACGCCGGGGGCGGCGAATTCGTCGAACAAAGCGGGTCGCCGGCCGACGAGCTCGGCCTCGCTCTCGCCCATCAGGGTCATGAAGGCCGCGTTCATCCGGCGCAGATTGCCGTCCGGCCCGACGAGCCCGATGCCGACCCGCACCGTGTCGAAGATCATCTGGAGCAACCGTTCGCGGGCGTGGCCCTCCTCCTCGGCCGCGGCCCGGCGGATCGTTTCGCGCCGCACCAGCAGCAGGGCGGCCGCGATCACCAGCAGCATGACCAGGCCGGCACCGAGGAAGATCCAGAGGCCCTGCCGTCTGGCGCTATCGGTAGCCGCGGAGCGTTCGGCCAGCAGATCCAGTTCAGTCCGGCGCATCGTGTCGATGAGCCCCCGGATCTCCGCCATCACGGTGACCCCCTTGCCCGACGGCGAAGGAGTCGTGATCGGTTTGGCGCCATTCGCCTGAAAGCGCGCAATGCCCTGCGTGAACCCGTCGCGGCGCTCGGCGATCAGCTCGACCAGGCGATGCACCCTTTCATGCTGCACCGGATTGTCGGCCACCTCGGCGTCGAGCTCGGCCGGCAGGCGATCGAGCTCGGCATTGGCCTTGGCCAGCGCCGACAGGAACCGGTCGTCGCCGGTGAGGTCGTAGCCGCGCACGCTCGTTTCGGCATCGGTGATGGCGATGCGCAGCGCAGCCAGCTTGTCGATCACCTCGTAGGTGTGCCGGACCCAGGCCTCGCGCTCTGCAACAGCGTTCTGGGCACGGAGCGCCAGCGCCAGGCTGCCGCTCATGATCACGACCAGCGCGAGGCCTGCCAGACCGATGGCCGCGCGTTCTTGTGTGCGAATGATCCCCAGGAGCAACGACCCGACCTCCCTGCCCGACCTGTCTGGCGGAGAACCCTTGCGGCCGGGTCCGCGCACGAGGGTGGTGCACCACCGTTCTTCCGGCGGTTGACCCTTCCGGCGGTTGACCGGCGGCCGAACGCACCCCGGCACCACCTTAACTTGATCGATGATTAATTACACACGCTCAATAACCATCGCGATGCGCTGGCCCACGCCGATGCACATGGTGCAGAGCGCCCGCTTGGCCTGCCGCACGTCGAAACTCTTCAGCCGCGATCGTCGCCCGGACTGCCATCGGCCGCTGCCGCACCGTGCCCTTCGGCCTCGATCTCGCTGTCCAGGGGGCGCGCCGCCTCGGCGACGAGGTCGCGAAACCAGCGTTCGGCCGGATCCACCTCGGTCTTGACGTGCCAGACCATGGAGACGTCGATCAGCTGGACGAACGGCAGGTCGATCAGGACCAGGTCGTCAGCATGACGCAGCAGGGCCTCGGCAGTGATGCGCGGCAGGGTCGCGATCATCGTCGTCGTGCGCAGCACCGGCGGCAGCGCCAGGTAGGTCCCGACCGTCGCCGCCACGCGGCGCTTCAGGCCGCGCGCTGCCAGATGCGGGTCAATCGCCCGGATCGCCTTGCCCGACGGCGACATGACGATGTGCGGCCAGGCGACATAGCGCTCGGCCGTCAGCGGCTCCGCCAGTACCGGATGGCGGCAATGGACGAGGCCGCTCAGCCGGTCGCGATAGATCAGGCGGCGGCCGAAGCGCGGCGCCTGGTCGCGGAAATGCCCGATGGCGAGCGTGACGCCGCCGCCGTCGAGCTGCTCCGGCGCCGCCGCGACGTCGAGCGGCATCAGGCGCAAGTCGGCATTGGGCGCCCGCTCGACCATCGTTCGGATCAGCCGCTCGATGAGCGCCACCTCGGCATATTCGCTGATGGTCGCGGAAAAGCTGCGGCGGGTGGTCGCGGGGTCGAAGCCGTGTTGCAGATCGAGCGCCCGGCGAATGCGGTCGAGTGCCACCTCAACGAGAATTCCAATCTCATGCGCCTTGGGCGTCGGCTCCATGCCGTGCGGCAGGCGGACGAACAGCTCGTCCCCGAACAGATGGCGTAATCGCGTGAGGGAATGGCTGAGCGCCGGCTGGGAGACACCGATCGAGACGGCGGCGCGCGTCACCGACCGTTCGCGCAGCAATGCCTCGAACGCTTTCAATAGGTTGAGATCGACGGCCGCGATATTCGTCGCATTCATGCATGCAATATAATTAATCGATTTGGTCTATGCCAGCTCCGTTCATAGCTTGCAGTGCAGCAAAGGTTCCCCGCTCGAAACCGCATGAGAGATGCTATTTTGTTCCACGCGCGACCGCCGGGGGCGAATGGGCGGCAGCCAGTCGTGACCGCGACAGAATACGTGACCGCAACAGAATATTCGCGAGCCGGGCAGCTGGCCGGCCGGCAGGAGTAACGAGATGCGTAAGGCTTTGGTCCCCGGTGTAGTCGCGGTGGCTTTGGTCGCGGCGGGTGGCGCCTGGTTTGCCGGCCGCGCACCTGCCTCGGCGGAGGGACCGGCCGAAGGCCCGCCGCCGGTCCCGGTCGTCTCGGGCAAGGTCAAGACCGAGGACGTACCGATCCTCAAGACCGGCATCGGCACCGTCTCGGCATTCAATACCGTGACCGTGAAAGTGCGCGTCGACGGCCAGCTCGAGAAGGTCGCCTTCACCGAAGGGCAGGAGGTCAAGGCCGGCGATCTCCTGGCCCAGATCGACCCGCGGCCCTATCGCGCAGTGCTCGACCAGGCGACCGCGGCCAAGGCGAAGGACGAGGCGCTGCTCGCCAACGCGAAGCGCGATCTCACGCGCGACGAAGGCCTCATCAGCAAGCAGTTCGTGAGCCAGCAGGTGCTCGACACCCAGCGGGCACTCGTCGACCAGCAAACCGCGCAGGTCGCGGCCGATCAGGCGGCGATCGACGCCGCCAAGGTCAATCTCGCCTATACCACCATCACCTCGCCGCTCGACGGCCTGACCGGCATCCGGCTGGTCGACCAGGGCAACATCGTGCATGCGACCGATACGAGCGGCCTCGTGGTCATCACCCAGACCCATCCGATCTCGGTCATCTTCACGCTGCCGGAAAACCTGCTGGACCAGATCAACGAGGCGCGCGCCGGCGGCACGCCGCTCAAGGTCATCGCCTATTCGGCCGACGACTCGACGAAGCTCGGCGAAGGGACCTTGGCGCTCATCGACAATCAGATCGACCAGACGACCGGCACGCTCAAGCTGAAGGCGACCTTCCCGAACCCGGACAACCGGCTCTGGCCCGGCGAGTTCGTGTCGGCGCGCCTGCTCACCGCCACACGCAAGGGCGGCCTCACCGTGCCGGCGCAGACGATCCAGCGCGGGCCGATCGGCACGTTCGTCTGGGTGATCAGGCCGGACAACTCCGTCGAGATGCGGACGGTCACGGTCGGCCAGATCCAGGGCGGCACCGCGCTCGTCGACAAGGGTCTCACCGCCGGTGAGACCGTGGTGGTCGACGGTCAGTACAAGGTCAAGGTCGGCGGCAAGGTCATCGCCACACCGCAGGGATCCCAGACCGCCGACGTCGTGGCGCCGGGGGACGCCGCCAAGTGAGCATCTCGACCCCGTTCATCAAGCGCCCGATCGCCACCTCGCTCCTGATGGCGGGGCTGTTCCTCGTCGGTGCCGTGGCATATCCGCTGCTGCCGGTCGCCCCGCTGCCGCAGGTCGACTTCCCGACGATCCAGGTCAGTGCCTCGCTGCCGGGCGCCAGCCCCGACACGATGGCGTCCTCGGTCGCAACCCCGCTCGAGACCCAGCTGGCCCAGATCGCGGGCGTGGCGCAGCTCACCTCGACGAGCGTCTTGGGCTCGACCAGCGTCGTGGTGCAGTTCGATCTCACCCGCAATATCGACGCGGCGGCGACGGACGTGCTGGGTGCCATCAACGCCGCCTCCGGCCAGCTGCCGAAGAACCTGCCGAACGCGCCGACCTATCGCAAGGTCAACCCGGCGGACGCGCCGGTGCTGCTGCTCGCCGTCTATAGCCCGAGCCTGCCGCTGACCGAGGTCGACGACGCCGCCGAGACGTTGCTTGCCCAGCAGATGTCGCAGATCTCCGGCGTCTCCCAGGTCAGCGTGTTCGGCCAGCAGAAGCCGTCGGTGCGCGTGCAGATCGACCCGGCGAAGCTCGCCAGCATGGGCCTGAGCCTCGAGGACATCCGCACGACACTCGGCACCGTCACGGTCGACCAGCCCAAGGGCAGCTTCGACGGCGACAACCAGAGCTTCACGATCTACAACAACGACCAGCTGACCATCGCCAAGGACTACCAGGACGTCATCCTGGCATATCGCAACGGCGCGCCCGTCCGCATCCGCGACGTGGGCCAGGCGGTCGACGGCCCGGAAAACACTCGCCTCGCCTCCTGGCAAAGCGGCAAGCGCGGCATCACGCTGGGCGTGTTCCGCCAACCGGGCGCCAACGTCATCGACGTGGTCAATTCCGTGATGGCCGCCCTGCCGCGCCTGCGCGCGGCGATGCCGCCTCAGATCGATGTCAACATCATCTCGGATCGCACCCAGACGATCCGCGCCTCGGTCTCCGACGTGCAGTTCACGCTCATGCTGACCGTGGGGCTCGTCGTCATGGTCATCTTCGTGTTCCTGCGGAATTTCTGGGCGACGGTCATCCCGAGCATCACGGTGCCGGTCTCGCTCGTCGGCACGTGCGCCGTCATGTATGTCGTCGGCTACAGCCTCGACAATCTGTCGCTGATGGCACTCACCATCTCGGTGGGATTCGTCGTCGACGACGCGATCGTGATGATCGAGAACATCGTGCGTCACCTGGAAGAGGGCATGAAGCCGCTCGACGCGGCACTCAAGGGTGCCGGCGAAATCGGCTTCACCATCGTCTCGATCAGCCTGTCGCTCATCGCGGTCTTCATCCCGCTCCTGCTCATGGGCGGCATCATCGGCCGCCTGTTCCACGAGTTCGCGGTCACGGTGACCGTGACCATCATGGTTTCGGCCGTGGTCTCGCTGACGCTGACGCCGATGATGTGCTCGCGCTTCCTCAAGGACGAGGCGCATGTCCAGCACGGCCGGCTCTACAACATCATGGAGCGATTCTTCGACGGCATGCGCGACGGCTACGCCTATGGCCTGCGCTGGGTGCTGCGCCACCAGTTCCTGACGCTCTTGAGCCTGCTCGCGACCATCGGCTTGACCGTGTTCCTGTTCATCACCATCCCGAAGGGCTTCTTCCCGCAGCAGGACACCGGCTTCATCCAGGGCGTCTCGGAGGCATCGCAGGACATCTCGTTCCAGGCGATGATGGAGAAGCAGCAGGAACTGATGAAGATCATCGCCGCCGATCCGGACGTCTACAGCTTCAATTCGTCGGTCGGCTCGACCGGCGGCTCGCGCACCGGCAACAACGGCAATTTCTACATCACGCTGAAGCAGAAGCCGGAACGCAAGGCGTCGGCCGGTGAGATCATCACGCGGCTCCGGCCGAAGCTGGCGCAGGTCCAAGGCATCGCGCTGTTCCTCCAGGCGTCCCAGGACATCAATGTCGGCGGCCGCTCGTCCAAGACCCAGTATCAGTACACGCTGCAGGATTCGAACCTGGACGAGCTCAATCACTGGGCGCCGCTGCTGCAGGAGAAGCTCGGCAAGCTACCGATGGTCCGTGACGTCGCGACCGACCAGCAGACGAATGCGCCGACCGTCACCATGACGATCGACCGCACGACGGCGGCGCGCTTCGGCATCCAGCCGCAGGTCATCGACGACACGCTCTACGACGCCTTCGGCCAGCGCCAGGTCGCGCAATATTTCACGCAACTCAGTCAGTACCACGTCATCCTGGAAGTGCCACCGGCACTGCAGGGCGACCCGGCGGCGCTCGACAAGATCTATGTGAAGTCGCCGGTAACGAACGGCATGGTGCCGCTGTCGACCTTCGTCAAGCTCGACACGACCAAGACCAACTATCTGTCGATCGCGCACCAGGGCCAGTTCCCCGCGGTGACCCTGAGCTTCAACCTGGCGCAGGGCGCCTCCCTCGGCGAGGCGGTGAGCGCCATCCAGGAGGCCGAGGCGCAGATGAAGCTGCCGGCGACGATCATCGGCACGTTCCAGGGCAACGCCCAGGCGTTCCAGTCGTCGCTGTCGACCACGCCCTATCTGATCGCAGCCGCCCTCGTCGTCGTCTACATCATCCTGGGCGTGCTCTACGAAAGCTACATCCACCCGATCACGATCCTCTCCACCCTGCCGTCGGCCGGCGTCGGCGCGATCCTGATCCTGATGGTGTTCCACTTCGACCTGAGCGTGATCGCGCTCATCGGCATCATCCTCTTGATCGGCATCGTCAAGAAGAACGCGATCATGATGATCGACTTCGCGCTCGAGGCGGAGCGCAACCGCGGCTTGAAGCCCGAGGAATCGATCTACGAAGCCTGCCTCATGCGCTTCCGGCCGATCATGATGACGACCATGGCGGCCATGCTGGGCGGCGTGCCGCTGATGTTCGGCCAGGGGACCGGCGCCGAGATCCGCCAGCCCCTGGGCTTCTCGATCGTTGGCGGCCTCATCCTGTCGCAGATGCTGACGCTCTATACGACGCCGGTCGTCTATCTCTACATGGACCGGCTCAACAACTGGCTGGGCCGCTCGGCGCGCGAGAAGCGGCCGTCCCGCATCCAGCGGGCCCTCGCCGGCACGCCCGGGGAATAAGACCCGGCGAATAAGGCCCGGGCCCGGACGCCCGCCCCCGAGGCGCGGACCCTACACACAATCGACCGGGCGGTCGCTCGTCAGGCGCCGCCGCGGCGCAGCAGTGGCGGCAGCTTGATGCGCCGGAACTCGATCATCTGCCAGGCGGCAAGCCCGGGCAGGCCGATCGCGAGATCGGGCAGCCGCTTCACCAGCGAGAGCGACAGGGCGGTTGTGGGCGTGAGGCCGAACAAGCCGCCCAGCAGGATGAAGCCGCCCTCCTGGATGCCAAGCGCGCCCGGCACGGCGAAAGCGGCGGAGCGCACGGCCTGCCCCAGGCTTTCCAGCACCAGCGCCTCGGCGAAGCTGACCGGCTGGCCCATGCGGTCGAGCGCCAGCCAGATCTCGAGGATCCCGCAGCTCCAGCCGATGGAATGGACGATGCACGCCCCGGCGATCCGCCCGTGGGCGGCATAGATCGCGCGCAAGCCCGCCTGCAGGTCGAGCGGCCGTTCCGGCACCAGCCCGGGCAGGAAGCGCTGGATCATGCCCATGCCCCGGTCGACGAGGGCGAACAGCCCCAGGCGCTGGGTCAGAAAGAAGCCGCCGACCGCCGGCACCGCCAGGATCAGGCCGCCGCCGATCTCGCGCACCACGGGCGTGTCGCCGAACGCCAGCCACAGCGCCATGAGGCCGGTCACCGCGAACAGGCCCTGCGTCGCGGTCTGCAGCAGGAGGTCGACCAGGATCGAGGCGCCGGCGAGCCCCGCCGGCACGCCGAATTGCGCCAGCAGCCGGCCGCCAATGATATCGCCGCCGACCTGGACCGCGGGCAGAAGGGAATTGATCGCCTCACGAATGAGGCGCAGGCCGACGTAGAGGGCAAACGGGCGGCTCGCCTTATGCCCGAGCGTCAGACCCCAGGCGACGCCGGCGCAGGTGAGCGCCAGGAGGCGGATCAGCACGACGACGACCAGCCCCCAGCCGATCGCGGCAACGCCCCGCAGGATGTCGGCGAATCCGTTCGAGACCAGCACCGCCACGAAGGCGATGATGCCGATCAGGAGGGCCAACAACACGGTCGAACGGATCACGCCTTACCTCGTTCGAAACACGCCAGATCTATTATGCCGCAGTGCAAACGCTTCTTGGAATGATATGCAGCCCGCGACATGAAAATCCTCTCCGGGCCGAAAGGCTTCCGGAGGCGCGTGACGGCGGAGGTGGTAGGCTACTCGCTGGCCTTGAAAAGATTGAGCGAGGCCTGTCCTTCCCTAGCAGGCCTGGCGGCCGGCGAGGGCGGGATCTGAAGGCTCCAGGTTTCGGTGAGCGTGCGCCCGGCCAGTTCGAGCGCTGCACGCAATTCAGACGCCTTGGTCGCATCCTTGACCTTGATCCGAAAGGTGAGGCGCCGGCCTTTGATTGCGGGGTTAGGCTGAAGCTCCGATCCGACGATTTCCACATTGTCGTTGGCGCTGACGCGCGCGACGACCGGAGCCTCGGGTGCGAGATCGCCGAGCGAGGGGCCGGTGAAATCGACCAGGAAGGCAAGCGTGCCATCGTAGGCGCGGACAAGGTTGGACTGATAGACCTCGCCTGTGGCGTGCATGGTCTGCCAAACGTACGACAGGCCGCCCTCCAGAATGGCGGGCTCGTCCCTCGTAAAGCGGATGCGGTAGTCGAACTGCAGGGGTTGGCCGGGCGCCGGAAGCGTGTCGGGCGCCCAGAAAGCGACGATGTTGTCGTTGGTCTCGTCGAGCGTGGGAATCTCTACGAGGCGCACATGGCCCTTACCCCAGTCGTTGGTTGGCTCGATCCAGGCGCTGGGGCGCAGATCGTAGCGGTCCTTCAGATCCTCGTACCGCGAAAATTCCCGGCCGCGCTGGAGAAGGCCGAAGCCCTTCGGATTCTCCATCGCGAAGCTGCTGAGGGCCACCATGGATGGGTTGTTGAGAGGGCGCCAGATCCATTCGCCGGTGCCCGTGTGAAGTGCCAGCCCGTTGGAGTCATGGATCCCGGGGCGGAAATTATGAACCGGCAGGGGCTGGGTAGGGCCGTAGAGAAACATGCTGGTCAAGGGTGCCACGCCAAGCACCGCCGGCGCCCCGCCCGAACGCAGGAAAACGCGGGCCTTGACACCGAGCATTGTGTCGGCGCCGGGCGTCAGGGTGAACTCATAAGCGCCCGTCGCGTGCGGGGCATCGAGCAGGGCGTAAAAGGTCAGGTACCGGTCCTGTGGCGCGGGGCGACGAATCCAGTACTCGCGGAAGACGGGAAACTCTTCAGGGGCCGAAAGGCCGGTGTCGATGGCCAGCCCGCGCCCCGACAGGCCGTAGATCTGGCCCTTGCCGATGACGCGGAAATAGCTGGCACCCAGCAGGCTCATGATCTCGTCTTCTTTGCCGGGCTGGTTGATCGGGTACAACACCCGGAACCCGGCCCAGCCGAGCTTGCTGGTCTGGTCGCGGTCGAAATGCAGGTCGCCGAAATCGAAGCGGTCCGGGGCGTAGCGGATCTCCTGCGCGGCGCCGTCGACGATCTCGCTGATCTTCACCGGCGTATTGAACTGCATCCCCTGATGGTAGAAGGCCAGTTTGAAGGGCGTGTCGAGCCCCGCCCACGTGAACCGGTCGCGCCGGGGCTGTATCTTCTGATAGTCGGAGAACTGCATCCTGCTGAAGGCGTCGGGCAGGTTACTGGCTGGAGCGACATACGGCGCGTCCGCCAGCGCCTTCGCCCTGACCGTCACCTGTTCCAGCCCGAAGCCGGCCGGCGGGTCCTGCGCGAACGCAGGCGTGCCCAGGGCGAGGATGGCAGCGGCCAACCAGCCCAGAGCTTTGCCCAAGCGCGCAAACCCCGGCCTCGACTGAGCCGATCCGTACAAAATCAAAGCCAATCCCCGCCAGGTCAGGAAGCGTCGAGCCGGATTACGCAACCCGGCCACAGGATGGGTCGACAAGTTCACAGTAGTTCCTTTAAAGGTTCAGGCCCAGGATGGTGCCCCCGCCTCGGTCAGCCGTGACGCGCGTGAGCACAAATGCCTATCATTGGGACAAGGGTCAAGGAACGAGCGCCAAACACCTTGACCCGCGCCCGCGCCGTTTCCGGCCACCACAATCGAAGTGAACGAACATAATAATTATGGGCTCTGCAAACAGTGTGCCGGTTGCGGATAAACTGGAAGTGAACTCCCACCCGGATGCGACGGGGGGCGGTCTGTCCCGACGACAGGCTCTCGGCGTCATGGCGTCGGCCGCCGCCTGGGTGACGGGAATGGCTGCGCAGCTGGCAATAACGGTGCCGGGACAGGCCCAACCGCCAGCCGATCCATCAGCCGATCCGGGCGCCAAGAAGGCCTTCATCGACGACCTGATCTCGCGCATGACCGTCGACGAGAAGGTCGGCCAGCTGCGCCTGATCAGCATCGGCCCGGAGATGCCGATCGCCCAGCTGGAGGACGAGATCGCGGCCGGCCGCATCGGCGCATCCTTCAACACCGTCGTCCGGCGCGACAACCGGCCGCTGCAGGAGGCCGCCGTCAAGCGCAGCCGGCTCAAGATCCCGCTGTTCTTCGCCTACGACATCGTGCACGGCCATCGCACGGCCTTCCCGATCCCGCTCGGCCTCGCATCGAGCTTCGACATGGCGGCGATCGAGCGCATGGCCCGCGTCTCGGCGCTCGAGGCCTGTGCCGACGGCGTGGACATGACCTTCGCGCCCATGGTCGACATCGGCCACGACCCGCGCTGGGGCCGCGTCTCGGAAGGCTTCGGGGAAGACCCCTATCTCGCATCCGAATGCGCGCGTGCCAGCGTGCACGGCTTCCAGGGCTCCGGCGTCAACCGGCCAGACACGATCATGGCCGCCGTCAAGCATTTCGCGCTCTACGGCGCGGTCGAGGGCGGGCGCGACTACAACACGGTCGACATGAGCCCGCTGCGCATGCACCAGGTCTATCTGCCGCCCTATCGCGCCGCGATCGACGCCGGCGCGGGCGGCGTCATGGTGGCGCTCAATTCCATCAACGGCGTGCCGGCGACCGCCAACACCTGGCTGCTGCAGGACCTGCTGCGCAAGCAATGGGGCTTCCGCGGCATCACGATCAGCGACCATGGCGCCATCACCGAGCTCATGAAGCACGGCGTGGCGCGCGATGCGCGCGAGGCGGCCAAGCTCGCCATCAAGGCCGGCATCGACTTGAGCATGGCCGACAAGGTCTATCTGGCCGAGCTGCCGGGCCTCGTCGCCTCGGGCGAGATCACGATGGCCGAGCTCGATGCGCGGGTGCGCGAGGTGCTGGGCGTCAAGTACGATCTCGGCCTGTTCGCCGATCCCTTCCTGCGCATGGGCTCGCCCGCCGACGATCCGGTGGACGACAAGGCCGACAACCGCCTGCATCGCCGGCCGGCACGCGAAGTCGCCCGCGAGACCATCGTGCTGTTGGGGAACCGCAACCGGACCCTGCCGCTGAAGAAGGCCGGAACCATCCTGCTCACCGGGCCGCTCGCCGAGTCCGGGCTCGACATCCTAGGCAGCTGGTCGGCCCAGGCCGTTGCCAAGCTCGCCGTCACGCTGCGCGCAGGCATCGAGACCGCGGTCGAGGGCAAGGCGCGCGTCTTGACCGCGCGCGGCTGCAACATCACCGACAATCCCAAGGTCGTCGACTATCTCAACTATCTGAACTGGGACACGCCCGAGGTCGTGCAGGATCCGCGCGCGCCTGAGGTGATGATCGCCGAGGCCGTGGAGCTGGCGGCACAGGCCGACGTCGTGATCGCGGCCGTCGGCGAAACGCGCGGCATGTCGCACGAGTCCTCGAGCCGCGTCGACATCGACCTGCCCGGCTCGCAGCGCGCGCTGCTGAAGGCGCTCAAGGCGACCGGCAAGCCGCTGGTCGTCGTGCTGATGAACGGCAGGCCGCTGGCCATCGACTGGGAGAAAGACAACGCCGACGCGCTGCTGGAGACCTGGTATACCGGCACGGAGGGCGGCAACGCCATCGCCGACGTGCTGTTCGGCGACCATAATCCTTCAGCCAAGCTCCCGATCAGCTTCCCGCGCTCGGTCGGCCAGATCCCGATCTATTACAACCATCTGCGCATCGGGCGCCCGCTGACGGAGGGCAAGCCCGGAAACTACACCTCGCAATATTTCGAGGAGCAGAACGGGCCGCTCTATCCCTTCGGCTTCGGGCTGAGCTACAGCCGCTTTTCCCTGTCGAGCCTGAAGCTCTCGGCCTCCCGGATCTCCTATGGCCAGAGCCTGACTGCCGAGGCTACGTTGACCAACGAGGGCCCCTATGAGGGTGCCAACGTGGTGCAGCTCTACATCTCCGAAAGCTATGCCTCCGTGGCACGGCCGGTGAAGGAGCTGAAAGGCTTTCAGAAAGTGACCCTCAAGCCCGGCGAAAGCCGGGTCGTGCGCTTCGAGATCGGCGAGGAACAGCTGAAGTTCGTCAATGCCGAACTGCGCGAAGTGGTCGAGAGCGGGCAGTTCAGCGTGCAGCTCGGCCTCGATTCCCACGAAGTTTTGGAGCAGAGCTTCGAGCTTGCCGAGGCTTTGGAACACGCCGATCAAAACCAGAAGTCGCCGGGATAAGGGCTTCGGGATAGAACTCTGACTTCGAGAGCCCGACGGAACGGGACGCTATCGTAGCTGCGATCAGCGCCCTGGCGAACGACACGTCGACCATGAGGCTCGCGCCTTGTCGTCGCTCACTTGCCCGGCTTGACGCCGCAGTGCAGCGACGGTCATCGTTCGAGGACGGGAAAGCCGCCGAGATCGTCCGCCGCCGATGAAACCGTCTCATGAGCCTTGAACTGAGCCGCGACGACGAGGCGATGCTGGCCGGGCGGGATGGGCCGGCTGCCGCCATGGCGCTCCGGATCGTCGCGGATACCGCCCGGATGCTGGGTGCCCGACGGTTGATCGACATCGCGTCGGCCCATATCGACGGCTGCCTCTATCACGGCGACAGCGGCACGCTGTTCGCCGAGCGCCTGCTCACCGACGGCGGCCGCGTGCGCGTGCCGACCACGCTCAACGTGGGTGCGCTCGACCTCGTCCACCCCGGGCGGGAGCGGCTTGATGCGGCCCAGGCCGCCATGGCGCGGCGGCTGATGGCGGCCTATGCCGGGCTCGGCTGCCGCGAGAGCTGGACCTGCGCGCCCTATCAGGCCGGCCACCGCCCTCAACTCGGCCAGGACGTCGCCTGGGGCGAGTCGAACGCGGTCGTGTTCTGCAATTCGGTGCTGGGTGCCCGCACCAACCGCTATGGCGACTTTCTCGACATCTGCGCGGCCTTGACCGGCCGCGCGCCGCGCGCCGGCCTGCACCTGCCGGAGAACCGGCGGGCGACGCTGCTGATCGACGCTTCCGGCCTCAATCCGGCGCTTGTCGCCGAGGATGCGTTCTACCCGGTGCTGGGCTCTTGGCTCGGCCAGGCCGTGGGCGACGCGATTGCCGCGATCGATGGTCTGCCCGGACCGCTCGCCGAGGGCCCGCTCGTCAAGGGCCCGCTCGCCGAGGATCGCTTGAAGGCTCTGGGCGCCGCCGCGGCGTCGACCGGCTCGGTCGGCCTGTTCCATGTCGTGGGCGTGACGCCCGAGGCGCCTACCCAAGCGGCCGCGTTCGGCGGCCTGGCACCGCGCGAGACGATCCGGCTTGATGCCGCCATGCTGGAGGCGGCGCGGCGGCGGCTCTCGACCGGGCTGGTGCCACCCGACGGCCGCGTTGATGCGGTCGCGATCGGCAGCCCGCACCTGTCGGAGGCCGAGATCGATGCGGTGATCCGCGGCTTCGCCGGCCGCCGTACGACGATCCCGTTCTATGCTTGCACGGGCCGACACGTGCTGGAGCGCATCGCGGGCGACGGCCGGCAGGCGGCACTTGATGCGGCCGGCATCACCGTGATCGCCGATACCTGCATCGTCGTGACGCCGATCCTCGCCGCCCGATCCGGGCTGCTCGTCACCAACTCCGGCAAGTTCGCCCATTACACGCCGGCCAATACCGGCTGGAACGTGCTCTACGGCAGCCTCACGGACTGTATCGAGAGCGCCGTCGCCGGCCGGCTGGTCCGTGACGAGGCGATCTGGCGATGAAGGCCGAAGCGATCCTGCCCGGCACGGCCGCGGGGCCGGTCCTCAGGCTCGACGGGCCCTTGAGCTTCTGGGGCGGCGTCGATCCTGCGACCGGCACGCTCACCGACCCGCGCTCGCCGCACCACGGCGTGCCGATCGGCGGCGCCGTGCTCATGGTGCCGGAGACGCGCGGATCGAGCTCGTCGAGCGCCGTCATGCTGGAGCTGCTCGCAGCGGGCCGGGCGCCGGCGGCGCTGGTCCTCGGCCGGGGCGACGCGATCGTCGGCCTGGGCATCCTGGTCGCGCGCGAGATGGGCTGGCCCACCATTCCGCTGCTGGTCCTGCCGGCCGCCGACCAGGCGGGCTTTGCGGACGGCGAGCGGGTCACCATCACCACGGACGGGATCATCGAACGGCAATGAGCGATACGGTCACGATCGAAAGCGGTGGGATCAAAGCGCGCTTCCGGGCGCAGGGCGCGGAGCTCATCTCGCTCACCCATGACGGTGCCGAGCGGATCTGGCAGGCCGATCCGGCGGTCTGGGGCTGGCACGCGCCCAACCTGTTCCCGATCGTGGGGGCACTCGCCGGCGACAAGCTGCATCACAAGGGAGAGAGCTACAGCCTGCCGTCGCATGGCTTCCTGCGCCATACGCCGTGCGCGCTCGTGGCGCACGAGGCCGACCGCTGCACCTGGCGCCTCGACGACACTGCGGCGACGCGCGCGGTCTACCCGTTCCGCTTCACGCTCGAGATCGCCTACGCGCTCGAGGATGAGGCACTCGTCGGCCGCTGGACGCTCGCCAATCCCGGCGACGAGCCGCTGGTCGCGAGCCTCGGCATCCATCCGGCGTTCCGCTGGCCGCTCGATGCCGGCGTCGCCCGCGAGGCCCATCGCCTGGTATTCGAGAGTGACGAGCCGCGGCCGATCCGCCGGATCGCGGGCAAGCTGATCGCACCCGAGGTGGAGCCGACGCCGGTCCAGGGACGCACCCTGATGCTGCACGACGGGCTGTTCGACGCCGATGCGGTGATCATGGACCAGCCGGCGTCGCGGGCGGTCGTGTTCGGGGCGCCCGGCGGCCCGGCGATCGCGATGGACTGGGACTTCCCGCATCTCGGCATCTGGACCAAGCCCGGCGCCCCCTATCTCTGCATCGAGCCGTGGCAGGGGCATGCCAGCCCCGCGGGCTTCGACGGCGAATTTTCGGACAAGCCCGGCACGGTGACCTTGGCACCCGGCGAATGCCGGCAGTGGCAGTACCGCATCCGCCCGCTCGCGCGGTTTCCGGAGGACTAAGAGCCCCCAAGAGGTGAGAATGAACAAGAAACGCACCGCCCCCTATGGCGCCTGGGAGTCGACCGTCACCACCGATCTCGTCGCAGGCCAGACGATCGGTCTCAGTTCCTTGAAGGCCGACCAGGGCGCGCTCTACTGGCTCGAGGCCCGGCCGAGCGAGAGCGGCCGGTCGGTGCTGGTCCGGCGCGGCACCGACGGCAAGATCCGCGACCTGACGCCACCGCCGCTCAATATCGCGAGCCGCGTACACGAATATGGCGGGGGCGCTTACGAGGTGAGCGACGGGCGGATCGTGTTCAGCGACAAGCTGACCGGGGCGGTCTGGCTGATCGACGGCGACGCGCCGGCCCGGCAGATCACCGCCGTCGACGGCTGCCGCTACGCCGATTTCGCGTTCGACCCGATCCGCGGGCGGGTGCTCGCCGTGCGCGAGGACCATCGTGTCAAGCCCGGCGTCACCCAGAAGGAACCTAAGGCCGCGATCGTGGCGCTCGACATCACCGGGCGGATGCCACCGGCCGAGAACGCGGGCCAGGTGCTGGTCGACGGCCACGATTTCCTCGCCGCACCCCGGCTCTCGCCCGACGGCAAGACGCTGGTCTGGCTCTCCTGGGATCATCCGGACATGCCATGGGACGGCACGCGGCTCTGGCTGGCACCGATCGACCGGACCGCCAAGGCCGAGACCGCCCGGCTCGTCGCCGGCGCCATTCCGGAGGCGATCGTGCAGCCGATCTGGTCGCCGGAGGGCGTGCTGCATTTCTCGTCCGACCGGAACGGCTGGTGGAACCTCTATGCCGTGCGCGACGGCGGCATCCGGCCGATCGCCCGGGTCGAGAATGACATCGGCGGGCCGCACTGGGTGTTCGGCCAGCGCCATTTCGCCTTCCTGCGCGACGGCGGCATCGTCGCGGCCCTCGTCGACCGCGGCATCCGGCGCGCCGTGCTGATCGAGGCCGGCCGGATCCGCCCGCTCGACATCGGCCCGGTGCTGGAATGCCCCGTACCGTTGAGCAACGGGCCGTCGGGCGACGGGCTCGCCTATGTCGCAACGCCGACCACGGCACCGCCCGCCATCGTCCGCCTCGCGGCACTCGACGGCACGCCGGAGCCGATCAAGGCCTCGGCCCCCGCGATCCTCGCCGCCGCCGACGTCTCGATCGGCGAGCCCTTCACCTTTCCGGCGCGCGACGGCGGCAAGGGCCATGCCTTCTGGTATCCGCCGACCAACAGCAGCTTCGAGGCACCCACCGGCGAGAAGCCGCCGCTGATCGTCATCAGCCACGGCGGTCCGACCGCCATGAGCACGAACGGCTTCTCGCCGATGATCCAGTGGTGGACAAGCCGCGGCATCGCCGTCGTCGACGTCAATTACGGCGGCTCGACCGGCTTCGGCCGCGACTATCGCCAGCGGCTGATCGGCCGCTGGGGCATCGTCGATGTCGAGGACTGCGCCAACGCGGCCGAATATCTCGCGAAGGAAGGGCTGGTCGACGAGGCGCGGATCGCGATCCGCGGCGGCAGCGCCGGCGGGTTCACCACGCTCGCGGCGCTCACGACGACGCGCCTCTTCAAAGCCGGGGCCAGCCACTATGGCGTGGCCGACCTGATGCTGCTCGCCTCCGACACCCACAAGTTCGAATCGCGCTACCTCGACCGGCTGGTCGGCCCCTTGCCGCAGGCGGCGGCGGTCTATCGCGAGCGCTCGCCGATCCATCACCTGGACCGCCTCGCCTGCCCGGTGATCTTCTTCCAGGGCCTGGACGACAAGGTGGTGCCGCCGAACCAGGCCGAGACCATGGCGCTCGCCATGGCGGCGAAGGGCCTGGCCGTCGCCCATTACACGTTCGAGGGCGAGGGCCACGGCTTTCGCCAGGGCTCGACCATCCGCCGGGTGCTGGAACTCGAGCTCGGCTTCTACGGCCGCATCTTCGGCTTCGATCCGCCGGGCTTGAGCGAAAAGGTCGAGATCCGGAACCTGGGCTGAGGCGTCTCTACGACGACCAATTGTGCGCGAAGTCGCCGTAGAGCGTGAGGCCGCCGTCGACGTAGAAGGTCTGGCCGGTGACGTAGGCAGCCTCGTCGGAGGCGAGGAAGGCGAAGAGGGCCGCCACCTCCTCCGGCGTACCGGCGCGGCCCATCGGGATGTGCCGCTCGACGTCGCGGCGCTTCACCGGGTCGTCGGTCCAGGCAGCGTTGATCGGCGTCACGATGGCGCCCGGCCCGACCGCATTCACGCGGATGCCGCGCGCAGCATATTCGAGCGCCAGCGTGCGGGTCATGTTGCCGATGGCGCCCTTGCTCGCCGAATAGCTGATGAAATCGGGCTTCGGGATGATCTCGTGCACCGATGAGGTGTTGATGATCGAGCCCTTGGTGCCCTTCTCGACGAAATGCCGCAGCGCGGCTCGCGAACAGAGAAACGTGCCGCGCAGGTTGACGGCCAGCACCCGCTCGAACTGCTCGAGCGTCATGGCGTCGGACGCGGCCTGGATCTGGATGCCGGCATTGTTGACGAGCACGTCGAGGCCGCCGAACCGGGCGAGCACATGGGCCATCATCCGATCGACCGCCGCCTCGTCGGATACGTCGGCCGCGACGCCGGCATGAGGCCCGGCGTCGACCGGCGCCAAGAGATCGAGCGTCTCGGCCAGCACCGGCCCTTCCTTCACATCGTTAACGGCGACCCGGGCCCCTTCGCGCGCGAAGCGCTGGGCGATCGCCCGGCCGATGCCTTGCGCGCCGCCGGTGACCAGTATCCGCTTGCCTCGTAACCCGGTCATCGGCCGCTCCTACTGCAAAACGCTCTCTCTCGGGAGAACAGCAGTCGGTACGGCCGGTTCCGTCAACCGGTCAATGGGATTGTTTCTGAATGGAAACGAAACAGGCGCGGCGAGAGCTTCGCCGCGCCCCTCCCGTCAGGTCAGCGCCGTCAGGCCGACAGCACCGTGTTGTAGACCGTGCCGGCGATCGTGACGTTGGTCAGCGTCAGCCCCTGGATATTGTAGAGATAGATGGGCTCGCCCGTGTTCACCGGCGTGCCGAAGTTGCAGTCGGTGATGGTCACGTTCTCGACCGGCACCACGGCCGGCGCCGGGGTGGTGAGGCCGTTGTAGTCGCTTGCGACCGGCCCCTGCACGATGATCGCCTGGTAGCAGCTGGCCGAGGCCCCCGGCGGCGCCGTCACCGTCACGTTGGAGATCGTCACGTTCTTCACTGTCGGCGGCCGGGTGCGGACATTGTCGGAGCCCGGCGAATAGTCGCAGTCGAACGTAACGACGCCGCCCTGGTTGGTCGAGACCGTGTTGGCCGGGATCGGGCTGCCGGAGAGCGGCTTGTAGAAGCTCGGCACCAGGTTGATGCCGTTCGGCAGGGTCACGTTGCGGACGTGGAAATTCTCGACCGTGCCGCCGCGGTTGAGGTTGGTCTTGATGCGGATCGCGATGTTGAGCGGATTGGTCGCGAAGTTCTGGTTTTCCATGGCGAGATCCTCGGCGAAGATGTTCTTCACCCCCGCCGACATCTCGCTGCCGAGCGTGATGCCGCCATGGCCGCTGTTCATGGTGCACTTGCGGATGAGGTGGTTCTGCGCCGGTCCGTACTCGATGTCGTTGTCCTTGCCCGACTTGATGGCGATGCAGTCGTCACCAGTGTTGAAGGTCACCCGGTCGACCAGCACATGGTCGCACGCCTCCGGGTCGAACCCGTCGTTGTTGGGGCCGGTGCTGTTTGCATAGACCTTGCGGATGACCACGTTCGTGCAGGCGATCGGGTGATGCTGCCAGAACGGCGTGTTGGTCACCTGGTAGCCTTCGAGCCACACGTTGCGGCAGTTGAAGAACTCGACCATGCACGGCGGCAGCTGGTGGCCGACGCCGAAGACGCGGGCGCCCACCGGCACATTCGCCTCCGACAGCGCCGGCAGGTACGAGCTGTCCTTGGTATAGGCGTTGCTGGTGCCGCCGGCGGCCGAGCCGAATTCGATCAGGTTGACCTGGGCGGTCGAGAGTGCGGGGTTCAGCGTGCCGATCGGCTTGTTGAGCGCATTGGGCGTGCCCTCCGACGGCTGGCCCCCGACGAAGCCGGCCGTCCCCACACTGCCCTTCCAGGTCCACCAGCAGTTGGTTGCATTGTAGAGCGTGCCGGCCTGGCCGTTGAGGATGCTCGTCCAATCCGCGCCGGTAAGCGCGATGTTCTCCTGCCCATAGGCATAGACCATGGACGAGAAATTATAGCAGTCGTTCGCCTGCCAGCGGGACCGGACGAGCTTGCCGTTCGCGCCGAAGTCATAGGGGCCGTACTTGGCGTAGTCGGCCGGATTCGGGCTGAACCAGATCTGAGCGCCGCTCGCCAGATGGAAATTGACGTTGCTCAAGAGCGTGATCGGCCCGGCGCAGTACCAGTTGCCGGCCGGCACGACGACGCGGCCGCCGCCGGCGTGGTGGCAGGCCTGGATCGCCGCCGCGAAGGCCGCGTAATTGTCGAACGAGCCTGTGGCCGGGGCGGAGCCGGGACCGGACACGGTCGCCGACTGATAGAGGAACGGGATCGCCACGATCTGGCACGGCTGCGCGCCGAAGGCGGTCACATAGAATTTGCGCCCGTTGTGCGCCCAGAATCCGGGCCGGTCGCGCAAGTCTTCAAGCCGGTCCGCGATGGCGCGCGCCTGTTGCCAGGGATCGTCGGCGGACGCCAGCGCGCCTGCCCAGGCCGGCGCCTTCAGCCCCAATGCTGCCGCCCCGGCAGCGGTGCCGGCCAGCAGGGCGCGGCGGGATAGGATCAATTGATCGTCCGTCATTTTCAGGCTCTCCCTCGATCGCATTCTTGATTGTCGCGAGCGTGCATGCTTGCCGCTTCATTGCGATACTACCATATCAGTTTTGCGCAGCACGAGAAACGACGACGCGCCGGATGACCGGCGCGCTCGGGACAGGAAGGGCTCGGAAGAGCGCGCGCTTAGGAGAGCGCGCCGAAGCGATAGCCGTTGCGGACGGGGGCGCGGCGGCGGCCGGCCGTGCGGCGCGGCGGCCTCGGCGCCGGCGGCGGATCGTCCTCGCCGCCCGGTAGGAAAAAGCCCGGCGCCCGGCCGCGCAGCTCGTCGAGGATCTTCAAGACTTCGCGCAGATGGCGGCGCATGGCGGCACCGGCCGCGCGCACGTCGCGGGCGGTGAGCGCCGCCAGGATCGCCTCGTGCTGGGCGATCGCCACGGCCGGCCGGCCGGGGTCCGGCAGCGACAGACGGCGGACGCGATCGATCTGGACCTTGGCCTGATCGATCGCGGTCCAGACGCTCGGGTGGCCGGACTGGTGCGCGAGCGTGCGGTGGAACGCCTCGTCGAGCCCGTGGAAGCCAGCGAGGTCGCCGGCCTCGACCGCGCGCTTCTGCGCCAGCACCAGATCGGACAGATGGGCCAGATCCTCGGCGGTGATGCGGCGCGCGAGATCGGCCACGACGCCGCATTCGAGCAGCTCGCGGATATATTGCGCATCGATCACGCCGGTATAGGACAGGGGCGCCACGAACGAACCCGACTGGGGCAAGATCACGACCAGCCCCTCATCGGCGAGCTTGCTCAGCGCCTCGCGCACCGGCGTACGGCTGACGCCCAGCAGCTCGGCCAGATCCTTTTCCGACAGGCCGCGTCCGGGCGGCAGGCGCGCGCCGACGATCGCCTGCCGCAGCACGCCGTAGACCTGCAGCTTGATCGACCGGTGCCGGTCGATCGTCCAGCCGTCGTGCCAGTTCTCGTTCGTCCTAGGCTCCACGTCCCAGCCTTAACACCTTCGAGGGCGACGCCGCCCCTCCCCTAGTACCTCTTATGGATATAAGCACGGAATCAGGGCTTTGCCGTAATTGGATCGAGCCCGAAGCGCTTGACTGTCGGCGCTACGCCCGGCGACGTCAGGTAGGCAATGAAGGCCTTGGCCGCCGCCGGCTCCTTGGCGTTCACTGAAATGCCGGCAGCATAGAGCGTCACCTTCTGGACCTCGGGCGGCAGGGGACCGACGAGCTCGATGCCCGCGACCGGCATGAGCTCGCTGATCTGCTGGAAGCCCAGCTCCGCCTCGCCGCGCGCCACGATCTCGCCGACCGGCGTCGCCGGGATCATCCGGCTCTTGCCGGCGATCTCGTCGGCGATGCCCAGTCGTTTAAAACCTTCGGTCGAAAGATAGACGCCACTCGCACTATCGGAATAGGCGATCGATTTCGCCGCGAGCAACGCACGCTTCAGCCCGTCGACGGTCGAAATATCCGGCTTGGGGGCCCCCGCCTTGACCGCCATGCCGATATAGGAGCGCGCAATCTCGACCCGGCTCGCCGGCACGACCTTGCCCTGTTTCACCAGGTCATCGAGCGCGGCGGCAACCATGATCAGCACGTCGGCCTGCTCGCCGCGGGCGAGCCGGACCGGGATCGCATCGTGCGTCGTGCCCATCGACGGGCCCCAGGCAACATCCAGATGGTTGTGCGTCGCCTGCTCGAACTCCGGCACCAAAGCCTTGTAAGGGGCCGCAAAACCGCCCGAATTCATGACCTTGATCTCGGCCGCCTCAGCCGCGCCAAACAGCAGGCCGCCAGCCAACAGGTTCCCGGCCAGAACGAGCCCCAATGCGCGTACGCCGATGAGCCGCATGACGTCTCTCCCCCTTTTCGGCCGGCAGGCCCGGCCCTCAGATCGGCGAGATTAACGCGACCGGAATGGGGAAGCGCAAGAGCCGTCACCATCGAACGGCGACCGAGTGGCCGACAATTGCACCGATAGGGTCGGGCCAACCAGAGACTGCAATAGAATCTGTGTCAAAAAAATGGCACCGCCGTCGAACTCAATTCGGCTGTGGATCAAAATTTCGCCATAATGGTTAATGTGCTAGGACTGGTTGCAAAAAAGGGCGAAAAACATGTCCTGGCTCGGCATCACCATTACGTGGATCGTCGGATCGATCGTGCTTCCGATGCTGTACGCCTGGCGATGCACCGTCGTGCAGTCCTATCGGGAGAAGGCGATTGAGGCGCGGGCACGCTTGCACCGCTTCCATTTCAAGCAGCCGTTGCCCTCGAACGTGCCTTGAACCGGGTTGCGGCTCGCCTGCCGTTGCTCAAATTCCTCTGATTCCCAATCTCGCATCCAATTTCGGGCCGCGGATCGGCAGATCCTCCGGCACATGCCGATTCTCGGCGTCACGCTCAGTCAGCGCCACGATCATCTGGGCGAGACGATCGCGTACGGCGGTCGATTGCGCGATGTGCTGATCCAGCTCGATCAGCTTCGCCTTAAGCCGTTCGACCATGTCGGCGCAGTTCAGCGGCTGCGAGCGGTGCTCGCCCAGCGCGCGCTCGATCTCCTCCAGCGTGAAGCCGACGGACTGAGCCAGTAGGATGATCTGCAGCGAAGACACCGCATCCTCGCCATAGTCGCGATAGCCATTCGCCAGCCGGTCGGCGCGCAGCAGGCCGCGCGCCTCCAGGAAGCGGATCTTCGAGGGAGCGACCCCCGCGCGCCGAGCCAGCTCGCCGATCTTCATGCGCGACCTCCGTTTGGGCTTGACCTTAAATCTAAGTTGAAGGTGTAGGGCTTGTCCATCCGCCTTCCGGAGTTCGACCGCCCATGTCCGATGCCGTGCCTGCCTCGCCGCTCTTCGCGCCCCTGACCCTGCCCAATGGTGCCGTGCTGTCCAATCGCCTGGCCAAGGCCGCCATGGAGGAGAACATGGCCGACGGCGAGCATTTGCCGGGCGAAGCGCTGCGCCGGCTCTATGCCGCCTGGTCGAAAGGCGGGGTCGGGCTGATCCTCTCCGGCAATGTCATGATCGACCCGACCGCACTGACCGGTCCGGGCGGGGTCGTGCTCGACGCTTCGCAGCCCTTGGCGCCCTTCAAGGCATGGGCCCAGGCGGCGCGGAGCAGCGGCAACCATGCCTGGCTGCAGTTGAGCCATCCTGGCCGCCAGGTCATGAAGGCGATGGGCCAGGGCGCAGTCGCACCCTCGGCGATCGGCGTTCAGATCGAGGGGGCCTCGCATCTCTTCCCGTCGCCGCGGGCCTTGGAACCGGAAGATATCGCGACCATCGTCGAGCGCTTCGCCGCCGCCGCCGCGATGGCCGAAGCATCCGGCTTCACAGGGGTCGAGATCCATGCCGCCCATGGCTATCTGATCAGCCAGTTCCTCTCGCCGCTCAGCAACCGGCGGGCCGACGCCTGGGGCGGGCCGCTCGCCAACCGGGCGCGACTGCTCTTGGACGTGGTCAAGGCGGTGCGGGCGCGCGTCTCGCCCGGCTTCTGCGTCGGGGTGAAGCTCAACTCGGCCGATTTCCAGAAGGGCGGCTTCGCGCTGGAGGATGCGGTCGAGGTCGTGCGCTGGCTCAATGAGCTGCCGGTCGATCTGATCGAACTGTCCGGCGGCAGCTACGAAAGCCCGGCCATGGCGGGCGCGCCCCAGGACGGCGCGATCAGCCCGCGCGAAGCCTATTTCGTCGATTTCGCCCGAGAAATCGGCGCGGTCGCGCGCATGCCGATCATGGTGACCGGCGGCATCCGCCGCCGCGCCGTGGCCGAAGAGGCGCTCAAGCCCAAGGACGGACGGCCGGGCGTCGCCGTGATCGGCATCGCCAGCGCGCTTGCCTTCGAGCCGGCGCTGCCGGCGAAATGGCGCGCGAACGTCATGCCGGAGGTCGTCATTCCGGAAATTCGCTGGAAAAAGAAAGTCTTCGCCCGCTTGGCCGCCATGGCGGTGGTCAAGGCCCAGCTGCACCGGATCGGCGCAGGCCGCGAGCCGAAGCGCAACGTCTCGCCGCTCCTCGCGCTCATCGGCAGTCAGGTCGGCGCCGCGCGCCGGACCAAACGCTACAAGGCCTGGATCGCCCGTCGCGCTGCCTGACTCGTCACGCTGCCTGACTCAAGGACATCGAGGTCAGGCGCCGGCGCCGTGGGCGGCGAGCCATGCGGCGGCGCCCGACAGATCGAAGCCATGTCGGGCACCGAAGCTGCGCACGTCGCCGACCGCCATGCGGCCGTCCAGCACCTCGCCGATGACATGGAGCGTGATCGAGCGCGTGCCGCTCGCGCAGTGGGCGAGCACAGGACCGTCCGCCGCGGTCACGGCCGCCTGAAAGCGCCGCACCACCTCCGCCGTGAGAGTCGGCCAGATGACCGGAATATGCGCATAGGCAAGGCCGGCTGCCTCAGCCGCCTGCTCCTCCGCCGCGGAGCCCGGCTGGCCCGCGGCCTCATTGTCCGGGCGATTATTCACGACCGCCGCGAAGCCGGCCGCGGCCAACGCCGGGAAATCGCCCAGCGCCGGCTGCCCCATGACCGAAAGCTTGCCGGTGATCCTGACGGGCTGCATCGGCTTCTCTCCCTGCTTGCTACTCGCGTCGCTTCGGCGGGTTGAGCGCCGTCGCCACGAACATGCCGATGCGCCCCATGTCGAGGGCCGGGGTGACCGGCATCACCGGCGTGCCCAGTCGGGCCATGAGAGTGGCCAGCGTCGCGTCCACGTCGTCGGTCTCGATCTCGTAGATCGCAAGATACTGCGACGCGGGCACGCCCGACGGCATGGCCTGGCGGCTGAGGCGGAAGCGCTGCGCCGAAACGAAGCCGTCGACCGCGAGCACGTCGTCCAGGTGGCGATCGTCGTACCAGCTGTTGTATTCCGCCTCCTGCCCCGCCACCGGGTCGGTCAGCACCATGAAATAATGCGTGGCCATCGCGTGCGCTCCCGTTACTTCAGCGTCGACAGATAGGCAATCACGTCCTGCCGATCCTTCTCTTCCTTGAGGCCCGGGAAGATCATCTTGGTGCCAGGCACGACCGATTTCGGATCGGTCAGATAGGTGTCGAGCTGGGCCGCGTCCCAGGTCTTGTCGAACGCCTTCATTGCCGGTGAATAGTTGAAATTCGCGATACTGGCCGAATGGCGCCCGACGATGCCGTGCAGGCTCGGCCCGATCTTGTTCACGCCGGTGTCCGGTGAGTGACAGAGCGCGCATTTCTTGAAGATTACCTGACCGGCTGTGGCGTCGCCGTCGGCCCGCGCCGTGCCGCTCGTGGCAACGGCCCCCAGCACGAAAAACGCCGCCGCTGCGGCCGTGAAACCCATCCAGCGCATTGCCGCTCCTTTTGCCGTCATGGTCGATCTCCCCCCGTTCAATTCGTTGCCGCCGGTCCTTCGGGTGTGGCTTCAGCGGTCGGCAAACCTGCCTTCTCCCAGCCGTCGGCGCCGTCCGGATACCAATAGACCCGGTGATAACCGTAGCTTGCCGCGCGTTTCGCCGCATTCCAACTCATCCAGCATCGGCTCAGGCAATAAAACACGAAGGGACGGTTCCGGTCGCCGGCGGCGATAAGGGACAGCCTGTCGCGGAACCATTGTTCCAGGTCCGGCGAAAGCGCGCCGCGCCCGACGTCCGGCAGCCACAGGCTGCCGGAGATGCTCCGGTGCGGCTCGGGCATCCAAGGCTGGCCCGGCCGCATGCCGGCCGGCCGGCGCGGCGCCGGCAGCACGTCGATCGGCACGGCGCGGCCGTGGCGCAGCAGCGCCTCCAGCGCCTTGGTATGGATCGTCAGGCCGCCCGCGACCGTGTTGGGCACGTCGGCCCGATAATCGTCCTGCCGATAGCCCTCGGGCTCAGGCACCGCAGCCGCGGCAGAACCGATCGCGAGCAGCAGCGCCGCAGCGGCCGCCGGCAGACGGCGAGGAGCGGCCATCATTTTCCGGGCGCGGGCGGGATGGGCCGTCCCTGCTCGTCGAGCATCGGCACGCCGTAGGTTACGAGCAGCTGTGTGATCTCGGCCCGATGCTTCTCGAGCGCGCCATTGACGCGGTGGCGCCATTCCGGCTCGCCCGGCCGCATGCCCATGGCGATGCGGAAATCGAGGCGGGTCGCCCCCGGCTCGCTCTCGATGAACGCCGCCTTCAAGGGCAGGTTCTCGTGCTTGATGTAGTAGCCGGCGATCGGCCCCCACAGGAGGCCGACATCGAGCTTGCGGTCGAGAATGTCCTGGATCATCGCCCGCGCCGGCGATTCGTACCGGGTGTCGACCGCGAGCGCGTAAGAGGTGACATGCGGCATGAGATCATGGCGCAGCAGCAGATCGGTCGGCGGCGTTGCCGCGACAAGGCCGATCCGCTTGTCGGCGAGCGCCGGATCGCCGAGCGAAGTCGCCGACAGATTCTCGTCGGTGCGGCTCACGATCATGTAGCCGGAGTGATAATAGGCGTTGGTGTTGTCCATGAGGCCGTCGCCGCTGACGGTCCCCATGACGAGGTCGCATTGCCGGGCCCGGAGCGTATTGCGCACGAAACCAACGACCTGTGGGAACCAGACGTAGCTGACCGGCAGCTTCAGCTCCTGGCCGATGATCTCGGCGATCTTGTTCTCGAAGCCTTCGTGCTTGTCGTTGGAGAACGGCAGGTCGTTCGGATCGGCGCAGACCTTGAGCTCGGTCCGCGACACCAGTTCGGTCACGGCCTGCGCCCGCGCCACGGTGGCCGCGCCCAAGAGCGTCACGAGGAGGGGGGCCACGAGCCCCGCAAGCAGGAACGCCGGGCGCAGGACCGCCCTAGTCATCGCTCGCCCGTTTCGGCCGTCCGCGACCGAGCGCGCCGTCTGACCGGGCCTTGAGATAGGCATAGATGTCGTCCAGGTAATTGACCACATCCTCCGTCGTGCCGAACGCCGGCATGACATTGGTGTTGGCCGTGTTCACGTTCTGCCGGCCGTTGATCACGGTCTGTGCGAAGGCGTCGTGGTCGAGATGTTTCAGGGAGTCGGTGAGGTCGGGCGCGTAGGAGCTGCCGGCGCCGTCGGGCCCGTGGCAGCGCAAGCACGACTCGCCGTAGCGGCGATACCCATTGTAAGTGCCCTGGTCGACCTTGCCGTTCTCGATCTTGTAAGGCTTCGGCTCGTCGGCGGCCCTTGCCGCCCCGGAGAATGCGATTGACGTCGTAACGATACCCAGCAGCGACACGGCAGCAAGCGACAGAGCTTTTCCCATTAATCGACTCCCTTCGCCGGCCGCACCGTCTGAAACGGCGGTCGGCAGGCGGCACCAGACAGATATTACAGAGTGGAGCGTACCGGCAGAAACGGCCGTTCCGACCCCCCAACCCGTGGGGCGAAACGGCCGCTCCGAGGCCTTTCGATGGCGTCAGTCGACCGCGAACACGGTCAGGACGCCGCCGAGCTGGGTGTAGTTCGCAAGGCTCTTGTAAGCGCCGACGGCACCCAGGCCATCGGTATCGTTCGCGAGCCCGGCCGCCATGCCGATGCCGGCCCAGCCGCCCACGCCCGAGAGCACGGCAATATATTGCTTGCCCTTATGGGTGTAGGTCGTGACGTTGCCGATGATGCCGGACGGCGTCTTGTATTTATACAGCTCCTTGCCGGTCTTGAGGTCGACGACCTTGAGGTAGCCCTCGAGCGTCCCGTAGAACGCGACGCCGCCGGCCGTGGTGAGCGCGCCCGACCAGACCGAGAACGGCTCCTTGTCGGTCCAGACGACCTTGCCCTGGCCCGCGTCGAAGGCGATGAAGTTGCCGAGGTTGGTCTCGCCCTTGGGCGGGAACATCGACAGGGTCGCGCCGACGAAGGGCTGGCCCGCGGTGTAGGACACCTTGAACGGCTCGTAGTCCATGCAGACGTGGTTGGTCGGCACGTAGAACAGGCCGGTCTGCGGGTCGAACGACGCCGGCTGCTGGTCCTTGGACCCGAGCGCCGCCGGGCAGATGCCCTTGGTGTTGTGGTCCTCGCCGTTCGCGTTCGTGCTGTACTGCTTCACGACCTCGGGCCGGCCGGTCTTCATGTCGACATGGGTCGCCCAGTTGACCGCCGGATCATATTTCTCGGCCAGCAGCAGCTCGCCGGTCTCGCGGTTCAAGGTATATTCGAAGCCGTTACGGTCGAAGTGCACGAGCGCCTTGGTCGGCTTCCCCTTCACCGGGATGTCGGCCAGGATCATCTCGTTGATGCCGTCGTAGTCCCACTCGTCGTGCGGCGTCATCTGGTAGACCCATTTCGCGACGCCGGTGTCCGGGTTGCGCGCGAAGATGGTCATCGACCATTTGTTGTCGCCGGGCCGCTGCGCCGGGTTCCAGGTGCTGGGGTTGCCCGAGCCGTAATAGACGAGGTTCAGCTTCGGGTCATAGGAATACCAGCCCCAGGTGGCGCCGCCGCCGGTCTTCCATTGGTCGCCCTGCCAGGTGCTGAGCGAGGAGTCCTTGCCGACCGGCTTGCCCATGTCCGTGGTCTTCTGCGGGTCGAACAGGATCTGGTCGTCCGGCCCGACCGAATAGGCCTTCCAGGCAACCGAGCCGTCCTTGAGATTGTAGGCGGTCAGGCGGCCCTGGACGCCGAATTCGCCGCCGCTGATGCCGACCAGGACCTTATCCTTCACGACCATCGGCGCCGCCGTCATGGTCTCGCCCTTCTTCGGGTCGCCGTTCGCGACCTTCCAGACTTCCTTGCCGGTCTTGGCGTCGAGCGCCACGACGGTCGCGTCGGCCTGATTAAGGATGATCTTGCCGTCACCGTAAGCGACACCGCGGTTCACCGTGTCGCAGCACATGACCGGAATGACGTTCGGATCCTGCTTCGGCTCGTACTGCCAGAGGATCTTGCCGTTGTCGTTGAGGTCGAGCGCGAAGACCTTGTTCGGGAAGGGCGTGTGGACATACATCGTGTCGCCGATGATGAGCGGGCCGCCCTCGTGACCGCGCAGCACACCGGTCGAGAAGCTCCAGACCGGGTGCAGCTGTTTGGCGTTCGCCGTGGTGATCTGCTTCAGCGAACTGTAGCGATGGTTCGCGTAATCGCCGGTCGGCATGACCCATTGATTCGGGTCCTGCTCCAGCTTCTGCAATTCCTCATTCGCAAGCGCCGGCCCCGCGAAGGCAAGCGCGGAGCAGGCCAGCACCGAAAAATCTCTCAGTTTCACGGTATCCTCCCAATCTTGTCATCGCCAGGTCGACTTCTTCGGGGAAGCCCCTGAAGTGCACGGCATTTTCTGCCGGCGCATTTTGCTCTCTAGCCGCTTGTGACGATTGCGCGGAGGGGTGCGGGGGTCAATGCCGCGGCCCGTTCCCAGCCCTACGACTTTAGTCCTGTACATCCCGTGCAGTGCCTCGACGGAGACAGTAGGCCCGCCCACCGAGGTTGATATTTCTGCTGTTCACCAGCATGTTACCGCGCGGCAGCAAATCTTTTGCACCGCAGCAAAATGCAGCACTGCCGACGGTCGACCTCTCTTGCGCGGCCGGTGCGATCGACGGCCAAATGGCGCAACGACGGCAATTTCAAGGATGAGTGACGATGGACGTGCGTGCGGCAGTGGCCTTCGAGGCCGGAAAACCCTTGTCGATCGAGACGGTGCAGCTGGAGGGCCCCAAGGCGGGCGAGGTGCTGATCGAGGTCAAGGCGACCGGGCTCTGCCATACCGACAAGTTCACGCTGTCGGGCGCCGATCCCGAGGGCCTGTTCCCGGCGATTCTCGGGCATGAGGGCGCCGGCGTCGTGGTCGAGGTCGGCCCGGGCGTCACCTCCTTGAGGCCGGGCGATCACGTCATCCCGCTTTATACGGCCGAGTGTCGCGAGTGCGACTACTGCTTGAGCCGCAAGACCAACCTCTGCCAGAAGGTGCGCGCGACCCAGGGGAAAGGCCTGATGCCCGACGGCACCAGCCGCTTCTCGATCGGCGGCAAGCCGGTCCTACACTACATGGGCTGCTCGACCTTCGCGAACTACACGGTGCTGCCGGAGATCTCGCTCGCCAAGATCCGGCCGGACGCGCCGTTCGACAAGGTCTGCTACATCGGCTGCGGTGTTACGACCGGCATCGGCGCCGTGATCTTCACCGCCAAGGTCGAGCCCGGCGCCAATGTGGTCGTGTTCGGCCTGGGCGGTATCGGCCTTAACGTCATCCAGGGGGCGAAGCTCGCCGGCGCCGACATGATCGTTGGCGTCGACCTCAACCCCGGCCGCGAGGCCTTGGCCCGCAAGTTCGGCATGACCCATTTCGTCAATCCGAAGGAGGTTCAAGGCGACCTCGTCGGCCATCTGGTCGAACTGACCAAGGGCGGCGCCGACTACAGCTTCGAGTGCGTCGGCAACACCCAGCTCATGCGCCAGGCGCTCGAGTGCTGCCACAAGGGCTGGGGCGTGTCGGTGATCATCGGTGTCGCCGGCGCCGGCCAGGAGATCTCGACCCGGCCGTTCCAGCTGGTGACCGGCCGCGTCTGGATGGGCTCGGCCTTCGGCGGCGCCAGAGGCCGCACCGACGTGCCCAGGATCGTCGACTGGTACATGGAAAAGAAGATCAACATCGACGACCTCATCACCCACACCATGCCCTTGGAGCGCATCAACGACGGCTTCGAGCTCATGGCCCGCGGCGAATCGATCCGGTCGGTCGTGATCTATTGACGGGTTCCGGGATGGGAGCCCGTCGCTCAAGCCGGCCGTTCGGCCGGCTTGTCCTTCTCGCAGCGCCAGCCCGCAAGCTGCCAGGCCGGGTGCTCGCGCACATATTCGATCGCCATCTTCTGGGCGTTCATGAGGCAGGTGGCCGCGGTCAGCGGCTCCTCGAACACCGGCCGCTGCTCCTGGCAGTTCTTGGGGTCGGCGACCAGGCAATAGACCAGCACCAGTTCGATCATTCCAGTCTCCCTCGCCGCGCCGAACGCCGATGGCACCTTCGGGCCACGCTCGGCGCTGCCTGCCTGTTGTTGTTCGCCGCACCGGGCTGGGCGGCGGACCCGCCGCCGTTGAGCCCGGCACAGACGGCGCTGTTCGAGACGCCGCATCTCAAGAACATCCTGCACCCGGAAACGCTCGACTACCGGTTCGAGGAGACGGGGCCGGCCGGCTTTACCGACCAGGTCGCGGTCACCATCGAACAGATTCATCCAGACGGGACGAAATACGTCAGCTTCAACTTCCTGACCGGTCCGCACCACGCCTTCTATCCGGCAGTCGATCAATTCTCCGGCAATCCGCTGCTCATGATCTTCCTGGAGCACGATGTCCAGGAGATGAAAAACCAGATCGGCGTCGCCGCCGCCTATTTCCGCAACCGCATCCGCCAGGCGTTCGTCGATCACGCCCAAATCGCCGATACGACGATCGAGTTCCAGGGCAAGACCGTGCCGGCCCGGCGCATCACGCTGCGCCCCTTCGCCGACGACCCTCGGTTCGAGCACTTGCCGAGCGTGCAAGGCAAGACCTACGATTTCGTCCTGGCCGACCCGGTCCCGGGCCAGCTGGCCGAACTCGGCGCCGAGATGCCGGCCGATCCGGCGACCGGCGCCCCGGCCTGGGCCGAGCGGGTGACCTTCGCCGGGGAGAAGCCATGACCAGAGAAGCCATGACCCGTCCCGCCCTGCGGATTGCGCTGACCGCCATGCTGGCATTGGCCCTCCCCGCTCGGCCGCTGCCCGCGCGGGCCGAAGCACCCCATCATCCGAAGCACGACTATCCGACCGCCGCCCGCGCCGACTATGTCATTGGCTGCCTCGCCGCCAACGGCTTCAAGCGCGAGCTGCTCGACAAATGCGCCTGCGGCATCGACACGATCGCGGACCTCATGTCCTACGACGACTACGAGAAGGCCGACACGATCCTGCGCATGCAGCAGGGCGGGTTGGGCGAGCGCGGCGCCCTGTTCCGCGATACGCCCATCGCCAAGGACGAAACCGAAAAGCTGCGGCGCGCCCAGGCCGAGGTCAACCTGCGCTGCAAGTGATCACGTGCCCTTCCGCGGCAGGTCGAAGCTCTGCTTGAAGGTGGCGTCGGCACTGTCGTGCACCTCGACCGTGACCGGCGCCGCCGAATCGCCCGGCGCGCCATTGGCAAGGCCGAACGTGATCGCCGGGTCCTCGCTCAAGGAAATGTCGGCCGCCAGATCGAACACGAGTGCGTCGCCGCGCGTCACCTTGACGTCCTGGATGAAGCGGGCCGGCGTGTAGTTGCGCGTCAGCTGATCCATCTGCATGCCGTTGTAGTTCGGATGGCTGATCAGCAGCTGGACCATGTCATGGCCCGTGTTTGCTGCCGCCTCACCCTCCGTTTCCATGCCGACCGGCTTCAGCTTCATCTGGCCGAGCCGCGCGATCGCGAGCTTCTGGTCCTTGGTCGACGGCGCCGAGCAGCCGCCGGCCGCCTTGACGAAGCGCTCCGCCACGAACAGGCGGCCGTCCTCGGTCTCCGCCACCGCATGCATCAGCGTATAGGCGTCGACCCGCACCCGCGTGCGCAGTTCCCGCGCGTCGGCGGCCGGACCGAAATGGAACGTGCCGGCGAGCGGCGACGGATTGGCGTCGATCATGAGGTAGACCGCCTTGACCTTGGCCGGCTCGGCAAGATCGATCGTAATCGGCACCAGGGCGGCATCGAGCGCCCGGGGCGGCGCCTCCAGGGTGATGACGCCCGCGCCATCCTCGACCCGGCGATCACCGAACACGGCGTGACGCAGGTCCTGCCAGCGCGCCTGACGGGCCACGTCGTCCTCCTCCGCCCGCGCGCCGGTTGCGCCGAGCATCGCCAGGACTGCGAACAAGACGATCCGTCGCATCATCCGATCCTCCCGGGATCTACTCCCATTCGAGTTCTTTGAACGCCGCTGTAACGTTCCGCCCGTTATAGTCGTCGAACAACAGCCATTTGCCCCGTTCGCTTTGGCCGACGCGAGCGACCGCGGTCTCGATGTCGCCGCCCTTGGCAAGGAGCGTCCGGATCTCCGTCGCGAGCACGTTGAAATAGCGTTCCTCATCGGCCGCGGCCGCCGGCCAGGGCACGACAGGTGGTCCGTGGCCCGGCACCGCACGCGTCGCGGGCAGCGTCTTGAGTTCGTCCAGCACCTTGAGCCAGCCCAGGAGGCTGCCGTCGATCGACGGGATACGGTTGACGAACAGCAGGTCGGCCGCCCACAGCGTCTTGGTCTCGCGGTCGAACACCGTCAGGTCATTGTCGGTATGGGCCGTGTCGTAGGCCTGGAGCTCGAGCACGCGGCCGCCCAGGTCGAGCTCGGCCTTGTCCGCGACCAGCAGAGTCGGCATCGCATAGTCGCCGACCCGGTCGCGGCCCAGGATCGCCGCCAGCTGCTTGCGATAATATTCGCCGCGCTCGGCAAGCTCGCCCGCCAGGCGCTGATGGCCGACGAACACCGGGTGATCGGGCACGAACGCGACGCACCCGAACACATGGTCTGGATGGCCGTGGCTCATGACCACATAGCGGATCGGCAGGTCCGTCTTGGCGCGCACGGCGGCGCGCAGCCGCTCGCCGTCGCCGAGGCTGCCGCCCGGATCGATGACCGCGACCGCCGCCGGTCCAACGATGAAGCCGATATTGGCGATGGCGTCGTCGTTCTCGGCGGTCGCGTCCTCCTGCACGCCCGGGCGCACGAAGATGCCCGGCGCCACCTCCGTCATGGTGAAGGGTTGCGGCTCGGCGGCACCCGTCACGAACCAAGCCGCCGCAAAGAGCGCGGCCAGACGCCCGGGGCTCATGCCTCGACCGTCGGCCTCGCCCCTATCCGGCGATAGACGAAGTCGGACCGGGTCGCCCGGTCGGCGTCGCCGATTGCCGCCAGCAGGACCTGGTGATGGGGCGAGAGCGCGCAGGCCGGGTCGGTGTTGCCGGCGTCGCCGGTCAGCGCCAGCGCCTGGCAGCGGCAACCGCCCCAGTCGATCTCGCGCCGGTCGCAGCTGCGGCACGGCTCGGCCATCCATTGGGTGCCGCGATAGAGCTCGAAGGCCGGCGCCGAGCGCCAGATCTCCGCCAGCGGCTCGTCGCGCACGGACGGGAAGGCGACACCCGGCAGCGTCTCGGCCGCGTGGCACGGCAGCGCCTTGCCGGCCGGCGTGATGTTGATGAAGCGCCGGCCCCAGCCGCCCATGCAGGCCTTGGGGCGCTCGGCATAGTAATCGGGTGGCACGTAGTCGATGACCATGCGGCCCTTGAGGCGCCGGCGCGCCGCCTCGACCTCGGCCGTCGCCGCCTCGAGCTGGTCGCGGCTCGGCAGCAGCCGGTCACGGTTGACGAGGCCCCAGCCGTAATATTGCACGTGGGCGACCTCGATCCGCTCGGCGCCGAGCTCAAGCCCAAGCGCGATCATCGCCGGCAGATGCTCCATGTTCTGCCGATGGATCACGAAATTGAGCGTGAGCGCCAGGCCGGCACGCCGGACCAGCGCCGCCGCCGCGAGCTTCTTCGCCTGGGCACCCGGCATGCCGCCGATCCGCTCCGCATTCGCTTCCTCGACGTCCTGGAAGCTCAGCTGGACGTGATCGAGCCCGGCCGCCACAAGCTCGGCCAGCCGATCCTCGTCGAGCAGCACGCCCGAGGTGATGAGGTTCGTATAAAGCCCGCGCTCGGCCGAGCGCCGCACCAGGGCGGCAAGGTCATGGCGGACCGTGGGCTCGCCGCCGGAGAAATGCACCTGCAGGACGCCGAGCGCCGCCGCCTCATCGAGCACGCGAAGCCAGGTCTCGGTGTCGAGTTCCTCGTGGGCGCGCAGGAGCTCGAGCGGGTTGGAGCAATAGGGGCATTGCAGCGGGCAGCGGTGCGTCAGCTCGACCAGCAGGCCCATCGGCGGCGCCAATCCGCTTATAGGCTGGCCGCTCATAGACTGATCGCTCCCTTGTCGGCGAGATCGCCCAAGAGCCGCGCGACGTCGCCGGCGATGAGCGGGCGCGGCGCGTCGTAGCGGGCGACCAGGTCGTCGACGATGGCGCCGAGGCTGCGCACGCCGTCGACCAGCTTCAGGATCTCGACCGCTTGCTCGTCCGGCACGAACAGCCGTTCCGGCGCCAGCAGGACCCAGGCCTGCCGCACCTCGTCGAAGCGGAACTTCACGCCGCGGCCGAACGCCGGCACGCGCTCTTCGGCCGCCATTTTGTCGGGGGGGACGCTCATCGCCGATCGTCCGGCACGAAGGCGCCCGGCGGGATGAAACCGGGCTCGACATAGGCGAAATGGAGCGCGTCGAGCTGCGACCAGAGCACGTCGCACTTGAAGCGCAGTGCCGCCAGCACGGCCTCCTGCTGCTCGACCGTCACCGCGTGCTCGCGCACATATCCCAGCGCGAAATCGGCGTCGCGCGGCGCCTGCGTCAGGCGCGGCGTGAAATAGGCGAGCGTCTCCGGCGTCACGAACGAGTAATGCGCGAGCATGCCCGAGACGCGCTCCGCGATGATGGTCGGCGAGAACAGCTCGGTCAGCGACGAGGCGATCGCCTCGAGGATGCTGCGCTCGCGGACGAGGGCGACATAAGCGTCGACTGCGAAGCGCGTGCCGGCAAGGATGCCCGCCGTCGATTCGACATAGGCGCGCTCGAGCCCGACACCCTCGGCCAGCTTGAGCCAGCGCGCGACGCCGCCGGTGCCGGGCGCCGTACCGTCGTGATCCTCGAGCCGGCTGCGCCAGGCCCGGCGCAGATCGGCGGTCGGCAAGCGCGCGAGCAGGCTCGCGTCCTTGGCGGGGATGCGGCTCTGGTAATAGTAGCGGTTGAGTGCCCAGGCCTGAACCTGGCCGCGGTTCAAATCGCCGCCATGCAGGCGCCGGTGGAACGGGTGCAGGTTGTGGTAGCGCTCTGCCCCGATCGCCCTCAAGGCGGCTTCGAGCGCGTCGGGCGACATCGGACCAGCGGTCATAGCGTCACTTCCATCCCGTCGTGGGCGACATCCCATCCCGCGGCCTCGACGATCGCCCGCTCGGGCGAGTCGCTGAGCAGCACCGGATTGGAATTATTGATATGGATGAGGATTTTGCGCCCGATGTCGAGTGCGCTGAACGCAGCAAGCGTGCCGGCCGGGCCGTCGACGCTCATGTGCCCCATGCGGCCACCGGTCTTGGTGCCGAGCCCGGCGCGGATCATCTCGTCGTCGGTCCAGAGCGTACCGTCGAAGAACACGGCGTCGGCGCCGGTGAGCCGGCGGGCGAGCGCCTCGGTCATGGCGGCGCAGCCGGGTACGAAGCACAGGCGCCGCTGCCCGTCCCCGACCGCGATGCCGATCGTCTCCTCACCCTCGATGATGGGCGGCGGTTCTCCCGGCCGCTCGAGATAGAGCGGCACCTTGCCCGGCACGGCGAAAAACTCGATGGCAAGGCGCCGTCCGTCCGCCGCCTCGGCTACGGTCACGGCCTCTCCGAGCGCGATCGGCCGGCGGACGACCAGATCGCGCGCCAGCACCTCGAAAATCGGATTGACGTCGAGCACCGCATGGATGCGGCGCGTCGCATAGATGGTGAAGGGATGGCGTTCGCGCAGCGTGAGCAGGCCGGCGATGGCGTCGACGTCGCCGCCCGTCAACGCCACGGCCGCGATCGGCGAGGAGCGCAGGCCCTCGCGCGGCTGGAGCTGCGGTGTCGCCTCGATCTGCTGCCGCAAATCGGGCGAGGCGTTGAGGAGCACCCACGCCTCGCCGTCAAGGCTGACGGCGAGCGAGGCCTGCGTCGCCGGCCGCGCCGCCCGGTCGCCGCGTCGCGCCCGCCGGCACGCGGGGGCGTGCGAGTTCCATTGCGGAAAGCCCCCACCGGCCGCCGCACCGAGGACGACAACGCGCATCACGTTTATCCGACGGCCGGCGGCGCGATGACCGCCGAACCCCGGCTTTCGTACGTTATTTGAGTTCGGCGCAGGCGTAGCAGTTGATTTCGGCGCCGAGGGCGATTTCGACGATTGTCGGGGTCTTCCAGGTCATCGCGCTTTCCTCCATCCGTGATTTGGCATTTGGGACTAGGCTGGACGATCTCGACGGACCGGCAACCGCTCTCGCACGGCGCGCGATCCGGTGGCCTCCGTTTCCGCGGAGAACATACTCTTCCGAACGCGCTATTCAGCACGCCGTTCCGCCAGGCGTGCAATACGACTAAAGAAGCATTGTCGTCGGCGAGCCAGCTTTGAATGCTGCAACTCGTACGGGCCGATGTGTCCCGAGCGGCCGGCGCGCGATCCGGCATTCGATCCGTCCCGACCAGCCGCCATCCCAGTGGCGCTTGCCATCCCTGTGGCGAGCGCGTCTGATCGGTCCGCGGAGGTAGAACGACCGATGCCGACTACGCTGTTGCGAAGAGGCGGTTCCGATGCCGCCGATCCCTGGTCGGCGGTCGGCGCGCTGCATCAGCAGATCGGCGGTCCCGACCTCGGCTTCGCTCTGATCTTCTGCTCGCCGCGCTACGATCCGTCGCAGGTTGCAGCCGCGATCCGCCACTATTTCGGTGACACGCCCGTGTTCGGCTGCACCACGGCCGGCGAGATCACGCCGTTCGGCTATATCAGCGGGGGCTTGAGCGGCATCGGCTTCCCGGCGGGCGATTTCGCGGTCGCCGCCGCGCTGTTCGAGAATTTGCAGGACTTCACGATCGCGGTGGCGGCCGACCTGACCCAGGCCGCCATGGCCCAGCAGGCGGAACAGACGAGCCGCGGACCGCTCGCCGACGCCGGCAGCTTCGCCCTGCTCCTGGTCGACGGCATGTCGGTGCGGGAGGAGCAGTTGGTGAGCGCCATCGGCAATACGCTGAACGGCATGCCGCTCGTCGGCGGGTCGGCGGGCGACGGTCTGGACTTCAATCGCTGCTATGTTTTCTACGACGGGCGTTTCGTCAGCGACGCCGCCGTGCTGCTGTTGATCACGACCCGACGGCGCTTCGCCGTGTTCAAGACCGAGCATTTCGTGCCGACCGACTGCAAGATGGTCGTGACCGGCGCCGATCTCGACCGGCGCCGCGTCCACGAGATCAATGCCGAGCCGGCCGCCTCCGAATATGCCCGGCTCGTCGGTCTCGACGGCCAGCCGCTCTCGCCCAAGATCTTCGCCGCCCATCCGGTCATGGTGCGCGTCGGCGGGCAATACCACGTCCGGGCAATCCAGAAGGTCAACCCGGACCACAGCCTGACCTTCTTCTGCGCGATCGACGAAGGCATCGTGCTGACCGTCGCCAAAGGCGTCGACATCCTGGAGGATTTGAAGGAACTGTTCCGCCGGCTGCGCCGGGACGTCGGCCCGCCCGACCTCATCATCGGCTGCGACTGCGTGCTGAGGAACCTCGAGATCGAGCAGCGCCGTCTGAAGGCCGCCATCTCGAAACTGTTCGTCGAGCAGCATGTCGTGGGCTTCTGCACCTACGGCGAACAGTATATGTCGATGCACGTGAACCAAACTTTCACCGGCGTCATCATCGGTGCGCCATGACGGTCGCGGAAAACAGCAAGGCGTTGGACCAGGCGGTACGGATCGCAGATCTCGAGCGCAAGGTCGCGAAGCTCGAACGGATCAACCGCGTGCTGATCAACCGGGTCGAGCGCAGCATGGACGGCCAGGGCTCCGCCTTCTCGCTGTTCCAGACTGCAATCGTGCTCGAGGCGCAGATCCGCGCCCGCACGCTCGCCCTCGAGCGCACGCTCGCCGATCTCGAGCAGTCCTACCACCAAGCCGCCAAGGCCCAGGAGCAGGCGGAAACCGCGCGCCTACGCCTGCTCGCCGCCATCGAATCGATCAGCGAGGGCTTCGCGCTGTTCGACGCGGCGGACCGGCTCGTGCTGTTCAACCAGCGCTACCTTACCTTCTGGCCGGGCATGGCCGACCGCATCCACACCGGCATGCTGTTCGCCGACATCGTCCATCTGGCGATCCACCACAAATGCGTGCTCGACGCCTATCGCGACCCGGACGGCTGGATCGAGCGCCGGATGCAGCAGCACGCCGACAGCCACGGCCCCTCGGTCCATGCCTTGAGCGACGGCCGCTGGATGCAGGTCAACGAGAAGCGGACCCGCGACGGCGGCATCGTCGGCATCTATACCGACATCACCAACCTGAAGCGGGCCGAGACGCAGCAGCGCGAGGCCGAGCTCGCCCAAAAGACCGTCCTGCTGCAGGCGACGCTCGACAACATCTTCCAGGGCGTTGCGGTCTACGACCGCCAGCTGGCGCTCGTCGCCTGGAACAATGAATTCGTGCGGCTGCTCGACCTGCCGCCAGCCTGCGTGGCGCCGGGTGCCGGGTTCGACGACCTGCGCGCCTTCAACCGCACGCTGGGCGAGCACGGCATCGCCCAGCCGGGCTTCCTCAATCCCGAGGAGGGTGCGCTGCCGCTCGGCTTCGAGCAGATCTGGCGCAGCGGGCGTATCCTGCACGTCGACCGCAACCCCATGCCGGACGGCGGCTTCGTGCTGACCTTCACCGACATCACCCGGCGCAAGCGGTCCGAGGAGGCGCTGCGCGACGGCGAGCGCCGCATCCGCCTCGTCACCGACGCCATGCCGGCACTCATCGCCTATGTCGATGCGGAAGAGCGCTACCAGTTCGTCAACGAGCCCTATCGGCAATGGCTCGACCGGCCGGTCGAGGAGATCCTGGGCCGCGAGATGGGCGACCTGCTGACGCCGGAGATCTACGACCGCCGCAAGGATTTCGTCGACCAGGCGCTCGCCGGCGAGCGGGCCGATTTCGAGATCGAGCTGACGCCGTCCGGCGCGCGCGAGCCGCGCTATGCCCATGTCAGCTTCGTGCCGCACTTGGGCGACGAGCGGCAGCGCCTCGGCTTCTTCACGTTGATGCAGGACATTACCGAGCGGCGCCAGGCCGATGCGGCGATCAAGGAGGCGAACGAGACCCTGGAGCGGCGCGTCGCCGAGCGGACTGCCGCCTTGACCCGCCTCAACGACCAGCTGCATCGCGAGATTTCCGATCGGCGCGAGATCGAGAAGGCGCTGCAGATCGCCAAAAGCGAGGCGGAGCAGGCCAACATCAGCAAAACCCGGTTCCTCGCCGCCGCGAGCCACGATCTGCTGCAGCCCTTGAACGCGGCGCGCCTGTTCGTGTCGGCGCTCGCCGATCTCGACCATCCGAAGCCCAATCGCGGGCTTATCAGCAACATCGAGATTTCGCTCAGCGCAGTCGAGGAGCTGCTGGCAGCACTGCTCGACATCTCGAAGCTCGACGCGGGCGCAGTCCTGCCCGAGCTCGTCGATTTCCCGATCGCGAGCCTCCTGGGCCCGCTCGTGACCGAGCACCAGGCGCTCGCCCAGGACCGCGGCCTCGCGCTCCGGCACGTGCCGTCCCGCGCCGTCGTGCGCAGCGATATCCGCCTGTTGCGCAGCATCGTGCAGAACTTCCTGTCGAACGCCATCCGCTATACCGGAGAGGGGCGTGTGCTCATCGGCTGCCGTCGGCGCGGCGGCGGCCTCAAGATCGAGGTCTGGGACACCGGCCCCGGCATCCCGGCGGACAAATTGGACGAGATCTTCGAGGAATTCCGCCGGCTCGACACCGGCCGCGAGCACGACCAGGGCATTGGGCTCGGTCTCGCCATCGTGAAGCGCGCGGCCAAGATGCTCGACCTGCCGATCGAGACCCGCTCGGTCCTGGGCCGCGGCTCGGTCTTTTCCGTGACGGTACCACTCGGCCACAAGCAGCCGGCGGCAGCACGCCGTCCGACGGCCCGCCGGACGCCCGGTGCCTTCGCCGACCCGATGCTGCTGGTGGTCGACGACCAGCAGAGCATCCTTGCCGGCATGCAGGCGATGCTCGAGGGCTGGGGCTGCACCGCCGCGGTCGCGGCTTCCGGCGACGAGGCGCTGGGCCTGCTCGAACGGCTGCCGCGGCCGCCGGACCTGGTGATTGCCGACTATCACCTGGATGCCGGCCAGACCGGCATCACCGAGATCGCCCGCATCCGGCAGGCGCTCGGCCGGTCGGTGCCGGGCATCATCATCACGGCCAATCACGCGGCGGCGGTGCAGGACCAGGTGCAGCAGCACGGCCTGTGGCTGCTGCGCAAGCCGCTGAAACCGGCGCAGCTCCGCGCGCTCCTGAGCCAGCTCCTGCCTTAGGACGGCCCGACCGCGGCCTCAGCCTTTCGGCTTGCCGTCAGGATATTCCCAGAGCGTGCACACCTTTTCCTCGCTGGGCTCCCACTCGTGGGAGTAGCCATTCCCGCCGAGGAAGACCGAGGCCGGATGGTATCTGGTCTCGGTCCGGCTCTGCAGGCAATTGCCGCGATCGGGGGCCGCACAGGAAGCGAGCGCGAGAACCAATCCGGCCAGCAAGCCGAACCGTGCCGCGCCGCTTCGGAGCGACGCTCCGTTCGACTGAGTGCTCGACATCACCGCTGACATCCAATCCAGTTCAATAATTAAACTAGATGGGCAGGCAAGTTTCTGATGCAAGTAGGTTGCCAGCCAGGCGGATTGAAGTCCTGTCGGAGGGACGGGCGCGTGCTCGGCCCGGGCAATCTCACTCTCGGAGCGCCCCCAAGCTCGAAAGCCCGTTAACCTTGGAAGCCCTTAAACTTCGGCGATGTCGCCGAAGCTCGTCAGGTGCAGCCGCCCGGCCATCACTACGGCCTGGGTCCGGCTATAGACGTTGAGCTTGTGCAGGATGCTCGAGACATGGGCCTTGACCGTGGTCTCGGCGATATCGAGCTCGTAGGCGATTTCCTTGTTGAGCTTGCCGGTGCCGAGCAGCTGCAGCACCTTGCGCTGCTGGGGCGTCAGCGAGCTCAGGCGCTGGGCGAGCTCCGCGTCGACACGATCGGTCGACGCCACGCATTCCTGCAGATGCGGCGGCGTGTAGGTCTCACCAGCCGCAACGAGATTGAGCGCGCGCACGATCTCGTGGCGCGGCGTCGATTTCGGAATGAAGCCGGCGGCACCGAGCGCCAGCGCCTCGGCAACGAGCTGCGGATCCTCGAGCGCCGAGATGATCACGACCGGCGTCGTCGGGAACCGGCTGCGCAGGGTCAGGAGCCCCTCGAACCCGTTGACGCCGGGCATGCGCAGATCCAGCAGGACGAGATCGGCCTCGCCACTTTCGGCCAGCCGATTGAACAGCTCGCCAAGCGTCGAGGTCTCGATGACCTCGATCTTGCCGAATGCTGTGGTCGCCGCCAAGGAAAGTGCCAGAGCACCCCGGATCATGGGGTGATCATCCGCGATGACGATCTTTTTCATACCCGGCCTCTCTGGGCCTTACTCCCTGCTGCCGATACTAGCCGAGGTTGCAGGGAATCACCAAGCGGGAACAGATTCGAGCCGTTGCCATCAGAGAGAGAACCGTCTTGTCCCTAAGTACTATTGGCGAGGCCCGCCACGCCGTCGAAGATAGCGGCGGCGGACACGGCTCGTCCCGGACTTCTTCGTCCTCGGGACGTGAGGCGGCAGCCCACTACCTTGCAACGCAACGGGATTTCAGGTTCCGGGCGGTCGTCGACGTGGGATCGGGGACCGGCTGGGCCGACCGGAGAAAAACGTCTATTGCGGAGGAAACTTCTGATGAGCGCGATTTCGATCCATCCGTCGGTCGATCACGGCTGGAAGCCGGCCGCACCGAATTTTGGCGGGGGCACCCTTACCTGCAAGTGCGCACAGAACCCGGTCGTGGTGACCATCAAGGGCCAGAGCGCGCACAATCACGTCTGCGGCTGCACCAAGTGCTGGAAGCCCCAGGGCGCCCAGTTCGCGATGATCGCGGTCGTGCCGCGCGAAAATCTGCAGGTGACCGAAAACGCGGACAAGCTTGCCGTCGTCGACCCGTCGGCCGCGATCCAGCGCCATGCCTGCAAGGGCTGCGGCGTTCACATGTACGGCCGCATCGAGAATGCCAAGCATCCGCTCTACGGCTTGGACTTCATCCATACCGAGCTCTCGCAAGAGACGGGCTGGTCGCCGCCGGAATTCGCCGCATTCGTCTCCTCCATCATCGAGTCCGGTGCCGATCCGGCGAACCAGGGCGCCGTGCGCTCGCGGCTGAAGGAACTCGGCCTCGAGCCGTACGACTGCCTGTCGCCGCCCCTCATGGACTTCCTTGCGACCCAGGCCGCGAAGGCCTCGGGCGTGCTCAGGGCCTGAACGGCACCGCAATCTTCTCCCCTGCCGGGCCCACTCCCCGAGCCCGGCAGCTCCCCGGGGGGCAGCCGATCTCGGTACGAGCCCCTCTTCGCCTCCGGCCGACAAGGCCGGAGGCGCCTTTTTTCTTTCAGTGTCCGGTGTCGGCCTGCAGGAGCCGCGCATAGTCGCCGAGCCGCGCCTCGAGTTCGACCGGCACCTCGCAGGCGTAGCGCATGGTGCGCTGCGTCTCCTCGAAGCTGCGCACGACGAAGTCGCGGCGTTGCACGATCTCGGCACGGCGGGCGGCCGCATCGCCCGTCGCGTCCGGAGAAATCGCCTGCAGTTCGTCGGTGACATGGGCGATCACGTCGCCGAGCTCACGCTGCCGCCGCGTCAGCTCCTCGATCCGGCCCATGACCTCGTGCCGCTGGTCGTTCGTCGCGTCGACGAGGCCCAGGAACAGGACCGGCAGCACGCGCCGCCGCTCGGCCGGCTTCAAGCGCTTGGCGAAGGCCGCGAGCTTCGCGTGGCTCTCGTCGAGCGGCACCTCGCGCGGCGCCGCATCGGCGACGAGCGCCGCCACTCGCGGGTCGGCGTGCCAGTCCGCCTTATCCGGCAGCGGCCCGTTCCAGAACGTCCCGGCCGTGAGCGCCGGCACGAAGCGCTGCTGGCAGGGCCAGTCCGGGTTCTGTCCCGGAATCGCCGCCCGCGCCGGACCTGCGGAAACAGCCAGCAGTGCCACGACGGCCGGCAACAGCCGATGCATTCTTATCCCCTTGATCGTCACGCTCATTCCGCCCCGCCCCGCCGCTGCACCAGGCCGCGCCCCGGATCGTAGCCATAGACCGCGAGCGCCATGAAAATCACCAGGAAGGCCACGACGATGCCGGCCGCGAGCCAGTCGACCTGGCCGTAGAGCGCGAAGCGGACGAGCTCGGTCGCATGGCTGAACGGGTTCACCTGGCAGATCCAATAGAGCGTGAGGCTCGCCTCCTTGACGTGCCACAGCGGATAGAGCGCCGAGGAGGCGAAAAACATCGGGAAGATGACGAAGTTCATGACGCCGGCGAAATTCTCGAGCTGGCGGATGAAGGACGACAGCACCAGGCCCAGCGCCCCCAGCATGAGGCCCGACAGCGCCAGCGCCGGCAGCACCGCGACATAGCCCCAGACCGGCGGCTCGATCTCCCAGAACCAGGCGATGGCGAGGAAGATATAGGCCTGCACGATCGAGACGATGGTGCCGGCAATGAGCTTTGCCGTGAGCAGGAACCAGCGCGGCAGCGGGCTTACCATCAGGAGCCGCATGCTGCCCATCTCGCGGTCGTAGACCATGGAGAGCGAGCTCTGCATGCCCTGGAACAGGAGGATCATCGCGATCAGGCCCGGCGCGATATAGACCTCGTAGGGGATGTAGGTGTCGTAGGGCGGGATGATCGAGACGCCGAGCACGAAGCGGAAGCCGGCCGCGAAGACGCCGAGCCAGACGAGCGGGCGGACGAGCGCCGAGACGAAGCGGCTGCGCTGATGGACCCAGCGCAGCGCCTCGCGCCGGACGATGCCGGCGAGGCAGCGGGCATAATGCGCCGGCCCGAGTCGCGGCACCGGCGCCGCCTCGGTCACCTTGCCGACCGCCGCCATCGGCGCGCCGGTCACGACGGCTTCCCCATGGACGAGGCGCCGGCGACCAACCGTTCGAACGCTGCCTTGAGGGTGGTGGTGCCGGCATCGCGCAGGATCTGCGGCACCGCGCCGTCGGCCAGCACCCGCCCGCCGTGCAGCACGATCGCCCGGGCATCGGGCCCGGCCTCGTCGATCAGATGGGTCGCCCACAGCACCGCGAGGCGCCGCTCGGCGCAGAGCCGGCGGACATGATCGAGCAGGAAGGCCCGGCTCTCCATGTCGAGCCCGACCGTCGGCTCGTCGAGCAGGAGCAGCGCCGGCCCGTGGACGAGGGCCCGGGCGAGCTCCACCCGCCGCCGCTGCCCGCCGGACAATTGCCGGATCCGGTCGCGGCGCCGGGCCGCAAGCCCGACGCGCTCGAGCTCTGCCGCGATACGGGGTGCCGCGGCCGAGCGCGCCATGCCGTGGAGCGAGGCGTGGTAGTAGAGGTTCTGCTCGATCGTGAGATCGAGGTCGAGGGTCGGCTGCTGGAACACGACGCCGATGCTGGCCAGCGCCGGCGAGGGATCGGTGACGATGTCATGGCCGAAGACGGCGATGCGGCCGCGCCGGCAGTGATAGAGGCCGGTCGCCAGCGAGAAGAGCGTCGTCTTGCCGGCGCCGTTCAGGCCCAAGAGCACGGTGAAGTCACCCGGCGCCAGCGCGAACGCGACTTTGTCGAGCGCCTGGCGCGCGCCGAACGCGTGGCTCACGTCTTCGACCGAAAGCGCCGGGACAGCCAGGGACGAGGCTTGGGGCGCGGAGGGCGATACGGCGGCAGACAGCATCAAGGCGCCACCACCACGCCCCAGGGCAGCCGGCCAACCGGCACCGATTTCGTCACCTTGAGCGCCGGCACGTCGATCACCGACATGTCGTTGCTGACGCCGTTCGTGGTGTAGAGCCAATGCTCATCGTCGGAGAAGGCGAGTTGCCAGACGCGCTGGCCGACCAGCAGGTATTTCTTGACCTCGTAGGTCTCAGCATCGACAACCGCGACCCGGTTGGCCGGGCCCAGCGCCACGAAGGCGAGCTTGCCGTCGGATGTGAGCAGGACGCCGACCGGCTGAATCGATTCCGTGGGCACGCCCGGGATCGCGAAGCTGATCTTCTTGATCACCTTGTGCTGCGCCGCATCGATGACCGAGACCGTGCCGCCGACCTCGGACGACACCCAGACCTGTTTCGCATCCTTGGTCCAGCGCGCGACGCGCGGGCGACTGTCGACCAGCACGTTGGCGATCACCTGGTGGCTCGCCGTGTCGATGAAATGGGCCATGCTGGTCGTCTCGGATGTGTTGACGAGCGTCTTGCCATCCGGGCTGATGCCCATGCCCTCAGGCTCGACGCCGACCGGAATCTCGTTGGCGATCTGGCTCGCGCCGATGTCGACGACCGAGACCATGTTGTCGTTCTCGTTCGAGACGTAGAGGTATTTGCCGTCGGGGCTGATCGTGAACGTCTCGGGATCGGGCCCGCTCGGCAGGGTTTGCGTCACGGTCAGGCTCGCGAGGTCGAGCACCTCGATATGGTCCGCATCGCTCGTGCAGATGAACAGGCTCTTGGCATCCTTCGAGAGGATGATGCCACGCGGGCGCGCGCCGACCGGCACGGTCTTGATCGTGGTCAGCGACTTGCCGTCGAGCACGGTGATGGTGTTGTCCTTCTCGTTCGAGACGAACAGCCGCTCGGCCATGGCGGGGCGGGCAAGCAGAAGCAGCGCCGTTCCGATCGCCAAGACCACCCTCACCCTCCCTCTCCCGCGCCCGCGGGAGAGGGTGCCGAGCGGAGCGAGGCGGGTGAGGGTCGTGCCGCTGGACTCGCAAGCCCCCCTTATTTCATGTGGCATGACGTCTCCGGCTGGTCGACGCCGAGCGTGTCGAGCTCGGAAAATTGATGCAGGAAGCCCGGCTGGGGCGAGACCGAGACGAGCGAGCGGGCGTCGGCGAGCAGCACCGGCTGACGCAGCTGGCCGTCCCAGGCGCGGAAGCTCAACCGGGCGCCCTTGAATGCCGCCAGTTCGAAATTCGCCCCGCGCATGAACTGCCCGATCGCCTGGGGATCGGTGCTGCCGCCGTGCGCCGCCGCCTCGCCGATCGCCCGAACCGCCATCCAGGCGCCGTAGTCCCGGTCGGTCATCCAGCGCCCCGCCTGCTTCAGGAACCGGCTCTGCAGTTGCGTGCCGCCCCATTGCTCGAACGGCCGGGCCCAGGCGCTCGGCACCAGGCCCTGGGTCCCGGCGACGGGACGCGCGTCGGTCTGGCGATAGGCAAGGTCGTCGCCGAAATTATCGCCCTCGTCGGCCACGACCAGCACGTCGTAGCTCAGCCCTTGCGTGAAGCGCGCGACCTCCGCCTCGATCGCGTAATGGCCCGTGTCGGTGCGTCGGGCGCCGGGGTCATAGGTCCAGGGCTTGTCGGCGACGATATGGATCTGGAATTTCGCCGCGGCGTGGCGGATCGCGTCGGCATAGGCCTTGTCCTCGGGATTGGGCCCCGAGACGAGCAGGATGTTGCGCCATTTCTTGACGGCCAGGTACTGCATCAGCGCATCGGCCAGCATGGCCCGGCTCGGCAGCAGGTGCAGCACGTTCGCCCGGCAGCCGTCGGCGCGCAGCATGTCGTCTTCCGCCGTCGCATCCAGCAGGGTCACGTCCTTGGCCTGGGGCAGATCGGCGATGCGGATGAGGAGCGGCGCCGGCAGGTCCGTGATGAAGATCTTCTCGCCGGCCGCGGCCAGCCGCTCGAACGCGGCCACCACGCCGTCCTCGTCGGGCGCCGTCGCCTCGGTCAGGTGGTAGTTCTGCTGGATGAAGCGCCCGGTCGTCTGGTCGTCGGCGAGCCCGAGCCGGGCGCCCTGGAGGCCGTCATCGGTCGGCGGCTGGTCGAGATAGCTGAGCGGCAGCGTTCGCTTGACCGCGAGTCCCAGGTAGGCGAGCTCGACCGTAGCCGCCGGTGCCGCCGCCGCTGGAGGTGCAGCGGTCGCTGGGGGCGCAGCCGCCCCTGGCGCTGTCGCCGTCTGGGCCGCCGCCGTCATCCAGACCATTCCTGAGATCGCGAGACCAATCGTCCAGGGACCGAGCCGAAGCTGCATCCATCTCCCTCCCTTGACGCCGCCCCTCGACGCCGCCGGTCTCGTTCTTCTGGCTCTCGTTCTTCTGGCCGGTCACGCCCCTGTTCGCGGAGCGTCAGTCGTCCTCGCTGACCGAAGATACTGCAACGTCGTTTTCGGGCAATGCCATAGGACTATTGGCCAGTGGGGGAAATCGTGGAGCGGCTTATCCTGACCGGTCGAACCCCTCTTCGCGAGGAGCCGGCCCCCGGTGATGCGTCCGATCGTCCGCTTCGGCATTTTGTCAGCCGTCGCCTTGATTTTAGAGGCGTCTGCCAAGCCGCCCGTGCCGATCGCTGTGTTCGACGTGCTGCTGATCAACACCTCGCCGGCCGCCACGACGGCGGAGGAACGCGATCGCGCCCGCCGGCTCGGCGATCAGTTGCGCGACGCCTTGTCGCGCTCCGGCCGCTACCGCGTGGTCGACACGACGGCGGTGCAGGCGACGCTCGACCAGGGGCCGGACCCGCTCCATTGCAATGGCTGCGAGCTGCCGCTCGCCCGGCAGGCGGGAGCACGCCAGGCGGCGGTCATGTGGGTCCAGAAGGTCAGCAACCTGATCCTGAACATCAATCTCGCGATCGAGGATGCCCGGACCGGCGCCCGGGTCCGCTCGGGCAGCGTCGACATCCGCGGCAATACCGACGAGTCCTGGACGCGCGGCCTGAGATTCCTGTTGGACGACCAGATCATGGTGGACCCAAAGGGGGGCCGGCATTGACTTCGCCCGACAGCACGGCCTCGAATGGACGGAGCGGATCGGTCAAGGTTCGACGGGACGCCCAAATGACAGGTGCCGGGGGGAAAGGTGCGATGAGGCTCGATCGCCGAGCAGTGCTGCTGGCCCTGCTGTCGGCCCCTTTAGCGGCCCATGCAGCCCCGACGCCCGCAGCCGGCGCTGCGGCGGCATCGATCCGCATCGGCGTCCTGCGCTTCGGGACCGTCTCGTGGGAGCTGGACGTGGTGCGCCGGCACGGCTTCGACACGGCGGCCGGCGTTGCCGTCGAGCCGGTCGAGTTCGCCGCCGCCCAGGCGACCCAGGTGGCGCTCCAGGCCGGCAAGGTCGACATGGTGGCGCTCGACTGGCTGTGGGTCAGCCGGCAGCGCAGCGAGGGCGCCGACTGGTGCTTCACGCCCTTCTCGAACGCAGTGGGCGGCCTCGTCGTGCCAGCCGCCTCGCCGATCCAGAGCGTCGCCGACCTGCCCGGCCGCAAGCTCGGCGTCGCCGGCAGCCCGCTCGACAAGAGCTGGCTCATCTTGCGTGCCTATGCTGAGCGCACGCACGGCATCGATCTCGACACCGCAGTCGACAAGAGCTTCGGCGCGCCGCCACTGATCGCAGAGGAGCTCAAGGCCGGACGCCTCGACGCGATGCTGACCTTCTGGCCGTTCGTCGCCAAGGCGGAGGCCGCGGGCATGCGCGCGATGCTCACCATGGACGCGGCGATAAGCGCGCTCGGCATCTCGGCCACGGTGCCGGTCGTGGGCTATGTCTTCTCAGAGAAATGGGCCACGCGGAATAGGGCTGCCGTCGACGGCTTCCTGAGTGCGGTCGCTGAGGCGCGGCGGCGCCTCGCGACGGATGATGCCGAATGGCGTGCGCTGGCACCCTTGACCGGCGCCGCCGACGATGCCGAGCTCGAACGCCTCAAGACCTGGTATCGCCGCGGCATCCCGACCCATTGGGGGACGCAAGAGCAGGACGCGGCGGAACGGCTGTTCGAGGTGCTGGCTGAGATCGGCGGACCGACGCTGGTCGGCGCGGCAAAGACGATCGCGCCCGGCACGTTCTGGCCGGGCGCGGCCTACTAGGCGTGGCGCCGCCCCTCGGACGGCTCCCACGGTTGCGGCTCCTGTCGCCGCTGCTGCTCGTTGTCATATGGGAGGCCGCCGGCCAGCTCGTCCACGACCGCATGCTGCCGCCGGCCAGCACGGTCTTCGGCGTGCTGGGCCGGGAGATCCTGACCGGCCCACTGCCCGGCGACCTCGCGGTGACGCTCGGCCGGGTCGCAGCCGCCTTCCTGCTGTCGATGGTGCTGGGCAGCGCGCTCGGCCTCGCGATGGGCCGCTGGCCACGGGTCGATCATTTCTTCGAAAGCTGGCTTACGGTCCTGCTCAACGTGCCGGCGCTCGTGCTGATCGTGCTGCTCTACATCTGGTTCGGCCTCAACGAAGGGGCGGCGGTCGCGGCGGTGGCGCTCAACAAGCTGCCGCAGACGGCGGTCACGATCCGCGAGGGCCGCCGCGCCGTCGACCGCGAGCTCGACGAGATGGCGCGGAGCTTCGGCATGACACGGTGGCGCACGCTGCGCCACGTCATCCTGCCGCAGCTCACGCCCTATTTCTTCGCCGCGGCGCGCAACGGCCTGTCGCTCATCTGGAAGATCGTGCTCGTGGTCGAGCTCTTGGGCCGCGGCAGCGGCGTCGGCTTCCGCATCCAGCTCTATTTCCAGCTGTTCGACGTGCCGCGCCTGCTGGCCTACACGCTCGCCTTCATCCTGGTCATGCAGGCGTTCGAGTGGAGCGTCATGCTGCCGCTCGAGCGGCGCGTCAACCGGTGGCGCCGATGATCCTCTCGGTCGAGATCGCAGAGAAACGCTTCGGCGGCCGGTCGATCCTGGGACCGCTCGCCTTCACGCTCGACGCGGGCGAGATCCTGGCGATCGTCGGCCCGTCCGGCTGCGGCAAGACCACGCTGCTCCGCATCGTCGGTGGTCTCGACCCGAACTATCGCGGCACGGTGCGCTGGCACGGCAGTGCTGCACCCAGGATGGGCACCGTGTTCCAGGCCCCGCGCCTGCTGCCCTGGCGTACGGTCCGGCAAAATCTCGATTTGGTGCGGCCGCCGGGCGGCGACGCCGCCGCGCGCGACCGGCTGCTTGAACGACTGGGCCTCGCCGCGGCGCGCGATGCCTTTGCCTCCGAACTGTCGCTCGGCATGGCGCGCCGGCTGGCGCTCGCCCGTGCGCTCGTCGTCGAGCCGGACCTGGTGCTGCTCGACGAGCCCTTCGTCTCGCTGGACGAGGCGGCGGCAGCGACGGCGCGACAGGTGCTGCTCGACGCCTGGCGGGCGCGGCCGGCGGCAATGCTGCTCGTGACCCACGACCTGGGCGAGGCGGCATCGCTTGCCGACCGCATCCTGCTGCTATCGCGCGATCCGGCCCGCGTCATCGACACGGTGAGCGTACCGGCACCGTTGCGCCGCGCGGGCGGTCCGCCGGCGCTCGATCTCGCGAACACGATCCGGCGGCGGCTGGGCGGCCCGCCCGCCCCTCACTTCTTGGCCGGCGGCTGACGGCGGCAGATCGTCCTGACATAGGCCGTCGTGCCGACCTCCTTGCCGAGCGGCGAACGGGCGACGACGTCCTGCCAGCCGGTGGCGCAGCCAAGCTCGTTCTGGACGACCGTCGACATCACGTCGGCCGCGGTCTCTTCCGTGCAGCGGTCGATCGCGACGGTATTGAGGCAGATCAGGATGACGGCGACGAATTCGTTCATCGGCCCTACTCCGACCAATCGGCGACACTGGCCCGTGCCGCCCGCTGCCGTCAAACCCTACGAAAGTCGCAGAGGCGCCCGGCTTCCGCCCAGCGATGACCGTCGCTAGAATTCCGGGTTCCAGTGCTCGGAGGATACGCGCGATGACCCTCTCGACCCGCAGCGAGCAGCGCTGCTTCGGCGGCCGCATGGGTTTCTACACCCACCGGTCCGAGGCGACCGGCACGGACATGGCGTTCGCGGTCTATCTGCCACCCCAGGCGGCCCGCGGGCCGGTCCCGGCGCTCTATTATCTCGCCGGCCTCACCTGCACCGAGGAGACGTTCGCGATCAAGGCGGGCGCCCAGCGGGTGGCGGCCGGCCACGGCCTGGCGCTCGTCGCCTGCGACACGAGCCCGCGCGGCGCCAACCTGCCCGGCGAGGACGACAGCTGGGACTTCGGCACGGGCGCCGGCTTCTATCTCGATGCAACCGCCGAGCCGTGGTCTCGCCACTATCGGATGGCGACTTACGTGAACCGCGAGCTGCCGGCGCTCGTCGAGGCGAATTTCCCGGTCCGGCCGGGCCGCCGCGGCATCTTCGGCCATTCCATGGGCGGGCACGGCGCGCTCGTCTCGGCCTTGCGCCAGCCGGCGCTGTGGCAGTCGGTGTCGGCCTTCGCGCCGATCACCAATCCCGTCGCCGTGCCCTGGGGCGAGAAGGCGTTTTCGTATTATCTAGGCCCCGACCGCGCCCGCTGGGCGGAGTGGGACGCGAGCCTGCTCATGGCGAAGCGGCCCTATCCCGGCCCGATCCTGGTCGACCAGGGCCTGAGCGATCAGTTCCTCGAGATCCAGCTGCGTCCGGAGCGGCTCGAGGAAGCGGCGGCCCTCTCCGGCCAGGAACTGACGCTGCGCCGCCACGAGGACTACGACCACAGCTACTGGTTCATCCAGAGCTTTGTCGCCGACCACGTGGCGCATCACGCACGCCTGCTGCTCTGACCGCGTGATCTGTAGGATCGGCCTAGAAGGTCGCGCGCACCATTCCCCTCGGGAATAAGGTTTAGTCTTGCGCCCCGCCTACCTGGGAACGGGCATGGCCGTCATCTTCCTCACGTGATCGCCGCTCGGGCGGCAGCCAACAGATGAGGAACCCAAGATGACGCTCCAGGCCAAGCTCGACGCTTTCAAGGCCGATTTCGAAGCGGGCAAGCCGCCCTACAGCGTGCCGCACTCGGTCATCGAGACGATGCACCGCGCGACCCGCGAGCTGATCGCATCCGGCGCCGCCAAACGCACGCTCAAGGTCGGCGACAAGGCGCCCGCCTTCACGCTCAAGGACCCGGAAGGCAACGAGGTCTCGTCGCTCGCCCTGCTGCAGAACGGCCCGCTGGTCGTGAGCTTCTACCGCGGCGTCTGGTGCCCGTACTGCAATATGGAGCTGCAGGCGCTCCAGGCGGCGCTGCCGGAATTCCAGCGCCGGGGTGCGAGCCTGGTCGCGATCTCGCCGCAGACCGCGCCCAACAGCCGCAAGTCGGCGCGCCAGAACAGCCTCGGCTTCCCGATCCTGTCCGACACGCACAACAACGTTGCCGGCGCCTTCGGCCTCCGCTTCGCGCTGCCCGACTATCTGGTCGAGCTCTATAAGAGTCTGAAGAACGACCTGCCGAACTTCAACGGCGACGACAGCTGGACCCTGCCGATGCCAGGCCGGTTCGTCATCGGCCAGGACGGAACGATCCTCTATGCCGAGGTCAACCCGGACTATACCCGCCGGCCGGACCCGGAGGAGCTACTGCCGGCGCTCGACCGGATCGCCACCGTCAACGCCTGACCGGGCAAACCCGGGCGCCGCGACGGCGCCCGGGTCGCTAGATGTCGGCCTTGCCGGCCAGTGCTTCCTCCAGGAATGCGACGAACGCGCGGGCCTTGGCCGTCGCGATGCGGCCGGCCGGGAAGACCGCCGAGAGATCGACCGGCGGCAGCTCCCAATCCGTCAGCACGGCCAGAACCCGTCCGGACGCCAGTTCCGGCGCGAACATCCACTCCGAGGCGACGGCGAGGCCGAGGTCGGCGAACACCGCGGCGCGCACGCCTTCGGCGGCCGTAACCTTGAGCCGGCTCTTCATGGCGACCGCGGTCTCGGCGCTGCCCTGCCGGAAAGTCCAGGCAGCGTCGTCGCCCTGCTGCAGGTAGATGATCGACTGATGGCCGACGAGGTCGCCCGGAACCTGCGGCATGCCGACCCGCACAAGATAGGCGGGTGTGCCGACGACGAGGCGCCGGCCACGGGCGATCCGGCGCGCCGTCAGGGCGGAGTCGGCAAGCGTGCCCATGCGGAACGCGACGTCGATGCCGTCCTGGATGAGGTCGATGTTGCGGTCGTCGAGCACGACCTCGAGTTCCAGGTCCGGATGCTCGGCCAGGAACTTCGGCAGTCGCGGGATGATGTGGAGGCTGGCGAAGGTCACCGCCGCGCAGACCCGGAGGCGGCCGGATAGGCTCGTGCCGGCACCGCGTGCGGCGAGGTCGGCCTCGTCGGCCTCCTCGATCGCGCGCTTCGCCCGCTCGTAGTAGCTCTGCCCGGCCTCGGTCGTCGTGAGCCCGCGCGTCGAACGGGTGAGCAGCTTGACGCCGAGCCGGTCCTCGAGCTGGGCCACGGTCTTGGAAACCGCCGGCTGGCCGACGCGCAGATGGCGGGCCGCGACCGAGAACGAGCCGCTTTCGACGACCCGGACGAACGTCTCCATGGCGGTCATACGGTCCATGAATATTCCTCCCGGGAATGGGGCTTATCACGTGAGCCGGCATGCCGCAACGCAGCTCTAAACAGCCGTCGGCGCAGAGCGCTCGACGATAAGGAAGGCAGCCGATGGTCGAGCTCGACGTCACCCGATCGGCCGTGAAGGCCGGGCAGATCGCGCCTGATTTCGCCCTGCCGGAGGTGCTGGGCGGCACCGTCGTCCTGCAGCACCTGCTGGAGAGGGGCCCGGCGATCATCTGCTTCCAGCGCAGCCCCTTTGACAGCGCTGCGTTCGAGGCGCTCTCCGCCCTTCAGCCCGAGGTCGCGCAGCACGGCGCCACGATCGTCGTGATCGTGCCGCCATACCGGGCGGAGGCTGCCGGACCGGACCTCAGCAGCCTGCCGTTCCCGGCCGGCCAGGATCACGACGGCAAGGTCGCCCGGGCCTATGGCCTGGACCTCGCGCGCCCACACCCCTCGGGACAGAGCCGGACGATGCCGGCGACGTATGTCGTCGATCGCGACGGCCGAATCGTCCTGTCGCTCATCGACACGACCTGCCGGGACTGCATCGAGCCGCGCCAGCTGCTGGCGGCGCTCGCCGGCCTGCGCCGTCGTCGGGAACATTCCCAACCGGAATAATTGATAGTCGGCCGGCCCGGCTATTCGCCACCGATCCAGAAACTAGATTTGGCTCGTCGACAACGACGTCCATCAAGGAGATCGATCATGACCCGCTTCACCAAGTACACGGAAGAGACCGCGCCCGAAGCCGCCAAGCCGGCGCTCGCCGCAACCAAAGCCGCCTTCGGCTTCGTGCCGAACCTGCAAGCGAATATGGCGGAATCGCCGGAGCTTCTGGCCGGTTACTCGACACTCTGGGATCTGTTCTCGAAGACGACGCTGACGCCGCATGAGCAGCAGGTCGTCTATCTGACCGCCAACTTCGAGAACGAGTGCCATTACTGCATGGCCGGCCACACGACGCTCGCCAAGATGCAGAAGATGGCCCCTGCCGCGATCGAGGCACTGCGCAACGGCACGGCGATCCCCGATGCCAAGCTCGAGGCGCTGCATCGCTTCGCGACGCTCGTCGTGCGCAACCGCGGCTGGGTTTCCGACGCGGACACGGATGCCTTCATCGCCGCCGGCTACACCCGGCAGAACGTGCTCGAGGTCGTCCTCGGCGTCGCGACCAAGGTGATGAGCAACTACACGAACCACATCGCCCATACCGAGCTCGACGGCTTCATGCGCGGCAACGAATGGACCAAGCCGGCCGCCTGACCGCCTCTCCCTTCATCAAGGAATAGTCCCATGTCGAAGCTGTTCTCGCCGGTGAAAATCGGCCCCTACGAGATCGCGCACCGCGTCGTGATGGCGCCGCTCACGCGCATGCGCTCGGAACCGGGCGACATCCCGGGCGACCTGATGGTCGAGTACTACAGCCAGCGCGCAAGCCAGGGCGGGCTCATCGTCTCCGAGGCGACCCCGGTTTCGGTGCGCGGCAATGGCTATGCCGGCGCGCCCGGCATCTATGACGACCGGCAGATCGCCGGCTGGCGGCGCGTGACCGACGCGGTCCATGCCAGGGGCGGGCGCATCTTCCTGCAACTCTGGCACGTCGGCCGGCAGTCGCACCCGTCGCTGCAGCCGAACGGCGAGGCCCCGGTGGCGCCGTCGGCGCTCCAGGCGGAGGGCGAGGCCTATGCCGCGGACGGGCCGGTGCCGTTCTCGATGCCCCGCGCCCTCGAACGACACGAGATCCCGGGCATCGTCGAGGAATTCCGCAAGGGTGCGGAACGCGCGCTCGCGGCCGGTTTCGACGGCGTCGAGTTGCACGGCGCCAACGGCTACCTGCCCGACCAGTTCCTGGAGGACGGCACCAACAAGCGCACGGACGACTATGGCGGGCCGATCGAGAACCGGGCCCGGTTCATGCTCGAGGTGGTGGACGCTCTGGTCTCGGTCTGGGGCGGCAATCGCGTGGCCGTCCGCCTGTCGCCGAGCGGCCAGTACGGCTCGATGCACGACAGCGACCCGGCGGCGACCTTCGGCTATCTGGTGAAACAGCTGAACCGCTTCGGCCTCGCCTATCTCCACATCATCGAGCCGCGCATCAAGGGCATCGAGGAGATCCAGGAGGGTGTCGCCCCGCTCGCGGCCCAGCATCTGCGCCCGATCTATCGCGGCACGATCATCGCCGCCGGTGGCTTCGACCGCCAGAAGGCGATCGAGATCGTCGAGGCCGGAACCGCGGATCTGGTCGCCTTCGGTCGCCATTTCATCGCCAACCCGGACCTGCCGGAGCGGCTGCGGCTGAACCTGCCGCTCAACCGCTATGACCGGGACACGTTCTATGGCGGCGACGGGCGGGGCTATGTCGACTACCCGTTCCACGACGCGACGGCGGCCGCCGCGGACTGACGGCCGCAACCGGATCGGCCGCCCGACCGGGCGGCCGATGCGCCATGCCAGCACAACGCCTCGAGCCCCAAGGAAGACATGCCCCTGCTCGTCACCAGCGCAGCAGGCGCCAACGGCGACGGCCACGGCGCGCTCCTCGCTTTCGCGCCTGACGGCCAATCGCTCGGGGCCTTCAGCACCGACCGCCGCATTGCCGATCCGCGCGGCCTCGGCGTCGACCGCGTTGCCGGCCTCCTGTTCCTCAACAGCGGCAGCGACCGCGTGCTGGCGCTCGATGCGCGCGGCACGGTCGTACGCGACAGCGGCCCGATCGACGGGCTCAACGCCGGCGGCGGCAACTTCGGCGCGGACGGCCGCTATAGCGTCGGGCTGCGCAGCGCACGCGCAATCATGGCCTTCGCCCCTGCCCTCGACGCGCCGGGCACGCTCGTGCTACCGCCAGGCATCGTGCCGTTTCCGCGTGGCTTTGCCTTCGCCCCGGACGGCCGGCTGTTTCTCGCGTCCGGCATCGGCCCGGACGGCACGGGCGACAACGCGATCCGCGCATTCGCCCCGAACGGCGCGCCTCTGCCGCGCTGGCATGTCGCGGACCCGGAACTGAGCCCGCTCGATCTCATCCTGGCGCCTACCGGCAATGTCGTCGTCTCGAGCGAGCGCCCGTTCGGCGCGCCCGACGCCGTTACCACGATCCGGGAATATGCCGCGCGCGACGGCCGGCTCGTCCGCGTCTTCTCGCCCGGCCGAACGGCTCGATTCTTGAAGCCGCGCGGCCTGCGCTTCGGGCCCGACGGGCACCTCTACTGCGTCGCCCGCGACGAGGTCGTAGCCTTCGACTTCACGACCGGCCGGTGCCTCGGCGCCGTCGTGACACTGCCGCGCCTCAATGGCCAGGCGCTGGCATTCTTTCCCTGATCGCGGCTCAGGCATCGCTCCAAGGGTTGATCAATCGAATGCCAAGGGCGTCGAAGTCGGAGACATTGCGGGTGACGAGCGTGAGGCCGTGCTGCTCCGCCGTCGCGGCGATGAAGGCATCCATCGTGCCGACGGGGCGGCCGGCGGCCTGTCCCCGCGCCATGATGCGGCCCCAGCAATCGGCCGTGCCCGCATCGACCGGCAACACGCGAGCCTCGAAGCGCGCGGGCATCTCGCCGATGAGCCAGGCATCGAGCCGGTCTCGTCGGGCACCCGAAGGCATCCGCTCGATCCCGTGACGCAGCTCCGCCAGCGTCACGACGCTGATGAACACACGATCCTCGTCCGCGTCGGCGAGCCAGGCCACGACGCCGCTATCGGGGCGCGGCTTCGTCCACTCCGACACGACGTTGGTGTCGAGCAGAAAATTCACAGATCGATCTCGCGCGGGGCATCCTTCGTCCGAGAGACCTCAAGGGTCGAACTGCGCAAGGGGGATTCCGCGAAGAACTCGGCCAGATTGCCGGGCCGGCGGGTCTTCCGTTCCCATTCCTCCGCAGACACCACGACGACAGCAACACGACCGTTCTTCGTGATGGTCTGCGGACCGCTCGCCCGCGCCTTGTCGACGACCTCGCTGAACTTCGCCTTCGCCTCAGCGAGTGTCCATGTTTCAATGGACATGGCCGACACTCCCATCTCAAAGAGAAGATCATTATAGTCATTATAGTCATTATAGTCATTTTGAGTAACGGAACAAGCATTGCGGGCAGGTGTCGGCGGGAGTGACGTCGCCTCCGTAAAGGTTTGCGATTGTGGTGGCTTCCGGACCGAATAAGCGAAGCGCGGTCCCGAAACGGCCGATGTTCTCTATTTGTTCTTTTCACTTGACCGTTCCGAATTAACGGGATTAGGTAGCAACTGCCACCGATTTGGCGAAGCCATTCCGGATATGATTCAGATCCCTTCCTCACAAGGATCTGACCATGGCCGTGAATGCCGTTCCCAAGGAAATCTTGCTGAAGCGCGCCGTGCTGCTCGACCGAGCGGACACGCTTGAAGGTGAGAAGCGAAAGCTACTGGACGACATTGAGGTTCTGGACCGGGCCGCGCTGATCTTCGATCCGACTTACACGCCCCAGACCGTTGGAAAGCGCCCGAAGGCCCAGGCTAGAAAGCCGTCCTCGATGCTGCCTGCCAGCGAACTCACCTCCATCATCGGGAAGCTCATCCGGTCCGCGGTCGAGCCGATGGCCACCTCGGCGATTGCGTCCGCCGTCGTTGATGCCAAGGAGCTGCCCGCCGACGACAAGCGCAAGTTCGACGCGCTCGTTCAGCGCGTCCGCACGATCCTGAATGGCCTGGAGCGGACCAAGGTCGTCGAGGGCATCCGCACCGACGGCGACAAACGCGTGCTGTGGCGGGCGCCGCTGCGCCAGGTCGGCTGACGTCTACGGCACGACGACCATGAAGGCGTCTTTCGGCGGATGGTTACCCTGCCAGTAGCCGCATAACCAGCGGCTCGTCCGATGTCCCATCGCCTTCGACAGCATGCCCCGCACGAGGGTGCGCATGTCGGTTCGGCGATGGTCCTCGCGCCAGGCCATCTCGAACGCGTACCAGTCCAGATACTGGCTCGCGATGTGATGGAAGGTGCCCCACTCGCCGCGCCGCACACGGCTGAAGAAGCTCTCGACCTGATTCGTCGAGACGCCAGCCTCGCTCCGGTAAGCGAGGCTGTGGTTGACGCGCTCGACCTCCTCGAACACCGCCGCCACCTGATTGTAGGCGTGGTGCTCGTCGGCGACGACCACGTGCGCATGTCTCGCGTAGCGTTGAAGCAGCGGCATGATGACGGCCGCGTCCTCCGTCTTTGTGATCGCCGTGACGATGCGGCCGTTGCGCTGGCGGATGGCAATGACGCACTTGCGCTTGCCGGTCTGGTTCTCGCGAAGGCGCCGGTCGATGCGGTCTTCGGCGCGATTCTCCGGCCGGATGTGGCCGCCGACGTACATGCCGTCGACCTCGACGGTGCCTTCGAGCATCAGCGAGGCGCGCTCGGCGGCGATCGCTTCACGGAGCTTCATCAGGTTGGCCCAAGCGGTCTTGTACTGGACGCCCAGCTCGCGTGCGACCTGGAGCGCCGCCTTGCCTTTCACGGCATGGGCCGAGAGCGCGATGGCGGCGAGCAACTGGCGGAACGGCAGCTTGTGATGGGCGAAGATTGTCCCGCTGGTCACGCTGAACTCGCAACGGCAGTCCTTCGCGCGGCACTTGAAGCGGCGGCGGCGCGTCTCCCAGGCGTCGGTGACGCCGCACCGCGGGCAGTACGGGACGCCGTCGGTCTCGGGCCAGCGAGCGCGGAGGAACCACTTGTAGGCGGCTTCCTCGGACATGCGGAAGACCCGATGCAGCGGCAGGGTCCGGCATTTCCTTGATAGCAGGTAGTGCTGCGCCATGGCTCAGCACCCCCGCGCCGGACGGCGCAGGGCGGCATATAGCCAAGCCCCCGACCGGGACGATCACGGCGGACAGCGGCGAAATGCGGGGGATGGGAGCGGGCATCTTTGGAGCCTCGACGGCAAGACCACGGCACAAACGAAAGCGACCCGGCTTGCCGGGTCTGGTGTCAGTCAGCGTGGGCTATCATCCAAAGCATGATGTGAACCATACACAAAAAAGCGAATTTGTCGATCGCCTTGCGATCGTAGCTCGACGTGGCCATGGTGTTGAGCGCAATGCACATGGGAGAGCAGAGTGAAGGCAAGAGTTTCACCCGTTGCTGGCAATCGATATTCCGTTCGTGTCCTGAAGCAACTCGCCTTGTCGATAGGGTTCATCGTTTCAGCTTCCCACGGCGCATTCGCTGCTGACTCTGGGGCATCGCTCGTCACCAGGCTATTCGTGAACGCCTGTGTGCCGAATATGGGCAAGCCGGAGCAAGTTCGTGCATGGGTGAACGAGAAACACCTTCCGGCCATTACAGCGGATATGCCGCTGTCCATATTCGTCGGGCCGGGCAGCAAGGGTGGTGCATGGTTTGTGCCCAGCGATAGTGGGAGCTTTGCTCTTTCAATTCGAGGAACTACCGAAGCTTGTGCAGTATGGGCGCGCACGGCGGACCCAGGAGAGGTCGAGAGCAACTTCAAGAAGATGATGGAAGGTGTCGCCCGGCCTGGAATCGAAATGTCCGTAGTGGAGGACAAAACGGTGCCTACGGCGTCAGGTCAGGCCCGCTCTCTGATTTACAAGATCAAGACTCCCGACTCGCCCGTCGGCTTCTTGTTCACCATGCTTACTGCTGAACGTCCTGGAGGTGCATTTCAGGCATCCCTTCAGCTCGCGAAAGGTCAAGAAAATTCAAACAATTAGCGTCCGTTCGGTGGCGCTTGCTACCTAATCCCGCGAATTAAGTCGGTCAAATGGCCGAGCATGGTGAAGCCGCGCCGAGCGTGCTTCCACCGCTTCAAAACCGCCGCGGCTAACGCCGCCGGCGGTTTTCTTTTGCTCGACAGTCCCGAGGATTCTCAATGCAGGTCATATCGATCACGCAGGCGTCTTGTCACGTGTCCACGCGGCCCAGGCTTCTGCTGGCGAAGGCATCGGCCGTCTGGCTCTGGCCGGGCATCCCGCTAACCGAGCGGCGCGGCGTGACCATCCAGCCGACTTCGCCCGAAGCCATGCGCTTCTGGCTGAGCAAGTCCTGGGGCCGGAGATCGTCGGTCGACCGGTGCCGATGCATGTTGCTCAGGCTGCCGGGCATCTGACGTCGGGCGACGAACCGGCCGCCCAGCGGTGCCTCGACCGGGCGGACGCGGCGACATGGTCACCGGAGGGCGCCATGCTGGCCGCAGCGGTCGCGACCCGCCTCGGCATCAATGTCCCCGAGATGTCGATCGCCAAACGGATGGCGCTGTGGGATCGGCGCTTCGTCTCGGACTTGGCGTCGAGCTTCGACCGTTTCGCCGAAGCCGCCGACCGGCTCGACAAAGCAGGCAACTGGGACCCCGATGACCATCCGCGCTGGCCCAAGGGCACGACCGATGGCGGGCGATTTCGGGGCAAGCCGGCGGCATCGCCGCCTGATCCCGTGCCCGACCGTCCCGGCATCGGCCACAATGGCGGCCCTCCGCTCTTCGACGATGTGCCGCCGGTGCCGGCGGAAGATCCCGGGCCTTCCTCCCGTTGGCAAGTCATCAAAATGGTTGCGGGCTGGGCCGCGAAGCGCGCTGCGATCATGGCCGGCGAAGACATCGCCGGCGGCCCCGTTGGCTTGTTGCTGAATGCGGCGCAGATCGCTGTGTGGGTCCATGATTATGGTCCCTACATCCAGGCTTATATCGATCCACCGCAACCGCTTGAGGATCTCGAAGCGGCGGCACAAGGACCGGCACGCCGGGGATATGATGTCCATCACATCGTGGAACAGGCGTCAGGACGCAGCGGCGAAATTCCGACACAATTGATCGCTTCCGGGGAGAATCTTGTCAGCATTCCCACATTGAAGCATTGGGAACTCAATTCTTGGTACCAGACGCCAGATCCAGCGTTTGTCGATACGGAAGGCAATTTAATGACGCCTCGGGAATATCTTCAGGGAAAAGGCTATGATGAACGCAGAAGAGTTGGGCTGATGGGCCTACGAACCGTGGGGGTCTTAAAATGAAACTCGACAAGATGACAGTCGATGAACTCGTCTCACTTTTTGCTTCACTGGGCGAGAGACAGTATCCTTTGACACTGAACGATGAAGTAAAGTCGGCGAACCATCTTATCAGACAGCAAAATGAGATCAGCAAGGAACTCCGGCGACGAGGTATCGCGGCACGCCTGGAACTGACCAAGCTATTCAATCACCCAAACATCCAGGTTCGGATGAACGCTGCCAAATGGAGCATAGGGATCGCTCGCGAGCCTGCTCTGAACGTCCTTCGACAGATCACCAAGGAGGATTTCGGCGCGTTCAGATTGTCTGCCGGCATGACCGTCGCTCTTGTCGAGGACGGCACCATCAACCCGACCTGACGCCTGCCATTTTTTCGGTGCACGCCCTTTCGGCATGACCGCCCGAGGCAGGAAATCAAATAAAATCAGTGAAGTGTGTTAGGGGATGATGAGACTCCCCAATTCGATTCCCAACCCGGAAATCGCAACTCATTGATAACATTGAAAAATCATGGGAATGGTGCCCAGGGGCGGAATCGAACCACCGACACTGCGATTTTCAGTCGCATGCTCTACCAACTGAGCTACCTGGGCTCCGGGGCAACCGAAGGAGCGCTTCTATAGGAAATATCCGCGCGGCTGTCCAGCACGGCTTTGCATGCGGGGGATGCGCGGAAAAGGCTTGGCACTAGCTCTCCGACTCGCCACGCCGGTTGATGCGCACGTCGCGGTGGATATAGACGCTGATGACGAGGCCGAAGCCGAACATGAGCGTCAGCATCGCCGTGCCGCCGTAGGAGATGAGCGGCAGCGGCACGCCCACCACGGGGATGAGGCCCATCACCATCGCCGTGTTGATGAAGACATAGAGGAAGAAGTTGAGCGTGATGCCCAACGCCAGCATGCGGCCGAAATGGTTGCGGCTCCTGAGCCCAATCGCGCAGCCATAGGCCACAACCAGCGCGTAGAGTGCCAGGAGCACGCAGCCGCCGGCCATGCCAAATTCCTCGGCGAACATGGTGAAGATGAAGTCGGTATGCTTCTCGGGCAGGAAATTGAGGTGGCTCTGCGTGCCCTGCAGGTAGCCCTTGCCCCACATGCCGCCGGAGCCGAGCGCGATCTTGGACTGGGTGATGTGATAGCCGGCCCCCAGGCTGTCGTTCTCCGGATTGAGGAAAGTGAGGATGCGCTTCTTCTGATAGTCGCGCATGAAGCCGAAGGCGATCGGCACCAGGCCCGCGCCGGCCGCGATCGCGATCGCGAATTTCCAGAGCCGGACGCCGGCCAGGAAGAAGATGCCGCCGGTCGACATGACCAGCATCATCGCCGTGCCCAGGTCGGGCTGCTTCATCACCAGCGCCGCCGGCACCAGCAGCAGCAGGAGCGGATAGAGAAGATGCAGCGGCCGCCCGACCTCCTCGACCGTGCGCGTGTTGAAATACCGCGCCAGCACCATGACGAGGCCGATCTTCATCAGCTCCGACGGCTGCAGCGACAGGGGGCCGAGCTCGATCCAGCGCTGGGCGCCGAGACCCGTGCGCCCATGCAGGTCGACCGCGACCAGCAGCACGAGCCCGACCACATAGATCGGATAGGCGGCCTTGAGCCAGAAACGGATGTCGACGATCGCCACGCCCAGGAGCAACGCCAGCGAAATGGCGTAGCGGATCATCGACTTCGACGCCCAGGGGTCGAAGCTGGCGTTCGCCGCCGAATAGAGCACCATGAAGCCGATGCCGGCGATGGCGCTCAGCAGGAAGATCAGGCCCCAGTTGATGCTGCGCAGCTTCTCGGCGAAGTCCGGCGTATGGCCGCGCTCGGCGCCGAAGCTCATGGTGTCTTGTCCGGGGTCGAGGCGGCACCCGCGTCCGCCACGATCAGCGGGTCGGGCGGCACGCGCCGCGACGGGTCGCGCCGCTGGCACTCGCGCAGCACGTCGCGCGCGATGGGGGCCGCATATTTGCCGCCGGCGATGCCGTGCTCGATGAACACGGCGCAGGCATAACGCGGGTTGCCGACCGGCGCGAAAGCGATGAACAGCGCATGCTCGCGGTCCTTCCACGGCAGCTGCTCGCCCTTCTTGATGCCGCGCTCGCGCTCGGCGGCGGTGATCTGGCGGAATTGCGAGGTGCCGGACTTGCCGCCCATCTCCATGCCCGGATCGGTAATGCGCGCGCCATAGGCGGTGCCGCCAAGCTCGTTCGTGACGGCGTTCATGCCGGAGAGCACGGCATTGATATGGGCGGGGTTGAAGCCCAGCGACGGATAGTCCTTGGCGCCGAAGTCGGGATCGAACGGCTTGCCCGCCTCCATGATGCCGGGCTGGCGCTCCAGATGCGGCACCAGCGCCCGGTTCGAGATGATGCGCGACAGCATGGTCACGAGCTGCAGCGGCGTCACCGCGATATAGCCCTGGCCGATGCCGATCGACGGCGTGTCGCCGTCGACCCAGCGCACGCCGAATTTCTTGAGCTTCCAGGCGCGCGTCGGGATGTTGCCCGGCCGCTCGTTCGGGATGTCGATGCCGGTGAGCTCGCCCATGCCGAGCCGGTGCGCCATGGCGGCGACCCGGTCGACGCCGACCCGCATGGCGACCTCGTAGAAATAGACGTCGCAGGAATTCTTCAAGCCGCCGTGCAGGTCGAGCGTGCCGTGCCCGCCGTGGCGCCAGCAGTGGTATTCATGGTCGCCGAGCGTGAAGACGCCTGGGCAATTCACCCGGAAGTCGGGCGTGATGACGCCGGAGTCGAGCGCCGCCATGGCGACGACCGGTTTGAAGGTCGAGCCCGGCGGGTTCACGCCCTGGGTCGCCTTGTTGTAGAGCGGCGTATGCGGGTCGGTGTTGAGCGCGTTCCAGACCGACGCCTTGAGGCCGTGCGTGAAGCTGTTCGCGTCATAGGACGGCGAGGAGGCCATGGTCAGGATCTCGCCCGTCACCACGTCCATCACGATACAGGTCGCCGCCTCCTCCGACCGCAGGCGCCGCATGGTGAAGTCCTGCAGCGCCATGTCGAGCGTAGTTGCGACCTCCTGGCCCGGCTGACCGTCGTCACGGCTGATCTCGCGCACGACGCGGCCGAACGCATTGACCTCGATCTGGCTGGTGCCGGCGGTGCCGCGCAGCTCCAGATCCATCGATTTCTCAATGCCCGACTTGCCGATGCGGAAGTCCGGCAGCTCCATCAGCGGATCGCCGGTCAGTTCCTTCTCCGAGACCGGCGCCACGTAACCGGTAATATGGCTCGTCCGGTCGGCGAACGGATAGTAGCGGTTGCGCCCGACCTCGATCTGCACGCCGGGCAGTTCCGGGACATTGACCTCGATGCGGGCGACCTCCTCCCACGAGAGATTCTCGCGCACGACGATCGGCACGAAGGAGTGCTTGCTCTTGATCTCGCGCAGCACCCGATGGCGCTCGTTGTCGCCGAGCGGGATGAGGGTGCCGATCGCGTTCAACGTACTGTCGATGTCGCCCGCCTGCTCGGCGACGAGGACGACCCGGTAGCTCTGCTGGTTGACCGCGAGCGGCACGCCGAACCGGTCGAGGATGCGCCCGCGCTGCGGCGCCAGCAGCCGGAGATTGATCCGGTTCTCCTCGGCCAGCACCTTGTATTTGTCGGCCTGCAGCACCTGCAGGTAATACATGCGGGCGGTGAGCGCCCCCACGAGGCCCAGCTGAATGCCGCCCAGCATCAGCGTGCGGCGGGTCAGGACCTTGTAACGGCTCTTGTCCTGGGCGAGCGGGCGCGGCTTCACGACGACATCACCCGCTGCACGCGCGAGAAGACCCAGGACAGCATCGGATAGAACGCCGCGGTCAGCACCGCCTGGAACGCGAAGCTGCGCGGATCGGGCAGGTGCCCGCTATAGAGCGCGCCCATGCCCCAGCGCAGCAGGGTGACGGCGACGGTCGCCAGCACGAAGCCCCACCACAGGATCGGGAAGTTCTTGCCGACGAAGAATTTGCGCTGGGTCAGCACGATCGCGCGCACGGTCAGAAGCGCGAACGGCGTCACCCCCGGCGGCCCGAAGGTCAAGAGATCGATCAGCAACCCGACCAGGAACACCACCAGGTAAGGCAGATGGTCCGGTCGATAGATCGTCCAGTAATAGATCGACATCAGTACGTAGTCGGGCGTCACCTGGGCATAGCCCGGAATGTCGACGGGTATCACGGACAGGATGGCGAGCACCAGCGTGAAGGCGGTCGGCACCAGCCTCTGGCCGATGCCGTCGACCGTCTCGACCGGCTTGGCCTTCATGGCGTGGGACCGGCCTCGCCCTTCCCCGCATCGCCCTTCGGCCGCTTCGGCGCCTTTGGCTGCGGCACCGCGTCGGGCGGCAGCACGCCCGACAGGCCGAAATCGACGATACGCAGATATTCGACGCGGCTCAGATCCGCGAACGGCTCGACCCGGATGTTGCCGCCCTCGACGGCGGCGACCGTGCCGATCGGCATGCCCGGCGGGAACACGCCCCCATCGCCCGACGTCACCACCCGGTCGCCGACATTGATCTTGGCGTGAGCGCCCAGATAGGCCAATTGCGGCCGGTCGGTATTGTCGCCGGCCAGGATCGCATGCTCGTCGCTGCCGCCGACGACGACCGGGATCCGCGAGTTCAGGTCCGTGATCATCAGCACGCGGGCCGCGCGCTCGCCGACCTCGGTGACACGGCCGATGAGGCCGGTGCCGCCCGCGGCCGCCTGGCCCTTGGCAACGCTGTCGAGCGTGCCGCGGTTGACCAGCAGGTTGCGCGAGAACGCGCCGCCCGAGGTGCCGATGACGCGGGCGGTGATGAACCAGGTGGAGCCGTCCGGCTGATAATTGAGCAGGCTGCGCAGACCCGCGTTCTCATTGTCGAGCCGGTGAGCCACTTGCTGCCACTGCAGCAGCGCCGCGTTCTCGGCACGCAGGCGCTCGTTCTCGCGATAGAGCTCGGCCAGGGCATGGAAATGCGCCACCGTATCGCTCACGGCGGTGACGGGCTGGGTCATCGCCTCCAGCACCGGCGCCATGACGTCGTTGACCTGCGTCCGGATCCGCTCGATCAACGCCTGGTCGGCGCGCCCGACGATCATGATCGCAACCGAAAGCAGCACAAGTGCCGAATAGGCGAAACGCTGCGCCGCCGATTTCAGCGGTCCGACAATCTGCGAAACAGGTGCCGAGCGCGATTTCACGAACGTTCCCCACGACGGATGGAGGACCTCGACACAACCATCAAATGTGCCGCCCCCGCCTCGTTGATTGTCGTCATATCACACGAAAGGGCAAACAATCGATTACGGAAATCAGAGTTCAGACCATCCGAGGTCGCAAATGCTTCAAATTTGACCGATAGATGACACAAATCGTTTCGAATGCGACTCATGGCTTGGCAAACCCGACGCCGGACGGTGACCCGATCAATACATGCTGATGAGGACGTTCCGGAGCGCCTTGTCTTCGAGCGCGCGGCCCGTCCCCATGGCGACGCAGGTCAAGGGATCGTCGGCGATCGAGACCGGCAGGCCGGTCGCATGGCGCAGGATGTAGTCGAGATTGGCCAGGAGCGCGCCGCCGCCGGTCAAGACGATGCCCTTGTCGACGATGTCGGCCGCCAGTTCCGGCGCCGTGTGCTCGAGCGCCACCTTGACCGCCTCGACGATCGCGCCGACCGGCTCGGCCAGGCTTTCCGCGATCTGCCGCTCGCTGATCACCAGTTCCTTGGGCACGCCGTTCATCAGGTCGCGGCCGCGGATCTCCATGACCCGGCCCTCGCCGTCCTCGGGCATGCAGGCGGAGCCGATCTCCTTCTTGATCCGCTCGGCCGAGCCTTCGCCGACCAGGAGGTTATGGTTGCGGCGCATGTAGGCGATAATGGCCTCGTCGAGCTTGTCGCCGCCGACGCGCACCGAGCGCGAATAGACGATGCCGGCCAAGGACAGCACCGCCACCTCGGTCGTGCCGCCGCCGATGTCGACGACCATCGAGCCCGACGGCTCGGTCACCGGCAGGCCGGCGCCGATCGCGGCCGCCATCGGCTCCTCGATCAGGTACACCTTGCGCGCACCGGCGCTCTCCGCCGATTCCTGGATGGCGCGGCGTTCAACCGCGGTCGAGCCCGAGGGCACGCAGACGATGATCTCGGGCGAAGCGAAGCTGCGCCGGTTGTGCACCTTGCGGATGAAATGCTTGATCATCTCTTCCGCGACTTCGAAATCGGCGATGACGCCGTCGCGCAAAGGGCGGATCGCCTGGATGTTGCCGGGCGTCCGTCCGAGCATCAGCTTCGCTTCATCGCCGACGGCGAGGACCTGCTTCTTGCCCTTGACGCTCAGGATGGCGACGACGGACGGCTCGTTCAGCACGATGCCCCGGCCCTTCACATAGACCAGGGTATTCGCCGTGCCGAGATCGATCGCCATATCGGCGGACATCCAGCCCAGTAGTGATCCAAACATGTGTCTTTGCTCGATGGTGCGAAGGAACGAAATTTCCGAAACGCCCGGCGCCCGCCGGACAGGCCCGGGTCGGATGCGGGGCGGGTCTAGGGCTGCAGTCCGCGGACGCCGCCGGCCGGCCCTGGACCCGGCGCGCCCGGCGGGCGGGCGGTCGACGGGGCGAGACGGGTGAACGCGGAACGAATGATCATGGACATCGGGACGCAAATCCGCCGGACGATCGCCGTCCGGCACGGGCTCTAAGGCAAGCCGCGCGCGACACGCGCCCGACACCGGCAGTAGGTCTAGCGAGTCACGTTTGGAGTCGCAAATGGATTCATGAGGCGGATTTGCGGCAAATCCCGCGGTTGCGGCGGGGCTGCCGTGCGCCGGGCAGGACTGTCGGTGCGCGGCCTATGCCTGAGATTGCGATCCCCCCGCCGCCCCGGCGAATAGGCTACAATCCGGAGTCTCCTCCGACGACAACGGGCACGATGATGATGGCCGAGCGGCATCTTGCGGATTTTCCCGACAGTCTCCTGCCCCCGCCCGAGGATGCGACACGGACCGGCGACGCGCCGGCCGACGAGCGGCTCGAACTCAGCCTCTACCTGAAGCCGCAACCCGGTGAGGCCGAAAGCGTCGCAGGGGCCCAGGACCCACGCGCCGCCCTCGCCGCCCGCCGGCACGCGCGCCACCGAGATGATATCGCCCGGGTCCGGCAGTTCGCCGCCGACCACAGCCTCACCGTGGCATCGGTCGAGCCGGCGCGGCGCCTCGTCAAGCTCGCGGGCACCGTCGCCGCCTGCGAGGCCGCGTTCGGCACCAAGCTCAGCCTCTACCGCCAGGGCGAGCGGCAGTTCCGCGGCCGCAGCGGCATGCTGCGCCTGCCGGCCGACCTGCTGCCGATCGTCGAGGCGGTGCTGGGCCTCGACGACCGTCCGGCCGCCTTCGCCAAGGCGCTCCGCATGGACGACGTCGCCGCCGGTGCCGGCTATCGGCCGAACCGGATCGGTGCGTTCTACGATTTCCCGACCGGCGTCACCGGGGCCGGGCAATGCATCGCCATCATCGAGCTGGGCGGCGGCTATCTCGACGCCGACAATGCGGCCGCCTTCGCGGCCATGGACCTGCCCCTGCCCGAGATTGTCGCGGTACCGATCGACGGTGCTACGAATGCACCCGGCCATTCGACGGCGGCCGACGAGGAGGTGGCGCTCGACCTGCAGGTGGCGGGCGGCGTGGCGCCCGGCGCCAGGCTCGCGGTCTATTTCGCGCCCGCCAGCTTCGCGGGCTTCGTCGATGCGGTGAGCGCGGCGATCCACGACCCGGCGCACGCGCCGGGGGCGCTGTCGATCAGCTGGGGCGTCAACGAGACTGCCTGGTCGGCGGCGGCGCGCCAAGCTATGGATTCAGCGCTGGAAGATGCGGCCAAGCTCCGCGTCTCGGTGTTCGTCGCGGCCGGCGACAATCTCGCGACCAACGGCAAGACCGACGGCGCGCTCCACGTGCAATACCCGGCGTCGAGCCCCTGGGCGATCGGCTGCGGCGGCACGGCGATCACGACCGACGGCGCCCGCATCACGGCCGAGACGGTGTGGAGCGACACGGGCAACGGCGAGGGGACCGGCGGCGGCATCAGCACGCTCTATCCGGTGCCGGACTTCCAGCAGGCGGCCAACCCGCCGGTCCAGATGCAGACCCGCCAGCCCGGACGTGGCGTGCCCGACGTCGCGGGCGACGCGGCCCAGCCGAGCGGCTATGTGATCGTGCTGAACGGCGTCACAAAGACGATCGGCGGCACCAGCGCCGTGGCTCCGCTCTGGGCCGGTCTCGCGGCCCTCATCAACGAACGGGCGCCCGCGCCGTTGGGATTCTTCCTGCCGACGCTCTATGCCGAGCCCGGCCTGCTGCGCCCGATCACCGAGGGCGACAACAAGCCCAAGGGCACCGAACTCGGCTATGTCGCCGGCCCCGGCTGGAACCCCTGCACCGGCCTGGGCGTGCCCAAGGGACAGGCGCTGTTCGAGCGGTTTACGAAAACGAATAGCTGAGGGGCACCCCTCACCCCGACCCTCTCCCCGCCATGCGGGGCGAGGGAGAAAAGAAAACCCTCTCCCGCACAAGCGGGAGAGGGTGCCGAGCATCGCGAGGCGGGTGAGGGCGCCGCCGCTGTACCGATTGCCTCAGTTCTTCGTCTTGTCCACCAGCCGGTTCTTGGCGATCCACGGCATCATGGCGCGCAGCTTCTCGCCGACCTGCTCGATCGGGTGCTCGGCGGCGCGGCGGCGCATGGCCTTGAAGCTCGCCTGGCCGGCCTTGTTCTCGAGTACCCAGTCGCGGGCGAAGCGGCCGGACTGGATGTCGTCGAGCACGCGCTTCATCTCGGCCTTGGTCTCGGCCGTGACGATGCGGGGACCGCGGGTATAGTCGCCGTACTCGGCCGTGTTCGAGATCGAGTAGCGCATGTTCGCCATGCCGCCCTCATAGATGAGGTCGACGATCAGCTTCACCTCATGCAGGCACTCGAAATAGGCCATTTCCGGCGCATAGCCGGCGTCGACCAGCGTCTCGTAGCCGGCCTGGATGAGCGCCGTCAGGCCGCCGCACAGCACGGCCTGCTCGCCGAACAGGTCGGTCTCGCACTCTTCCTTGAACGTGGTCTCGATCACGCCGGCCCGGCCGCCGCCGATCGCGGACGCATAGGAGAGCGCGATCTCGAGCGCGTTGCCCGACGGGTTCTGCGCCACCGCGACCAGGCAGGGCACACCGCCGCCGCGCTGATATTCCGAGCGCACCGTGTGGCCCGGACCCTTGGGCGCGATCATGAACACGTCGAGATCCGGGCGCGGCTCGATCAGCTTGAAATGCACGGCCAGGCCATGGGCGAACGCGATCGCGGCACCCTCGCGCAGGTTCGGCTTCAGCTCGTTTTCCCAGATGTCGGCCTGCAGCTCGTCCGGCGTCAGCACCATGACCACATCGGCGACCTTGGCGGCCTCGCCCGCGGACAGGACCGTGAAGCCGGCAGCCTCGGCCTTCTTGGCCGTGGCCGAGCCGGGACGGAGGCCGATCACGACCTCCTTGACGCCGCTGTCCTTCAGGTTGTTCGCGTGGGCATGGCCCTGGCTGCCGTAGCCGATCACGGCGATCTTCTTGCCCTTGATCAGGTTCACGTCGGCATCGTGATCGTAGTAGACGCGCATGCTGGATACTCTCGTTGGGGCGCCGGTTCGGACGGGCGCGGGGTCGTTAATATCAGATCGTCATCCCCGCGAAGGCGGGGATCCAGCGTTACGCGCGGGAGCGCGGACAAGAGTCTTGTCGCCGCGGACGCGGCTCTTGCTGGATTCCCGCCTACGCGGGAATGACATGAGAAGCGGTGCCATCACAAGGGCGCCGTACCGCGCGACATGGCGGCGATGCCGGTGCGGGCAAGCTCGACCAGGCCCAAGGGCATCATGAGGTCGACGAACGCGTCGAGCTTCTCGCTCGCTCCCGTGACCTCGAAGATGAAGGATTCGATCGTCGAATCGACGACGCGCGCCCGGAAAATCTCGGCGAGCCTGAGCGCCTCGATGCGTCGCTCGCCCGTGCCCGCAACCTTGATGAGCGCCAGCTCGCGCTCGACATGCGGGCCTTCCTCGGTCAGGTCCTTCACCATATGGACCGGCACCAGGCGCGACAATTGCGCCTTGATCTGCTCAATCACCATGGGCGTGCCGGACGTGACCAGCGTAATGCGCGACAGGCCGGCGCTGCGCTCGACCTCGGCCACGGTCAGGCTCTCGATATTGTAGCCGCGGCCGGAAAAGAGGCCGATGACGCGGGCGAGCACGCCCGGTTCGTTGTCGACGACGACGGCGATGGTATGGCGTTGGGTGGCGGTTTCGATGATGGCCATGATCTGCTGCTTCCTCGTGCGGGGACGTATGCGGACGGAACGGCGGCTCTATACGAGCACCATCCCCTCCTCTGCCCCGGACGTGGAGCCGGGCTTGTCCTCAGGCCCGAGCAGCATCTCGTTGTGCGCCGCCCCCGACGGGATCATCGGGAAGCAATTCTCCTTGGGATCGACCGCGACATCGACGATGACCGGGCCCGGCGTCTCGATCATGCGGCGGATCGCATCGTCCAGCTCCGAGACCGCGGTCACGCGCAGGCCGGTGGCGCCGAACGCGTCGGCCAGCTTCACGAAATCGGGCAGCGCCTCGGAATAGCTCTCCGAATAGCGCCCGCCGTGGATCAGCTCCTGCCACTGGCGGACCATGCCCATATACTGGTTGTTGAGGATGAACACCTTCACCGGCAGCCGGTACTGTGCCAGCGTCGACATTTCCTGGATGTTCATCAGGATCGACGCCTCGCCGGCGATGTCGACGACGAGCGCGTCCGGATGGGCGATCTGCACGCCCATCGCCGCCGGCAGGCCGTAGCCCATGGTGCCGAGCCCGCCCGAGGTCATCCAGCGGTTCGGCTCTTCGAACTTGAAGAACTGCGCCGCCCACATCTGGTGCTGGCCGACCTCGGTCGTAACGTAGGTGTCGCGGCCGCGGGTCAGCGCATAGAGCCGCTCGATCGCGTACTGCGGCTTGATGATCTTGTCCGTACGATGATAGGCGAGGCAGTTCCGGGCCCGGCGCCGCTCGATCTCGGTCCACCAGGGGGCGAGCGCCTTCTGATCCTTGCGGAAGCCCCGGGATTTCAAGGCCGCGATCAGCGCCTTGAGGCTCGCCGTCACGTCGCCGACGATGCCGATGTCGACCCGGACGTTCTTGTTGATCGACGACGGGTCGATGTCGATCTGGATCTTCTTCGACCCGGGCGAGAAGGCGTTGAGGCGCCCCGTCACCCGGTCGTCGAAGCGCGCGCCGACCGCCAGCATGACGTCGCAGTCGTGCATGGCATGGTTCGCCTCGTAGGTACCGTGCATGCCGAGCATGCCGAGGAACCGCGGGTCGGACGCCGGCAGCGCACCCAGGCCCATGAGCGTCAACGTGCAGGGAAAGCCGGTCATCTCGACCAGCTCGGCCAAGAGCTTGCTCGCCTCGGGCCCGGAATTGATGATGCCGCCGCCGCCGTAGAGGATCGGCCGCTTGGCATTCATCAGCAACTCGGCCGCCGCCGCGATGCCGTCGGCCGCGGGCTCGAGCCGCGGGCGATAGGTCTTGTGCTCGACCGCGGCCGGCGAGCTGTACGCGCCCGTGCCGACCAGGATGTCCTTGGGCAGGTCGATCACGACCGGACCGGGCCGGCCGCTGCGCGCGACGAAGAACGCCTCGTGCACCGTGCGGGCGAGCTTGCGGATGTCCTTGACCAGGTAATTGTGCTTCGTGCACGGCCGGGTGATGCCGGTCGTGTCGGCCTCCTGGAACGCATCGTTGCCGATGAGATGGGTCGGCACCTGGCCCGTGAGGCAGACGACCGGCACCGAGTCCAAGAGCGCGTCGGTCAGGCCGGTGACGGCATTGGTCGCGCCCGGCCCGCTCGTGACCAGGACGACGCCGACCTTGCCGGTCGAGCGCGCGTAGCCCTCGGCCGCATGGACCGCCGCCTGCTCGTGGCGGACCAGGATGTGGCGGATCGAGTTCTGCTGAAAGAGCGCGTCATAGAGCGGAAGGACGGCGCCGCCCGGATAGCCAAATACCACCTCGACGCCCTGGTCTACGAGCGCCTTAAGCACGATTTCCGCGCCGTTCAGCGCGCGTGCTTCGGGTGTCGTGGACGTCGTTCCGGCGGTCATGATGCGGCTCCTCTCCTCGCAGGGTCCTTCAGGGAAGCGGACCCTAGCGAGCGTAGATTGCGCGGGTCAAGTCCAATCGCAAATTTTCTGACAAACCGACGCAACCAAACTATGCGAAAGTTGCGTGTCTAAAATCTCGGCATCCGCTAACTGACGGCGAAACCAGGTAAATTGCCGTTTCGCATAGTTCCGTGTCGCTTGTTGCGCCGCGGCAATCGTCGCCTCCAAATCGAGTGCGCCCGCGAGATGGCGGGCCAGTTCCGGCACGCCGACCGCCTTCATGATCGGCAGTTCGGGCGGAAGATGGCGTGCGACGAGCCGTGCCACCTCGTCGAGCGCGCCGGCCGCTATCATGGCGCGGAACCGGCCGTCGCAGGCGGCATAGAGCGCCTCCCTGGGCGGCAGCAGCACGAATTGCCGGCTCCGGTAGCGCGGCACGCTGGCCGCCGCCTCTCGTTGCCAGTCGCCGAGCGTGCGGCCGGTGGCACGCACCACCTCGTAGGCGCGTACCAGGCGCTGGCTGTCGCCCGCTGGCAGGCGCTGCGCCGCGTCCGGATCGAGCGCTGCGAGCTCGGCCCGGAACGCCTCGCCGCCGATCGCGCGATGGCGCGCGCGGGCCGCCTCGCGGATGTCTTCCGGGATCTCCGGCACCGGCGCGATGCCGGTGAGGAGGGTCCTCAGGTAAAGCCCGGTGCCGCCAACCACGATCGGCAGGCGCCCGGCCGCATGCGCCACCGCAATCTCGGCACGGGCCATTTCGGCCCAGCGCGCGGCGGAGCAGAGCTCGGCGCCGTCAAGGATGCCGTCCAGCCGATGGGGCGCCGCCGCGAGTGCCGCATCGTCGGGCCGGGCGGTCAGCACGCGCAGGTCGCGGTAGACCTGCATGCTGTCGGCATTGATGATCGTGCCGTCGAACCGGCGCACGAGTTCCAACGCCAGGGCGGACTTGCCGCTCGCGGTCGGGCCGGCGACGATGATGAGCTTTCCGGTCGTGGTTCCAAGGGTCATATTCCGAGGGATAGCAGGGTTCGGCCGCGGGAACGAGGCTGGACAGAAGCCCCTGCGCCCGCGATAAGGGCGCACCTCTTGCAGCGGCCGGAATCCCCATGACCGAGCATGTCCTGACCTTGATCGCCGCCGCGCGCGGCGGCCTCGCCGCCGAGACCGTTGATGCCATCGCCGCCGCCCTCGCCCGCTTGGGTGCCGATGTCGGCCGGCCGGACTGGCTCGATGAGCACCGGGTCTGCGACCTGCCCTTTGCCGATCTCAACGACGACCAAGCCGACGCGGCCGCCCGTGCCCTGCTGGGTGATGCTCCGGTCGACGTCATGGCGCAGCCGGCGGCCGACCGGCGCAAGCGGCTGCTGATCGCCGACATGGAATCGACGCTAATCGAGAACGAGATGCTGGACGAGCTCGCCGACCATGTCGGCAAGCGCGCCGAGATCGCGGCGATCACGGCCCGGGCCATGAACGGCGAGCTCGATTTCCGCGGCGCGCTCGATGCGCGGGTCAAGCTCTTGGCCGGGCTCGACGCCGCGGTGCTGGACGAGACGGCTGAGGTGATCCGCTACACGCCCGGCGCCGGTGCGCTCATCGCCACCATGCAGGCGAACGGTGCGCGGACCGCGATCGTCTCGGGCGGCTTCCGCTGCTACACCGCGCGGGTCGCCCGCACGCTCGGCGTCGATCTCGATTTCGGCAATGAACTCGAGGTCGTGGACGATCGGCTGACCGGCCGGGTCGTGCCGCCGGTGCTCGGGCGCGAAGCGAAGCTCGAGACGCTGGTGCGGCTTGCAGCCGAATCCTCCCTGCCGCTCAGCGCGACACTCGCGACCGGCGACGGCGCCAACGATCTCGACATGATCGCGGCGGCCGGCCTCGGCGTCGCGTTCCGCGCCAAGCCGATCGTCGCCGCCCAGGCGAAGTGGCGCGTGATCCACGGCGACCTGACGGCGCTACTCTATGCCCAGGGCTACCGCGCAGGCGAGATCGTCGCAGGCTGATCGGGCCGGTTGCGGCGCTGGTTGCGGCGTCGGACGAACCTTCCCACATAAGGGCCGTTCGCGACCGTGCGGGATCCGCGATCCGCGCGGTGCCGATGGAGGTTCGATATGACGCCCGAAGAACGGCAATTGCTTACTGCCCTTGCCGACCGTGTCCGCAACACCCCGGTCCAGCAGAAGGACGAGGAGGCCGCGGCGCTGATCCGTGATCTGGTGCAGGCCCGGCCCGATACGCCCTACATCCTAGCCCAGACGACGCTGATGCAGGATTTCGCGCTCCGCACCGCCCAGGCGCAGATCGCCGACCTGCAGCGCCAGCTGACCGAGGCCAAGCAGGCGGCCCCCGCCACCGGCGGCGGCAGCTTCCTGGGCGGCCTGTTTGGTACCAGCAGCCAGAGCGTGCCGCCGTCCGGCCCCTGGGTGCGCCCGCAGGCACAGGCTTATGCCCAGCCGCAACCGGCCTATACCCAGCCGGTCTATGCCGCCCCGGTGCTGCAGCCGAGCCAGACCTCGGGCTTCCTGCAGAGCGCGGCGCAAACCGCCCTCGGCGTCGCCGGCGGCATGATGCTGTTCGAGGGCATGGAATCACTGTTCTCCGGGCATCACGGCGGCTGGGGCGGCGGCCCGTGGGGCGGCGGTCCCTGGGGCGGTGGCGGCGGCTACGGCCCGACCGAGAACATCACCGAGATCGTCAACAACAACTACTACGACACGCCGAGCTCGGGCGCCGAGCCGCGCAGTGCCGACTATTCGCCCGACCCGGGCTACCAGGATGCCAGCTTCGACGACGGCAGCGACCCCGGTAGCGACCTGGGCGGCGATTTCGGCAGCGACGACGACCAGTCGATCTAGGCTGACACCTCCTCCCATCCCTCTCCGCCCCCCGGTCCATACACCCGGGGGCGGAGAGGAGACATTGCGCCGCGCCCGCTTGCCCCGCTGCCGCACCGGCGCCATTCTGGTTGCAAATTCAAATAACGACGAGGGACGGAGCATGGGCGCACTCGACGGCAGGATCGCCTGGATCACCGGCGGCGGCACCGGCATCGGCCGGTCGGCCGCCCATGAACTGGCAGCCGCCGGCGCCACGGTCGTGGTGTCGGGGCGTCGGCGCGAGCCGCTCGACGCGGTCGCGGCCGAGATCCGCGCCACGGGCGGCGTGGCCGACGTGGAGCCGCTTGATGTTGCGAGCGAGGTGGAGGTCGCAGCCGGCGGTGCGGCGATCCAGGCGCGCCACGGCCGGGTCGACATCCTGATCAATTCCGCCGGCATCAACGCACCCAACCGCTTCTTCAAGAACCTGACGGGCGAGGCTTGGAACAGGGTGGTCCAGACCAACCTGAACGGCGCGCTCTACGCGATCCAGGCGGTACTGCCCGGCATGCGCGAGCGGCGCGATGGGCTCGTCGTCAATGTCGCGTCCTGGGCCGGCAAGGATCATGTCTATTTCACCGGTGCCGCCTATACGGCGAGCAAGCATGCGCTCGTCGCCATGACCATGTCGCTGCATCTGGAAGAATGCGTGAACGGCATCCGCGCGACCGCGATCTGCCCGGGCGAGGTTGCGACGCCGATCCTGAAGGGCCGGCCGGTGCCGCCGTCGGACGAGGAGATCGGCCGCATGCTGCAGCCCGAGGACATCGGCCGCACCGTGCGCTTCGTCGCCGAGATGCCGCCGCACGTCACGATCAACGAGATCCTGATCGCGCCGACCTGGAACCGCATGTTCCTGGGCGGCGCCGACATCGCCCAGCCGCGCTGAAGCATCCTCAGGCAATTTAGAAAGAATTGTCTTTTTAAATTTCCTGACCTATCGTGCCCGGCATGACAACCGATCTGCCGGATCGCACGAGCGATCGCCTGCTCCACGCGCTCAAGGCGGCCGGCCCGCAGACGGCCGCGGCCCTGGGCCAGCGCCTCAACGTCACTGCCGTTGCCGTGCGCCAGCATGTGGAGCGGCTCGCCGCCGCTGAGCTGGTCGAGTACCAGGACCGGCGGGAGGCGGTCGGCCGGCCCAAGCGCTACTGGCGCCTGACCGACGCGGGCCATCGCCGCTTCCCCGAGAACCATGCCGGCCTGACGCTCGAGCTGATCAGCGCCGTCTCGGCCGTGTTCGGCGAGGCGGGCCTCGACCGTCTGATCGATCATCGCGAACAGGCGATCCTGCAGAGCTACCGCGCCCGCCTCGCCCCGGCCGCGAGCCTCGGCGAGAAAGTGGCACTGCTCGCCGAGCAGCGTGCAGCCGAAGGCTACATGGCCGAGATGCGGACGACCGACGACGGCACGTTCCTGCTCGTCGAGAATCACTGCCCGATCTGCATCGCGGCAAGCCGCTGCCAGAACCTGTGTCGCTCCGAGCTTGCGATCTTCGCGGCCGTCCTTGGTGACGAGGCGGAGATCGCGCGGATCGAGCATATCCCGGCCGGCGCACGGCGCTGCGCCTATCAAATCCGGCCGCGAGTCCGATAACCCGTGCCCGGCAATAGGAGGAACCGATGGCGTGGATCGACGTGGCGGACGAGGCGGCGGTAACGGCCGCAGGACGCCTGGTGGTGCGGGCCGACGGCCGGCAGATCCTGCTGAGCCTGACCGAGCACGGCCTGTTCGCGACCGCCAACCGCTGCCCGCACGAGGGCTATCCGCTGAGCGAGGGCACGCTGCAGGGCTGCACGCTCACCTGCAACTGGCACAATTGGAAGTTCGACCTCGAAAGCGGCGAGACGCTGGTCGGCGGCGACCGGCTGCCCCGCTTCCCGGTGCGCCTCGAGGCCGGCCGGGTCTGGGTCGACGTGACCCGTCCGCCGGTAGCCGAGGAGCGCGCCAAGATCCTGGACGGGCTCGCCCACGCGCTCGACGACCGGGACCAGCAACGCCTGGTGCGCGAGACCGCACGGCTCGGACGGCTCGGCACCGACCCAGCCGACGCGGTGCGCGTGGCACTCGCCTGGGCCTACGAGCGGCTGGAATACGGCACGACCCATGCCTTCGCCGCCGCGCCCGACTGGCTGCGCCTCGCCGACGACGCTGGCCTCAGCGCGGACGCGCGCCTGATGGCGCTGGGCGAGATCCTGGGACATGTCGCCGACGACGTCGGCGGCACGGATGCCCGCTTCCGCTTCACGAGCGAACACGTCTCCTGGGACGCGGCCGCCTTCCTCGCGGCGATCGAGCAGGAGGACGAGAATGCGGCAGCCGGCCTCCTCCGCGGCGCGCTTGCGGCGTCCGAGCCGCCAATCGACTTCGCCGCCGCCCTGTTCGCGGCCGGCCTTGCCCATTACGCCGATTTCGGCCATTCGCTGATCTATGTCGCCCAGGCACTGCGCCTGATCGAGCGCCTCGGCTCCGACGTCACCGAGCCGGTCCTGCTCTCGCTCGTGCGCTCGCTTGTCTACGCCCGGCGCGAGGACCTGCTGCCGGAATTCCGCGACTATCGCGCGCGGCTCGACGCCTGGTGGGCGTCATCCGACATCGCGCGCCCGCTCGATCCCGTCATCCTTCGCCGGATCAGCGCCAAGCAGGCGATGGCGATCGTCGCCGGCTGGGGTGCCACCCATGCGCCGGAAGCGATCTTCGCCGTGCTGGTCGAGGCTGCCGCCTGGCAGCTGCTCCATGCCGACGCGCCGTTCTTCGATAGTCCGGACCAAAAACTGTCGGACAATATCGGCTGGCTCGACTTCACCCATGCGCTCACCTTCGCTGCAGCCGGGCTCGATGCCGTCCACGCCGACCGGGCGCTCTGGCCGGCCCTGCTGCTGCAGCTCGCCTGCTTCATCGGCCGCAATAGCGGCTATGTCGATGCGGAGCTTGCGACCGATGCGTGGCGGGTGGGCGATCGCCAGGCGTTCCGTGCGTCCGCGATCCAGGCCCTTGTCCGCCACGGCCAAGGCCGCTTCATCCTGTCGGCCCATCTGGCGAAGACACTGTTCGCGAGCCTCGAGCTCGCGGAGGCCGTGCCCGACGCGGCACCGACGGTATTGGCCGCTACCCGCCGCTTCCTCGAAGCCCCGATCCGCGCCCGCCACCCGCTGCGCACCGCCCGCCAGATGCTGGTGTTCGTGGCGGAGGAGTGAGAAGGCCACCTCTTCGATCCGCCATCGCATTGACGATACCACTATAGATATCATATGTTAGGTATCGATGGCGAAAGTCGCAGACATCATCGCGCAAATGCGCGCCAGCCCGACGAATGTTCGGTTCGCGGATCTGAAAAAGGTCTGTGAGCATTATTTCGGACCGCCGCGCCAGGAAGGAACGAGCCATTGCGTCTACAAGACGCCTTGGCCGGGCGATCCCCGGGTAAACATTCAGGAGGGCAAAGGCGGCAAGGCCAAGGACTATCAGGTCCGGCAGGTCGTGCAGGCGATCGCCAAGATGGAGAGCACGAGCGATGGCAACTGACCATTACACCTATCGGGTTTCCTGGTCGCCGAATGACGGGGAATATGTTGCGACCTGCGCCGAGTTCCCGTCGCTATCCTGGCTCGCTGAGGAAGACGTGGAAGCACTGCGGGGCATCAAGCGTCTGGTTCAGGATGTCGTCGCCGATATGACGGCGAACGGCGAAACAGTGCCCACGCCGATCGCCGATCAGCAATTCTCAGGAAAGTTTCTGGTTCGCGTGCCGCCCGAATTGCACCGCCGGCTCGTGCTGGAGGCGGCCGAGGCGAAGGTCAGCCTGAATCGCCTAGCGAGCCTCAAGCTGGCAGGTTAGCCCCTAAACAGAGAGGGCCGCGTCACTGACGCGGCCCTCGTCAAATCAACGCTGCCCGATCCGTCAGACCCGGCCGTGGCAGTGCTTGTACTTCTTGCCGGAGCCGCATGGGCAGGGCGCGTTGCGCGAGATGGCCTGCGCCTGGGGCGGCGCCAGGGTTGCGACATTGCCGGCGCCGCGCTCCTCGCCGCCGGCGAGGGCCAGGCCGGCCTCCTCCAGCTCGTCGGCGTCGAAGGCCGGGTGCATGGCGGTGATGTTACGCGGCATCTGCGGCTGCGGCACCGCCTGCGGCTCGGCGAAGCGGAGCTCGACATGGGCCAGCACGCGGGTGACCGTCGCGCGCAAGCCGCCCAGCATTTCCGAGAACAGCTCGAACGCTTCGCGCTTGTACTCGTTCAGCGGGTCGCGCTGGGCATAGGCGCGGAGGTTGATGCCCTGGCGCAGATGGTCGAGCGCCAGGAGATGCTCTTTCCAGGTCTGGTCGAGCAACTGCAGCAGCAGGCTCTTCTCGACCATGCGCATCGTGTCGGCGCCGTAGGCCTGGTCCTTGGCCGCCATCTTCTCGTCGACGGCCTGGGTGATGCGCTCGCGGATCGCCTCATCGGCGATGCCCTCTTCCTTGGCCCAGTCGGCGACGGCCAGGTCGAGGCCGAGGACGTTCTGCACCTCGGTATGCAGGCCCGCGACGTTCCACTGCTCGGCGTAGGCGTTGTGCGGGATCGCCTCCGTCACCATCGCCTCGATCGTCTCGTTGCGCATGTCGACGATCGTCGACTGCACGTCGGGCGCATTCATGATCTCGCGGCGCTGCTCATAGACGACCTTGCGCTGGTCGTTCATGACGTCGTCGTACTTGAGGATATGCTTGCGCATGTCGAAGTTGCGCGCTTCGACCTTCTGCTGCGCCTTCTCGAGCGCCTTGTTCATCCAGGGATGGACGATCGCTTCGCCGTCCTTGATGCCGAAGCGCTGCAGCCAGGCGTCCATGCGCTCGGAACCGAAGATGCGCATCAGGTCGTCTTCAAGCGAGACGAAGAAGGCGGAGGCACCGGGGTCGCCCTGGCGGCCCGAACGGCCGCGCAGCTGATTGTCGATGCGCCGGCTCTCGTGCCGCTCGCTGCCGATGACGTAGAGGCCGCCGGCCTCGCGCGCGATCTCGGCATCGACCTTGATCTCGGAGCGGATCGCCTCGATCCGTTCGGCCCGCGCTGCCTCGTCCGTAATCTCGGCCAGCTCCTGGCGCACGCGCATGTCGAGATTGCCGCCGAGCTGGATGTCGGTGCCGCGGCCCGCCATGTTGGTCGCGATCGTGACGGCACCCGGCCGGCCGGCCTGGGCCACGATCGACGCTTCCATCTCGTGGTAGCGCGCGTTCAGCACCTTGTGCGGGATGCCGGCTTGCTTGAGGTACGTCGACAGCGCCTCGGACTTCTCGATCGACACGGTGCCGACCAGCACCGGCTGCTTGCGCTGGAAGCACTCCTCGACCTTGACCTTGATCGCCGCGAACTTCTCGCGCTCGGTGCGATAGACCTCGTCGTCCGCGTCCTTGCGCTGGACCGGCTTGTTGGTCGGGCACTCGATGACTTCGAGCTTGTAGATGTCGGCGAACTCGCCCGCCTCGGTCATGGCCGTGCCGGTCATGCCGGCGAGCTTCGGATAGAGGCGGAAATAATTCTGGAACGTGATCGAGGCGAGCGTCTGGTTCTCGTTCTGGATCTCGACGTGTTCCTTGGCTTCGAGCGCCTGGTGCAGGCCCTCGGAATAGCGCCGGCCCTCCATCATGCGGCCGGTGAACTCGTCGATGATGACGACCTTGTCGTCCTTGACGATATAGTCGACGTCGCGCGTGAAGATCTTGTGGGCGCGGAGCGCCTGGTTCACGTGGTGGACGAGCGAGACATTGTGGATGTCGTAGAGCGTGCCCTCGGTCAGGAGGCCGCTCTCAATCAGCAGCTGCTCGATATGCTCGACGCCACCCTCGGTCAGCGTGACCGTGCGCTGCTTCTCGTCTTTCTCGTAATCTTCCGCGGTGAGCTTCGGGATCAGCCGGTCGACCTTGGTGTAGAGCTCGGAATTGTCCTCGGTCGGGCCGGAGATGATGAGCGGCGTGCGCGCCTCGTCGATCAGGATCGAGTCGACCTCGTCGACGATCGCGTAATGGAACGGGCGCTGGACCATCTCCTCCAGCCGGAACTTCATGTTGTCCCGGAGATAGTCGAAGCCGAACTCGTTGTTGGTGCCGTAGGTGATGTCGGACGCGTAGGCATCGCGCCGCTGCAGATCGTCGAGCTCGTGCAGGATGCAGCCGACGGTGAGCCCGAGGTACCGGTAGACGTTGCCCATCCATTCGGCGTCGCGGCGGGCCAGGTAGTCGTTGACCGTGACGACATGCACGCCGTTGCCGGTGAGCGCATTCAGATAGACCGCGAGCGTGGCGACGAGCGTCTTGCCTTCGCCGGTCTTCATCTCGGCGATCATGCCCTTGTGCAGCACCATGCCGCCCAGGAGCTGGACGTCGTAGTGCCGCTGGCCCAGCACGCGCTTTGCCGCCTCGCGCACGGTCGCGAAGGCCTCGACCAGGATGTCGTCGAGCGTCTCGCCGGCGGCGAGCCGGTCCTTGAACGCCTGGGTGCGCGCCTTGAGGCCGGTGTCGTCGAGCGCGGCCACTTCGCCTTCGAGGGCGTTGATCGCCGCGACCTGGCTCGAGAGCCCTTTCAGGAACCGGTCGTTGGCCGAACCGAATAGTCGCCGGGCGAGGGCACCGAGCATCCAAACCTCGAAAAATGGGGATCCCGGAACCTTATGCCCCAGGGCAGGCCATGACATAGGGACATCGCCAGCCGAAGTCAATCGCGCGAGCACCCTCGGCGGCCTCGTTCGGGGATGCCAAGTGACGCAGGAATCCTTGGCAACTGGCCGCGCGAATCCTTGCGAGCGGATACAACTCCTTTGCACGCGGGCGCAAAGCCTTGGCCCACGTGAATTCTCGGCACGCGCCGCGGTCGCCGCGCACCGTTTCGTGAAACAAATTGCTACAGCGCGACGCTTGTGGCCGCCGTCGTCTTGTGATTTATGGCCCGGCATCGCCATGAGTCGGTCTTTCGAGCCCGCGCGGTCCCCCCGCCCGCCGGTCGTTGCTCCGGCCCCACTCCAAGGAACAGCTATGTCCCTGCATTCGTCGTCGTCCCGCCCCTTGCGGTCGCTGGTGCTCGCGCTCGCGGTCGCGGCCCCGCTCGCCGCGCATGCGGCCGACGCGCCCCAGCTGCAGCTGGCGCCTACGGACGATCCGGTCGTCGCCAAGATCAACGGCACCGAACTGCACAAGTCCGACCTCGTCGCGGCCCAGAAGCAGCTGCCGCAGCAGTACCAGCAGGTGCCGCTCGAGGCGATCTATCCGCAGCTCCTGGACCAGGTCGTCAACAACACGCTGCTGATCGACGCGGCCAAGGCGGACAAGCTCTCCGACGACCAGGAGGTCAAGGATCGGATGGCGAAGCTCCAGGACCGGGTCATGGAGCAGGTCTATATTGACCGGGTCCTGACCAAGGCGACGAGCGATGACGCGCTGAAGGCGCGCTATCAGAAGACCATCAAGGACGCGCCGGCCCAGGACGAGATTCACGGCCGCCAGATCCTGCTGCAGAACGAGGCCGACGCGAAGGCGGTCATCGCCCAGCTCGACAAGGGCGCCGATTTCGCGAAGCTCGCCAACGAGAAGAATCCGTCGAAGGATTCGAACGGCGGCGATCTCGGCTGGTTCACCAAGGCCGCCATGCCGCCGGAGTTCGGCGACGCCGCCTTCGGGCTGAAGAAGGGCCAGTACACCAAGACGCCGATCAAGACCCAGTTCGGCTTCCACGTCATCAAGGTCGAGGATCGCCGCCCGGCGGCCCCGCCGTCCTTCGAGGATTCGAAGGAGCAGCTGACGAACGACGCCGAGCACGAGGCGATCGACGCCAAGGTGGCCGAGCTGCGCGGCAAGGCCAAGGTCGAGCAGTTCAACCTCGACGGCACGCCGTTCTCGCCGCAGCTGAAGGCGCCTACCACGCCGCCGGCGAAGAAGTAAGCAAGCCCATAAGCTGCCGCCGATCCGCTGGCTCTGTTCAACAGGCGGGCGGATCGGGTAGATACGCGGGGTGCGACCCGATCGGGCGCACCCCGTTTCTTTGCCGCCTCGTCCCTCCGCGCGAAGGAATCCCCGACCCATGCCGAATGCCGTCTCGCCGCTGGCGCCCACCCAATTCCCCGAGCTCAAGCCGATCGCGGGCGTCCGCCTCGCTGCCGGCAGTGCCGGCATCCGCTACAAGGGCCGGACGGACCTGATGGTGGCGCTCTTGGATCCGGGCTCGACCATCGCCGGCGTGTTCACGCGCTCCAAGACGCCGGGCGCCCCCGTCGTCTGGTGCCGCGAGGTGCTGCCGCACGGCAAGGCGCGCGTCATCGTGGTCAATTCCGGCAATTCCAACGTCTTCACCGGCAAGGCCGGCCGCAAGATCGTCGAGGACACGGCCGCCGCCGCCGCCAAGGCCGCCGGCTGCAAGCCCGAGGAAGTGTACATCTCCTCGACCGGCGTCATCGGCGAGGTGCCGCCGGGCGAGAAGATCGTGGCGGCGCTGCCCGACCTCGTCGCCGCGGTCAAGGAAGACCACTGGGCCGAGGCCGCGAAGGCCATCATGACGACCGACACGTTCCCCAAGGGGGCGACCGCAACGGCGGAAATCGACGGCGTCACGGTCACGATCAACGGCTTCGTCAAGGGCTCGGGCATGATCGCGCCCGACATGGCGACGATGCTGGGCTATGTCTTCACCGACGCGAAGCTGCCGGCCGACGTGCTGCAGGAGCTGCTCTCGAGCGGCACCAACAAGTCGTTCAACGCGACCACGGTCGACGGCGACACGTCCACCTCCGACACGGTGCTGCTGGCCGCGACCCACAAGGCGAAGCACGACAAGGTCACCAAGGCGAACGATCCGCGCCTCAAGGATTTCAAGCGCAAGCTCGAGGCACTGCTGATCGACCTCGCCCAGCAGATCGTGCGCGACGGCGAGGGGGCGGAGAAATTCGTCGAGATCCGCGTCACGGGGGCGGACAGCAAGAAGGCGGCGCACCGGATCGGGCTTGCCATCGGCAATTCGCCGCTGGTCAAGACCGCGCTCGCCGCGGGCGACGCCAACTGGGGCCGCATCGTGATGGCCGTCGGCAAGTGCGGCGAGAAGGTCGACCGCGACCGGCTCAAGATCTCGGTCGGCGGCACCGTCATCGCGTCGGAGGGCGGCCCGGTGCCCGGCTATGACGAAGCGCCGGTGGCGAAGCACATGGCCGGCCGCGAGATCGTGATCGAGGTCGACATCGGCCTGGGCAAGGGCAAGGCCACAGTCTGGACCTGCGACCTGACCCACCGCTACATCGATATCAACGGCAGCTATCGTTCGTGAGCACGCTGCCGATCGTCCTGGTCTCGGCAGTGGCGCTGGTCGATGCGGACGGGCGGGTCTTGATCGCCCGCCGTCCGCCCGGCAAGTCCATGGCGGGCCTGTGGGAATTTCCCGGCGGCAAGGTCGAGCCGGGCGAAACGCCCGAGGCGGCGCTGATCCGCGAATTGAAGGAAGAGCTCGGCATCGACACCAAGGAAAGCTGCCTCGCGCCCTTCACCTTCGCGAGCCACGGCTACGAGAAGTTCCACCTGCTGATGCCGCTCTACGTCTGCCGGCGCTGGACCGGCAATGTCACGGCGCACGAGGGCCAAGAGTTCGCCTGGGTCCGCCCGGCCCGGCTCGGCGACTACGAAATGCCTCCGGCCGACAAGCCGCTCGTCGCGATGCTCAGGGATTTGCTGTAGCGCGCCTGGGAACGGGATTCAGGCGGTGACGCGGGTGGGCGCGGTCGCAAACTTCCCGAGGCTGCCGTCCGGACGCTTGTAAAGCGTGACGCCGTGCCCTTGCGCATCGGTCTGGGTGACAGCGAGGGTTTGGCTGACACCGATCTCGATCTGAGCCTGGCGGCCGCCCTGACCGCTGCCGAGTGCCTCATAAATTGCGCTCGCGTCCTGGGCGTGAGCTTCGAGCGCATCGAGATCGCGCTGCTGGGCAGCCGTGAGCGGCGTCTCCTTCGCCGCGTCCTTGCGGGCAGCAATTTCCTTGTCGAGCGCCTCGGCCGTCGCCTTGGTCTGCGCCCGCACGCCGTCGGCGATGGCCGCGAGCCTTGCCACCAGGCTCGCGGCCTCGTTTTCCTTGAAGATCTTGGGATCGGTCAGATTGTCGATCAGCCGCTTCAGCGCATCGTCGCTGGTAGCATCGGCCTTGGGCGATGGCGCCGTGCCAGGCGTGTTGGTCAACACGATCTGGTCGGACGGGGTGGGTGCCGGCGCCTCCTGCTCGAGCTGCTGCACCGGCGCGGTCGCGAACAGGGACTGGTCGATCCCGATCGTCGAGCGTTTCTGGCTATACTGGCCGTTGACCAGGCTCCAGCCGATGTTGAGCACGCTCTGATTTCCGTTGAGGCTGTCGACGATCTGGCGCGTGCCCTGCTCAACGGAGGCCGAGCTCTCGGTTTCCGTCTCGGTCAACTCCGAGCCCGCGGTACCATTCGTGGTATAGGTACCTTCGCCGCGCCCCGTCTCCCAAGCGATGGCGCCCTGGTTGTAATTCTCCACCGTGAATCCGCCGTTCACATAGAGCTCACTCGACTGGCCGACGCCGTTGCCGTGTGTCTTCAGGGAAATGCTGAGCGCACCGCTATCGAGATCGATCCCGATCGTGAGCGCGTGGGACACTTGGCCCAAATTCGTGTTGGTGAAGACACTCGACCGGTCGCCGTTGCTGAACGTGGCGGTGTTGCTGTAGCTCGTGTTGTGAGCGCCGGTGAACGCCAGCGAGATCTGGCCGCCCTGCGCCAGTTCCTGAGAGAGGTTGGCCGTAGCATTCGCCGCCTCATCGCTGGTGAAACCGGCCGAGGTCAGCAGATTGTCGATCGCCTGGGTCAATTGATCGCCGGCGCCGGCAATCAATTCGCGATGGCCCGTCGCAGAATCGACCGAAGTCGCGGCCTGCAGTGCCTTGGCAATGCCGAGCGTGAGCCAGCCGGCCTCGGTCGTCGACGTGGTGCCGCTCAAGTCGGCATCGAGCGAGACCGCAGCCGAGCCGCTGAGATCGTCTGTGTAGGCGGACGTCGTTTCGTCGATCTGGTAGCTCTGGTCCGCTGCCGGCTGTCGCGCGGCTGCCGGAGTGTTGCCGGCCGAGGTCTGGCCGTGGACGGGATAGGCGGGCGTGCTGCCGATGGCGGACATGAGCGGCTCCTTTAAGGGCGCGTGTGTCGACGGGCTGTCGATGATGCGTTTAGATCGACAATTTACGCAACTTGAAGATGCGTCCAATTCGGCTAATTGATGATTGAAACCGTCAAATCCCACAATTAAAAAATTTGATCGCAACGGTCCTGTCATCGCACCGGCGACGGCCGCGGGCCGACCGAGCTGATCAGCCATTGGCGGAAGGTCGCGACCGCCGGTTGGTCGGCCGTCTCCTCCGGCGCCACGACGTAGAAGCCGCCTTCCTTGTGCGGGAGCGCGAAGTCGAACGGCGCCACCAGTCGCCCGGCGGCGAGATCGAGCTCGACGAAGGACGTGCCGCTGAGTGCGACACCCGCGCCGTCGATCGCCGCTTGCAGCGCCACCATGACCAGGTCGAATGTGAGGCCGCGCCGCTCGGCGATCTCGACGGGGCCGCCGGCCGCCTCTAGCCAGCGCGCCCAAGCCTCGCGGTAGGGCTCGACATGGATGAGGGTGTGGTTCGCGAGGTCGGCCGGCGTTCTGAGCGGTTTCGTGCCCTGGAGCAGCGCCGGGCTGCAGACAGGGAACCAACTGTCCTGCATCAGCCAGTCGGCGCGCAGGCCCGGCCACCGGCCGGTGCCGTAGCGGATGCCGAGATCGATGCCCTCGGCCCGGAAATCGACCGGACGCATGGTCGTGCTGATGCGCACCTCGATATCCGGATGCGCCTCGTGGAAGGGGATGAGCCGCGGCACCAGCCATTTGGCGGCGAGCGACGAGATGGTCGAGACCGTCAGTACGCGCTGCCGTTCGGGCTTGACCAGCCGCTCGGTCGCGCGCTTCAAGTCATCGAATGCCGCGCGCACCGCCGGCAGATAGTCCTGCGCGGCGCGGGTCAGCACCAGCGCCCGGTTCTGGCGCACGAACAGCTGGACGTTCAGCTGCTCCTCGAGCCGCTTGATCTGATGGCTGATCGCGGCCTGGGTCACGTTGAGCTCCGCCGCCGCCAGCGTGAAGCTCAGGTGACGAGCCGCGGCCTCGAACGCGCGCAGGCCGTTGAGCGAGGGCAGATGCACGGTCATGGCCGATCATACCATGACAAAATATAATCCGAAGCCATATAAAGCATCGTTTGTCGCGCGCGTTCCTTGCGCCTATCTCCTGACGATCGCCGGGACCGATAACTAAAGTCGGGTCGATGGCGACCAGGAGACGGGATGATGAACCACGTATTGTCAGTTGGTGCTCCCCTGCCCGCCTTCGCGCGTGCCGCGGTCTTCGCGCTCGCCGCCATCGCCGCGGTCGGCATCGCCCAAGCCTGGCAGCATCGCGCGAACGCCCCGTCGCCGGCCGTGCCCGCGGCCGTCGACGCGCAGGCGCCGCTTGCCGCGGCACCGTCGCCGGTCGACATGTGGAACCTCTGAGCCGTTAACCCCTTCGGCCCTGTCGTTTACCGCACCCCGCCGCTCGCCTACACTCGCCCGACGATCCGCCCTCCACGATGAGGTGGCACCATGCGTCGGGCATGCTTGCCGTTCCTGCCGGGCTTTCTCGCCCTCATGGCGTCTGCGGCGCCCCTCAGCGCCGCCGAGCCGCCGCCCCAACCCGCCAGCACTCAGCCCGCCAACACCCAGGCCGCCAACACCCAGGCCGCCAGCACCCAGCCCGGCACCTTCCTCTACATCGTGACGCCGCGCCCCGGCCTGATGGACGGGATGACCGACGCCGAGAAACAGGCGATCGGCGCCCATTTCGCCCGGCTCAAGGACATGCTGCGCGACGGCGACCTCATCCTGGCCGGGCCGACCGATCCGCCGACCCAGGGCCTCGTCGTCTTCAAGGCCGCCGACCTCGACGCCGCCCGGGTGCTCGCCGAGAGCGATCCGGCGGTCAAGGCCGGCGCCTTCGCGCTCAAATCCGTCGAGCCGTTCCAGCTGGCGCTCGAACGGCCAGGGCCGTTGCCGCGCGACTATGTCGCCAATCCGAGCGACCGGGTGCTGCACAAGCATGTCGTGGTCAAGGGCAGTATCGATGCCGTGTGGCACGCCTGGACCACAAGCGAGGGCTTCACCGACTTCGCCGGTGCGGAGGCGCATATCGATCTCAGGATCGGCGGCCCGTTCGAGATCCTGTGGAACCCGGACAAGACCGCGCCCGCCCGCGGCTCGGAGGGCATGCGCATCCTCTCCTACCTGCCGAAGCGGATGCTCAGCTTCGAATGGAACGCGCCGCCCAAGTTCGGGCCGCTCCGCCAGCAGCGCACCTGGGTCATCGTCAGCTTCAAGCCGATCGGCCGCGACCAGGTCGACGTCACCATCGACCACGCCGGCTGGGGCCAGGGCGCGGACTGGGACAAGCTCTACCTCTATTTCAACGACGCCTGGGACTATGTGCTGGGCCGCCTCGCGAAGAAGTTCGCGTGATGACATCCCTCTCCGCCCCAGGGGCGAAGAGGAGAAGAAAGTGAGGCCCGGTCAAGCGAGTGTCTCTCACGCCCGTCCGGGCACCGTGTCACCGGACGGCCGTTCCTCGGTGCCCAGCGCGTCGGCCAGGCGCTGGGCGGCGCTGCCGCGCTTCAGCGGCTGGGGCTGGCTTGCGGCGGGCGCCCAGCCCGTGAGCGTGATCAGCTGGAACGTCGCCGGGATGCGACCCTCGGCGTCGCCGAAGCGCTGGCGATAGAGCTCGGCCGCGCGCAGGAAAAGGGCGCGCGGGCTGCCGCCGCGCCGGCGCTGGGCTTGCGCGTTGGTCTCGCCCATGGCGCGCAGGTCCTGCATCAGCGCGAAGAGATGCGGATAGGTCACGGTCAGCGTCTCGCTGTCGACGACCGGCAGGGCGAAGCCGGCGCGCTGCAGCAGCGCGCCGCAGTCGGGCACGTCGGCGAAGGGCGAGACGCGCGGGGCGGCGCCGCCCGACACGTCGAGCTCGGCCTGCATCAGCACCTCCTGCAGCTCCGAGAGCGTGCGGCCGCCGTAGAGTGCGGCCAGCAGGAGCCCGTCGGGCTTCAGGATATGCCGCAGCTGCAGAAGGGCGCCCGGCAGGTCGTTGGTCCAGTGGAGCCCGAGCGCGCTCACCACCAGGTCGAAGCTCGCGGCACGGAACGGCAGCGCCTCGGTCTCGCCGACCACGGCCGGTGCGTGCCGCCGGGCGAAGCGCCAGGCCGGGTCGAACGAGACGATCTCGGCCGACCGTCCGGCCGCGGCCAGCAATTCGGCCGTGCCGCCGTCACCGACGCCCAGGTCGAGCACGCGGGCAAAGCGATGCTTGACGTCGTGGAGGCGATCCGCCAGCCGCTCGCGGACCGCTTGGCCAAGGAAGCGGCTCTCGGCCGGGTAGAGCGCCGCCCGCTCGCGATGGCGGCGCACGGCCGTCTGGTCGAAGACAATGATATCGTCACTCATGGCGGGCCGGACTATGGACCGGCCGCCTTCTACTGCCAAGCGTGCCCCTGCCAAGCGTGCCCGGACTCACCCCCAGCCGATCTCGGCGAAGAACGCCGGCACTTCGGTAAGCGTCGCGAAAGTCCGGTCGGGCGTGTAGTCGGCCAAGGGCTTGCGGCCGGTGCCGCGGTCGATCCAGAGGCAGCGGAAGCCGATGTCGCGCGCCGCGGCGTGGTCGAGATGCGGGCTCGCACAGATATGCACGACCCCGTCCTTCGAGACGCCCAGTTCCCGGTAGGCATGTTCGAAGATCGCGCGCGACGGCTTGTAGGCCTCCGCCTGTTCGGCCGTGATCATCCAGTCGATGTGGCCGCCCAGCTGCGCCACGTTGCCGGCAATAATATCGTCGTCGGTGTTGGAGACGATGCACAGCCTGAAGCCCATGCGCTTCAGCGCGCCGAGGGCTGCCACCACCTCAGGGAACGGCGGCATCTTCGAGATGCTCGAGGTCAGGATTTCGGCGTCGCCCGGCTCGTGGCGGAGCTCCAGCTCCGCCATGGTGCGCCCGAGGCTCTCCGCCGTGACCGAGCGGAACGAGCGATGCGGCTTCTCGTGCTCGAGCGCATGCTCGTGCCGGTCGAAGATCTCGATGAACCGCTTCGGATCGACGGTCGCGTCCTGCTTGGCCAGGATCCGCTCGACCGCGGCGATGAGCCCCTCGTCCCACTGGATGAGCGTGCCGTAGCAATCGAACGTCAGCCATTCCGGCTTGGTACCGAAATTTTCCGTCATGAAGGCCTCCTCTTGCACGAGCCGTCAGCGCGGCAGCACGGCGCCTTCCGACGCCGGCGCCACATGGTCGGCATAGAACTTGAGATAGCCGCGCTTGACGCGCGGCGCGGGCGGGACATAGGCGGCACGGCGCCGGTCGAGCTCCGCCGGCTCGACCAGCAGGTCGAGCGTGCGCCGGGCGAGATCGATCGCGATCCGGTCGCCGTCCTCGACCAGGCCGATGACGCCGCCGCGCGCCGCCTCGGGCGTCACATAGCCGATGGCAGGTCCGTGGGTGGCACCCGAGAAGCGGCCGTCGGTGACGAGCGCGCTGGTCTCGCCCAGCCCGGCCCCCATGAGTGCTGAAGTGGCACCCAGCATCTCGCGCATGCCGGGGCCGCCCTTCGTCCCCTCGTTGCGGATGATCACGCACGAGCCGGGTGCGACCGCACCGGCCCTGAGCGCGTCGATGGCGCTTTCCTCGTCCTCGAAGACGCGGGCGCCGAGCACCGTGCGCCACATCGGTTTGGCGACGCCCGACGCCTTGACCACGGCACCGCCGGGGGCGAGCGAACCCTTGAGAATGAAGAGCGAGCCCTCCGGCTCGATCGGGTCGCCCGCCGGCCGGATCACCTCCGGATCGGCGATCTCGGCTCCGTCGACGATCTCGCCCACCGTCTTGCCGGACACGGTCGGCCCGTCACGCTTGATCCGGTCGCCCAGCGCTTTCATCACGGCCGGCACGCCGCCCGCAGCATTGAGCTCGGTCACGCCCCAGGGCCCCGAGGGCGCGAGCTTGACCAGCGTCGGCGTCGTCCGGGACAGCGCGTCCCAGGTCTCGAACGTGACGTCGACGCCGGCCTCCTTCGCCATCGCCATCATATGCAGCACCATGTTGGTCGAGCCGCCGACCGCCATGCCGACCCGCATGGCATTCTCGAACGCGTCGCGGGTCAGGATCTTCGACGGGCGGAGATCGGCCGCCAGCAGATCCATGATCCGCATGCCGGTGTATTTGGCGGCGCGCAGCTGGTAGTTGCTGCCGGCCGGCAGGGTGCCGGAGCCGGGGAGCGCCAGCCCGAGCGCCTCGGTATAGATGCCGGCGGTATTGCCCGAGGTCGCCGTGTCGCAGGCGCCCGAGAACGGGAAATGATGGTCCTCGAGCCCTTTCAGGTCCTCGGCCGAGAGCGCGCCGCGGATATGCTCGCCGACCGCGTCGTAGACCGTCTCGAGGAACACGCGCCGGCCCTTGTAGACGCCGGCCTCGGTCGGGCCGCCATAGAGCATGATGGCCGGCAGGTCGAGCCGGGCCGCGGCCATCACCATGCCCGGCATCACCTTGTCGCCGGAGCCGATCAGCACCATGGCGTCGAAGCGATGGCCCTCGACCATCAGCTCGATCATGTCGGCGACCACGTCCCGGCTCGGCAGCACGTAGCGCATGCCGACGGAGGCGAAGGTCTCGCTGTCGGTGACGTGGAACGTGTTGAACTGGCAGGGTGTGCCGCCGGCCATGCGCACGCCGGCCGAGACCGCTTCCGCCACTTGGCGCAGGTGGAAATTCTCCGGCGAGAAATCCTGATAGGTGTTCACGACCGCGATCATCGGCCGCGCGAATTCCTCGTCGATGAGGCCGGCGCCCTTCGCCCAGGCGCGCTGCAACGAGCGCTCGATACCGGTGAATTGCTGGGCGCTACGACGTTTCTCTGCGGACATGACTCCTCCTGTCACGGCCGAGCGCGGCCGCGTTGGCTGAATTCCGGGGATGGTGAAAAGCGTTAGGGCCGGGTCACGCCGGCCGCCCATCATGCTCTATGGCGGCCTCGTGCGCTTTCAGATGGGCGACGAGCTTCTCGCCTTCCGAGACATTGTGTTGTTCCGACAGCTGGGCGGCGCGCACCCCGTCGCCGGCCAGGATGGCATCGACGATCGGTGCGTGCTGATCGATGAGCGCCGCACCGGAGACGAGCGCGTCGCTGGACGCGATGAACATGCGGACCTGCTGGCTCACGATGCGGTATTGCTCGGCGAGCCGCCGGTGCTGGGCGAGGCCGACGATCGCCTCGTGCAGCGCGAAATCCGCCTCGGCCGCCTCGGGCAGCGATCCGGAACGCGCGGCCTTGGTCAGCGCCGCCATGGCGTCCTTCAGCCGCTTCTGCCCGAGGTCCGTCATGTTCTCAGCGGCGAGCCGGGCCGCGAGCGCTTCGATGGCGGCGCGCAGCGTGTACAGCTCCCAGGCGTCGGTCGGCGTCAGATCGACGACCATCCAGCCCGTATAGGGGATGAGCACGATCAGCCCTTCCTGCGCCAGATGGTGCAGGGCCTGACGCACCGTGGCGCGGGCGATTTGCAGCGACGCCGCCAGATCCATCTCGGTGAGGCGAGCACCGGGCGCGATCACGCCGGTCAACAGCTGCTCGCGGAGAATGGCTATCGCCTGCGCCTCGGCGCTCTGCTTGACGACGGACTTCATGACGGCTCCTGTTTTGTTGACGTCATGATAGTCGATTGTCGACAATCGTCAATAGCCGAGATGGCGCCCTGGCCCGCGCTTGCCCGTTCGCAGCGAAACGCGCAGAGTGGCGACATCTTCGACGATCTCCAGCGATGCCCATGGACATGAGCGATTCGGTCGATCCAGCGCGATGGAGCGGCGCCCGGCGCCGCGTCCTCGCCGCCGGCCGGGCCGTGCTCGATGCGCTGCTGCCGCCGCGCTGCCTCGCCTGCGGCGGCGCCGTCGAGACGCAAGGTGCGCTGTGCGCCCAATGCTGGCAGGGCATCACGTTCCTCGGCGCGCCATGCTGCGTCCGTTGCGGGCTTTTTCGCGTTTGAGCTTTTCCGCAGGAAGCCGCAAAAGCCACGAAGTCCGCGGCACTACGTAATCCGATCTTATTCCTTCGCCCAAGGAATGCTGTTGCATCTCGGCGAGAGCGGCGCCAGGTGTCCCGCGCCGAGCAAACTCTGAACCGGGCAACTACCGAAGCCTGGCACGGCGACGAGCGCGGGGCCGCGGAGGAGCGGCCCCGCACCTCGCGACGCAACCGAACAATATCAATATCTGACAGCGCCACTCAAAAATAAATCTAAATAATAAACAAATATTACTTAGATTAAAATGACGTTTTCATTTGAAATTGCAGGAATCGCAAAATAACATCCGACACACAACACCGCTAACGCGAAGAATGCGCTAGATTTTTCAAAATTGCCGCGCCTGAAACGCAAAATAAAGATCGCACTCGGCGCACGTGTCGGAGTTCTACTACAGTGACCATCACCAGACCCAACGTTAAAAGGAACACGGCAAGTAAGCACGCCACGAACGCAGGCAAAAAAAACCTGAAAAGCCCTCCGCCTCGTTGGGAAAACCTAGCCGCCTTCTACGGAGTCAAGCTCGGCGATGACGTTCAGGCAATCATCAGGACCCGCAAGGACCCTGCTATGACCGAGCGCGCCTTCCGGCACCTCCTGGGCTTCCTGAAATCCAAGGCGGGGAAAGCCGCCTTTCCGTTTGCCTCTCCGATCGTAGACGCCTTGAAAGGCGATCGGGCGCCAAGTCTGACCGATCAGAAGTACGTTCAGATGATTGTCTCCGGGTTGCGAGGCCATCATGAGGACTTAGCAGCACGATTTACAGGGAAGACGGCGTCTCATTTTTGCAGCACCGTTTCTCGATTGCTCGAGTTCTTGGGAAAGCTTGGGGATTCACGATTCCCTCCATTCGAGCGCCGCTTGATCTCTTTTCCCGAGTTCACCGGGGACGTCCGTTCCCTCGGCAGCCTGGGTTGGCTCGAGCTTGCGTCATTGGTCGGTGCGCAGGCCGAAAGAGAAGCACTGAATTTGGTTCGCGAACAGGCAGTCAAAGAGTTCGAGAAGTTCGAACACCGCTTTGAGGCCGGACAGCACTTCCTTGGTGAAGGATCGCCTCCTCACGACTGCCCATCACCCGAAGCTTGGCATGCAATTAAGACGGCGATCGTCGCGGAACGTCACAGTTGGATCACCACCGGGACATCCCTGTTCGGCGCGAACCGCCGTTGGCCTAGCGAGCTTGAGGCGATTAGAGACAAACTCCTGCTGCCGGATACGTGGAGAGACGCGGGATGCTCGTGCGTGCTGGATGCCAAGTATTCCTCCACCGACAGGATAAATAACTTTCATCTCTCCAGCATGATCCTCGGCCTTCTTGGGCCAACATTGCCCGCCAGCAATGCAATCATGATCGTCTTCTGCACCGACTCAGGCTGGAACCGTCAGCCGATTAAGGATCTTCCACGCAATCCATACGTGTTCAGAACACCCGAAGAGATAGTCCTGGGGTCGGAAGCAATCATCTCAAGCTTCAAAACTCGAGCGAACCACGAGGTTGTCGTCTATCTCGAGCGAGGTGAACCGTTGACGGGATTGGCGTACATGGCAGCCAAGGAGGAATGGGGCCGATTCCTTCAAGAGTACGGATCGTCAACGCAAAGCTCGGACTATCTGACAGTGAAGTTGGTCACAAAAGCGGAAGACACGTCCTTGCTTTCGCTTTTGGAGCGGTACTCAAAGATGACGGATGCGATTCGGCCCCTGGACGTCGCGGAGGCTTGCGCTGACCGCTTTTTTGTCAACCTGACGCCCCGATACGGCATACGACCGGCAACCCTCCGCACAGCACACTTCCCATCCTCGGGCGTGCTCTCGCGTGACGGGGTTACGCTTATGGCAATTCGGAAGTCATTCCTAACTGTAAAGCTACACGCGACTGGATCAGTGGCGAGTGTTCGACCCTTCGCTTCTCACACGGGAACCGGCGTACTGATGCCGCATTACCTGAACTCGAACGACGTGCGCGAAGAACTCAACCTACAAATCCGGTTTCACCAAAATGCCGTCCAGGCGCTTGTACTAAAAGAGAGGCCGGACGCGGCGGCATGTCTGTCTTTGGCTACTGCGGACATGGAATGGTACAGGCGCCTCGCATCCTTTGCCGGTATCGCCGCTGCGATCGGCCTCGAAGGGATCGCAGCCGGGAAACCTGAAAACGGTCTGCTGGTCTTCGAACCCACGTTCGAAAATTTACGAGAGTTGTTTCTCACCCACCTCGCCCTGCGTAGGTGCCGAAAGCGAATCGGGCTGGCCAGATGGGCGGTCCAGGTGTTGCCGCTGCTCGCCATCGCCAAAGCGTTCGGTCGAGCGCTTAGGGCCCAGGGTTTGTGGCCAGCTTACCTCAAGGCGGCCCGCGCCGCTCATCGCGACCTGAAGGCCTGCCAGATTACGCTCCCCGTAGTGATGGAGGTGTGAGCGATGCTCGATGCCGCAGTAAGCTCAATCGAGTACGACAACTCAAACGTGGCGCGCCTTCTCGCGATGTACGCCGTCCCCGGTTGCGTCCTGGCGACTAAGCCCAGTTTCACATCGCCAGTTTGGTTCCGAGAATCCGAGCGAGATCTTCAGCATAACTGCTGGCTACTTTCTAGTCACGATGGATCGAAGAAGCGAAACTCAGAAATAGAGACCTCGTTTGAGACTGTCGTTGACGTAAATTCGGTCAAACTGTCAGACACGTCCATGGTATTTGACAATGTTTCGAAGAAGATTGTCGTAATCAATTCGCTGTCGTTCGGCATCGCTGGGCCACCGGTTGGATCCTATGAAGCCAATAAATTATCACTGAATGTCGATTGGCTTTTCCGCTGGCGACAGGGTCTGGGAATTTCCTTTAACAGCGACATCAAGTTCGAACACTTTAGGGATTTCGTCGAGAGACTGAAAGAGGCCGAGCTGTTAGACTTAGTACCAATTGCGTCACGATTGGACACATTGGTCGCCGATAGCCTCGCAGGCAACCTTTCACTTCCGATCTATTACGTCAACAAGAAGCCACGGATCGCATGGGTACCGCTGGCAGCAAAGCTCGGCGTGCCGGAAAGAGCTCTCTCGAACTCCGTAAATTTTCGGCTCGAACTGCTGGATCGCCTCGAGGCATTCGACAATATCAACGCGACGGCTCTGGCAGCTAGTTTGAGGTGCGAGGGCGGCGAAACGCCTGCCATTTCACGACGCAGCGCCGGAAACATCAATGCGAGCCTCAAACCTTGGCAACTGATCACGCAGTTGAGCCAACGCGGCCTACTCCCCCATGATCCTCTCACCTTCAATCCGTTCCGCGACGAATCTCGATATGTGATCGCAAGCACCATTGGAACAAGCGGGAAGCGGACGACGACGTTGCTTCCTCCTGACTACTTTGTACTCCTCGCCTCGGCGTCAACGTGGGTATTGGAGTTCTCCAAAGCGATTCTTCGCGCATACTCTCTGTTGAGGAGTGCTCGAAGCTCTTGGCGGCAGGCACGGCTCCGGGCGGAATTGACCCCCATGCTCGACGCAGCCGCTCGGGCTGGCTGTCCGCCTCTATATTTCGCTTGGCATATCGGCCGCAGCCGCCCGTCTTCCGAGGCCGTGGGACGAATCTCCATCGCGGAGGCAGTGAAGCTTCTAATGACCGCCTGTGCGATCGTCATCGCTGGCTTTTCGGCTCGGCGCGACGGCGAAATCGAGAGTCTTCGACGCGGATGTCTGATCGAAAGCCGTCGCGGCATCTACGAGCTGTCCGCATACATCGAGAAGACAAAGCGGGATCTCGACCTCATTCCGGTGCCTGCTCTCGTAAAGTCCGCGATCACAGTGCTTCAGAAACTCAGCCGGGAGGCTCGCAAATTCAGCGGGGAGCCGTGGCTCTTCCAAGCTTTGAAAAATGAAGGTGAGGAACGTCCATTCATCCGATTTGTGCCGAACGACCTCTTGGTTCGATTCGCCGAAATCAACGGCCTTACCCCTTCGGAACCTGGAACCACTTGGTTCCTAAAGATGCATATGTTTAGGCGTGCGTTCGCGATCCTCTACTACCACGGAAACCGGTTTGCATCGCTCGACGCTCTAAGCCAATTCCTCAGACATTTCGACCCGGAAATGACAAGAATCTACGTAAACGAGATCCTGCCGGGCCAAATTGCGCGTTTGCGGGAGGAAATCGAAGCCAGAGTTCAAATGGCGTTCGCCGCTCAAACCGACGAAGACAGGAATTGGCTCGCCGACGCCCGCGATCGGCTCAAGGAATTGCAGGGGCGCGGGGATATCTTCAACGAGGTCCGTTGCGAATACGTGGTCTCTCGCATGCTCGAGATGTACGACGGCAAAGAAAAGCCGATCGGCCTCGGAGCGGCTGGTCTTTACGCCGATCTCGACGCGATGGTCGAGAAGGCGGCGGCGCAGGTGCGTCTCGGATCTCGGACGAACGACCCGGCCGCCATCCGCCCGCCGTTAATCAAGCAACTACACAAGTACGCAAACGACAATTTCGTAGAGCCCGTGCCGGGACGCGCTGTCCAGTGCAGATGCAAGCCGGGCGACGAGGAAGATCTCAAACGGGCGGAATGCCTCAAGGAAAAGAGGGCCAGCCGGTTGTTTTCGTCGGCTGACCAGGGCGAGCAACCACCAGACCAGCGGCCGGACTTCAACTTCAGCAACTTGCTGGTCTGTCTTAGATGCGTGCATTGCGCGGCGTTCTCGGAAAACCAACTCGTCATCGACGACGCCGTGGCCAGCGTCGAGGTTTCCGCGAAACGCGCCGCAACGCCTTCTTTGAAGGAAACGGCGACGGCCAAGCTTCATGGGCTGAAGGACGCAGTCCAGTCCGCAAGGGCCGCAGTCGGAGGCCGCGCATGAATTCGGCGAGCCCTGCTCCCTGGGATTGCGATCTCACCAGCGAGCAGGTTAAACGGCTCAACCCGAGCCAGAAGGCAGCAAGGACACGCACCTCGCTCGCCCGAAAGGTCGAGCTTCTCGAGCTCTACGGCCGTGTCGGCGTCGCCCGCGAGCATGCCGACGCGATACCGACCGACCGGGCCAAGCTTCGCCGGTGGCACGATCCCTCATCCAAGCTGTGGTCATGGTCGGATCCGCAGGTCGACGCGCCCGGCGGCCGGAACGCCGCCTTGCTAGCCCGCTTCCACGACGCGCTCGAGGTCATCCGCGTTCGCAGAGGCGAGCGACGGATCCGCATGAAGGTGGAGCTCGACGCAAAGGACCTCGTGATCGCCAATCTCGAGCGGCAAAACGCGGAGCTCCTTGATCAGATCGCGCAACTCCAGCAGAGGGTCGGCGCCGTGCCGATTACCCGTCGATGACGACTTCAAAAGCTATCGTGGCTTCCGACTTCCGGCTGACGCTTGCCGATGCCGACTTCTTCTGGGCGGGCGAGCGTTGCGCAAATTTGCCAGTCCTGCGTTGGCTGGACGGCACGATATGCGAACCCGTTCTGATGTTTTTCGGATGGCTTGCCCGAACTAAGCGCAAGAAGATTTCTTCCATGCGTTTGGTTGCGTACGACATTCGTCAATTCCTGGCCTTCCTCGCCAATCGAGGCTCCCATTGGACCGAGGCGACCGATCTGTCGCTCGCGCAATGGCGCGAGAGCCATCGCCCGGCAATAGAACGCCGCAAGATTTCGAAGCGCCAGGTCGAGCGAAAGCTGCACAATGTCTTCGAATTCTACAGACTGCTGCCTCGCGCGATGCGGTTCGACGAATCCTTGAGGCCTCACCGAGTCTTCGTTGGCCCTGAGAAGCTCTTGGCCGAGTCCCCGTTTCAGATCACCTCCAAGACAATGATCTCGCCGCGCAGCGGCGAGCGAGAGATATGGAGCGGCTCCGAGCACATAGCAAACCAAGGCTGGAGGCGTACAACGCCCAACCCAATGGAGGTCGAGAAAGTTCTCACACATCTGCGATCACGCGCGGACGTCATCTCGACCCGCCGCAATCACCTGTCCGCCGGGCGGATGCATGCACTCCAGGCCGAGGCCCGATGGCTAATGGCCCGTTGCATGGCCGAAGGCGGATGCCGTGCCTTAGAGGTCGCTGATTTGTCGATCGCCGCGCTGCTGGAGTCGTTGCGTCGCGAAGGAATCCTTGGCGGGCGACAATATGAACCCGACGCGCTTGACGAGCTTGGCACAAATTCGGCAGAGCGCTCGCGCATCCTTGCAGCTATCGATGCCTTCGAGGCCCGCGGGCGGAAGCGCTTCTATGTCAGGATCGACGGCAAAGGCGGGAAGGTCCGGGATGCGCCGTTTCCTGCCGCTTTGATGCGGGACCTGCTGAATATCGGGATTTGGACCGTACGAATAGAGCAAGTGAGTCTTTTGAGGGACCGAGTGTCTTCCACGCGGCCGACACAGCTGTTTCTGTCGTCGAAGACCAAGGGGCCGTTCGAGCCTGGCTCGATCGGCGACATGATGAAGCGCGCCTTCAATGCGCTTAGCATTGGCGGCAGCGGCCATCGCCTTCGCGCATTTTTCGCAACGATGTATGCAAACGATTTACTTGAAGAAACGCTGATGGCTCATGGATACCGGTTCAGTCAAGCGGTTGAGAACACTGTGCTTGACCGATTAGCCGAAGCCCTTGGGCATAGCAGGGTGACGACCACCATTCGCTATTATGTCGACATGGCGCTCATGAAACACTTCCGTCTGTCAAATCGGGACCAGCTCAATGCCGTCAGGAAGCTGTACATGACCATCGGCGAAAGCCGACAGGACCTGACGTTGACCCAAGTGAAGCTGATCAAGAACGTCGTGAGCGCGTTGGCCGCCGCCGAAAGCGGGTCGCTGCTGGAAGAACTGCTGGCGCAAGCTCTCGACGACCCCGAACTCAATCCGGCGCGGAGGGCGGCCCCCGCCAACGAAGAGAAATCCGGTCCGAAGCTGAAGCTTGTCAAATGACCCTGGGCAGCGCGTTGTTCAGGCGCCGCTCCTCAGGTCAGCGCGCCCGACGACAAGATTGGCACCGACAGGGACCGCCTCGCCCGGAGCGCGTGGAGTTAGCCGGTCCAGCGCAGCCTCCGCGCGAGCTGCCCGCTCGAGCAGCTGCGCGTTCTCGGCCCGAGCCGCGGTCAGCATTCCCTCGATCGCCGCCGCCTGACCCTCCGCCCGGTCGGCCCGTCGGTATTGCTCCGCCAGCTCAGCGGTCATCGTCGCCATGGCGGTCTCCGCGGCCCGCTTGGCCTCGAACATCGCGTCGTTATCAGCGTATGCCGCATCGAGTTTCTGCTGAGATTCAGCCAACTCCCGCTTCAGCGCCTCCAGATCGACTGCCTGCCGGGCATGCTGCTCCTGCTGCGCAGCTGCGTAAATGTCGCCACACAGCACGACCAGCCGTCCCTCCAATGACGACCGCTCATCATCCAGGAGTCTCCGAACGGCCATCGGCAATTCTGCCTTAGCCGCCTTCGCCCGAGCCGCCTCAAGCTCGCGATTTTTGAGAAAAGCGCCCCAGATCTGTGCGATGCGCCTTGTATTGCCGCCACCTAGGCGGTCGCGGATGACGCTCGGCGGTACGAGCCTTCCGCCGCCTTCTCTCTCAAGCTCCAGCCCCGCTTGAATGATCTGGTCATCCGAAAACTCCGCCGGTCGCCCCATCCCTTCACCTCGCGAACAAAATGAACAAATCAAACAAACCCAAGCTGCGCCGCTGCAAAACGCCGCAGGCTCGGCCCCGCCCAGCCACCCCGCCCGCGCCCCCATTCATCCGACCGTCTATCAGCCCATTCACCACGCCCCACATGACACGACTCCAGCCAACGGCTAAACAAGCACAAGCACATACACAGTTGTAACGAGCTGTCAACCGCGCTTTGTCCGGACAATTTCAAATTAAACTCGCATAATGTTGACACGACGCGAGACTCAACGTCGAATCCTTTCAAGGATTTCGCCATATTCTACCAATTTTCTCCGCGCGAAATCCTTCACACAAGGATTTTTAGCCAATCCATGAAGGATTTTATTGCCGGGACAGAGTGAAAAACGCCTCTGCTCCCAACAATCAAAGTGTCCTGTTAGGCGTCGAGAAGCTGGCACGCCTAAGCGCGAGGGAGGCGTTTGCGCCAAAACGGCATCGATCAGCCCCCCGCGTCGCCGAAGATCACCAGGCGGCCATAATGCCGGTGAGCGCGCTGCCGCAGACGTCTAGCCCCGCCTCCCCGCGCCTGCCGAGGTCTTGGACGGGTAAGCGGCGGCTCAATCCAAGCGATCACTGCGGCACTCATCGGACGGATACGACACGCTTCCTGGCGTGACTTTCATCGACGCGCGGCGCCGTCCGTAGGCAGGGCGAATGGCACCGGCCGCACCAGCCGCACGGCCCACGGCGCCACCAACTCGGCGCGAAAGGCTATCCGGTACGGGGCGCCGGACTGGCCAAGTTCCGAGGGGCCGCTCAGCAGTGCCGTGACCTGCGACGCGCCGGGCGCCTTTCCGGACCGCGTCGTGCACCGGGACGGATCGAAGGGACCGTGGTCGCCAAGGATCAACGGCGACGCGGAGCAGCACGCCAGCGCGAAATGATGGCTCCGTCCGCTACGGCGGCTGGTCACCGTCACGTGCGGCGGTACCTCATACTCGCGGCCTTCGCGATCGAGATAGGCCGTCCACCTGACGACTTCGGCAGGAGCGACGTCTATGGCTCTTGGTCGCGAACGCATCACCGACCACATCACCGGGAGCGAGCCGCCATTCAGCTTGGCGGCGTCGATCACCGCCTGTCCCAGGCTGTTGCCGATGCCCCAGAAGAACAGGCCGCCGCCGGACACCCGCTCGGCCTCCTTGCGAGCAATGATGCTGGCTAGCAGTTCTCCCGCCTCCGCCTGCATCTTGCTCCACACGAAGTACCCGCCCACGGCCATATTCGAGCCCTCCTTGCGATGGTTGCCGTCGCGCCAGGCCCTGAGCGAATTGCCGCGAAAGGCGCTTAGGGGTAGATCGGCGCCGCAAGTGGTTGATGCTGAACAAGCAATGGAGGACACGACGTCACGCCGCTTCACATGGAGCGCCCTGATCAGGAGTTCGTGTCAGCGGCTTAGCAGACGACGACGAAGACCATTCGCATAGGCAGCAATCCTGGCCATCAGCGATTTCCCTTCCGGACCGAGATCCGCGGGGAGTATCCTGGCCCGAGACGCCGCCACAATTGCCGCGGCGCACGCTTCGAGCGGCCCCGATCCGTCGTCGAATACCCAGGGATCGGCCGCGCCTCGCTCGAACCGCTCCAGATGAAGGCGGCGGAAGCTTTGGTCGGCAGCGAACCGCTCCTGCCAATCGTCGATCATCGCTCGATAGTCCGGATGGATGCGCTCCCGGGCCGACGCGATTCGCGCGCCTGTCCTTTCCGCTTGACCCATCATCTTCGAAAGAACGCGAGCGGAGCCTCCGCACCATTCGCGCAAGCTATCGGCCAGTGCGAGATATTCCGAGCGAAGCAGGAACCGCCGCTTCACCAGATTCGAAACCAGCCGACCGCCGCTGTATCCGGCCGTTGCGGCGAAGACAGGCAATAGGATCGCAGGCCAGGTCCGCAAGCTGCTGCGCGATGTCGGCGGCGACGCGCTCTCGCTCTTCGACAGGCTTGAGTGCGAAGCTGGCATCGAGCTGCTCGAACATCCGGCGCAAGACATAGCGCGACAGGTCGAGCACCGACTTGCCGGAGAATGGCACGCCATCCTTCTTCGCGGCGCCCGGACCCTCCAGACGCGCCAACAAGGCAACGGCGCGCGCTTCGGCCTGCAAGCACAGGTCGACAAGTTCCGCTTCCGACGGCGGACCGGAGAAGCCGAGCCCCAGATGCTTCAGGATCCTGCCAAGCTTGGCGGCCCGCCAGTCGTCCGGCTCGATCGGCAAAATCAAGTCATCGTCGCGCGCATGGCGGATCGGGTCCCGGGGGACCGATCCGCCTCCGCGCCAGAGACGATTTTTTATCTCGCCGAAGACTGTCGCGCGGTCGAACGTCCAAACGTGCGCGCGCGCAGCATCCGCATTTTCCGCGAGTATGCCTTGGAGAAGAAAGGTGCGGTTCATCGATCCCCCACGTTGGCACATCATCCGGAATTCGCCGCTCGTAGCGCGCGACGCGGGCTGCTGGCGAGAAACCTGCGGACATTTCGGCGTCAGGCGGACGGCAAACAGCGGGGTGCGGGCCAAGCGTTAGATAGATAAATCGCTTGGGCCCACGATCGTCTCCGATCCTTTTGCGGAGAGAAGCAAAGCGAGGACGGATGAGCCGCGACGCCAGGACAAGTGCAGCGCCGTGACGTCTCGACCCGGACTCTAAAATGCTGTCGCGCCTGGCGACGAACGCAAGATCGACATACGAGGCGCATTCCGCCGGACGCAGATCGAAGCGCCTGCCGATTCACTGGACGACACCGATGCGCGACGGCAGCGCGCCCGACGCCCGGCTCACGAGGCGCGCAGGCACCTTCAGTTCACGACAGACCACAGCGAGCTCGAGTGAGGCAGTCTCATCCGGCCTGATCGCGGGATGGACGGGACTCATCGACCGCAAGAGCACCCAACATCCGTACGGCAGTGCGCAGCTTTTCGTCGGCGGGCGCCTGGGCGGTCGCGCCGACGCGCTCCAGGAGCCACGGCCGCTCGCCGGTGTCGATGCCGCTCGAACTTTCCTCATTTGTGCCGGAGTAAAAATCCCCAGGCGGTCGATTGCCCCGATCGGCCCCGCGGGCTGATCAGAGATCCGGATCTTCGGTGGCCGACATCCTGCGCATGCTTTCCCTTATGCCCCTCCTGTCTTCGATCATGTTCGCGCGACGCTGATGTGCGGCAAGCCAGTTTTTATCCTTGCCGACATGACGAAGCCCGTGCATCGCCGAGCCTTGCTCCACCATCTCCAATTCACGACGGACCACTCCGAGATCGGATGACGGGCCGCAATCGCGTACGGCTTGGCACCTGCTAAGGCTGCTTACGGTACCAGACGGCTTCCTGCTTGGACTGGGAGAGGGCGAAGACGATGAATGCGCCGCCGAATATCGATATGGCGATGCCGAGGAAGAGGGTGGCGTAACCGGTGGCGCTCAAGCCAACGATCGTCATGACCGGCCCAAATAAAAGCCACGGCAAGATGATGAGCTTGACCAGCATGGAAAGGCAGCCAGTTGTCTCGAGCTTCTTGTTGGCTCCGCAAGAAGCACATACCGTAGCGCCTTCATTGATGATCGACATGCAGTGCGGACATTTTTCTTCAACCAAGGTACGTCTCTCTCGAAGAGGTTCGCTGAATTGATGCGCCTTTTGTCAATGGAATGACCACGCGCAAGATGATCGGGAAGATCGTTGGGTCTCCGTCGATCCGGAAGCCGGAGGGCGTCGTCTCGACGCTCTCACCGCAGGGCGGCTTTGGCGAGAACGTCCTCGCCAGCCATGCAACGTCGTTCGAAATCCGGCGTGCTGAACGCGACGTGAAGCGCCCTGATCAGTTCATATGCTCCGCGGACAATCCCGAGTTTGGATTGAGCGCCCTGGATTTGAGGAGCCAAGTGTTTCGCCATGTCCCGAAGGGTTTCGGAATAGGGAACCAGTTGCTCAGCCTCCGGCTGCTGCCAATCCCGCTCGCATGCGGCGCGATCGAAGGAAGCATATGATCGGCACGCGATCGGCCGTGCACCGTACACGCCGCATGCTCCCTCATCGCTCAGGAGCGGACACATGATCCGGGCGTTTTTGCGCCCCTCGTCGCGGAGGTCTCCGACGGCCTTTCGCTGATGTCTGACTCGCGTTTTTACGCGTTCGAGATTCGACCGATTCTCCGGCCGTTCGAGAAACTGTTTGATCGCTATGACTTCCAGGGCGCTCACCCCGACTTCGAGATGGCAGCAGTAGCTGCAACCCTTTACGCATTGCAGATGCAGGGCACCGTCCTTGGTGCCGGTTCCGATGCTGGCTGATCGCTCGTCGTAGAGTGTAAAAGCATCATCGGCCAATTTGAGTGCTTGATGTAGCGACATTCCGATCCTCAGCGTGTTTAAGCCGAGATCATTCACCTTTGAATGGTTATTTCAATCGAGAAACTCTAAATTTTTAGACATCACATTCCTGAACGAGGCGACCTTCGGCGATAATTCAATTTAGCTGACGGAACAAAAACAGTGTAAAATCATTGCGATCTCGATTATTCGTTGCAATTCGACAACGGCAGATTCGATCAATGGCTTATTGTTTGCCGATCACATCTGTGCCTATGAAGAACTTCGGAGCGACGCTAAATTCTCCACCTCTGTAAAAGCTTCAAAGCGTTCTCCGCGCAGCTGGGCATCCTGGCACAACCTCAGGCGCGCCTGTTAGCAGCTCTGATGATTCCTTGGAACACGGCGATCACCACCGCCTGCGTAGTCGTCCTGGCGCCGAGCTTCCGACGCGCACTGCCGACGTAGTGCTCGACCGTCTTCGGCGTCAGTCCCAACATGTGCGCGATCCGCTTCGGCTGCTCCCCCTCGGCGAGCAGCCGCAAGCATTCGAGCTCGCGCCGCGTGAGACGCGCGAGACCATCGGCGCGTCGCGATTCCTTGGTCGGTCCGTCCACGCGACGAACGTTAGGTGAATTTCACCTAATTGTCGGCCCAAAAACACCATGGCGGCCAGTGCGTGAACCGACGACACAATCGGTCATGCAGATTGGCGACCGGATACGGGCTCGGGCTCGAGAACTCGGGCTCTCCGACAGCGAGGTCGGCCGCCGGATCCAGGTCGACCCGTCGCGCGTCGGGCGCTACGTGCGCGGCGTCAACGAACCCGATCTCGCGACGCTGGTCCGCCTTTGCGACGTCCTGGCGCTGACGCCGAATGATCTTCTGCTGCCCAAGGATTCGCTCCCGAATTCGGAGCGTGAGCGCCGACTCGCGCTGATCGCGGACATCTGCTCCCAACTGCCCGACGAAGACCTCGAGGTCGTCGTGAAAATGGCAGCCGCGCTCAAGGAAAAGCGGGCTCCGCGCTAAGCGCGGCCTGGCGCATGCACAAATCGGACTGCGGCGCCATATGGGGAAATCCCCATCTGTCCGGATGCCGTTGACCTCAGCAAGTTGAACGCGAACGTCGAAGTCGGAACTCGCCAGGGCTGCCGCCAAGGATTCGAGGCCGACGCGACGCGCGGAGGCTCTTTCGATGTATCGCAAGCATTCGGGCGCCGTGGCGGCGACCGGTTTTCCCGCCCTCGAATCCATTGCTCTCGCGGCGAGGTTCGAATGACGGACCCAATGGACCAGATCCGGCGCGACTATGTGGCCGAAGAAGGAATCGTCAGCGCCATCCTGGGCGAGGTCCTTCAGCTGAAGCGCGCCGATGGATCGACGGTCGCCTTCAAGACTGGCAAGGCGGCGGCAGGAATCGGCGTGGGCCACGATGTCTGCGTCGTAGCCGTGCGCGGCGAGGACAAGGCCGTCGTCGTGCTCGACCGCACGACCGGCCTTCGCCATCGAAGCCAGATCCTTCGCGGCAACACGGGCCCCGGCTTCCAGAAGATCGGCAAGGCGTCCGCCTGGTTCAATTTCGCGTTGATGATGGTTCCGCTGCTCGGCCAGCTCGCCTCGATCGCGGGCCTGCTCGGAGCGATCGTCGGCGCCTTGGTCGAACGGTCCCGAAAAGGGTCCCCTCCAGTATCGATCATGACGATGATAGTCGGCGTCGCGATCTATCTCCTTGGCTCCGGGATGCTCTATCTCCACTGGATCTGGAACGGCTCTGCCTTCCTAGGATTCGTGGTCATGGTCGTGGGCGCCGCGATCTTTTGCTTCCTGGCGCGCCGGAGCGGGACCGCGTTCGTCGAGGCCATGGAGCGGTTCCTCGACGAGCACCAGCGGCCCGGCGCCGCGAAGTCCGCATAGAGCCACCCCATCCATATCGCATGTCGGCGGCGATCCCCGTGGCGCCGCCTTCCGGAGCATCTTTCGAATGACGTTCAAAAACATGGCGCCCATCGGCATCGCGTTGGCGATCCTCGCGGCGACTTCATCGCCATCGTTGGCGGGTGAATCGCGTTTCAGCTCGACCTGGACGCCAGACGCGAAGGCCGACCTGGTGAAGATGCTGCACCTGCATCAATGGGACGACGAGGTGATCACGAGATCGCTGGACCGCTTCGCGTACTACCTGGGGCTCGGACACGCGCCGTCGGGCCAGGAGATGGTCGTCGAAGGCGTTCGAGGCGACACGATCGCCGTCGCCCTCGACCCGAGTGGCATCCGCGGCATGCCAGGCTGCGAGATCGGCTCGATGACCATGAAAAATCCGCTACGGTCGAAGACGACGGTGTCCGGGGTGTTCTGCCCGAGCGGATCGTCATGGAGATACGCCCCCCACTTTCTCGAGATCACCGAGATGGACGCAAACAATCGGACGCTGCGGACCACCGACGTGACCGACATCGGCAAGAAGCGCCCGAAATGATCCGCGATGGCTAGGGAGCGCGGCGCCGGGTGGCGGCCGGTTTCGGAGCCACCGCCTCCTTCAATCCCCGTTGGTCGGTCGACCGGCGCGGCGCTCGACGCTGCGGCGAGAACCGGGTGACCTTGCGAGATCACCCGGCGCCCAATCAACTCTCGACCCAGACGCGTTTGCCGGGATGGTGCTCCCTGATCGTGTCCACAGCGGCGGCCACGGCGGCATGGTCCGCGGGATCGATCGGCCTCACGAAGTCCGTGACCGAGAGGCCCCCGGCGCGGAGCCGCGCAAGCTCATCGGCGATGAGCACGCCCGTATTGACCCATAGGGCCAGCTTCGCGCCCGCTTTCCGAAGCGCCTCGAACTCCTCGAAACCTAATCGCGTCAGCGCAAGGAAGACCATGTCATCGTCCCATGAGGTGCGTGCCGAGATTCGGCGTCGAGCTGTCGCTAGGCGCCAGGGGAACGCGTTCCGCACCTGGCCAGGCACCCGGCGCGTTACTCATCCGAGTACGGGTGCTCACGCAGTATATCGGCCAGCTCCCCATCGAGACGCTTCGCCCAAAGGCGATCGAGCTCGGCGAGCAACTCGCGCTGCCGTCGAAATAGGAGGCGGCGGAAATCGGCGCCGGACACTCTGTTCTTGAGTTCGAATCGGCTCGCGATCGTGAAGGTAGCGTCGCGGAATATCCAATATAGCAGCTGGTCCAGGTCTTGTGTCGTGCGGCGCTCCTGCTCGCGGCCCCGCTCGACCACGACGAAATGATAGCTCCGGTCGGACTCGATGTGGGGACGAGCGCCGTCCTCTGAATGGCCGTAGGTCGGCAGCTCGTCAGGCGGCACCCCGATCTTGCGAGCGATGCGCTCCACGCACGCCTGGATCTGGTCGAGGGGAAGAGTGCCCGCGGCAGCCTCGAACATTTCGTCACGTCACTCCTGCGGACACGATTTCGACCTGCCCCGCCTCACGTCTCGGCAAACGGAAACGCGTCTTCGTGCAAGCCGACCACCGTCCTTCCGGTCGCGGCCCCGGTCGCGTCCGTTTCGACCAACGCCCATCCTGGAGCGTTGGCGTCAGCCACCGGATCATGGCCTTCGTCAACGCAGTTTAGTATCCCGATCGCGGTTTCGTGGGCGATGAAACGGGCGAGCGCGCCCAGATCCTCCGTGGCGATTCCGGCGCTTTTCATCGCCGCCAACGCCTGGCGTGCCTGTTCCCTCGTACGGTCTCCGGCGCCGTCCTTCGGGGCGTCCACCCGCTCGATCCAGTTCGCGGCGTCTTGCGACCACGGCGCAACGTGGTCCGCCCAGCAGCGCCGGAGAACCAGGAAACGGGTGAACTGAGGAAGACCCTCGACGATCTCCGATCTGATCCAGTCCTCGGGCCTGTCCAACCCCAGCGACCGATACTTGCTTTCGAGCTCCAGGGCCTTTTGCCGCACGGAAGGCGCCAGACCTGCAAGCCATTCTTGGAAGGCCGATTTTCGCATCGATATTCCCGACTCAGCGGTTCCCGTTTGCCAGCGGCCCCATTCTTCGCCACCGGGAGGCGGCAACGATAGGGAAATCAACCAGATGAACCGCACCCGAGCTTTGGCCCAACGGGCCACGCGTCAGGCTTCGCGACGTGGATTTCGACTGGCGCCGGGCGAACGCCGCGGCGCTCGGCGCTGCGGCGACGTATCTCGCTCGCGTCCATGCGATGACGAAGGAGTTTCTGCGCCTCGCGGCCGATGAGCAGAGCGAGCTCCCAACACGGTGAGCTCAGTCTGTAAATCGGCGCGGGGTTCCGGCGCTGATAGGCATCGCAAACGTTTGATTTCGAAAGCCCGGGAGCGGGCATGACGTCGCGCCGCTTCACAACCCAGCAACGCAACCGACGCGCCCTCGCCCTATAGAGAAATTTCCGAAGGAAGATAAGAAGACTTGAGGCGCCACGGAGTGAAGTGCCGCCAATATCCACTCAAATGTGAGGCACCTCACAGTACGATTTGAGACTTCGCATACATTTGCTTTCGATGAATGAGCGACGACAAATCGAGCGTCGAAAGCCCACTTACACTGGCTCGCACCTGAAAACCAGAGTCGTCGCCGCGCATCTGCTCGTTCTCACCCACCCTGGCTACGCCAGTCTAGTGAATAGGCGGGGCCCATGTCCCACTGACACTTAGCAAGGAGAACTCAAATGGCAGATATCTTCTATGCCGGTACGAACTATGGTGAAATGAAAATTCGTCTGACGAAGATTGCGACCACGGCGCGGCGGTGTTTGGCACGTCTGTCCTTCGGCCTCGACTACCAACGCACGCCCCGTCGCGACTCTTACTCCGGGAGACGAATGATGTGCCCGCGCGTCCCCGGAATTGCCCTTTCGGCCGCTCTGCTGATGACCAGCTTCAATCTCGCCTATGCCGCCGAATCGGCCGAAGAGATTGTCGTCAGGCCCGAGGCCTCGCAACTGGAATACCGCTCTGAATTGGTCGCGATCGCCGATCTCAATCTCATGACCGAAAGCGGCCAGGCAACGTTGATGCGGCGGATTCACCAAGCCGTCAGAGATGTCTGCGCAGGACCGATCGTCGACAGCCGCGTCGCGCGGGAGACCCGGGACTACCATGCCTGTTACGACGCGGCGATTGCCGACGCCACGTCCAAGGCGCAGGCCGTCCTCGCATCGGCGCGTCAACCCAATGAGGCAATCGCCGCGGTCATCGTAGCCAAAGCGGCGAATCACTAAGAGTTCTTTCGAGTCGGCACCATGCAAGGACCGCGCGTCCGAGGGGCCGGGAGTCCCGTCACCATCACCTCCCGCCCCTCGAACGGCGAGCGCCCGGTCAGAGGTCCGAGGCGTCGACGACAAGGAGATCACGGGCATTCCGTTCCGGAATGCCGCCCGGCACCCACGCCGTTCACACCACCGGCCGTGTGCCAACCGACCGAACGCCTGTCGCGTCGACGGGTTGCAGTGACATGACCTCCGCTCTCGTCGCAATATAGATCCGGCCGGAGGCTCGCAAAGGTATGAGCCAGGGCTTCGAAGCGATCGCGCGAGGCGACAGATTAAGTACAATGGATCGTGTGCGTAGCGGATGGTCGACACCCGCGACGCCCCGGCGGCTTTGCTGTAAATCGGCGCGATGGGTTTCCTCGCCTTTCCGAGCGAAGACAATCATTTGCGGCGCTGGTCGGCGCCGAGACCCCAGCCCGATTTACACAGGGAGCTAAAGGCAGGAGACGAGCTTGACCGAAACCTCTCTGACGAACCGCATCGACCTCCGTTCCGATACCGTAACCCTGCCTTCACCCGGCATGAGGATGGCGATGGCGGAGGCGCCCGTCGGCGACGATCAGTATGGCGAGGATCCCTCGATCAACCGCCTCCAGGAGCGGATCGCCGAGATGCTCGGCAAGGAAGCCGCCCTATTCATGCCCAGCGGCACCATGGCGAATCAAACCGGTCTGAAGCTGCTTACGCGGCCCGGCGACGACGTGATCGTCGGTGACGAAGCCCATGTCGTTTGGCACGAATCCGGAGCAGCAGCCGCGAATTCCGGCGTGCAGTTCACGGTCGTCGGCCGCGGCGGCCTCTTCACCGCCGACGAATTCCGGGCCGCCTACAAGGCGCCAGGCCACGCCATCTTTCCGCCCACGACCTTGGTGACCGTCGAGAACACGCACAATCGCGGCGGCGGCGTCGTTTTCCCGCAGGCCGACGCGATCGCGATCTGTGCTGCCGCTCGGCAGCTCGGCGTCAGCAGTTACCTCGACGGCGCCCGGCTGTTCAACGCCGCCGCGGCGACCGGCCGCCCCCTTGCAGAACTCGCGGCCCCTTTCGATCTCGTGTCGGTCGCGCTGTCCAAGGGGCTAGGCTGTCCCGCGGGCAGCCTGATCGTGGGCGGAAGTGCCGACATCAAGCGAGCGGTGCGCGTGAGGCGCATGTTCGGAGGCGCCATGCGCCAAGCCGGGATCCTGGCCGCGGCCGGTCTTCATGCCCTCGATCATAATCTCACTCGGCTGCCAGAGGACCACGCCAACGCGCGGGTCTTTGCGGACCGGCTGCTTGGCGTAAGTGGCGTACGGCTCGATATACAGACCGTGCAGACCAACATCGTCGTGTTCCAATTGGAAGACGACGCTCCCGACGCGTCGAGGGTGGTGGAACGCGCCAAGGAGCGGGGCGTCCTGGTTGCCGCATTCGGCGCGCGCACCGTGCGTGTCGCGACCCATCTGAACGTGGGCCGGGGGCAATGCGAACGCGCGGCGGAGATCTTGGCGGCGGCCATCGAGCGAGGCTGAGACCAGGTTCAAGGCACAGCGGAGTGTAGATCGGCGTGGGGTCCTGGCGCCGATCGGCGTGGCAAGCGTTTGAACTCTAAGGCATGAGAGGGATCATCGCGTCGCGCCGCTTCACAGCCGCCGTATCGATTCAAGCTTGATGTCCGACTGCCGACCCGGGCTAGATCATCGTTCACATTGCTCGGATCGGGAGCGTCCGGTGCTCGTGCGCGGGAACGCCACCCAAAAACAGGAAGAAGCAGATGGTCAACGGTACGGTGAAGTGGTTCAACTCGACGAAGGGTTACGGGTTCATTCAGCCGGACAATGGCGGGGCCGACATTTTCGTTCACGTCAGCGCCGTCGAGCGTGCGGGGCTGAACGGTTTGAACGACGGGCAGAAGGTGTCGTTCGACGAGGAGCGCGATCCCAAGAGAGGCAAGACCTCGGCCGTCAACCTCAAGCTTCTCTGATCTGCCGAAGCGGAGACGGCCGCGACGGTGGGATCGTGCGGCCTCCTCCTTGACACCCCTCACGTCGTCGTAAATCGTCGCCTCGAAGGACGCCCTGCAGGGCACGTACCCGCCTTGTCTTTGGACGCTTCGCGGTTGCCGCGCCAGGCAACGTCAGCCGGTCGCGTTTCCCGAGAGGGTCTCGATCAACGGACAGCCGTCGTGCGGCTCGACCTCGCACCGGCGAACAGTGTCGACGAGCACCCGCTCCATCGCGCGCAGATCCGCGATCCGCGCACGCACAGCGTCAAGATGCGCGGCGGCGATGTCGCGGGCTTCGGCACAAGCATCCGGTCCGCCGGTCGCCAACCTCAACAGGGCGCGAACCTCGTCGAGCGTGAACCCAAGCTCCCGTGCCCGGCGCACGAACGTCAGCAACCCGACATCTTCGGCATCGTAGCGACGATACCGCCCACGCCGCCGTGGCACAGGGAGCACGCCGACGCTCTCGTAATAGCGGATCGTCTCGATGCCGCAACCGGTCCGGCGGGCGAATTCGCCGATCGACAGGTCATCCAGCCGTGCCATGCGCCGGGCTCCGAAAATAAGAGCTTGAGTCTGTAGTCGCTACAGATCGTAGGGTCGCTCGATCGACCCGGCAAGGAGGACCGAATATGGCCGAAAGCAAACTCGATCTAACCGCTCGGACGAGATCGGCCGGTAGCGGCGCCGTCGCGCTGACCCTCGGCGGCTTGGCCGCGGCCTTCGGCGTAGCGTCATGCTGCGGCCTTCCCTTCCTCCTGGCGGGTGCGGGCCTCGGCACCGCCTGGCTCTATGGCGTCGCCCTCCTCGCGGCACCGCATCGACTGCTTCTGATGACCGTGGCGGCAACGTGCCTGGCGGGTGGCGCCATCCTTCTGTGGCGACAGCGGCGGCAAGCCGTCTGCGCACCCGGTTCGGTCTGCGCGAAACCCGCCGTTCAAGCGCTCGTCGTCGTCGGCTTGCTGGTTGGCTCGGCGCTACTCTATCTCGGCTACAGCTACGCGTGAGGGACCGCATGATTCTCGAATCCACGATCACCTGCCCGGCTTGCGGCTTTGCCAAGACCGAGACGATGCCGCCCGACGCGTGCCAGTTCTTCTACGAGTGCGCTGGCTGTGGAGCGCTGCTCCGCCCCAAGCCGGGCGACTGCTGCGTCTTCTGCTCCTTCGGATCCGTGCCATGCCCGCCGGTCCAGGCCGACGGCGGGCATTCAGGCTGCTGCTGACGGGCGCAAGAGTCGATGCCCCACCGTTGCCGCCTTGGTCAGCTCGGGAACTCGCGGGCATTCATGGTGCATCTCGGCGCCCCCCGGGTGCTTGGCGTCGCAAGTGTTCGGTCCCGAAAGCGCAGGAGGGGTCACGACGCCGCGCCGCTTCACCCTGCGCCTTCGCGACAGCATTCGCCAAGGCCGACACGCTGACGCGGGACACATAATATTTGGGGCGGCGAGCGATCCCCTTCGGGCACTCCGACAAGGCCAGCGGACCACGACCCCGGCCCAAAATCGGGAGGCGGGAAATGCGCCGAAGCAGAAAGCGGATCATCGACGACACCGTCCTGGCGATGGGCTCCGTCGAGGGCGTCGACATCTCCGTCTCGTTCGGTCTCGGACGGCGCGAACGAGACAAGGTCGTCCCATGGTCAGAGGTGATCTCCATGGAGGTGACCTGCCGCCTCACCTACTGGAACTACAAAGGAGTCGACGCGCTCAAGGTGACGCTGTACAGGGCCCTGGAGTTCGAGGACCCAGCGTACGTCCGAGACCTCGAGGCAGTTCCGTTGCCGCACGTCGGAATGCTCCACACGCAGAAGGATTTGCTGCGGGCGTTCGGCGACATGCCGCCATGGATTTTCGACAGCGCCCGGGCGACCCTGACCTGCGGAAAGCCCGCCTACGTCTTGATCCACATGACCAAGCCGGTTCGCCGCCGAGCCTGGCTTCGGCATCTTCAATTCACCACCGACAGGACCGAGCTCGAGTGAGGCAGCCTCATCCCGCCTTCCTGGCTTACCCAGGCATCCGACAACAGGTCAAAACGCCTCGTTCATGAAGAACTCGTCGCGCGTCATCAATTGACTGGGCACGACGTAGGAGAATGGGTCCTTGTCTGTAGACCAAAGACTGCCCGCGTATTCAACGCCTCCTGCTGGCATACGGCTCAGGACCGTGTCGCAATCGCCGCTGGTTTGATCGATCCAGAAAACAACGGCCTGTATGCGAGTGGCGCCGAACCCCTTGGCCTCGCCCGAAAAGGTGTCGTGGGAAGCGCGATCGGGAATGGCCATCGGCTGTTTAGTGGAAACGTCCACACCGTGCACGACGCCGCTGATGACCTTCCAAGCCTCCCAATACAGTGAGAGGTCTTTACTTATATTTCCCGGAGAAATCAGCTGATTACCTGCGCGCTCTACACGCTGGACCAACAGCCCATTGAGGTGCGGTGCACTTAGAACCCATTGAATACGAAGCGAAAATGTCTTGCTATCTTGTTCGCGGGAGATCTCTCTTATTGCGAGGCCCATGTAAATCTCCAAGTTGGAAACCAAGAAGAATAAAACAGAGCCGTTAACCCCATGCGCAACCATAAGTTATAAAGTTTCGATATGCAACCGAACGGAATGTAAGTCCGCCGCCAGCTGGCGAGAGCATCCGCAATGGGGCGAAGTGGGCGGACGTGAAACGGCAGCTCCGGGCCGAATCGCTGGCCCAAGCATCGCTCTATCGCATGCCACCGGAGGATGCTATGACATGCGGCGTCAACTTTTCGTTCAATGAGCCAGCATGTTGTTGAAATCGAGGATGGTCCGTCCGTTTGGTCCCCCTTCGAGGAACGGAAGCTCGTTCAACTACCTTTGGCGCCTATCCGCGGGCGTTCTCGCCCTCGCGACATTGTTGTTCGGCACGACAGACGCCTTCTCGGCGCCCGAAGAGGTGGGCGGCGTCCCCGCGTTCAAGGTGATCGCTCCGAACGGCGCGGAAAACACCCTCGTCGGCAGCCTTCATGTCGCGGCGGACGGATTGCGCCAGCCGTCTCCATCCGTCCTCGCCGGAGCTGCGCGATTGGTCGTCGAAGGGCGCCCTCGGGCAGAATCGCCAAAGGCTGGTGATCTGTTGATTCCGGGCGCCGATGAGATTTTTCGGACAACCGGAGCCTATCCGAAGGCCGCCTGGGCCGAGCCTCTCACCGCGCCGCAGCTAGCAGCGTTCGATGCCGCGGTCAGTTGCCTACCCATTCTGAACCGCCTTCCCGCCGGTTGGTACCTAGCGCAGCGGCGCCCCGACATAGCGGCACTGGTGGTCAGCCTTCCGTGCGGCACGGATGTTAGTCAGCCCGGCCGTGACAAGCTTTTAATGACGGCTGCCGAGAAAGCAGGCATCTCGATCGACGTTCTCGAGACTCCGGATCAGGAGGAGCGACAGCGCTTCAAGATCCCAGATTCCGTTCAAACCCATTCGATAGAAAAGATGCTGTCACTTGATCTGCGAAAGGAATTCGGACAGCTGGTGCGTGATTTCAACACGGGCGACTTTGCGGACATCAAGCGGCTCAGCGACAAGTGCTTCGGTAACGCCGAGGAGGCCGCTCTCTTCGACCGCATTATGGTCGAAGAACGCAACATGATGTGGCGGTCCCCGCTTGAACAGTACCTCCAGGAAGGACGAGCGGTCGTTGTGGTCGGAGCGGGGCATCTTGCGGGCAAGCGCGGCCTTTTGGAGATTTTGAAACGCGACGGCTTCAAGGTTCAACCGGTCAGTCTTCACGCCGCGGGATGAGGGAAAACGACCATACCGGTGCCAGTTGCTCCGCGTCGCGTCTGCGGTCGAACTCTCCGCGTGACATGTAAGGGGCTCTTCGTCCGTTCGTCGAGAAACGGCACAATGATGTCACCCCGCGCTCCCTATTGAGAACAAAGCTTTGTGGCGCCGATCGACGTGGAGACCTCGTGCCGATTCACACATTGCCTCCCGCACGCAGCCCTTTGTCGTAGGAGGCATGGTGTTCCGCATACTCCAAGCTGTCTTCTTCGTGGCAGCGTGCTTGCTCGGGCTGGCGACGCCCGCCATGGCCGGATCTTCAGGGAGCACTGCGCCGGAAGATCCCCCAAGGGACCACACCTATGACCTGACGCCGATAACGTTCGTCGTCGGGGCTCATGAATTCAGGGTGCCAAGCGCCTTCCTGCCGACCTACCATCCGCAGCTCTACATCGAATCGACGCTCCCGGACGTCGGCCCGGTCAACGATGAAAACGCCGACTGCTTTCGTCATTGGAACCTGTGCAAAGAGCGCGTCCGAATCTCACTGACCCCCGGCCACCCGGCAAGCTTTGCCGAAACCGAGGACAGATTTCTGCTGAAGGGAAAGCGACGCGTCCACAACGACCGGCTTGATCTCGACGAATACTTCACTGCTTCCGGGTCGGAATTCCCGTATTTCCGAGCCGTTGACGAAGGGGACGAGATATTGATTGCGTGCGACCGCGTGGAGTCGGACGGCGCACCTAGTGAATGCACGTCCTTCGAGGAGTTCCTGGGTTCCTTGCTTCGGGTTAGCTTCATGGCCGAGAACCTAGCCCAATGGCGGTCGATCAGGGGCGCCGTTCGAGCGCGCATTTCAAGCTTTGAAGTGAAGTGAAGGGATGCCCGGAGGCCAGGCAGAGCGGTGGCCACTTCCTGGCAGGTGTTTCGCAACGGGTGAACTGGAGAGGCTCGACGGGCGAGGAATGGAATATGGTCGACAGGACGCGGTTCGTGGAGCTTTGGCTAAGCGACTTCGTCGAAGACCCCCGTGGAATCGCTGCGGCGTCGCCGATGCGGCCGTTCCTTGTCACCTGCAAGGGCGAGCCTGCGGGAAAGCGAGGCCGCCCCGCGCACAGGAACGTCGTGATCTTTCGGCGTGCTTTCCGGTACGAGGACACGTGGACGGAAGCGATCGAAGAGCTGGTCGCCGCGCTCGGCGGATGGGCCGAAATCGAACAACTGCTCGACCGGGTCGACGATGCCAAGCGCCTGATCCAGCTCACGTTGCCCATCGGCAACTCGCCCCATCAGGAAAACAACTTCATCGAAGCCGCGACCCTTGAGAGGCTGGCCCGGCTCAAAATCGACCTGGGCATGGAGTTCGGCCCTTACCAGGTGGAGGAGAGGCCTGAACCACCATTCGAAGGCGCCTAGGAACGGTCCCGCCGCGCGGGACCCCGCGCTGAAACACGGTCGACCTGCACCGGAATGCCCCCACGCCCCAGAAAGTTCACGACCCAGTACCGTTGGCTTTCCGGCTATTGGTCACGGATGGCGGGCACCTCGACACCTCGACCTCCGGCGGCGGCGAGAGCTTCGGCGAAGACCGCGTGCAGAGTTCCATCTCGCAAAGGGCGCAACCGTCGAAGCCGGAACGCCTTCGGCCCTCGGCTCCAACGGTGGCGCCGGGACGCGCGTCGAGCCTGGCGGATACTCACCACCCCGCCAGGCCCGCAGTTCCTACCTCATCCGATCGCGCGTTTCCGGCACGATGAAGCTTCCGATCAGGTAGAGCAGGAACACGCCCCCGGCGAATATCGAGAGCGAGAGCGGCAGGTCGGTCGGGGTGGGGCTCGCGAGCGACACGAACGTCGGCATCATGCCGCCGATCGCGAAGCCGATATTCCACGAGAGGCCAGTTCCAGTCGCGCGGAGCGACGTCGGGAACCGCTCGTTGAGGAAGATCAGCACCGGCGCGTAGCCTGCGTTCCCCAGGAACGCGAGCGCTATGGCGCATCCGGTGACGACAGCTACGTCGGTGACACCCGCCATCGCCCTGTAGCAGACGGGGATCAGGATGAGGTTGACCAGCCCTATCACAATGAAGGTCGGCTTGCGACCGACCTGGTCGCTGATCCATCCCACGACCAACGAGGCGATGAGCGCCCCCACGCTGGCACCCATCAGGATCAACGACGTCGTCGTGCCCGGCAGCTTGTTGACGATCTTGAGGAAGCTCGGGAGATAGCCCGAAGTCAGGTAGTAGCCCGCGCCGCCGCCGATCGTGATCATCAGGTTGACGAGCAGCACGCCGCGGTGGTCGGCGCTGAACAGCGTCGCAAGAGGAGAGCGCCGATCGGAAGAGAGCGCCTTCTTCGCCTGGGCCAGGCGCCAAAGCGGCGACTCCTCGAGGCTGTTGAAGACGGCTAGTCCCAGGACCGAGCTCAGGATCCCGGCGAAGAACATGCAGCGCCAGCCCCATGCGGCGAAGCTGTCGCCGGGGAAGATCGAGCTCGTTACGAGGAACACGATCGAGGCTAGGAGCGCGCCGACCGCGGCGCCGCCGCCGCCGATGAGGCCGGACATGGTGCCGCGCCATTTCGGGGAGACCGATTCCGTCCCGATCGTGTGCGTCGAGGCAACCACGCCGCCGACGAAGACGCCCTGGACAAGCCGGAGGATCAGGAAGAGCACGGGCGAGATCAGGCCCGCCTGCTGAAGGGTCGGGAGAGTGCCGAAAGCCGCCGTGCTGATGCCGACGCCGACGACGGCCACGACCATCGCTCCCTTGCGCCCATGCCTGTCCGCATAGGAGCCGAACACGGCCGAGCCGACCGGTCGCATCAGCAGCGTGACCGCGAAGGACGCGTAGACGGCCGCAAGGGAGAGCGTGGGGAACTGGGACGGGAAGAACAGCGCCCCGATCGTCGGCGCCACGTAGAGCAGGATGAATAGGTCGAACAGATCGAGCGACCAGCCAAGACAAGACGCCGCAATGGCGAAAAATGTCTGCCGCGGCGTCGCTTCGACCGCGTCCAGTGCGTCGGGCTTCTGTGCAATCGCCATGGAATGTTCCTCCCCGTCAGTAAGGCAGCATCTGCGTGCGCTTGTTCGCGAGCGCCGAGGGGCCTCGCGTTGAATGTCTGCGTATCAGGAGAAGCAGCCGGGACGGCCCGCCTCCCCTGGCAGCGGCTAGCTGCTCGCTCAGCTGCCGCGGAAGTTCGGTGGGCGCTTGCTGTGGAAGGCGTCGACGCCCTCCGCGAAGTCGTCCGAGGACCGCAAGCGGCTGTAGCAATGCCCTTCCAGCTCGATCGCGATCGACAGCGACGCATCCTCGGTGTCGTTCAGCAGCTTCTTGGCCGTCCGCTGGGCCAGCGGCGAAAACCCCACCAGCTCCGCCACCAAGGCGTCCGTGGCGGCCTCGAGCTGGTCGTCCGGCACCATCTCGGTCGCGATGCCCCAGTCGAGCGCCTGGTTGGCGCCGATGCGGCGGGAGCGCATGACGATGTCCTTGGTGCGCGTGATGCCGACGATCTTCTGAAGGCGCGCGGAGCCGCCCGAGCCCGGGATCTGCCCCAGCTTCTGTTCCGGGAGCGCGTACTGGCAGGTCTCCGAGACGATGCGGAAGTCGCAGGCCAGCGAGATCTCGAAGCCGACGCCGAAGGCATAGCCGCGGTTCGCCGCGATCACGGGCTTTCCGCAGCGCGCGGGCGCGGCAACGTTCCAGGCGAGCTTCGAGACATGCTCGGGCGAAGCTTCCATGAAGCCCTTGATGTTGCCGCCGCTGGAGAAGTGCTCGCCGACGGCTCGGAGGACGATGACGCGAACCGCGCTGTCCTCGTCGAGTGCCTCGAAAACTTTCCGGAGCTGGTCGCGCTGCGGCATCGAGATGACGTTGAGCGGCGCGCGATCGAGGATCACGTCGGCGCGGAATCGCTCTGCGTCGACTTCCACGCGGAAACCGTCGAGATCATTGAAGCGGGGATCAGTCATGGGGGCGCTCATGCGATTGGTTCCTGGTTCTGGGCCTTGGGATCGGCGAGGCGGTACTCACCGTCGACGAGCTTGCGGCGCAGCAGCTTGCCCACCGGCGAGCGGGGGATCTGCTCGACGAACACGATCCGGCGGGGGCGCTTGAAATTGGCGAGGGTCGACTCGCGGCAATGCCTGTCCAGCTCCTCGGCATCGACGGGATGGCTCAACCTGACGAAGGCGGTGACGACCTTGCCGAGCCGTTCGTCCGGCAGGCCGACCACGGCCACCTCGGAGACGGCGGGATGCAGGGAAAGGCAGCTCTCGACCTCGACCGGGGAGACGTTCTCGCCGCCGGTGATGATCAGGTCGTCGACCCGGCCCGTGACGAAGAGGTCGCCGTCGGCGTCGAAATAGCCGGTGTCGCTGGTGAAGTACCAACCGTCCCGCAACGCCTTCGCGTCCGCGTCGGGCCTCAGCCAATAGCCCTCGAACGCCTCGTCTCCAGTGAGGGACGCGATAATCTCGCCCTCCTCACCGGGAGCGGCCAGGTCGTCCGCGGACAAGGCGTCGATGCGGACGACCCGGATGCGCTGGTTGAGGGCCGCCCGGCCTGCGGATCCCGGCTTGGTCGCCGCATCCTGGTTGATCGTGCAGGTGTAGATCTCGGAGCTGCCGTAGTGATTGACGAACAGCTCGGGCCGGAAGGCTTCCTCGAGGCGGCGCAACAGGCCGTCGGTCATCGGCGCTCCCGCGAACCCGAGCTTCCGCACCGAACTCACGTCCGCCGACTTGAAGGAGGGGTGGTGGACCACGTCGTGATAGAGCGTGGGCGCCAGGTAGAGGTTGGTGATCGCTTCCCGCTCGATCAGTGCCAGAGCCCCTTCGATGTCGAAGCGAGGAAGGCAGACGAAAGTCCCACCGACCAAGGACATCGCAAGGAGCGATCGCACGCCCATGGTGTGATAGAGCGGCATGACGCCGAGCGTGCGTTCGCCGCGGCCGTAGAGGTTTTGCGCGAGATGGGCGATCGCCGCCGCTCGTTCCGCCCGCTGCCGACGCGGCACTCCCTTGGGGCGCGACGTCGTCCCGGACGTGTAAAGCATCAGGGACCAGGCGTCGGCACTCACCCTCGGCTGCGCATCGGGAGCCGATCGTTCGACCAGTTCGTCGAATGCAATCTCACCGTCGCTAGCGGCGCCGAGAGATATCCTGCGGATGCTCATTGCGGCGGGCGCCGAATGGACCGCGTCCGCGGATGCGGGCTCGTAGACGAGCAGCGACGCACCGGAGTCGGTGACGCAGAATTCGACGTCGTCCGCCTTCGCTCGCCAATTCAGCGGCGTGATGATGACCCCGGCGAGCTGGCACGCCCAATGGAGTGTGGCAGCCTGCCAGCGGTTCTGCAGAACCGTGACAAGATGGTCGCCCGGCTTCAGCCCGAGCTCGTCCAGCGCCGCGACGATGGCCGATACCCGACGATACCAGGCGACATACGTGAGGCGGGTTTCGCCATCGACGATCGCGAGAACGTTCGGATCGCGCTCCACGCTGGCGATGAAGCTTGTGCCGAGATCAAGCATGGCTCGGCTCTTCCGCGCGCAGGCGGGCCGCCGCCGTCATGGCCGCAGCGACAATCGGGGTGTAGCCGGTACAGCGGCAGAGATGACCGGACAGGACTTCGCGGATGGCGGCCTCGGTCGGGTCGGGGTTGCCACGCAGGAACGCATCGAGCGACATGAGGATTCCGGCGGTGCAGAAGCCGCACTGGAGGCCGTGATGCTCCCGGAAGCTTTCCTGCAGGATGGCGAGACGTTCCGGTGACGGCGCCAGGCCTTCGACCGTGCGGATCTCGGCGCCATCGGACTGTACCGCGAGCCTCAAGCAGGACCGGACCGGTGCCCCGTCGATCTGGACGGTGCAAGCCCCGCAGACACCATGTTCGCAACCGACATGCGTGCCCGTGGCACCGATCACATGGCGCAGGAAATCATGCAGCAGGAGACGCGGCTCGGCCTCCCCCCTGACCGGGCGGCCGTTCAGCGTAAAGGATACCGGGTGGCGGCTGGTGGCGGAAAGGCGGGGCATCAGGCAGCATCCTGTTGGTGACCGGTCGGCGGCGGCGTCACGCCGTCTCGCCGCCGCACGGCTTCTTCGATGACCTGGCGGCCGAGGCGCCTGACGAGCTCGCGCCGATAGCGGGCGGTGGCGTGGAGGTCGTCGCGGGCGTTGAGGTCCCAGGCGAAGGTTTCGAGCGCGTCGTCGAGGGCGCTCCCCTCCTCCGGCAGCGGCAACGGCCGAGCCATCGGCATGTCGGCGACGCCCCCGACCGCCAAGCGGGCGCCCTTGCGATCGACCACGGCCGCGCAGGCGACGATGGCGAAGTCGCCGTGGCGCCGTCCGACTTCGCGGAACGCGTAGCCCGTGTCCGGCCTCGCCAGGGGGAACGAGATCGCCTCGATGACCTCTTGGTCGGCCCGAGCGGTGGCCATCATGCCCGTGAAGAAGTCGTCGGCTTTGAGGGTCCGGCGCTGCTTGCGGGACCTCAGGTGGACCGACCCCAGCAAGGCCAGCAGCACCAAGGGGATCTCGGCGCTTGGATCGGCGTGGGCGACGGAGCCGCACAGGGTGCCGGAAGCACGAGTCTGCATGTGGCCGACCCAAGGAATGGCGGCGGCCAGCAACGGCAGTTCGCCGACCAGGTCGGCTCGATGCTCGATCTGCGCTTGCCGGACCGCGGCACCGATCTTGAGGGCGTCCCCGGAGGCGGTGACCTGTCGCAGCGCATCCACATGCATGACGTCCACGAGCACGCTCGGCCGGGCGAGCCGCATGTTGAGCATAGGCAGCAGCGATTGGCCCCCGGCCAGGATCCGAGCGTCGGAACCGCCCTCCCACAACGCCTCCAGGACCTCGTCCAGGGTCGCGGCGCGAAGGTAGTCGAATGCAGGGGGCTTCATGACCGCCTCCCGAACAGACGTCTTAGGAAAGCCACCAAGCCGCGCTTCGGCGCACCGCCAGCCTGCGCCGCCAGAGCGCTGAAGAACTGCCCGATGACGACACGGGCCGCGCCATCGAGAAGACGTCCGCCGATCGACGCCACCTTGCCGCCGATCTCCGCCTCGTAGCGGTACGCGACCTTGGTCCGGCCCGGCGCCTCCTCGGATAGCGTCACCACGCCGACGCCTTGGCCGAAGCCGAGCGCCCCGTTCGTCGATCCGGTGAGGGTGACCTTCTCGGGAGCCAACATCTCGGAAAGGCTGATCTCCGACTTGTACCTTCCCTTGACCGGGCCGACGCCGAGCGTCACCTCGGCGCGGAATTGGGTGTCGGAGAGCTTCTCGATGCCATGGGCACCCGGCACGATCGCCATGAGCGCTTGGGGGTCGAGCAACATCGCCCAGACCTTGTCCCGCGGCGCGTCGACCGATGCGGTCCCATCGCCGGTGAGCATTCTCGCGCCCGGTTTTGCGGGAACGCTCGGACGCGTCGCTGGCGAATGCTTTGGCGGGGCTTCGGCGCCGTAGAGGTGGTCTGCGAGATGCGACGGCAGGATCGGCAAGGTGATGTCGGAGAGCCCCAAGGCATCGGCGACCGCGTTGGCGATGCAGACCGGGGTGGACATGCAGTTGCCCTCCCCGACGCCCTTGGCGCCAAGAGGCGTGAACGGCGACGGCGTCTCCAGGTGCAGGATGATCGGATCCGGCACCTCCATCGTGGTCGGGATCAGGTAATCCGCCAACGTGCCGGACAGGAAGCTGCCGTCGGCGCCGTAGCTGTGCTCCTCATAGAGCGCCGCTCCCAGGGCATGGGCGAAACCGCCGCGGACCTGGCCGTCGACCATTCCCGGGTGGAGGATGTGGCCGCAGTCGTGCATCGTCACGTACCGGTCGATCTTGGTCTCACCGGTGGTCCGATCGATTTCGACGCCACAGAAGTCGAAGATGAAGCCGTGGCAGAGCGAGGAATTGACCTCGTCCTTCGCGTTCGGCGCCACCAGCTGATCCGGGGTCCAGAACACGGTCTCCCGAAGCGGCTGCTCGACGCCGTCCGGCAGGGTGCCGGGTGCCCAGTGCCCGGCCGCCGCGACGCGCGAGAAGCTCGTGCCGTTGTCGAGATTTCCCTTCGCCCGGGCCCGGCCTTCGGCGAACTCGACCTCGTCGGGGAGGATGTTGAGCTGTGCCGCGGCGATCTGCGCCAAGCGGCCGCGTAGCCGCGTCGCGGCAAGGTGGGCGGCACCCGCCACCGCCGGAGCGAACCGACTGGAGTAGTTCCCCGAGGCGATCGACCACGCGTCCTTGCCCGTGTCGACGTCGGTGACGACCGATATCGTGGAGGGCGGTAGGCCGAACACATCCCCGACGACCTGGCCCAGTACGGTGCGGTGCCCCTGACCCTGGGGAACCGAAGCGACGTGGACCGAGACCGAGCCGAGCGGGTCGATATGGATCGTCGCTGTCGCCTGCGCGCCGTTCTTCGGCCCTGCCTTCCGACGCTCGTCCGCCGTCAGGACGGTGGTGATGTAGCCCATGTTGGAGACGCTGGGTTCGACGACCGCGGTGTACCCGATGCCGTAGAGGCGCCCCTCGGCGCGGGCCTGATCGCGCCGCTTCAGCAGTTCCGCGTGCCCGCCCTTTTCGAGCGCGACCGAGAGGGCGGTCTGGTAGTCGCCGGAGTCCAGCACCGCTCCGGTCGCGGTCTTGTAGGGGAAGGAGCCTTGCGGCACGAGGTTGCGGCGAATGACATCCAGGGGATCGAGACCCAGCTCGATTGCGATCCGCTGCATCAGGCGCTCGAGCGCGAAATAGACCTGGGGTCCGCCGAAGCCGCGGTTGAGGCCCGTCGGCGTCTTGTTGGTGACCACGACCCGATTGCGGATGGCGACGTTTCGGATCGCGTAGGCCCCGGTCATGTTGCCGTGCATGCGATAGAGCGTGGCAGGCTCCGGCGCCCGAAGATGCGCGCCGCAATCCTCGACCTGATCCCAATCCAGCGCCGTGATTCGCCCGTTGGCCTCGACCGCGGCTTCGAGCCGGGTTCCGCGATTGGTCGCGACGGTCGACGCGGCAAGGTGCTCGAGCCGATCCTCGATCCACTTCACGGGACGCTGGACGACGCGCGCCGCGGCCCCGATGAGCACGATGTAGGGGAACACCCCCTGCTTGACGCCGAAGCTGCCGCCGGAATCCGGTGGCGTCCGAAGGCGCAACCGGTTCCCGGGGACCTTGAGCGCACGCGAAATCACCGCATGAATGCTGAAGGGACCCTGGAAATTGGCCCGGATGTCATAGCCGTCGAGGCCCGGATCGTATTCGGCGATGACCCCGTAGGTCTCGATGGGCGTGCAGGCATTCCGCGGGTAGCGCACGTCGACCGAGACACGATGCGGAGCCTCGGCAAAGGCGCGCTCCGGATCGCCGTACCGGAAGCGTCGATCGCTCGCGACGTTGTTGGCGAGGCCCAGGGTGCCGAACCCCTCATGAAGGACGGGCGCTTCGGGCTTCATCGCCTCGAACGGATCGACCACGGCGCCAAGCGGCTTGTACCGGACCTCAACGAGATCGATCGCGTCTTCAGCGAGATATCGGTCGGACGCGACGACCACCGCAACCGGTTCGCCGACGTACCGGACCCGGTCGACGGCGATCGGCCAGCAATCGACCGGTGCCTTCACGCCGACGACCATGCTGGCGGTCAGGGCCCGGATATCCTCGCCCGTCAGGATGGCCTCAACGCCCGGCATCGCCTTGGCCCGCTCGACATCGATCGCCTCGATCAAGGCGTGCGCGTGGGGGGAGCGGAGGATGGCGGCGTGGAGCGTGCCCGGCGTGATGCCGAGGTCGTCGATGTAGCGCCCGCGCCCGGTCAGGAGGGCCGCGTCCTCGACGCGCGGGGGCGACTTCCCCACCCAGCCTTCGCTGATGCTTACGCGTCGTTCCGGGTCCCGGAGGACGGCACTCTGTTCCACTTGGGCCTCTCCCTAGCGCGTCTTCGAAACGCTTGGGTGCAGGCTGCACACAGGAACGGGGAGACGTGGATACCGCCGGGTCGCACGACTTACCCTACCGTCTCTTAATTCGGATGCCCGATCGCGTGATTAGGATTTCCGATCGCTCATTGCCGCGCGACGGACCGGAACTCGCTTGGCGTCGCCCCTGCGTGATCCCTGAAGAACCGGGTGAAATGGGGCGGTGCGCTGAAACCCAGGCGATCGCTCAGGTCCGAGAGGCTCACCTCGGAATTGACCAGCTCGCCGACGGCGTATTCCAACCGCACCACGTTGAGGAAGACACGCGGCGGGACGTCGATCGATTTCTCGAAGAGACGGAAGAAATGCGCGCGGGAAAGGCCGACTTCTCTCGCCAACGCGCTCATGTCTCCGATCTCTCCCGGGTTCGCCCGTATGACCTCGAGCGCGCGTCGGATCCGCCAATCGACGCTTCCGCGGCGAGCGAGATCCCGGAGGGAAACAGTAACCTCGCGCCACGGCGAGAATTTCTCGATGACCGCAATCATCAGGTCGGAGAGAAGCCGCTCCTGTTCGGCCCCCGTCACGGAGCTATTCGTCATCGAGAACGCGAGCTCGTCGGCAAGGGAGCGGATCAGCGGAGTGAGTTCGCCAGAGAGGCGCTCGAAAAAGCCGGGCGCTCCGCTCGCGGTCCAATTCTTCCGAAATCCCGCCAGCCAGATCGGCTCGATATAGAGCGCCAATATGATCGTCCGCGTCCGCCTTGGATCATGGACGTACGCGTGAGGCTCCCACGCGTTGATCAGGACGGCGTTGTTGGTGGTCAATGGCACGATCTGATCCCGCACCGAAAATTGGGTGTCGGAACCCTCCGCCTTGATCAGGACGTGGCAGTGAGGATGCGCATGGCGAACGAGCGAAGCATCCATGTCGAGTAAGGCAACTCGACCGAACGCTCCATGCGCGATGCGGAGCGCATTCGACATCGTCTCTCCTCCCGCCTGCGTTTCCTCCGACTTCGATCGGTCGGGACCGTGTCTCATTTCCGAGCTCTAAGCTCGACAGCATTCCGCCGATGCCGCAGCGGAATCCACAAAACGGTCATGTTCGTTTCGAGTCAATACGGCGAACGATACTTGCTGGCAAGAGAACCGGCCCGCCTTGAACGGCGCCGTCAGGAGCCTGTGTCCGGCGTCAGGCCGATCGGCCGATCGGCCGACGCACCCGTCGTATGCGTCGGCTACCCCATGGCTATGCCGTTGCACGGGCGCAAATCGGCTGGGGTCCTGGTGCCGATCTGCGCAGCAAGCAGTTGATTTCAAAGGCATGGCAGGTGCATCACGTCGGGCCGCTTCACATCCGAGCGCTCGAAACCACTCCACCGCCGCACGTCGGGTAGCCGGACACGCACAAGGATTTGCTGCGGGCGTTCGGCCGCATGCCGCCATGGATTTTCGATACCGCCAAACCGCGACCGCGCGGCAACCACTGGCGTGGCCCATGTTTCCAACGCTCGGCGAGCTTCTATCACTCACTGGCGCGATTGGTGTGGAATGGCTCCTCAACCTTTCGTAGCATCACCCTCGGTTGTGCCCCGCACATTCAGATAACCGAGGTTTTCATGAGGTTGTTTCGTCGAATTTTCGCCGCGGCTGCATCGGTCGCGGTCGCTGGCTGCATGTCATCCGGCACCGAGGTGAAGCAGGAGCAGCTGGCAGACCTGCAAAAGGGAAAAACCACCTACGCCGAGGTGGTCTCCAAGTTCGGGCCGCCAAACAGTTCAACGGTGACTTCCGAAGGCGCCAAGATCATCAGCTACGTGCACACCGAGACCCAGGCGAAGGCCGCGACCTTCATTCCCATAGTGGGGGCCTTTGCGGGCGGGGCGACCGGCAAGATGACAAACGTGACGATGACGTTCGATTCGAGCGGAGTGCTGCAGAACTACACCGCAGGCCAAACGTCGACAGACGTCAACAACTGACTGGGCCGCCGTGAGCCGTTCGGCCGGGCTTGGTCGGACGGCTTACTCGCGGATGACATCAACCAACCGGCAGAGCGGTCTAGGTCCGCGACGCCCGGAAGACATTCGATCGGGGGGCATCGTGGGGAAATACTACCGCCTCGTCTACATTCCGATGCCGAAACTTGGAAATCGGCTCGAACTCAAAACCGCGATCAGGGGCGCGGCCGATGGCAATTACGGAACGATGGATGAGGTCGGCTCCAAGCAGGGCTGGCCATTGTACAATCCGCGCCAGAACGAAATCGAGGAGTGGGGTGACTGGCTGCTCGCGCGCTTCGCCAAACAGGATGGCGGCTGCCATCCAAATCTCCTGTGGCACAAACCTGGCACCACTCCATTGAGCAACGTCAGAGCGCAACGGGCCGTACCGGCGGTCCTGTACATCCATTGCCACGGGAATTCAGAAGCGGTCGGGTTCCGCCCCTTGAAGCTGTCACCGAAGCAGTTGGCCGCCCGCCTCAGCGATGACGGGCTCGCCCCTGATGGGAATTCCCTTCGAATCAAGCTTTGGTCGTGCCACTCCGCCTCCGTTCCTCCGGGCGGCGGCAGTACCTATCTCCAGCTGTTCGGCGACGAAATGCGCCACTTGGGCTACTACAACCTCGACATTTTCGGCTATCGCGGCGAGGTCAACGTCAACGGCACCGACATGAGGCGCCACAAGCAGGCTGGCGGACCGAACGATTGGAAGCGGGCCAGAGAGCAACGCGACATGGTCACCACCGGCGAGGCACCAATGGATGTCGAAGACGCCGATGATAACCAGGTCGAGGCCGCCGTCGGGGTCAACGTGTTTCAGTAGACACGCCCAGCTTGACTTGACGCGCCCTCACCGCAAGCGCGTTGAGGCGCGGCAGGTCAATGCCTTCGCAGAGCGGACACGCAACGCGCCAACCTGAAGCAGCAGAGAGCCGAGAGTCGTTGCTCGGGCGTCTGTATCGGGATCCCCTTCCGGCGACATAGCACCCGAGGCGGCGCGCGCAAGCCCGTCGATGCCGCAACGCCAATCCATCGCTCGATGCCGACCGGCCCGAACAGGCGCGACCAGCAGCGGCATTTGCTCAGGGATCGACCGTCGTGTCGTCGAGGAAAAGCGCGCGCGAGGCGAGCATCCGATATCCGTGGACGCGAGGCGCCACGGCGTAGGCACCGCTGGAAAACGACAACGGGATCACCGCCTGGTCGTCGAGTAGGACCCGCTCGGCCTCCGCCAGCTTCTTGGCGCGAGCCGTCAGATCCGACGTCTCCTCTGCCTCCGCCAGCGTGGCGTCATAGGCTGGCGAATCGTAGCGGCCGGTGTTCTCCGCGCCGACCGGCTGGCCGCGAAAGTCGGAGATGATCTTGTAGGGATCCGGCACCGGCCCGCCGTCGCCGTTGTCGCCGACGTCGAATTGCCCGGTCTTGTAGGCTTCCTCCGCGCCGTGGTCGTCCTCGATATCGCACTCCGCCACGAAGCCGAGCGCCACGCGCCACATTTCCTGGATCGCGGCGCACGACTTCTTGTCGCCGAGCACGGCCTTCACCGAAAGGGGACGACCGGGGCCGAAGCCAGCGTCGGCGTAAAGCTTGCGGGCCTCGGCGATCCTCTCGGCCATCGGTCGATCGGCGAAGGTCTCGCGAGGATGCGGATAGTTCGCATAGATCGCGGGAACCATGGCGAAGGCCGGTTGGCTGATCGACTTCAGTATCTTCGTCGTGAGCGTGTCCTGGTCGAGCGCCAGCGCCAAGGCTCGCCGCAGCCCGCGGCTTTCGGCGAGCGGGCCGTTGCGCATGTTGAAGAACAGGTAGGCGACTCGGTAGATCGGTTGCAGCCGGAGCTGGGCCCCCGGCAGCGGTCCGCCGTTCTTGAAGTCCTCCGACGAGAGGCTGACGGCATCGACCTCGCCCGCTTGAAACATGCGCTGCGCAGTGCGGGAATTCTCGACGCTGGCGAACGTCACGCGATCGAGCTTGATGTTCGCCGCGTTCCAGTAACGCGGGTTCCTGACGAAGGCGACGGTGCCGTGAAGCACGAACTCGGCGAGCGCGAACGGCCCGTTCGAGACCATGTGCTCGGGCTCCGTCCAGGCGTTGCCCCATCGCTCGACGACAGCCTGCTCCATCGGCACGAGCTGACCGGCCAACGCCGGGAAATACGGGTTCGGCCGCTCCAGGGTCACGGCCAGCGTCAACGGATCGATCGCTTCGATGCCCAGCGCTTCCGGCGGCAGCCTACCGCCGATGCACTCTCGCGCATGGAGCACCGGCTCGATGGCGTTCGTGGCTTCCGACGCAGTCTTGGGATCGACCCACCGGCGGGCGGCATAAACGAAGTTCTCGGCTGTCACCGGCTGCCCGTCACTGAACCGTGCATTCGGACGCAGATGGAAGACGTAGCGCAGCCCGTCGCCGCTGACTTCCCAGGACTCCGCAGCGCCGGGCACGGGTTCGCCGTTTCCGTCCTCCCTCGTCAACCCCTCGAGCAGGATGGTGCCCAGCACTCTGTCGGCAGCGAAGTGGCGATGGGCCGGGTCGAAGCTCTCGGCTTCGCCCGGGCTAACCAGGCGTAGAACTTGCTCGGCGGCCAAGCCGCTGCCCGGTAACAGGGAAAGCGCGCAGAAAGCGCCGACAAGCAAGAGCACCGATCTCATGGGACACAATCCGCGGTGGAGTTCGCCGCGACTATGGGCCAGTCGGAAGATCGGGGCAATCCACCGGCGTTCGACCTGGAGACGGCACGATGATGTCACCCCGCGCTGTCCATTGAGAACATTGCTTTGGGGCGCCGATCGGCGTTCAGACCCCGTGCCGATTCACAGGTTGCGCAATCTCGGGGAACCTGCTGCGGCTCGGAGGTCAGGTTAGCGCCCCGTCGACCGGAGCCGCAACCACGAGATGATTTCTCGCTCGACACGCAACATGTAGGATGAGAAGGTCCGCCAAGTCCGAAGGACGTAGGTTCCAGCATCTTCCCGGAAGGTCGCGATCATGCGCAGAGTCCCCGCCGCCCTCTTCGCCTTGTTGATCGCCGCAGTCGGCTCGGCCAAGGCCGAGGTCATCGCCTGGGACTACACCGGCATCGTCCAATACTCCAATGCCTCGAGCATCCACGACGGTATGTCTGTTAGCGGGCAAGTGACCTACGACACGTCGTCTCCGGGCTACACCTACAACGCTGGCGCGTCGGCTCAGTATGACACTGCGGTTTCCGCCATCAGTGTTTCGGTTCCCCAGGCATCCGTATTGTATTCGCTCGCCAGCGGCCCGGGCTCGTTTCAGATACAAGACAATGCCTTCGGGAACTACGAGGCGGTCCTTTATGCCAACGCCGGGAGAGGGGCAACCTTCTCGGGTTCCGGCCTACCGCTGGGCGTCTCGGGGATCGAGCTTTTTCTGAATTCGCTCACGGACTTCCTGACACCCGATGGGGGTACGAACTTGCCGACTGCGCCTTACTCGCTGTCTTCGATCCCCTACACTTGGGATCAGAACGGCCAAGGCGCCTGGGTCGAGTTCTACCCTGGAACGGACGGCTCCGGGTACGTCCGAGCTGAGATCACAAACCTGACGGAAGACATCTCCCTTCCTGAACCTGGCAGTCTCGCCACGTTAGCAGTCGGGCTGGCGATCCTGGGAATCGCGTGGGAACGACGCAGCACAACGGGCAGAGCAACCGCCCAGTCCTGAACGAGAAGGGACTTCATCGCCTCATCGGCGCCGGTTTCGGCCCGAATCCGTTGCCATCTGCTAGGTGCGGCCGTCTTGATCCGACGCGTATGCCAGATCCTCGCGCTCGTTTTCATCGCGATGGAGCTGCATTGCACTGCCTCCGCAGCCGACCCGACCGTCGTCGAGGAGCAAACGGCGCTGCCGGTCACGATCGCCGGGCACGCCGAACAGCTCGAGACGTTGATCGTCCGCCCGGTGACCGGCACCCGCCTCCCGATCGCGCTCATCGTGAACGGCTCCTCGAAGGAACCACGGAGTCTGCACGCCGAGGGACTGGCCCACCTCGCGCACGATTTCGCCCATCGCGGCTGGCTGGCCGCGGCGATCGCATGGCGCGGCTACGGCGGCTCGAGCGGTACCGTCCAGAACGAGGCCGGGACCTGCATCCGGCCCGAGGTCGCGCGCTTCCTCGACGCGCACGCCGACGACCTGGAGGCTGCGCTGATTTCGCTCCGGACGCGGCCAGACGTCGACCGCAACGTCGCGCTGGGCCTCGGAGTGTCGATCGGTGGCGTCTCGATGCTCGACCTTGCAGCTCGGCCAGACCGCCCGCTGACGGCGGTCGTCAACGTCTCCGGCGGTCTCTACCACGATGCCAGGCAGTTCGAGCAGAACCCGGCTTGCGGCCCGTTCGAGGCGGACTTGGCGGGCGAGGTCTCCTCGTTCGGCGCGGCCCGCGTGCCGACGCTGTGGCTCTACGCCGAGAACGATCCCTGGTTCCGGCCCGAGCTCGTCGGACGCATGTTGGACGGCTACCGCGGCTCCGGCGGGAAGGCTGACTTCACGATGTTCCCACCCATTGGTACCGACGGCCACACTCTGTTCAAGTGGGCAGCCAACGATCTGACCGAGCCCAAGATCGAAGATTTCCTGCGCGCGAACGCCCTCCCCGCGATGGAAGGAACCGAAGCTTTCGGATCCTTGATGTCGACATTGGCGGCACGGGATCGGAGCAGCGTCGAAGACTACCTTCGCGCGCCGACCGAGAAGGCGTTGGCGCTTCCTTCGGACGGCAATGGCGCCTATTGGAATTTCGCGAGTCGCTCCATCGAAGACGCTCGTCAGCAGGCCCTCGCGCATTGCCGAACAGCGAGCGGCAAGCCCTGCCGTATTGTCGCCGAGAACCGGAATCTCCTTCCGACTTGGCGGGACGCGCTCGCTGGGTACTCCGACAGATGACCGAGTTTTTGTCCGCCCTCGACACGATCGGTCAATCGATGTTCCGCTTCGCGTGCGCGCATCTCGTCGACGACGCGGCCGGAAACGAGGGGCACGGCTGGATCCCCGGAGATCGCGTCCAAGTCAGCGATCCGGTGTTAGTCCTCGGTCCGCTTTGGGGAAGCTGCACAGCAAAGGCGGACATCGGTCCGATCGGGACAAGCGGCTCTGGCTTCCTGGTCAATCCTCTACCAAAACCCAGGCCGGAAGCGAGCTCCGGCAATCGTCGCTTCTGCGATGATGTTCAAAGAACGATGTCGGTTTCCGACAGGCTCATTCGTCCTCGTCATGTGACGCCGCCGTTGGCTCAAGCAAGGAGACGGACGCGATGACCCCAACCATTACCGCCTTCGAACGGTCGCCCGACGGCGGCAAAGGACTGGCGCGCGATACGCGCGTTCGCTGGGCGCTTGAAGAAGTGGGCCAGCCTTACGAAGTTCGCCTCGTCTCGTTCGCAGCGATGAAGGAACCCGCGCATCTGGCGCTGCATCCCTTCGGTCAGATTCCGACCTATGAAGAGGGCGATCTTGCCGTGTTTGAGACAGGGGCGATCGTCTTTCACATCGCAGAGAAGCACGTCGGCCTGCTGCCGGAGGATGCTCATGCCAGGGCGCGGGCGATCACATGGATGTTCGCCGCGCTCAACACGGTGGAGCCGCCAATCCTCGATCTCTCAACCGCCAAGATGGTCGAGGGCGACAAGCCTTGGGCCCAGGAACGCCTGCCACTGGTCAAAGACCGGATCCGCGTCCGATTAGGACAGTTGTCCGCTCGCCTGGACGATGCCGACTGGCTCGACGGAGCGTTCAGCGCAGGCGACCTGTTGATGGTGTCGGTGCTGCTCCGCCTGCGGATGTCAGGCATCTTGGACGAATACCCGAACTTGGCCGCCTATGTCGCCCGCGGCGAGGCACGGCCAGCCTACCAGCGGGCTTTCGCCGCGCAATTGGCGATCAACTCCCCGGCCACCTAAAATTCGCCCGCGTAGCTGAACCCATGGTTAGTTGAGAGCCAGCGATCACACAACCCGCAAGACTGGCGTTTGGAGCGGAAGCAGTCGAAAGCTATTTGCCATAGACCGGATTTAAGATCGCTGGGCAGGCTCGCATGTTTGGTGGGTCTTCGCACAGCCTGCCTCGCGACGCCCCGTCGGGAACCGCCTGCCGGTCACTTGCCGCCGAAGCGCTCCACGAGCCGCATGTTCCCCTGGGACCGCGCCAGCGTCACGACGGTGTTCCCCGCCGCGTCCGCAAGCGCCGGATCCGCTCCGGCCGCGAGGAGCATGTCGATGATCTCGTCACGGCCGAACAGCGCCGCCGTCATCAGGGCCGTCTGCCCGGCGAGATTGCGCGCGTTCACGTCCGCGCCGCCGTCGATCAGGATCTTCACGATCTCGACGTAGCCCTTGAAGGCGACGCCCATCAGCGCGGTGTTGCCGCGCTCGCCGTCCCCAGCGTCGACCTGGGCGCCGTGCGACAGCAGCAGCGCCGTCGTGGCGGGGTGGCCGTTGTAGCTCGCCAGGATCAGGGCGGTGTACCCCTTGGGATCGCATCCCTCCAGGTCGACGCCCGCTTGGACCAAGGCGGGAACCACGTCGTCGCGGCCCATGCGCGCGGCGGCGAATAGAAGTTCCTGCAAGCGTTCCGGCGTCGGGAGCTTTGGCGGTCCTAGCTTGCCCCCGCTTCGGACCGGGTTCGACCGATCGGGTTTGACACCAGATTCGGCCCTACGACTTTTGAGCGATCATGAAATAGCCGAACGGAAAGTCGGCCGCCGTCGCGGAAGAGATTCTCCGGCCTAGCTTGGTTTTGACGAACCACAGACCGAGAAACTGAATGAGTCGCGCGACAAGCCTGCCGACCTTGGGGATGCGGGTCGCGACCTTTGAGGCTACATCGGCCAGAATCTCCGGTGCCCCGCCGATCGGCTCGAGGCTTATCAGAGTCATGTTCGAGTTGGCCACGAAACGGCGCAGAGCAAATTCGGTGTATCGATAGTAGTCGTGCGGCTGCTCGTGCAAACAATAATAAAACGGGACGTTCATGATGATCTTTCCTCCCACGGCGAGGATGCGCACGATCTCGTTCCAAAGATTGTCCGGGGCCGAAATGTGTTCGAGCACGTCCGAAAGGATAATCGTATCGAATTCCCCATCGGCGAACGGCAATGGGTTCGAAAGATCCACTTGCCGATCGAGGTACTCGCCCCCATGGAGCGTGTTCTCCCAGTCGACGCAGATGATTTCCGTCACGTATTCTTTATAGGCAGCGTAGAGCGGCACCTTACCGCAGCCGAGGTCCAAGAGACGCCCCGTTCCATGCACCGGAAACGCGTCCTGGTAGCGCCCCGCAACGATCGTAGCGATCAATCTTGAGCTTAAGCTTACCTCTCCGGGATCAGACGAAGCGACAAGTCTTCCCTTTCTGAAGACGAACTTGCTCTCCTTCCATTGATCCCGATTTTTCACGTCAAGCTCCTCCCCCGCTTTCACGGTCCCGGACCGGCGACAGAAATCTGGACAGCTCAGGCAACCCAGTCTCCCGTGACCCACCCCGTCGTGCATTAGAGAAGCGAGGGTCGCTCGATAGCTCTATGCACGCATGGCGGGCTTTTGCGGATGATAGCATGCCTGCGTTGTATTTGATGGGGTGAGAGAAAGCGGGGCCGACGAGGTACGAGCGGGAAACGATCTTGGTCGTCTACACCGACAAGACACATGCGGTGCGGACTGTGATTAGGCGCCGAACGCCCAACGCGAGGGCGCATCCGTTGCGTTCGAGGCGGAGAGCGCCCGAGCCGCGGTCCAGCCCAAGGAGGTACTGAGCGATGCCGATCGTGTCCAATGAACGCTCGACACTTTTCGGGGATGGCAGGCTCTCCATCGGGCCGGTCCTGCCGGTTCGACCGTGAGATGGACCAGAGGTCGATTTTGGCGAGCAGGTGGGCCTCGCGGCGCTGGCCGAAGAACTGGGCTTCTCGGCGGTCTGGGTGCGCGACGTGCCGCTCAACGGACCCTGGTATCCGGAAGCGTTCGGGCACCCCGACCCGATAGCCATGCTCGGCGCGATCGCCGCGCGCACGTTCCGCATCGTCATCGGGACCGCTGCGACGGTCCTGACCCTGCGTCACCCGCTCCATCTCGCCAAAGCCGCGATCACGCTCGACCGCCTCAGCGGCGGCCGCTTCGTGCTTGGGCTGGGCTCGGGCGACCGGCGCGAGGAGTTCTCCGCGTTCGGCGCCGATTCCGGCGATCACAAGGACCTGTATCGAGACCATTGGATGCGGCTCGCGGCGGCGCTGGAGCAGCCACCGCGGATTCTGCCGCCCCCTGCCGAGCCTGCGGTGGCCTTCGAGCTTCGTCCCGCCGCCGCGACGGAGATCCCGATGCTCGCGGTCGGCTCCGGCGGCCAGACGCTCGAATGGATCGCGCGCAACGCCACGGGCTGGGCGACCTATCACCGCCCGCCGGAAATCCAGCGCGACCGCTACGCCCTCTGGCGGCGGGCGGTGGATCGCGTTGCCCCTGGAGCGTTCCGGAGCTTCAGCGTGGCGGTCCGGGTCGAGCTGGTCGAGGCCCCGAGCGCTCCGGCGGCGCCGATCGACCTCGGCTATCGGACGGGGATCCGCGGCCTGGCGACCGTCTTGGAGGCGATGCGGGACGCTGGCGTGCACCACGCGCTGCTCAACCTGCCGCCGACCGGCGCGCGGCCCGCCGAGACCGTGGCCGCCCTCGCCACCATCCTTCCGGCCCTCGATTGACGGTATCGTCGGCCGACGAGCCGGACTCGTCCGCTACTGTCGCGCCCAAAGCCCGCAATATTCGGCGCTGCCCTCAAGGTCGTCGCTGCGCTGGCCGTCCGGGCCAAGCGTCCGGAGCCAGTCGTTCGGCGACACCTTGGTCGGCGCGGCGCCGCAATTCGTGTGCACCCAACCGTGGTGCGGGAACTCTATGAGCTAGCGGTACTGCGAGGCGGGGACGTGCGGCCGATGGTGCACATGGTGCCGGGCATGATGCCTCCGGTGGTGGACCCGATGACGCGTCTGTGCCATCGCGCTCTGGATTGTCGGCGCGACGATGGCCAAGGCAGCGAGAACAACGATCAGCTTGCGCATGGGGTTACTCAAGTTTGGGTTTGAGAGGGCGGTGTTCGATCGGCAAGGCCACGATGCTCTTCCTGGCCGCGGGCTTCACCGAATGCCAGGGATACCGACGGTCCGTTGGCTCGAGCAAGCTCCTTTCTTTCGCGCCTTGCCACGATCCGTACGCTGCCGCCCGGCGCATCTACTTCGGCAAACGCGGATGCCGCGTGGCTCGGAAGTCAGCATAGAGCACCGCCAACGCTACAAAGAACAGCGTGTGGACGGCGGCGAACCAGATCATCCCAGCGACCGTCAAATGGGCTGCACCTGCGATGCCCTCTCCCGTTGCCGGGAGAACCGCGAAGGCGTTCAGCAGCCAGACCGCGAGAGCATAGAGCAGCCCCTTGACCACGGGACGTCCTGGAAGTCGGGGCTCGAAAGCGAGCCAGTAGGCGATCGCCATAAGAATTCCCACCGCCAGATGGAAGCCGGTCAGAAAACCCGGCGATTCGGCAGCGGGACCGCCAGCGGCGGCCCAGGCACCCGCGACGCCAGAGCCTCGCAGCAGGGGCGCAAGCCAGGGCGTGATTAGACGCAGGAGAACTCCGTTCCCCGTCGGCAAGGAGATCAGGTCTGCCGCCTTGAGGGCCAGGGTGTTCAGGACAATGGCGATGCTCCCGGCGGCCAAAGCGGCGCCCAGCCCAGGTCTGCGGGTCTCGATAATCATGTGGTTCTCCAGTAACTGACTGGAGATGGACGCTGGCCGTCCTCCTTTATTCCGCACGGGCGAGGGAAATTCGATCTCGGCCCCCAGTCGGGACACGGGGCAGACTGGGCGCATCCGTACCCGCTGCCCCGGTGACCAGTCGGTTCCAGGACGGGAGTGAGCCTGGCGAGTTCTCCCCACTCGCCGCCTTATGGTTGTCATGGTATACTTGCTTATCCCCTCTTGATTGCGAGGCCGTCATGCGCCTTCCAGCTATCGTGCTCTCGGCATCGGTCATTGCAGCGCTCGTCGTTCCTGGACCGACGCACGCGGCGGAACGACGGGCACCCGCCGCCTGCGGCCAGTTCTCGATCGATGACAAAGCATCGACGCCGCTCGAGCCGGTGTCCGGACAGGCCGCCGGGCAATGTCATGTTCGCATGAGCAACGGCTTTCCGATTCCCGACCCGGCTTGCACGCCGGGCGCGGTCAACCCCACGCTCACGGCGGACGTGCTGAGGGCGCCGGGCTTCACCACCAAATGCGTGCGGAACGACGCGTCGACCGAGGCGGAAAAGAACCAGACCTACGCCTGGTATTCGATTCCCCACCCGCAGAACAACACGGGGTCCTCGCAAACCTGCGAGTTGGACCACCTGGTCTCGCTCGAGCTCGGAGGCGCCGACACGCTGGACAACATCTGGCCGCAGTGCGGGCCCTCCGGCGTGGCGCTGGGCAAGCGATATTTCAAGGAGAAGGACACCGTCGAAAACTACCTTGCCAAGCAGGTCAAAGACGGCGCCATGGACCTCGCCTCCGCCCAGAAGGGCATCGCGACTGATTGGACCCAGTACCTGCACGACGCGCAGGCGGCGTGCCCAGGCGGCAGGTGCTGACGAACGGCCGGATCAGCCTCGGGATCAACTCGGGCGGACCGGCAGGTGCCCGATGACGGAAACAGGGTCTCGGTCGCCCAAATTGCAGGACATGGCCGCGGAACACGTCGTCGGTCGAACCGGTCCGGTCTGTCGATGGAGAATTGGATGTCGGGGCTCAATCTATCGAGGCTTTCGAAAACGGCGCCGATGCCCAACGTCACGTTGCATGGCGCAGGGGTCGCCTATTCGATCGCGTCGCTCTTCCCGTGCGCCATCGTCACCTACCTCTGGGCCATCAAGGCGGAGAAGTCATTCAGGTGCAAGGGCGAAGACGTTGTGGTGCGAACGCTAGAGACAGTCCGCTAGGGACCGCTATTGTTGTTCTCTCCGCAAGGCAATGCTGGCCCCTCCGCAACGTTTTTCAGGACGAACAATGAGTTCCACCCATCAGGTTTCGTCCGGTCGCGCCGCGCTGGCCGCGGAGGTCCTCGGCGACGGCGATCCCGTTGTCTTCCTGCACGCCGGTGTCTGCGACAGGCGCATGTGGCGAGCCCAACTCGATGGCGTCGGCGCGAACAACAGGGCGATCGCCTACGACCGGCGGGGCTTCGGCGAGACCCATGCGGAAGCGGAGGACCATTCCCCGGTCGCCGACCTCTTGGCGGTGATCGATGCGCTAGCGAACGGAGCGCCCGCGATCCTCGTCGGATGCTCGCAGGGCGGACAGATCGCGCTCGATGCGGCACTTCGGCGACCGTCGTCGGTCCGCGGCCTGGTCCTCATAGCGCCCTCCGTGAGCGGCATGCCCAAGGCGTCCTACCCGCCCGAGGCCGAAGACCTGATGATCCAGCTGAAGGAGGCCGAGGCGGTCAACGCCCGGGATCGAGCGAACGCGGTCAAGGCCCGCCTCTGGCTCGACGGTCCGCTGCAACCCGAAGGCCGTGTCCCAGGCCCGGCGCGCCAACTCTTCCTCGACATGAACGCGATCGCGCTCCGCTCGCCGCCCGTCGGCTCGAATCTGGACATTTCGCCCGCGTTCGACCGGTTGGGCGAGATCTCTGCGCCGTCGCTCGTGATCTGGGGTGACCTGGACTTTCCGCACATCCAAGAGCGAAGCCGCCATGTAGCGACGACCATGCCGAACGGCTCGGCCCTCCAGATGACCGGCGTCGCCCATCTGCCAAGCCTGGAGCGACCGGCCGACGTCACCGGCCTGGTCTCGGAATTCATCGATCGCTGCACTCGCAGCCGGGAATAGAGTTTCCGCGCCTGGAACGCCACTCGGCTCAGGCCCCACCGCCTGCGAACGCCCAAACGCTCCAACGATCCGGCCGTCGCGACCAAGGGCTCGGGATGGCGGCAGATGGTGCCGTGGCCGGTGCTGACTATTACGTCGGCATCGGCGGAGTGGCGGCGGCTGCCGTCGGGCGCGCAGGCACTTTCACAATCGCCTCCCCCTCGAGGACGACGTTCTCCCCGACGCTGCACTTGCAGGCGAGCCTGGCGCGGCGCCCATGGGGCACGAGCTCCGCAACCTCCACCGACGCGAACACGGTGTCGCCGATCTTGACCGGCGCTTTGAACTGCAGGGTCTGGGATATGTATACGGCGCCGGGCCCCGGCAGGCGCGTGCCGATCAGGGCCGAGAGCAGGCTTGCCGTATAGAGTCCGTGGGCGATACGCGATTTGAACGGGGTCTTGGCTGCGAAATGCTCGGATAGATGAATGGGGTTTCGGTCACCACTGATCTCCGCAAAACCAATAACGTCTGATGATTTGACCGTCTTTTGATAAATTTCGGTCATGCCGACGCTGAGGTCCTCAAAATACAGAGTCCGGAATTCCAGAAGCAGCATGGTGGATCCTCATGAATTTCGCCAGGCCGGGATGTCGAAGATCGTTAGTCCGATCGGGATAGTTTCCGTCATTCTGAAGAGGTGTCTACAATCCCTTCGTACTATACACGGCGAGGCGCATACACACCCGCGAGGGTCCGACCGCTCGCCCGTCAGTGCAAGATGGGACTTCTGAAGCGCGCCGCGCCAATGGCGGCGGAAATGTGAAATGTCTAGTTTGCTAGACGCGTTCTTTAGTCGGGGCCATGTTGCCCAGCAAACTAGACGATCTCAGTCGCGATCCGATCAGTTGAAGACCGGATACGCTCCGGCTTTCGGGTCGACGGCAAGCTGGTGCTCCTGCGCCCAATCGTGACCGTTGTAACCATTGATCAGAAATACTTTGATACCGGCATATTGGGCGCCGTAGTGGGTCCGGATCGTCGCCCGAACGGACTGAAAACCGTTTGCGAGATCAAAGAAATTGGGCTTCGTCGCGAGATGAATCTCCGACGGAGTGGCGTTGTACAGGTTTAGCAAAGCCCGCGTGTCGTTGGCCGACGTGCCGCTCGGCACGACGTGAGCCAGCCCGGCCCGGCCCATCTGCCACAGGGTCACGATCGTGCACCACGAGGCCGAATCGGACCAAAGTATGTTCGACTGATGAACCTGGCAGAAGCCTGTATCGACATATTCGTATGTTGGTTGCCGGACAAAAAGAGTGCCCAGGTCTGGGGCACCCATAACTGGGAGTGATCCCACGGCATTTTGAGTCGTGTCTCCGTTATGGACGTTTCCAAATCGATTATAGGCTGGAAGGTCTGTCCTTCGCCCAAACCGCCAGCCATCAGTGCTGTTTTTGGTAAGTGTAACTTCAGGCATGTCGTCCTCCGTCTAAGACGCACGCCTTAGGGTAGCCGGAAATTGAAACTACCCCACGTGGTGAACCTCACTGGTAGAGGTCGAGCCCAGCGCGGCCGACCGAATTGGTCGACCACCTCGAGGAGAAACGGGATTCGCTCGAGAGAGGGACGTTTCGGAGCGGTGTGAGGGATCCGCATGACCGTGGTCGTGCGCGGGGCACGCTTGCCCCTGGTCGCTTGCGAGGGACCGGGATCAGCAACGCACCTGCAACTCGCAGACCGGCGACCGCGAGGGCGCGGCCGCCGTGCTCGGCCGGAGCCTATTTCTTGCAGACCTTGTCCTTCGCGATGCAGGTGTCGCCGCAGAGCTTGCCGGTCTTGCATTCCTTGGCTGGCTTCGGCGCGATGTTGCACGTCTTGTCCTTGGCGATGCAGGTGTCCCCGCACGGCTTGCCGGTGGTGCAGTTCGGCGCGGCGTAGGCCGCCGGTGAAAGCCCCGCGCCCAGCACGAGGGCCAGCAGCGCCACGCTCACAATCCGCTTCATCGGTTTCTCCGTTCTGGTTGTCGCTCCGCGGCGCGTTCGCTCGCCGGGGCGGTCAGCATGCAGGTATCTCGTTACGTTTTCCATCCGGACGAAGCAAGGCGCGCCGCCACCGTCGCTGTAGCGTGAATCACGCTTGGGACGCGGACGCGAACGACGCGCGCCCTGCACAGATTTTCAATGGATCGCTTATCGTGCCGGGGCTTACGAAGCCGGGTTGTTCTTCGATGGAGCCGTGGCCAGTTTGAACAGCAGATAACTCAACAAACCCCAGACTGCTGCCATTGATGCGGCCGTTAATATTACCATCGGCCAAACACTCGGAGGACGCGGCCCAGCTTCGTATCCAACCGGTGCCACAAAGACGCTGATAGGCGCCGCGATCATAGCCCAGCCGATGTATTGACATGCAAGAGATTCAGTCGATGCAATGCAAGCGGAGACGCCCCTGAAAAGCGCGATGAGCGAAGGTGCAAACGGAAGCATCACTAAGAAGCGGATCAGCCATATTAATGGTGCCCCTATAGTGCGGCGACCTTCTTCAGACATAACAATCTCTCGATCGACAACCGTGGCCAAGTTCTCGCTGCATGTATCTAAATTCGCCCTCAGGATTATTCCATCCACGATAGATTATGTCGTTGGTTGAGAGTTTTGAAAACGGTCAGCGAGCGATGGGTCGGAGCGGAAGATCTACTTCACGTTCGCATGCTCGGGCTCGACGAACTAGGCCGCCCGGATTTGCGCCCCGATGGGCTCCGCCGGTCATTCGCCGGGTCAGTCGCCCTGGCGGGATGGCGGTCAGCCGCCGCTGCCGTAAGGCCGGGTGATCACTTCGAGGTAGTGGCCGTCCGGATCACGAAAATAGACGCCGCGCCCGCCATCGTTGTGGTTGATTCCACCAGGCCGACTGCCCCTCGGATCAGCCCAGTAGTCGAGGCCGCGATCCTTGATGCGGCCGAATACGGCGTCGAAGTCAGCTTCACTGATCAGGAAGGCGTAGTGCTGTGGCCGGATCGGGCTATCGGCGTCGGCAAAATCGAGGGAGACGCTGTTGTCCAGCTCGACGACGTCGAAGTGGCCGAAGTGGGTCGGCGCCGACCGGCCCAGCATCTCGGCCAGAAACTTTGCCGAGGCCCTCCGGTTCGAACACCAGACAATGGTGTGATTGAGTTGAGCGGCCATGACGCGGGCTCCGGCGGCAGGGAACCAGGCTTATCTGGGCGCAGCGGTGGTCCGATTCAATCAATACCGTTCGGGCGTTATCCACGCCACAGTGACAGTCCGCTCTTGGCGTAAATCCAGATCACCGCTCAAAAACGCTGTCCAAACCGACCACCCGCTCAGCCTTCGTTCGCAGCCTGCCGTTCGCGCCATTCGGCGGCGCCGATTTCATACGTGGCGGCGTCCGTTTCGTACCAGCGCTCGATGCCGCGATACCGCATGCCGAGGCGCTCCATCACCCGGCGCGAGGCGATGTTCTCCGGGTGCGCGACCGCGAGAAGTTCAGGCGCCTTCAGCTGGTCGAACGCGAAGGCCGCCATTGTTCTCGCAGCTTCGGTGGCAAAGCCCTGGCCCCAGTGATCCGGCCTGAGCCGCCAGCCGATTTCCAGCGGACTCCCGACGATTCCTGCCAGGTATTGGATGCAGCCCGCACCGATGATCTCGCCCGTGGAGATCCTGAAGAAGGTCCACCAGCCGAATCCGTGCGCCTCCCAGCGGCCCATCTGGCACTCTATCGCCGCGACCGTCTCCTCCAACGTCTTGGTGACGCCGCCTAGATACCTGACGACGCGAGGGTCGGACGACATCGCATGGAGGCCGTCCAGATGGTCCATGCGATAGGGAACCAGGCGCAGGCGGGCGGTTTCGAGAATGATTTCGGTCATTTTTGAGGACGCCATGACTTCATGAGGAGAACGGCCCCCGTAGCGAACAGCCATACCTGCAGGGACATGATCCAACTCCGCGACCCGGCCTTCGGTCTGACGGTTCCTTGGATCCGCGCCCTCTTACCGCGACGGGAGCAAACTTGACGGGGCCGACGGCAGGCTCGGAGTGCCTCTCCGAAGGGCGTTTCGACGGACCCGCCACAGTTGCCAGCCCCTATTCAATGCCACCCCAAGGCGCTAAAGATATCGAAATCAACTTTTCGTTCCGCGAGCAAGCATGTTGTCGTTCGGTCGGATGGTTCGCCTCAAAGCGTCAATCCTCATTGGGGCGACGATCCTCTCGGCGCCTTCGGCTTTCATCCCGCCCGCTCTCGCGAACGACAGCGCCGAGAAGCCCCCGTCTCTCGCAGCCGAAGCTGCGATCGACCGGTTCCAGAAGACCTACGACACGGCTGGCACCGTCGTCGCCGACATCGATCTGACCGGCGACTTTCGGACGGTCACTCCATGGCGGTTTGTCGCTATCCAAGGGCCGTCGACGGAAAACGTCCTTCTAGATGGCGGGGATCCCGGACTGATAGCGATGTGCCTCGCCCACGGTGCGGCTCTCGATTGCTCCGGCCCGCCCTTCCCGCATTTCGAGCACGTCGATGCCCCCAAGAGCTCCTGGGACAAGAGCATCGGCAACTATCACAGCCTCGATGCACGGATCGTGTTCGCCAGAAGCCATATCCGATCCCCAATGTTGCTGCTCGTGGCAAGGTCCGTTTTCAGCGCCAACGGGAATCAGGTTGTCTCCACCTTCGCGCTGTCGTACGACCGCCAGGCCAACCGGTTCGTCGGAACCTTTGCCGGGGTCACCGGCAAGAACCACAACGAGGAAATCCGTCTCGTGAGGACCGGCCCCCTCGCGGGTGACATCATCCTCGACGAGCCCACGTTCAACGCACCGTTCGCCTATTTCATCACCGTGCTGCGATCGTCGAACGCCGCGACCTATTCCGAGCGGTTGCACTATCGAAGCCAGACTCGGTACGGCGACGGCAATCCGCTCGCGGTGATTGACTCGGAAATGCCGGAGATCATGCGTCGCCTGGGGCTGTGGAAGGTCGGCGACAAGTTGCCGTTCCCGCAGGAGATGCCGTCCTCCTGCCACAGCATTGAGCTGCGCCGCGGGGTGGAGTGGTGCCGATAGGGGCGATCGGCGTCCGCGCGACGCGAGGCGAACGCCTGGGCAAGCAAAACGGACGGGACCGCCCCCTGGTCGCGACTGCGCTTACCGTGATTGCCAGCAGCCTTCTTGCAATGCCGATTGTTGTGGGGACTGCCTGGTCGATACCACGTGCGTCGGACCAGGACATGGAAGCCATCGCCTCTGCGGCTGCCGACACCTCGGCGAAATTGGGCAACGCGGACGTCAACTTTCGCAACGACGCGGCACGCCTGACCGAACTCGCCACTGCCCTGACGAAAGGCGGATATCCCGAAGCTGCACGAGGGGTAGTTCACCGCGCGGCCGCGCTGTTCGCCGATGGGGGAAACGGAATTGGGCCGCTCTGGCGAGGCCCGGTCATCGAAGACCTCGTGCGACTGGGAGAGCATCGCGAGGCGGCTTCACTCGCCGACGTGGAGCTTCAGCCGCAGCTGAAGGCGATCCTGCTCGGCAGGCTTGGCGTGGCGCTCGCAGGGGCCGGGGACGTCGGCGGCGCGGAAGAGGTTCTCTCCAGGGTCCAGGAGCTTCCTGCGGCGAAGGACAAGGGCTTCTTGTCGCAGTCGAGCTCCACCGCGCTTGCATTGGCCGACGTCGCCGGGGCGCTCGCGATGTCGGGCCAGATGCAAGCCTCGATCGATTTGGCAGAGGGATTCCCAGATGGGCTGCCGAAGGTCATGATCCTGTCCGAGGCGGCCACTGCCTGGTGCGCCAGCGGCCCTGGCGGAACGCGAGACTTGCGTCGCGGCACCGAACTGGCTCGGCGCACGGCGGACCTGGCATTGGCGCTACTTCGGACGGGAAGCCAAGCGTCCGACAGGCGTTGGCTGGCGGCGTCGGCCGCGGAGGCCTTCGCGGAATGCCAGGGCGCAGAGGCGGCGCGGTCGTTCGTCCGCGATCCGGCGATCCCGACCCTGCCCTTCGACGTTCTGAACGCGACCGTCGACAAGCTGATCGACAGAGGAGACGTTGCGCTCGCGAGATCTCTGGTTCCGCAGGACGACACCCTGACCTTGGATGAGTGGCTGGCCGAGGAAAGGCGCCTGGAGAAGCTTGGCGATCGCCCGGCGGCCATCGACGCGGCGCGCAAGGCGTCCGAGATCGCCGCGCGGTCCGATGCCCCGCCCGCCGGTCCGAGCCAGCGAAGTCGGCTGCATCTCGTCGGTCGCCAGGCCATCGGCGTCCTGGTCGAACTTGGCGCCTACGACGATGCTGTCCAGGAAATGTCGACGCTCGGCCCGCGCGACCGAGAAGAAGTCCTGCTGGACATCGTAGCCGACGCGGCCAAGCGGAAAGACGCGACGGCGGTCCAACGGTTCGCGTCCCTAGCGACCGGCGCCGCCGGTGCTGCGGAAGATGCGGGCGCCTCCGCCCTGGCCCGCCTCGCGAAAACGCTGGCGTTCGCGGGATACCAGCCGGAAGCGACCCGAGCCTTCAGTGCCTGGCAACGCATATGGGCGTCACCGAGGCGGGAGCCGCCGCCAGATCAAGCTATCGAGCTCGAGGCTGTCATGGGGGACTTCGCGGCAGCGATGGCGAAGACGCGGAGCATGGGCGAGTTGGTCGAGGAGCGGCGAGACCCAGCGATCGCAGCCGCCGAGGAGAGATTGAGGACGGCGCCGGATCCGCAAAGCAAGGCGAAGTGGGAACAGTTCTTGGCCGATCCCAGGCGCGCGGCCAAGAGGTCGCCCGTTCGAGTTCCGTCCATTCGTGCAAGGACGCTCGGTTCGATCGCTGTCGACATGGCCGCCCTGAGCGGGACATCAGACGCAATTCGGGCGGAAGCCGAACTGGAGACAGATCCCGACACCTGTCTTGCCGCCTTGCGTGACCAGGCCTTCGTGGCGATCTCCGCCGCACAAGCGAGGTCCGGGGGTTTCCAGGGGGCTCTCGAAACAGCGCTCCGGGTCAGCGATCTCGACACGAGATGGCAAGCACTGCTGGCTGCCGTGACAATCGCTGGCGGTTCCCAATGAAGCGACGCGAAGGTCGAAGTCGCCTCGTTGTGCACGGCCGCGAGCTCATGAAACCGGCAAAGAAGGGACGAAACATGGTTCGCGCGTTCTTCGCTCGAGTCCTCGTCGGATTTCTGCTGATCACGGCCGCACCGGCGCCTTTGACGGCGGCGCAGCTGGCGCAGTTCCCCACAGAGCAGCAGGCTCAACAGCACTGCCCGGACGATTACATCGTCTGGCTCAATCTTCCTTCCGGCATCTATCACTACAAGGGGCAGCGTTGGTACGGGGCCACGAAGAACGGGGCGTTCGTCTGCAAGGCGGAGGCAGATGCCGCCGGAGACCGTGCCAGCCGCAACGGGCAATGATCCCGGGCGCGAACCGGTGAGGTCCCAGGCGTAGACGTCTGAAGGTTCGTTGGTATCGAGAGCTTCTCGTATCTGGTCTCGGCCCGCGCTGACACGATCTCGACGGCCGAAGACGCGACGAGGTGGATTCGGCAGATCGGTGCCAGCAGATCGGTGCCAACTGGGAAGCCGTCGACGTCCGGCGCTTGGAACGTGGCCTCTTCCTGGCCACGACTACGGCTGCATCCTAGGATCAAGGGGCAGCCGCCGCGATCTCTCGCAAAACCGAACTACTCGGCAGCCGACTTCGGGGCCTCCCCGCGACCCACGGCGACGCCCTCCTCGACCAGGACCTCAAGAACCGCCGCCGACAACGCGTCCCGCACCTCTTCGGGCAGGTCGACGGCGGCGCGCCAGCTGCCGTCGACGTCCCGGTAGCACGGCAAATGAACCGCGGTGCCACCACCAGGCAGATGACGGGCCTGGATCCCGCAGACGCGAAATTCGACGCCGCCGATTTCCATATCGGCGTCGACGAATGCATAGACGGTCTTTGTGCGGACCGGGCGGAGATTGTAGATTTGAAAAGTAACCTGCGGCACGGCGCGCACCCTCGAAGACCCGTTACTTTGCTACATCTTCGCCAATCGCGTGACAAGCTTCGCCGCATTCCCATAAATCTTCTCTTTGCGCGTTGGGAACGATCGAAATGGTTGTGCAAAGCTCGTCTACTTCGCGGTTCATCCTTGCAATCGCGGAGTCAAGCTCCAGAAATGCAAGGAAGAAGACTGAAGACATCCGGTCCAGCCGAGCTTCCGAAGGCTCAACGCCCGCCATGTCTGTGATTTGGCATCGAAGCCTGCCCCCGTTCCGTTCGCCCTAACATTCTGAAAGAATTGGCAGAATGGAGGTTTGTGCGAGATCCGAGCGGCGCCGGTCGTGCCCTCATGCAAGGCGACATTTTCTGTTACCCATCAATGGATTTGGCAGAGTTTCGGTGGGGTCAGGCTTCGGTGCTGACTCACAGCGACCGGACCTGGGCGCGGGCCGCATCGGTCAGGTGAGCCTCGGCGATCCCGGCGACCACCGCATGGCCCTCGACGCCCCAGGCCATCGCGTGGGAGACAGGAGTGGCCAGGACGGTGACGAGACCAGCGATCAGCGGCGAAATGGATTTCACGGGTAGCTCATCGGTATACGGGGAGCGCCCCGATCGTCGCCGACCGGGGCGGCCCTCGCCAAGCGGCGCGAAGGCCCTCGATGCGCCGCGGCGGCGATCGTCAGTGCTTCTTGTGATGGGTGTAGTGGTTGTGGGTGCGGGCGTTCCGATAGTGGCCGCCCTTGTGGCTGCTGCTGTGGCCGCCTGCGTAGTGACCGCCTTGGGTGGATTTCGCCAGCGCGGGAGCGGCCGACGAAAGGGCGAAAACGAGCGCAAGTGCCGCAATGATGTGCTTGAACATTTGTTCCCCAGTCGTCTCCTCGAACGTGGCGACGGTACGAGGAAACGGCAGCATTGGTCAATCCAGGGTGATGAGCGCCTGCTTTAACTCTATCTCTGGCTTTACGAGGCCTTCTCGGTTCGCCATCATGCGGGCACAAGAAACTGGAGTTCGGAAATGAACCTTTCTCGTACTTTTTTTGCCGTCGCCGCCTTTGCTTTTATCGCCTCTCCCGCGCTCGCCAAGCCCCCAACCTACAAGACCGTGACCGGTGCGCAGAAACACTGCCCTTGGGCGTTGTGTGGCTCAACACCGATTCCGGCATCTACCACATGCCCGGCACGGTTCACTATGGCATGACCAAGACCGGCGTCTACATGTGCAAGGCCGACGCCGACGCGACCGGCAACAAGCCCGCGGCTAACGGTCAGTGACCCTATACTTTGCGCAAACCTAAAGATTGCCATAGATCGAGCGCCTAACCGCATGAATCGAATATAAGTAAATACGACCGCCTTACGACATCTGAGGACAAAATGAGCAATATTGAACTCACCGAAATTCATTTGAACTTTGATTTCTGCGTCATAGTCGACGGGTACCACCTTCGCTTAGGCTTCAAGCGTGCGCATCGCCGCTGGCCTAGCATTCACGAACTAAATGACTTGATTGGCAGCATAGGAGTGCTTTACGGCAATAAGATTGGCATAGAATCTGGCGCTTTTCCGATATTCTACCAAGACGCGTGGCTCAGCGAGGCGGAACAAAAAAGAATACAGGATTCTGGATACAAAATCTCGTTTCTAGATTCGTTCGTCGAAGCTCGTGATGAATTGCTTAATGGCGCAAATATTGATGATCTTGACGGATTTTCATTTCACGATCTCGCGTTGCTGAAATTCGACTCAACGGTCATCGCCCGGCAAAAAAGTATTGTCGACGTCTCCATTGTCAGCACTATCGTAGAGCAATTCTTCGACGGTTGCCGACGCTTCCTTCTAATCACAAACGATTCGGACTTCTCTGCAATCATCCAAACGCTCCAAGCTCAAGGGGCAGAATTTGGGATCTGCGACGGCGGCTCAGGCGCAGGGTCGTCCAAGAAACTCCAGTCAATCGCCAATGTGGCGTTCAGATGGGAATATGCGATCTCGCCTGCTTCTGGGGCGGTGACTGGCTGACAGATGCGGTGCGTCTGTTGCCACCCGCAGCGACGAGCGGTCTTGTGAATCGGCGCGACTACTTGACGCTCCGGTTTCCTGTCGGATCAGTGCTTTGGCGTGTCGATCGGCGTCGAAGCATTTCGCCGGTTCACACCCGAGGGTTCGCTGAAGGTTGAGATGGTGCGGCCAGGCGGCGATTGACAGCACAGCGTCTTCGACCGATTTACTGTGGGCCATTCCAACGTTGGCAACGGATGGCCGCAGCCGACCCAAGTCGGCTGTAGAACGAGTTCGGCTCGGGTCCCAGAAGCGGACCTTATGCCCACGATAGAGCTCGCTGTGAAGCGGCGCCGTGTCATGCCCCCCGCGATTTCAAAGTCAATCACTTGCGACGCCGGTCAGCGCGGGAACCTTGTGCCGACTTACAGCGGGTCGAGCCTTGGCACCGACCAATCGGGGAATTCGCTATGCTCGGATGAGGCGCCGTCCCCGATCCCGCAGGTGCGCGACCAATTGCGATGCTGCGCAGCAGATATCCGGCGAAGCCCGGCACGAGTGGGAGCACAGCATCGCCGAGGTGGCGGTCACCCGGTCGTCGATCGCGTTTCGGCCGTTCTCCCATCAAGGTCTCATCTCTCGCGATGCCGCTCGGGAGAGCGCATCCTGACTTTGGAGGGTCGCGGGTGACGGCTTCCCGCAACAAGGTCGACGGATGAGCACGACGGAGAAGACGGCCTTTGAAGTGCGCGCTGCCGACGGGCCGGGAGCTGTCGCGTCCTTTGGCTACGACGCGGCGACAGTCGAACGCTTTCGAAAGGCGTTCCCGCGGGCGCGCTGGAGCGACGAACTCCGGGCCTGGATCGTTCCAGGCGCGACGGCCGAACGCCGCCTGAACCGATGGTTTGACCGCGAGATGCCCCGCGTGTTGGCCTATGCCGACGAGCGCGGGCGCGACGCGTTCGCGTTCGAGCCCATTCAAAGCAAGTACCTGACAGTTGGCGAGGAGTTCGAGATCCGGACACCGTTCCCCAGGACCATCCAAGCTGAATTGCGCGAGGTGCCGTGGGCGGCATGGGACGCCGAGCATCGCTTGTGGCGCGTCCCGTTCCGCTCCTGGGAGGACCTGCGCCGAAGGTGGCCGGTCATTGAGACCGCCGCTGCGCGCAACGAGCCCGAGGAGCGAGGGAAGCGGCGCGAGGCCGAACGCGGATCGCCGGAATACGCGCGCGCCCTGGAGACCGCTCGGGAGCGGCGTCGGCATCGCCACCCCGTCTCGGCTGACGCCGTTCCGCCGCTGGACATCGTGCTGATGACCACGAGCGGCGCCATCGCCATCACGGACGTCACCGGCGAGTTCGTCGACGAGGTTGTCGCCCGGCAGCACTATCCCGACGTCTCGACGGAGGGCGGCCCGCTGATCTGGGCGACTTGGCGGAGGCCGACCCCTGACGAACTGGTCCACGCCTGGCCGTCGCGGTCGCCGCCGCTCGGCCACGAGCTTTCCCGCGGCTGGTGGAAGCCGACCTTGGATGAGCTCCGCGACGAGCGACGGAAGGCCCGATCGATCGAACGGGCTCAGGCAACGAGGCGTCAGCGACACTCGGGTGCCGACCGCAACGCAACGCGGTAGGTCGTTCCGTCCCTTTCGATGGCCCTAGAGGCACACCCGGCCAGAAATTGCTGCATCGCGGCATTGCGAGCCTTGATTGGGAGAAGACGCTGCCCAATTGTCGGAGTATTGCCGAGCCGGAGATGTCCGTTGCCGAACCACCAGCGCGCCGATCGTCCCTGGCCCACCCTCGTGATCCTGGCTCTGGCCATGGGAGGCTTCGCCATCGGCACCACGGAATTCGCGACGATGAGCCTGCTGCCGTTCTTCGCGACCTCCCTGGGCATCGACGCCCCGACCGCGGGGCACGTGATCAGCGCCTATGCTCTGGGTGTCGTCGTCGGCGCGCCGGTGATCGCGGTGCTGACGGCGCGGATGCCACGCCGGACCCTGCTCATGGCGCTGATGGCGATGTTCGCGCTGGGCAACGGCCTCAGCGCGCTGGCGCCGAGCTATGGCTCGATGATGGTGTTTCGTTTCCTGAGCGGCCTGCCCCATGGCGCCTATTTCGGCACGGCATCGGTGGTCGCCACGTCCCTCGTGCCCACGAACAAGCGGACTCAGGCGGTCGGACAGGTCCTTCTCGGCCTCACGGTTGCGACCATCATCGGCGTGCCCCTGGCGAATTGGCTCGGGCAGGCCGTTGGCTGGCGATGGAGCTTCGGCGTCGTCGCAGCACTCGGGCTGATCGCCCTTACGCTCGTGGCCCTCTTCGCGCCGCGCGAGACGGCAGACCTACAGTCGAGCCCGCTGGGCGAGCTGGGCGCGCTCAAGGTGCCGCAAGTCTGGCTGACGCTCGCGATCGGCGCCATCGGCTTCGGCGGCCTGTTCGCCGTCTACACGTATCTGGCGTCGACACTCACGGCGGTCACCGGAGTGTCTGATCACGTCGTCCCGATCGTTCTCTGCATCTTCGGGATCGGCCTGACGGCGGGCAACCTGATCGTGCCACGCTTCGCCGATCGCGCGCTCATGCCGACGGCAGGCGTGCTGCTGCTGTGGTCCGCGGCGATGCTGGCGCTCTACGTTTTCGCCGCGAGGAGCATTTGGACGATCTCGATAGACGTCTTCCTGATCGGGGTCGGGGCCGCCCTCGCGACCGTGCTGCAGACGCGCCTCATGGACGTATCCGGCAAGGCGCAAGCATTGCCAGCAGCCCTCAACCATTCGGCTTTCAACATCGCCAACGCCCTCGGCCCTTGGCTCGGCGGCATGGCGATTGCGGCGGGATTCGGCTGGACCTCGACGGGCTGGGTCGGCGCGTTGCTCGCCCTCGGCGGCGTCGTAATCTGGGGCGTGTCTGTGACGGTCGAGCGCCAAACCTCAACGCGGTATCGGGATTTGTGCCCGAACGAAGCCGATTAGCCAGCAGTCCAAATCGGTGGAACGGCACACATCGCAAGGAAGACGCCTTTCACAGCGATAGTCACGCGCCGCTCGCCAAATGCCAAGCCTCGCCTAGGCTGGAGCGAACAGAATACACACCGGCGTGCCGCTCTCGATCACGCGCCCAGTCTGAACCAGCATGCCGCTGGCCCGAGTTCTCCGAAGCTCCACGATTGAATCGGTCAGTTCGTTGGCGGCGTAAAAATGGTCCTCGCTTAGATCGGACGCGAAGAACCGAGGGCCACGGCCATCGGTCGAGGTCCAGGCGACCGGCGAAAGCCTCCCGGACGAACTATCGATCGCGAAAAGGCCAATGCTGTCGTGTCCGCGGTTCGAGACATAGACGTGTTGGCCAGAGGCCGAGATGGCGATCTCCGCCGATCGGTTGTTCCCGACGAACTCGCTCGGCGTCGCAGGCACCACCTCGATCGGATGGAGTTCGCCGCGCTCGCGATCCCAAGCGTAAGTCGCGACGGTCGAGTCCAACTCGTTGACGACATAGGCAAACGGCTGGGTTGGATGGAACACGATGTGCCGAGGTCCCGCCCCCTCGCGCGTCTGAATGGACGGGGTGGCGTTGAACGCGAGCTTTCCGAAGGCGGGATCGACCGTGAGAACGAAGATCCGGTCGAGCCCCTTGTCCGGCACGAAGAGGAAGCGGCGGCCCGGGTCGAACATGACTTCGTGCGGGTGCGATCCCTTTTGCTCGATCTTGTGCGGGCCGGGCTCGCCGGGCAGCTCGATCAGATCGAGCACTTCGCCGAGCGTGCCGTCCGAGGCAACGGGAAGCGTCACGACCGATCCGGTCGCGTAGTTGGCTACGACCAGGAAGCTCTTGCTGGCGTCGAATGAGAGGTGGACCGGATTCTTACCCTTGGTCGACTGGCGGTTCAGGAAGGTCAGCCGCCCCGTCTCGGGATCCCTCCTGAATGCGCTCACCTCACTGCTGTCGCCGTGGACGGTGTAGAGGCACTTCCCCTCCGGCCCGAGGCAAAGGAACGACGGGTTCACCAGGTCGTCGAGAACCTGGATTTCGGTCCAATCGCCGGTTCGCGGATCGATGCGGGCGACCGTCAGTCCTTTGCCGTGGCCGTTGCGCTCCCGGCTGGTTCTGCTCCCGACGTAAGCAAAACACGGACGGCGTGTCGGCATGGCTGTCTCCGAGGATCGAGATGAGTGTGACGGGGCGGCACCTGCGATCGGCGACGCCAACACGGCGGCGCTGCCAACCGCGAACGTCGCCGTTCGAAGGAACCATCGACGGTCGAAGCCAGGTGCCAAAAATTCGTTCTGGGCGTCGGACTGCATCCGATGATGCCTCCTAAGTGAACGGCAGGTGCTTCTGGAGCCCTAGCTCGTCAGCGAGCTTCCTCAGGTCGGCGATGGTGTCGTCGGGCAAGGACAGTCCATCGCGCCGGTTCTTCTCGTCGTTTCGCGCCTCGATCTCGCCCGGGTAGAAGATCTCGTCAGCGCCTCGGGCGAGCGGGACCGACTTCAGCTCGGCGATCAGCGCCTCCATCCGGCGGCCGAACTCGTCGACCGGCTGGAAGGCGGCGATGTCGAGCGCGATCATCAGATGACCGGCTCCGCTCTTGTGCTCGAACTGATAGGGGCCATGGACTTGCGCGCCGAAGCCGCTGCCAGTCAGGACGCCGGAAAGCATGTCCATGACGACGGCAATGGCGTAGCCCTTGTGACCGGCCATCGGCAGGATCACGCCGTCGATCGCCGCCTGGGGATCGGTCGTCGGCGCACCCGCGGCGTCGATCGCCCACCCTTCCGGGATCTTCTCGCCGCGTTGCCGGGCGAGATAGACCTTGCCGCGGGCGACGCTCGTGTTGGCGATGTCGAGGGCCATCGGCGCCAAAGCGCCCGCCGGGCAAGCCCAGGACCAAGGATTGGTGCCGACCATCTTCTTGCGGCCGCCCCAGGGCGCCATCGCCGGGCTGGCGTTCGTCGACAGGAACGCCACGCAGTTTTGCCGTGCCGCCATCAGCGTGAAGTAAAGCGCGGTGCCGAAGTGGTTGGAGTTCCGCACCGCGACGGCGCCGATCCCGTGCCGCTTGGCGCGCGCCACCGCCTCTTCGGCAGCCCGTGCCGCCAACACCTGCCCCATGGCGTCATGCCCATCGATGACGGCGACACCGCCCGCGTCGACCGCGAATTCCGGCCGGGCGGCGGCCTGGCAGACGCCAGCCTTGAGCCGGGCCACGTACCAGGAGAGACGCAGGACACCATGCGATTGATGGCCCCACAGGTCCGCCTGCACCAGCGTGTCGGCGCAAAGCGCCGCGTCCGCCGTCGCCATGCCGACCGCTTCGTAGGCTGCGGACGCGAAGCGTCGCAGTCGGTCCGGCGAGGTCCGACCGTCTAGCATCGCCTGTCTCCTTGTATTGTCGCGGCCGCAGGCACCGGGTTCACGGAACTCGGGTGGTGAAGCCGAGGGACCGATCGAGGAAGCGCGCCTCGATCGCGACTGGACCGGTGACGTTGAACGGCACCGACATGCTGCCGGTCGAGATGAGGCTCCCGCGCGGCAGGACCATGTTGCGTTCCTTCGCGACCGCGATCAGGTCGGCCAGCGCGTCGCACGGCACGGTCACGTCATCACCCGTCGCTGCTCGCACGCGCTCCGTTCCGTCGACCGACACGACCAGGGTCCGAGCGACGTCGGAGAGCGCCGCCGGATCGACCGCGTCTCCGACGACCAGGGCCGCGAAACCGGCGTTGTCGGCCGCGAAGCTCGGCCAGCCGACGGCCCGCCGATCGACGAAGCGGGACAGCACCACCTCGAACGTCACGCAAGCGGACCCGACGACCGATCGGGCGTCCTGGATCGACGCGGTCGGAAGCACGTCCTGGCCCAGCACGTAGGCGAATTCGAACTCGATCGTCGCCGGTGCGGCGTTCGGCAAGGACACGACCTGGCTCGGCTCGAGGACGCGAGACTTGAGGAGACGTCCGGCGATCGAGCGGCCGACGCCTGAATCGCGCTTCAGCTTGTGACTTCCCACGCCCAGCTTCCACCCGATGGTCGGGATGCCGAGGTCGGCCACGAGGCGATCCTGAATGTCATAGCCCTCCGACAGGGTCCGGGGCCGAACGGCGGCGGGAAGCTCGGTCAGCTGCTGACCCGAATGCCAGGAGTCGGCGAGCACCTTTGCCGCTGGCGCGGGGTCGAATTGGTCGGTCATTCCGGCGTCTCCATGGTCAGGAAATCGAAATCGCAGCCGTCGGGCGCCTGAAGCACCGTTCGGCGGTAGAGGGCCTTGTAGCCGCGAGCTGGCACCGGCGGCGGCACGACCTCCGCAAGACGGCGCTTGATCTCGGCGTCGTCGACCAGCAGGTCGATCCGCCGCTCGGCGATCGACAGCCGGATCCGGTCGCCGTTGCGGACGGCGGCAAGCGGCCCGCCGATCGCGGCCTCCGGCGACACATGCAGGACGATCGAGCCGAAAGCCGTGCCGGACATCCGGCCGTCGGAGATCCGCACCATGTCCTTCACACCGGCCTGCGCCAGCTTCTTCGGGACCGGCAGGTAGCCCGCCTCCGGCATACCGGCCGCCTGCGGGCCGATGTTTTGCAGAACCAGGATGTCGTCCGGCCTCACGTCGAGATCCGGATCGTCGATCCGCTTTGCGAGATCCTCGAGGCCGGTGAACACCACCGCTCGTCCCTCGCTCTCGAACAGCGCCGGTGTCGCTGCCGCGCGCTTGAAGATCGCGCCGTCGGGTGCCAGCGAGCCCGACAAGGAGACGAGGCCGCCGACCTTCGAGACCGGATCGTCGAACGAGCGGATCACCTTCCGGTCGATCCAATCGAGGGGCGTCTCGAGCCGGTCGGCCAGCGTTTGGCCGGTCACGTCGATCGTATCCAGATGGAGCAGCGGCTTGAGCTCGCGAAGGAGCGCCCCGACGCCGCCTGCCGCATGGAAGTCCTCCATGTAGCCTTCGCCGACGGGCTTCAGGTCGACCAGGACCGGCGTCTCGTCCGAAATGGCGTTGAGGCGCTCGTTCGAGATGCGGATCCCGCGCCGACCGGCGACGGCCGCCAGATGCACGATCGCGTTGGTCGAGCCGCCGATCGCCATCAGCACCCGGTGCGCGTTCTCGACTGACTTCTCGGTGATGATCTCGCGCGGATAGATCCTGTGGTCGATCAGCCTGACCGCGGCCTTGCCGGTCTCCTCGGCGGCGACCAAGCGATCGGCATGGACCGCCGGGATGGCGGCGGTGCCGGGCAACGACATGCCGAGCGTTTCGGCGATGCAGGCCATCGTCGACGCCGTGCCCATGACGGCGCAGGTCCCAGCGGTGACCGAGAGGCGGCCTTCGACGGTGGCGATCTCCTCCGCGTCGATCGTGCCAGCGCGATATTTGCCCCAGAAGCCGCGGCAGTCCGTGCAGGCGCCGAGGCGCTGGCCTTTGTGGCGGCCGGTCGACATCGGGCCGGTCACGAGCTGGATCGCCGGAAGGTCGGCGGATGCAGCGCCCATCAGCTGTGCCGGTACGGTCTTGTCGCACCCCCCGATCAGCACGACCGCGTCCATGGGCTGGGCGCCGATCATCTCCTCGGTGTCCATCGACATGAGGTTGCGATAGACCATGCTGGTCGGGTTGAGGAACACCTCGCCGAGCGAGATGGTCGGGAACGGCCTCGGCAACCCGCCGGACGCCAGCACGCCGCGCGAGACGGCCTCGACCAGGTCCGGCATGTAGCGGTGGCAATTGTTGTAGCCGGACGGCGTCATGACGATGCCGACGACTGGCTTGTGCAGCATCTCCCGGGAGATGCCCATCGAGCGCGCGAAGGACATGCGGAGAAAGCGGGCGAAGTCCGCGTCGCCGTAGTTGGTCAGGCCGTTGAAGAGACCCTTCGGCGTGCTCATCGGCCGCCCTCCTCCTGATTGGTTTGCTGTTGCCCGTCACGGAACGCGACGCCGAGCAGTTCCTCGAACACGAGGACCATGGCGCCCTTGTCCTTTGGCCCATGCCCCTTGAGCAGTGCCGTCTGATAGGTCGCGGTCGCGGCGGCCAGCACCGGCAGCGGGATGCCAAGCTCCGCCGAGAGAGCGGCGCCGCTTACGAGGTCCTTGTAGGCCGCCTGCATCGGGTAGCCGTCGCCGAAATGACCGCGCAACATCCGGGGGATGAAGAACTCCGAGGCATAGCTCCGGCCGGTGCCGTTGTTCACGACCTCGCCGATGCGCGCCGGATCGAGGCCAAGCTTGGCGGCCATCGGCAGGATCTCGGCGAGTGCCGCCGCGTTGATGTCGAAGAGCAGCTGGTTGATCAGCTTGGTGAGCTGGCCGCTACCGGCGGCGCCCATGTACAGGATGGTCTTGCCGATCAGGTCGAACAGCGGCCTGACGCGATCGAACAGGGCCTGGTCGCCGCCACACATCACTGTCAGCGTGCCGTCGATGGCGCGCGCTTCCATGCCGGAGATCGGCGCGTCCAGAAAACCGACCTCCGCGGCCGCCAATTTCCCGGCGATCGCCAGCGTCTTGGTGTAGTCGCAGGTGCTGAGGTCGACGACGATCTGGCCCGGGCGCAGGGACGCCGCTATGCCGCGATCGCCGAACAGCACGTCGGTCACGACCTGGACGTTGGGGAGGCAAAGAAAGATGACGTCCGCGTCGACGGCGTGACGGAAGTCGGTCGAGGTCTCGATGCCTTTCGCCGCCAGGTCCGCGAAAGCCCGGTCGGTGCGATCGATCGCGACGACCGATGCACCGCCTTTCGCGAGATTGATGGCGATGGGCTTGCCCATCTGGCCGAGACCGACGAAAGCGATCTTCATGGGGTTTCTCCTATCGAATGAGGCGGACGCTCATGCGGGCCGAGCTTCGCTCCGTGCGGGCCGGTCGGCGGCGCCGATCGGACGCCGGGTGAGCGTCAGGGTCGAAGCGGCGCCGACGAGCAGCAGGACGCCCGCGATGACGAAGGCGTTGTCGTAACTGCCGGTCTCCTCGATCACGTATCCGGTCACGATCGGCGCCATGAGGCCGAAGACGTTGCCGCCGACCACGTTGAAGGCCATGGCGACGCCGACGTCCCGAGGGTTCGGCAGCAGGTCGTTCACCAGGGCGAAGTTGAGGGACGTCGTCGCGGAGATGCCCGTGAGGGACAGGGCGATGAGCGCGAGGATGGCCCAGAGATTGTCGACCAAAGGGGCGAACAGGATGACCGACGCGAGCACCATCGCCGCGGCGATCACGTATCGCCGCCCGCCGCGGGCCACTTCGCCGCGCAGCGCCCGGTCGCTCAGGCGGCCGATGGTGATGCACAGGACGACGGCGATCGCGTAGGGCAGCGCCGCGTAGAAGCCGGTCTTGGCGATCGTCAGGCCTTTGGTCGCCTGAAGATAGGTCGGCAACCAGGTCAGGAAGAGGTATTGGGAGTAGACGTTGCAGCCTTGGGTCAGAGCGAGGCCCCAGAGGGTCGGTCCGCTCGTCAGCAGCCGAAGCAGGCCCGACGCCTCGCCCTTGCTCTGTTGGCGGCCGTGCCAGCTGCGCTCCGCGAGGATCGTCGCGCGCTCGCCGTCGGACACCCAGTGTGCGTCCTCCGGCCGGGCGAACCAGATTTTCCAGCACAGCAACCAGAGCAGGCCGATCCCGCCCGCCAGGAAGAAGAGCACCCGCCAGCCGAATGCCTCGATAAGCGGCCCAGCGACGACCGCGCAGAGCGCCGGTCCGGCATAGGAGCCGCTGTTGAAGATGGCGTTCACGGCACCGCGCTCATTGGCCGGGAACCACTCGCGGATTACGCGCGCACCGGAAGGATTACTCGTCGCCTCGCCGCCGCCCATCACCAAGCGGGTTGCGAGCAGCTGCACGAAGCTCGAGGCAAGGCCGGTCATGGCCGTCGCCGCCGACCAGATCGCCAGGCCGATGCCAGCCACAGCCTTGGCGCCGAACCGATCAACGAGGATTCCGGCCGGGATCAGGAAGATCGTGTAGGTCCAGAGGAAGGACGAGAATAGGTAGCCGAGCGAAACCGAATTGAGGCCGTATTCCTTGGATATCGGTCCGGCCGCGAACGACAACGCAACGCGGTCCACGTAGTTCATGAGCGCGAGCGTGAACAACATCAGGGCGACCCATCGGCGCTTGCGTTCCACGGCATCCTCCCAGGAATTGTTGTCGGCGGGATCGGAGGCTGGGCCGATCCTTCGTTCGTTTTCCGGGAGATTACGGCGGGTTCACCATCTCATCGACAGATGATCAGGCATCGCACGATACAAATATTGGATCGTTACCTGAGCCGATCAGGCGGTGGCGATGTGGCGCCGGACGAACTGCTGGAAGAGCGGCAGCGCGGGATTGTCATTGTCGCGCAGCCAGACCATGGACAGCTCGCTGACCAGCCTGGTGGGGCCTACCAAAGGACGGATGTGCACGTTCGGCGGCCGGAGGCGCACCGAGCTTTCCGGCACGACGGCCAGGCCCACTCCGGCACCGACCAGAGCCAGGATGGTGTGGGTCTCGCGGGCGTATTGGACGAAGTTCGGCAGGATGCCCGCCCGCCGGAACGCCGCCGACAGCAGGTCGTGGTGGTAGCGACTCTCGACGGGGGCATACATGACGAGGGCCTGCCCTTGGAGACGCTCGATCGGCACCTCCGCCTCGGTCTCGAACGGATGGCCCTCCGGCACCGCGAGCAGCATCGGGTCGCGGGAGACCCTGAGCGTCTCCAGCCGATCTTGGTCCACCGGCAGGCGAAGGATGCCGACGTCGAGCCGCCGGGTCGAAAGACCGTCGAGCTGGTCGGCGGTTACGAGTTCTTTGAGGACCAGCTCGATCCCGGGAAGTTCGACCGCCGCGGCGGAGACCAATCGCGGAAGGAGCTCGTAGCTCGTCGCCGGTATGAAGCCGATCGCGAGCGCCCCGGCCGTGCCGGACGCGATGCGCCGCACCGAGAGGCGCGCTTCCTCGGACAGCTTGATGATGCGCCGGGCGTCGTTGAGGAAGCTCCGCCCTGCTGGCGTCAACGACACCACTCGGTTCGAACGGTTGATGAGAGAGACGCCCAAGGTGGTTTCCAGGATCTGGATCTGCCTCGACAGTGGCGGCTGCGTCATGTGCAGGCGCAAGGCCGCACGTCCGAAATGCCCCTCTTCGGCGACGGCGATGAAGCAACGGAGTTGGCTGAGCTCGAACATGCACGGAATCACGGGGCTTGGTGTCAAAATCGGACGGCGCCGGTAGCCCGCATCTTACAAGACCAGCACGGAATCTGCGCTTGTCAATCACGCCCAAGAACTCATATCGTTCGCAAGTGGCGTGAACCAATTTGCACCCCTAACTCGGCGTGCCCAGTCCATGCGCATCGACGAATTTCTCGACGATTTCGATAATCTTGCCGAGGCGCACCAAGCTTATCTGAACGAACTTCGTGCTGTCGCTGGACAGGGCGGCTTCATGATGGGTGTCACCGCGCGGTTTGCTGAATGGGCACAGAGCGAGCTCTTTCGGTATAGCCACGTGTTTGCGAATTCTGGACGGCCAAAGGATTTTTGCCCGGAGTGGTGCCCGGATGCGTTTGTGTTTCTCGGTGAGGCTGGTCACCGCTTCTATATTCGAAGGAAAAACGGAAGCACTGCTATCGTTCTGGATTTCGACCTTTTGTGCCGCTTGGTCCTTTTTGTCTTTTTTGTAGGACTCGATGACGAGAGCGATATTGTAGGTCAAGCTTTGGCTGCTTTTCTTCTGGCGTCTGTTGTGGTTCCCAGGACGGAACCGTTTCCATGCCTTGAGCAGTTAATCGAAAGTTGTGGCCAGATTAATCCAGACATCACGAACGGCCTATTTACGAAAGTAGCGCGTTTCATACTTTTGCATGAATTGGGCCATTCTTATTACGAACGCCACGGTTCTGAATTTTTGCACGTCGCCTTTGAGCTACCCCCGAATACCGTGCCCAAGCCCGACGTCGTGCGCTCCATTCGGTATCATCCCGACGGACCTGTCTATAATCAGGTTGATCTCGCGGGCTCTGCTAACGGATTGTTGATCATCCCCCCTGACTTTCGCAATTGGGAAGCCGAGTTCGCCGCAGATGTATTCGCGGCTTACGCCTCTCTATATACCTCAGTAGGGACGAAGCCGGGCCCCGCCCAGCTTGATCACCTGACCGAATCTCTCATTTGCTGGCAACTTGTTCTTTTTGCTATAGGCAATCGACAAGATTACATGCGCGCAATCTCCAATGATACGCAGCAAATATTTTCGCACCCCCCAGCCAGCGCGCGAGTTGACGTACTTCTTCACCATTTGAATTTCATCGCAGAGGAATTCGATCCCACTTGGCGAAGCGTTACGATTTCCATATTTAAGGGGCACTACAATTCGCTTTGGTCCAAAGAGCTTCTCAAATTGGTCGGCGAGGTAATTGAATATGTCCGATACGCCTTTGATGAAGAGGGGCCGCATATTAATCCCGGTCGGATAGTTACGTTTATCAAAGGCATGGATGTCCAAGCGAAACCCAGCGCACTCACCAAGTTTGGTAAATATTTTTTGGAGCCATTCTTGCAACAATCCGAACTAATCGGATGGCGCGAGGCCGGTCAACAAAATAGTAACGAATATATCGATTATATTAAAACATTTAGATTAAATGGAAGGCCGATTATTTTGGAGTTGGCCGAACGATTGCATGGAATTGGCGTGCGATTTACCTAGGGGCGGGGCGAAAATGACGCTGTCTATTATGGACGAGCAGGATGTGCGTGGATTTGCAAAGGCGCATCCAGAAGTTCTTGCGGCGATTATCGGAGCCTCAGCCGAGCGACTTCACGCGGAAGACAATCTGTTTGGAGAAGCCTTCACCATCGCGATGTTTGTCGCACTTTGTAAGAGCCTCAGTGAGGTGATTGGGGCGGGCGTCGCCGTTGCAAAAGTCATTGGCGCTGCGGAGAAGCTTATCGGATGGGCCCATCAACGGCTAGCGGCAGACGCCGATGCCAACGAGAGAGAACTGACTATCGGTGAGCGTATCTTGATCTTGGCATTTGAGGCATTTTTGAATAGAAAGATCGGCATCAAGGCTGAGTCGGTGAGTAAATTACTGGGTGTCGACGAGAAATCAGTTATGCATGCGCTTGAACAACTACAGATCAATGGCATCATTCGAAAGGCGCGAGACGGATCGTGGAAATACGTTCGGCCATTTTAATAAAAAACAGTCTTGAATGCTATTTTTGATCATGTTTGATGTTTCCGCTCGGTCCTGTGAGCGCTGTGATGTTGGCGAAACTGTTCCATATTGCGGATTAAAGTTAATTTTTACTTCCCTATCTGCCTCGCGAAATCCCTCACCCGTCTTTCCGCTTCGAGTCATAGGCTAAATCCAGTCGAAGACCATGGTGAGCGTTAGTCCCCTGTACGACAGCCACCAAGAGCTACTTTCGGATCAGCTCACGCGACCGCCTACGACTGGCACAGGTCGGGAATCGCCGTCTCTGATCTCAAAACAACCCATGCATGAACCACCGCGCCGCGTTGTCGATGCCGGTCCGGAAAATCCAATACCGAGCGCCCAACTCATCCTCGATCGCGAAATAGTCCCTGACCGTCCAAACCTCCCGGTCGGCGCGCCACCATTCGCCGAAGATGCGTTCCGGTCCGTCGACCCGGCCAATCCGGTACCGGTCGCCGCGCCACGAGAACATCGCCGGTGGGTGGTCCGGCAGCAGCGCCGTCGTCTCGATCATCTCCGGCGGCGCCAGCAATCTGCTCGGCCTCAGCAGGTCGACCGGCCACGACACGCCCGTTGGCGGCGACAACGGCGGCACCGAACGCCAGGACCGATCCGGGATGTCGCTCTCAACCGGCGCCGCGCGGAACAGCTTCTCGGCGCCGAGCCGATTGCTCAAGGTGTCGACCAAGGCGGCGACGTCTCGGACGTCTGGCTCGCGGTGGACCATGCTGCCGATGATCTCCGGCCGCAACGGATCGGCCAGCGGGACGGCGAGCACCATCGCTTCGATGCCATAGCCCGGATCAATGCGCTCGACCTGTTGCTCGAGCAAGCGGATCAAGTGCTTCGGATCCCTGGACGGCCGCGCCATTCCGGCTCTGACCGCCTGCTTTTCACCGTCGACGCGCTCGCAGATCAAGTCGAGCCGCCGCGCTCCCAGACCGCGGCGATCCAGGTCGTCGCGCACGAGACCGACCAGGCGCTCGATGCCGACCTTGATCGCATCGGCAGTCGAGATTGGCTCAACAAACGGCACCCGTCGCATGATCGCTTCAGGTGCCATGACCGGGTCCAGTGTCTCGAACATGAGGCCGGACAGCTGATCGAGACGGCGGCCAAGATCTGAGCCGAAACGTAGCGCTAGGTTCGATCGCGGCACCTTCATGAGATCGGCGATCGTCTCGAAGCCGAGCCGTCGAAGCCCACTGACGACGTCCGGTGGTAGCCGGAGCGCCACGACCGGCAGGCCGCGAGTTGCCGCCAATGAATCGCCCGTTGCCACCACGGCAATCGGTTCTCGCCCGTGCCGCGCGATGCCGTGTGCGGCGCCGGGCGTATCAGCAAGCGCGACGCGCGCGCGGAGACCGGCGCGGCCGAGGCGGTCACGTAGGTCGACGAGGAGAGTTTTCTCCGAACCCCACAGATGCGTTGCACCGCTCACGTCGAGCCAAATGCCGTCCGGCGGGTCCGATGACGTCAACGGCGAGTACAGGCGCTGACACCACACGGCTAGCCGGTGCAGCCCAGCGAGGTCCGCGGCCGGATCGGCGTCCTCGACGACGAGTTCAGGAACAAGCATCCGAGCGTGCGCCAGCGCCATGCCGGGCGCTAGGCCTTCGGCGCGCGCAGCCATGTCGACGGCGGCGACGATCCGGCGGCGGCCGTCGTGAAGTGCCGTCGCGAACGGCCTATCCGTTGGCGGCGCGGAGTGGCGTAGCGTCCGACGCAGCCGATCGGTCGGCCACGTCGGCAGGTACGCCGAGACGACCCGTCTCATCGCAGGCCTCCACTTCGAACGTTCTCGGCTCGCCGCCCCGACAGCGCAGCAGCTCGAGCCGCCACTGCGCTCTGGCGAGGCCGGGAGTGGATGGCGACCAGGCGAGCGCTGGACCGCTGAGTACCGGCGTCACACGCCATCGGGTGCGCGCCGCCGTCGGTTCCACCGCCATGTCGTGCGCCAGACGACGAGGCCGACGCAGCAGCAGACCTAGGCCGCCCGACGTCTCGGCGGCGAGTTGCAAGCGTCGGCTCGCCGTCAAGCCGACGGCACCTTCGATCTCGCCGACGACAGCGGCCAGGCCGACATGGCGCACCGCTTCTTCGACGACGAGGAGCACGGTCTTGGCATCGCCTGCTTCGACATAGATCACGCGGTCGGGATCGACGCCGACGTTTGCCAAAGCGGGCGCAAACAGGTCTCGACGGCTGAAGGCCCATATGACCGGCCCGGCGGTCCGCGCGAGGACGCCACCGATGAAAAGCGTCGCCGTTGCGCCGAACGCCGCGTCGAGCCCGCCGCCGATCACCTCATGGACCGCGCCAAGGGCCAGGCCGCCGGTGGGTAAGGCTGCGTCGACGTCGGCGAGGCCGAAGGGCAATGTCGGCAGCAAACCAGCCGGTCGCATCCCCAGCTCCCGGGCCCGGATCTGGGCCTTGAGGTCGTCTAGCAGCTCCTGTCGACGCCCTTCATTCATACCGATATCAACCCGATCAACCGAGACAATGTTCCTATTTTGTTCTATAACCCGAGTCGAGAAAGGAGTCGATGGAATGAGTCTGGAAGCAGTGATGCAGACCGTAGTGGTGGTCCGGTCCGCCGCCGACGCAGTGCGTTCGCTTTTGTCGCTCCGGCGATCGAGGAAGCGCATTGACGACGTGATCCCGGTCTATCGCCTCGCGACCCGCGACGAGTTGCTGCGGGCTCGGTCGGATCTCGCGATCGACGTCACCTCCGGGCTCGTTCCGCGCTAGGATGCAGCCATGGACGGCGCCGTCAGAAAGATCATCCATGTCGACATGGACGCGTTCTACGCGTCGGTCGAGCAGCGGGACGATCCGGCGCTGCGTCGGCGGCCGCTTGCTGTCGGCTATGGCGCGGCGCGCGGTGTCGTCGCCGCGGCGAGCTACGAGGCGCGCGCCTTCGGTGTCCATTCGGCGATGCCGTCGGTCACGGCGCTGCGCAAATGCCCCGAGCTCGTCTTCGTGCCGCCGCGCTTCGACGTCTATCGCGCCGTCTCCGGCCAGATCCATGAGATTTTCCGCGCGTACACCGACATCATCGAGCCGCTGTCGCTCGACGAGGCCTCCCTGGACGTCACCGCCAACCGGCGCGGCCTGCCGACGGCATCGGAGACGGCCCGCGAGATCCGGGCGTGCATCAAGGAGGTCACCGGCCTAAACGCTTCCGCGGGCATCAGCTATTGCAAGTTCCTGGCGAAGCTCGCCTCCGACCAGCGCAAGCCCAACGGCCAGTTCGTGATTCCGCCGGAGCATGGAGCCGCGTTCATCGCGGCCCTGCCGGTCAAGAAGTTCCATGGCGTCGGCCCGAAGACGGCCGCGAAAATGAACGAGCTTGGCATCTTCACCGGCGCCGACCTCCGCGACCAGACACCGGAATTCCTACAGCGGCACTTCGGCAAGTCGGGCAGCTGGTACTACGCCATCGCGCGGGGCGAGGACAACCGGCCGGTCAACCCGAACCGCGTCCGAAAGTCATCAGGCTCCGAGACGACCTTCAAGGTCGATCTGACGGCGCCCGAGGACATCGAGGACGGAGTGCGGTCGATGGCCGACGAGGTCTGGGACTGGTGTGAGCAGCGGCACATGTTCGGTCGCACGGTGACGGTCAAGATCAAGTTCGCCGACTTCCAGCAGGCGACGCGCTCAAAGACGCACGCCACGCCGGTCATGTCTCGCGAGGCACTGCGGGCGGCGACCATCGAGCTCGTGCGTTCGGTCTATCCGCCGAGGATGGGCATTCGGCTTCAGGGCGTCACGGTCTCGAGCTTCGAGGACGAGCGACAGGAGGGGGCCGACACCTACCAGTTCGGCCTAGATCTGGTGATTGCGTCATGATCTCTGACCTCGATATCTTCCGCAGCGCCAAGCTTTGGCTCGACCGGCACGGTGATGCCGCCATCGTCGAGGCTCGCTGCCGGGTCGCCGAGTTACAGTCTACTGGCGATCGTGACGGAGCCGACGTCTGGCTCCGTATCGTCATCGCGATCGAGACCCTGCTGACGCCAATGGCCGGGACGCACTGACCATGCACGTTCGGGTCCTTTCGAGGCGAGAGGTCGAAGCTGGCGAAGCCCTCGGCGCTGGAGGTTGGTGCTAGTATTAATCGGGAGGTCTGGGGACGGCTCCATGCCAGCGATCATGCCCATACATGGATCGACTTGGCGTAAGCGGTGGATCACGAAATGGTTTTGATCGGCGATGTCTGTCGATCTTTGGAGCACGCCGCCGATAAGGTTGTGTAAATTCGCCCTGGGATCAGCTAAGAGGGTATATATCACGAAGATAAGTCTCCGGACGTGCCGAACATTTGAAGCGGTGAGATATGATAACGATCGGTATACGCGCTGCTCCAAAAATTATCACCTTCGCCATCTACGATTCTGAGGCGAACGAGATAATAAATGTTGAGCAGATAAAAATACCGGCGGCTTTCGAGACGCCTGCTGCGCTGAAGTACGTTCGATCAAATCTTCTGGATGTTCTGCGGGAGTACAGCGTAGAACAAGCAGGGGTTAGGATTACAGAGCCCAACGCTCAGTCGCCGAGCATCGAGCGCATCCAGATCGAAGGCGTCATTCAGGAAGCATTCGCGAGCAGCGAGCTTCGCTCATACTACATCGGGCAGATTTCCTCGATCTCGAAGCGCCTGGGCTTCGAGAGGGTGCGCTTTAAGCCACTGGTCGATGGCACCGATGATTTGGGCATTGCGAATTGGGGGGCGATGAGCAAGGAGCAACGAGAGGCGATCCTCTGCGCCATGGGGGCAAAGGATGCTTAAGCCCTATCAAAAGGCCGAACTGACTTTCGATATTCTGCGGGAAATCGGACAGGACGGCCGTAATTCTCAAACCTACGTGACGCACGACCATCAACTAAACGCCGAGATCGTCACCAAGAGGATTCGCAAGGATAAGCTGGCCTCACCGGATGTTTTCTTTGCCGAATCACAGGCTCTTTATCTCACTGCCCATCCCAATGTCGTGCAGGTGCATTACGCTTGCTGTGATGACGAGTTCATCTACGTGGCCATGCCTTACTACAAAAATGGATCCGTGAAGGATCTGATCACCGGCGGGCATTTGACAGTCCGAGAAATTATTACGTTGGGGTCCGAGATACTCGCCGGTCTGCACAATATACATTCAAAAGGACTCGTTCATTTTGACCTAAAGCCGGACAATATATTGATCTCTCCTCGTGGAGAGGCGTTAATATGCGATTTTGGACTGTCGAAGCAAATAAACTATTCGGGCGTGGCAGCGCAGGATCTTCACTACGCCAAGATGATGCCGCCCGAAGCGTTATCTACAGACCATTTCAAAAGAACTTTCGACATCTATCAGTTTGGACTGACGCTCTATCGGATGTGCAACGGCAACGAACACTTTTATGAACAGCTCGAGAAGTACGGGCCAGCCGCGAGCTTCGACCGCGATGCCTTTCGATATGACCTGAGAAACGGACTTTTCCCGAAGCGAGGATCGTTCGCGGCACACATCCCGTCGACGCTGCGCAATGTGATCAAGAAGTGCTTGGAGGTGGAGCCTGCCGATCGATACCAATCCGCGATCGAGGTAGCGAACGCGATGGCTGGCATCGATGGGCACTGCCTAGATTGGCGCCGCGTGCAGCATCCCGATAAAAACGTATGGACAAAGAACGAAAACGGAACAGAATACGAGCTGACGCACTCGGCTGATGGAACCACTACCTGCTATAAGGCTGTTAATGGTGGACAGAGGCGACGCGTTGGTGACGCATGTAGGGCCAACGTGACTGACAGAGAGCTTCGCAAGCTATTCGCGGATTACTGATGCGAACAGTCAAAAACAGCCCAAGCAGGTATGTGGGACGGTCCGATCTTGCCAGTCGGACGGCTCAAGTGGACGAGCGTGTCCGAGACCATCCGGCGACGCCTAAGAGCCGGGATTTCTTATCCGCTGAGATCGACGATAATTTCTACGTGGACTTCTCGACGACAAAGAAACCCGCAAAGTCCAGGTGATGTCCGGGTTAGGACCCTGCTCGCCCCGCTGACGCATTCCTGCGTGCGTCACCCGCCGCGGTCAAGCGATCATCTTCATGCACCGCAATCTCCCCTTTGACCCGCCGAAGAACTCTTCGCGACACCAGCCGCGGACCTCATACCGCTGCTGCAAATGGGAGAACTGACCATACACGTGATCCCGCCGACACCGCTCCCTGCTCGGCGAGTGTGGCGGCACCGAAGGTATCCTACTCATAAACAATTTCCTCAGGATTTCGCAGTGACATCAAGCGCGGGCGCGACCAACCAGCCGGAAGCGGTCAATATTTCCACGGCTGAGTTAAGGAGTTCACGTTCCAAATCGGTCATTTCTTCATCGTGAGTTTCTTTCACCGTCTCGGCTGCGGCGATTGCGCATTTAACCATCAGATACACGTGTAGGCAATATAGGTGAGACGATGCTTCCCTATTGTACATAGGGACGAGTGATGCGCCGATTACTTCCGCACTGACGATATTGGTTATAAGCCTCGACAACAGCGCCTGATCCGCAACATGCGCTGCGGCATTCAAGTCACTGTACAGTGGACCGGCGCCAGGACCGGCGCGAGAGATGTTCGGCGTTCGATTTTCGCGCCGTTGGCCGATTTTGAACTCTTCGATCGCTGCTATCGTCTCCAGCTCTTGCTTGAGCAAGTTCGCAGCCTGAAAATATAATCCTTCGGAGACGCAGACTTCGCAAATATCCACTCCCTGAATGAATGAGGCGATCAGCGACATTCTACCGCTTAGGGAGGCCGATGTCCTTCCGGGTTGTCCGGCTTTTTTGGTGACAATGCTGACCAATGTCGAAAACGCCAGCAGATGTGCATCCAGCAACCTTCCGGCATCGGCCTTCCAACGTTTCCTGGTCGCCGCCTGGGCATTCCTTTGGATATCGAGCTGTGACATGCCCCGATCGAGGAAATCTCTCGCGGCCTGGTGCTTTTTGGTCTCTCGCTTCTCGCTCACTGCCGATCCTAGCGGTTCGTGGAAACCGCCTTGATCAGGCTCAAGGCCGCCGTCCGCTGCTTCTCGTCCTCGATAGCGTAGAAGGCGCGGACGAGCTCAATGGTCTTCCGCTTCTTCATGAGGTCGGCTGGCACCTCATCGGCCTCGACGGCAGCTTCGTGCGCCGCCTGCACGGCTTCGGCGCCGCCTTCGACGTCAACGGTCTCGAAGAAATAGGAGACCGGGCAGTGCAGGATGAGCGAGAGCTGGTATAGCCGCGATCCGCTGATGCGGTTGGTGCCATGCTCGTATTTCTGAAGCTGTTGGAAGGTCAGGCCCAGCACTTTGCTGACCGCCTCCTGGGACAGGCCGAGCAGGATTCGACGCATCCGGACCTGGCCGCCGACGGCGCGGTCGATCGCGTTCAGTTGCTCGTTGGTCAGTTCGCCTCGAGCTTGCTGAGTAGGAGTGGCGACTTTATGGGCCATAGGCAATGTCCTCAAATCCGGTTGAACTAGTATCGGCACTCGCGCCCAACGTGGGATTAACACAGGGGCGCCCGAACTTCCTTCCAGTTCGCGACATGACCGGCTTGTTTCTTTTGTCGATCGTGCTGCCTAGGAGGCGGCGGCTTGGATCGGCGGGTTTCGCCTGAGTGCTGACAGTGCGAGCAAGCCGAGGACGCAAAGCCCCGACGACAGAGCGAGCGCTGCCTGCGGGCCGCCGCTCTCCAATACCCATCCGAACAGCAGCGGCGCCACGGCTTGAGTGACCCGGCTGGGTGCCGCGAGCAACCGCGTTCGTAGGCCGTAGCCGTTTGGTCCGAACATCGCCAGAGGGAGTGTTCCCCGGGCGATCGTCACCATGCCGTTCCCGGCGCCATGCAGCAGCCTGAACACCATCGCCGCCGGTGCGCCGAAGGCCGCGAGGCATGCCACGGCCACCGGAGGAAGTCCGACGGCCAGCCGCGCCGACGTCAGCGGCGAGACACGCCGTAGCAGGCTGAACTCGGCGATGCGGGCCGCGACCTGTGCCGGGCCGACCAGTGCCGCGGCAGCTACCGCTGTAGTAGGTGCGACGCCGTAGACCGTCAGCAGTCTCGGCAGATGGGCCGACGTTGTGCCGGAGACGCGCGCTGCCGCCGCGAAGGTGATCGGTAGAAGCGCAAGCGTCCTGGTTGTGTCCGGTGTCTCGGCGAGCTCGCCTTGCGGGCGCATCCGATCCCGCGAATAGGCGGCTGGCACAAAGAAGCGATTTGTGACCAGAGCCAACGCAAGATGCGATGCCGCCCATAGGAATCAAGCTTCGCGCCAGCCAATCTCGCGCGCCCCTTGCGCAAATACAAGAGGTCGGAAGCAGTCGTCCAAGGCGAAGCACCGCGATGCACGGAAGAGTATGCCCTTGCTTAGGACCACGGTTCCACTACAAATTGAACTGTGCGAGCGGACCGCCTCGAGGCAAACACACTGTTAGGCGAACATATTTCTGACAGGAATTTTCTGCCCTTAGAAATTTTGAGCGCAGCATACATGCGAGTATAGCGCCGCAGTAGATGCAGGAACAGGACGCACCTATGGACATACCAGCTCAAAAGAACAAAAATTCAAAGAGTGAGCTCAATTTTTCACGTGCGAAATTTAGATTCGAAGTGCGCGCAAAACAGTTAAGGTATTTTGCGAATATTGTGTTTTTTATGATTTGCCTTCTGTCTATCGGTGGTAGTCTCATATTTTATTTTGCGCACGACGTCATGGACATAGATTTTCCCTACGATCACGACAGGACCAGAAATTCCCTCAATCACTTGGAGGATTCAAACGAAAAAGTACAAGATCAAATCAATAATATATTGTCTATTTGCAAAGCAGAGGTGACATTACAGGTAATAAATGAAATAGATTCTCAGAAGTCAAATGAAAATTTCGAGATCCATTTAAATAAAGTCAATAGGTTCTCAAGAGGATATCTTGGACTCACTGAGGCGTTGTATTTTTCCAGTCAATTAGATTTTACGTTGCCGACAGCAATAAAAAACATGGCCTATCTCGCTCAATATGGAAGCATCGATAGCTATGGAAATGAAATAAAGGAGAAAAATTCCGATCGCGCACGAACGGAAGGACGTGCGGCCTTCGATATATCGAAGCTTCCAGGGGGTACCCAGGGTATCTTTTTTCTAACAGCGGATTTCCTTTCCGCGCTCTCTGACAGAATGCAGGCTAGGCATTGGACCTGCATTGAGAAGTCTATCAACTTCGAAAGCGGAGAAACTAAGAAATTCGTTGATACAAATCAAATATACAGCTTCAAGCGGAGCGCGGAAAAACAGGCTGAAAACATAAAAATGGCACTTGAGCGAGTGAATACCAGTGCAAAGCGATCGGAAATTGAAGATCTTGTTGGATCCGTTATAGTAGAAAAGGATAAATATGAAGATTTGATGAAGATTGAACTCGCACATCTGACAATGATTAGGGTTGGAATTATAAGCTGCTTGTTTTTCTTGATTGCGGTGTTTTTATCTGTCTATAGATACAGCATAAGGCTTGCATCCTATTACGAAGCGCGAGCCGATGCGGCCGAACTGCTTGAGGGAGCTGTGAGCACTTCCAATTTCATCAAACTATCGGAAGCGTTGACACCTAAAATCTCCTTCGACAAAAACCCCGCTACTCCGCTCACACAGTTAATAGATGCCGTGAAAACCTCTAAATCGATAAAGTGAATTTGCTTTCCCGTGTCGCGGCTCGTGCGTCACCACGATCGTTCGGCATGATACGGAATGGTGACGTCGACACCGATTTCTCCAACGACCGTCGTCCACTTGACCATCTTGTCGTGCGGGGGCAATTGAACGCGACCGTCAGAGGAACAGTCACAAGAACCATCCGGCTCGATCACGGCGTCAGCCCGTAGATTTGGTTCGTCCCGCGTGCGGAAGCGTCGCCGAGGTCGGAGGACCGAGCCGAACCACAACGTCCGACTCGGTCGGCGACTTGTCTAGTACCGCTTTGGAATTTTGAATGCCGTCAGGCCGACATCCCTCGCGTAAAGGCGTCGGCCGTCACGCGTGGTTATCCACGGGCGGAAGACAAACTCTTGATCGGGCTTAGGTTTTGCGCGATTGACCATCGTGGTCTCCATCTCTGGGATACCGACGTCATCACGACGTTGGTAGGCACTAACAGTGCAGTCCCCCTTATAGCACAAACGGCAGATAACAACGAGTGTGTGCCGGTTACGCACTCAATAGAACGGCGTACTCGGATTGCGCTTTTTCATGATGTCGTTCGATACGTCAGCGGCCTCGGCGGCATGCTGCTGAACCAAACATCCTCCGGCAATCGTCGCCCCAAGGGAAGATACTCGCCGAGCCAACCGTTCTCCCCGCGACGACACCCCGTCGTCTTCCGAGAGGTGCAGATGATGAAGCTGGCTCGACTTCTCGCGATCGCCGCCCTGGTTGGTTTCGCCGCGCCCGCGATAGCTCAAACGACGCCCTCGACCGCTCCCGCCAAGTCCGCTCCGGCCACCTCGACGAAACCGGCTGCTGCCCCATCGCCGACGGCTCCAGCGGCGACGTCCTCGAAGACGGACTTGGTCGACATCAACACGGCAAGCGCCGCCGATCTGAAGGCGCTGCCTGGCGTCGGCGACGCTTACTCGGCCAAGATCATCGCGGGGCGGCCCTACAAGATGAAGACCCAGCTCGTTTCGAAGAAAATCATTCCCCAGAAGACCTACGACGGCATCAAAGACATGGTCATCGCCAAGCAACCGTAGGATTTTGCTCGGGAAGGGCCTCGGCTCTTCCCCCTTGTTCGAAGGCTGCCGTGTTCAGGTCGATTTCCGCTCGGAACCGTAGGCTAGCGGAGCGCCTCGTTCAGGACGTCAGCCAGCCTGACGCCAGCTTGCTCAAGGCGAAGTTCGGTCACGTCGGCGGCGGCTTTCCTGTAGACCGCATCGATATTTGTGAGGAGCTTTTCGACGGCTTGATTTTTGGCCGCCTAGGGAAACGCCTCCTAAGAAGCGATTGTCCCCGCATCGTTGGCAAGATCCCCGATCAAGAGCTCGGCTGGCGCGGTACCAAAAAAGCGGGCCACCGCATCATCATGGTATCGCGCCAACCAGACATATTTCGCGCGAATGGATCCGGCGGTTGCCGTTCGGTATTGGCCTCGAATCGCGTCCGCGTGCCACGTCGCCCACTGGCGGCAATCACGCCAGAACGCTTCATTTCTCATTTGGTCTCGGATCTCGGGATTGCTTGTCTTGTATCTCGCCAAATCGGCCGCTGCGATGTGACCATCCACCGATTCGAGACAGATCGGCATGTAGTCAATGAGCCACTGCGCCTTCCCATTTGGAAGATCGTCGAACCGTCGAAGGATCCGAGGAATTGGGTCTGCACTTTTATGATAGAATTTGCGGTCACGATGTTCGGAAAAGTGACGATGGACTTCTCCCGTGACCGCGATCATCGGAACGCACGCGTCGCGCTCCAACTCGTAGGCTTTTACCATTGCCGGGCTAATGAGCCTGTCGCGGTTACGGTACCAGAGCCCAAAATCTACGCCACCTCGCAAGAAGATCCCGTTCACAGCGCACAGGCCCAGGGAAAGAGCGAAATTTGACAGCTCATTCATTAAGACGTCGAAGTGTCCATCTTGGCTTGCTAGTTCCGAATCGACTGGCACCGTGATTACAAGACAGTCGGAAAAGGCTAGCACAGTCTTTGCGGTGATCTGTTGAGATTCTTTGGTCAAACTGTCACTGGGCTTGTGGTCGAAATATCTTTGTACTCGGGCAATGGTCTGATCAAGAAGTTTGAGATCCTCGAAAGTCTTCATTGCCTCGACTCGAGCCGAAAATCCCAGAAGGTCGACAAACGCTACAAGCCCGACCTTCACTTTGTTCTTTAAGAACGCCACTCCTGGCCCCCGCCTCATTAAAAGTTGAGCGTAATTTGTTAGTCCCTTGCACGTTCGCCGACATCCTGCCTTCGACTCGATCCGGTCGGCCATTGAGCGCGGACGACGCGGACACGCTTTCGGTAGACTCCTAGGTCCTCTCGTCCAGGACGATTGACCTTGCTTCCTAGATAAGGCCGAGCTGCTTGAAGAACGCCTCATTGCGAAGGCGGGCGTCGTTCAGCACTTTCTCGTACGGCATGACCTCAATCGTCGCGTTGTGAGGGGCCGAAATTCCGAAGAATCCGCGCCCGTCCGCCGTGGGATTGTTGGCGATCGACTTGCGCACGACACTCAAGAGGCTCGGCGTGAAATCCGCGACGACGTAGCAGATGAACCGAGTGGCATCGCTGATTGGCTTGATCAATCTCCCATTCTTGTCCTTGACGCCCTTTCCCTCACGGAAGAGTTCGACGTAGTCGAGCACCTGGGTCACCGGACTCGAGTTGCCATCGAAATCGTCCCGACCGGGGCGCTTGAACTCAATGATGACGATCGGCTCGTCCTGGCCGTCGCGCTTGAATGCGAGCGCGCCGTCATACACGACCGCCAGATCGGGTTCCCTGCCGCTATCACTGCCGTCAACGTAGCCGCCGACAGGCCTGTCGGATCGGAAGAAGGTGTAGAAGGCTAGCCGATCGTCGAGAATCCACAAATTGTGCTGGGTGTAGTCGAGATCCTCTGAATTCGACCGCAACGGTACGATCAGTTCATGGATCGTATCCTCGCGGTAGTAGCGCCGCGCCTCGGGCTCTTTGAAAGCCAGCGAAGAGTCGAGCAGATCGAGAATGGCTTTCCGACGAACGACATATTCGGCTAAAGCGCCTTTCTTTTCTTCGTTGAGCGCCTTCGTCACCTGCTGGACGTCGGCTTCCACGCTTTCGCCGGTATTGTTCTGGATGGATCGGAGCTGACCGTCGATACGCCTCTTCAGCCGTAGCTTTCGACGGCTCAGCTCGACATTCGTTGCGCAATCGCTCGATCAATGAGCCCTTGCACAGTTACATCAATATTCTTGAAGCGACAGAGCTGCCCGAATCTAATTGGACCCAGTATTTCAAACAGCTTGCCGAATACCTCATCCGCAAAGCTACTTGAAATCAACCTGATATCACTAAAATCAAATTCGACTGGCGTACTGAATCTGTCCATGAGATTCTCAACTTTCGTGCGCGCATACTGACCAGCCTCCCGACTTCCAAATGCTCTAAGCTCCTGGTTCACCGAGAAGCTGATATATTCGCCGCCCGGCTGATAAACGCGCTCAATATAGTCAAAACTGGGATTGTGCGCACGGCCGCGAAATACGAGGGCCTCTTCTAGCAGTCTATCGTAATCATAACCGATCGATGCTCGCACGTAAGTCCCAGGAAATGGAATAGTGGTTTTAACTACACTCAGTTCTCCCGGGCGATGGCGTAGAGTTACGCCGCCTGAGATAACGTCGAACTCTCCGCCACTAACCTCACAACACTTAAAGGTACCGAACAGCCCGTTCCCTTGATTTGTTTTTGTATTCCGCGTAACCCCTTCTTCGATCGCAGCCCGAAGAGCAGATGTGTCATCCCTGAGATCGGGTCGCCCAGAACGAAGGCTGCGGGGGATGGTCACGCCCGCATCGCAGACAAAGAATTCCGCTCGCCGTCGCTTCGGAAATGTCATCACCTGCATTACGCCTCCAACGGGAGACTCTGCATGATTGAGAACATTATCGGTAATCTCATTCAAAGCCCATTCAAGTGCCTTTAATCGAGACCGATCCATGCCTGGCAGGCTATTAAGAATGACTTCTAAGCTTGCATCAACCGCGTCATGATGCTCCTCGGATGTGAGATATTGGCGCGCGGACAGGTGTTTGATATTTCTCTCGGCCTTAGAGTCATATCGTTCAGGCGAGACCAAATGAGCCCAATTCGTATTACTCATTAGTGCGGCCGCCTTCTGCTCTTCCGGAATCAAAAAGTCAAAGTCAACTTTATCTCGCCGATATGACCGAACAATGGTAACGAAAGGGATCATAAATTCTGGAGACAGGAACGTTGCTTTACGAAAGTCGATTGTAATATCAGTATAGCCTTGCTTCTTTATAAGATTGTGCAAGGCGGCCATCGTGGAAAGTGGCTCACCACTTACTTTTCCGACAAAGTATAAGTGATTTCCTTCAGAATACATGGTTGCGCCGCATCCATCCCTAGACTATTCGGGCCAACAAACTCATCCAGACGATTTATCCGAGACGTTCTCGTCAATCAATGCGTTTCTCATTTTGAGCTGCACCGTCCAGGGCTTGCGAACAAAACCGGAATCATGTCACCTGATCCGGTGACCCTAGCCACTCCGCCCATCGCCCCCGCCTCCCACCTCGACGAGCTCAATACCGAGCAACGCCGGGCGGCGGAGCATGACGTCGGCGACCAGGAATGCGGCCCGCTGCTCGTCATCGCCGGTGCAGGGTCCGGCAAGACGAAGACCATCGTCCACCGCGTCGTCCACCTGATCGAGACCGGCGTCGATCCCCGGCGCATCCTGCTGCTGACCTTCTCGCGCCGCGCGGCCGCCGAGATTGCCAAACGCGTCGAGCAGATCTCGGCCCGTCTAATGGGCCAGCAGTCGATCGTCGTGGCCGACGCGCTCGCTGGGTCGGGCACCTTCCATTCCGTGGCGGCCCGTTTGCTGCGCGAGTTCGCTGAGGAGATCGGCCTCGATCCGAATTTCACGATCCACGATCGCGAGGATTCGGCCGACCTGATGAACATGGTCCGTCACGAACTCGGCTACGATCGGACCGAAGTGCGCTTCCCCTCCAAGAGCAGCTGCCTCGCCATCTATTCGCGGGTGGTCAACGCCGAGGCCGACCTTCGGGATGTCCTGGCGAAGGCGTCGCCCCAGTACCTCGGCTGGGTCGACGAGCTGCCGAAGCTGTTCGCCGCCTACGTCGACGCCAAGCAACGCCAGGGCGTTCTCGACTACGACGACCTGCTGCTCTACTGGGCGCGCATGGTCGACGATCCCTCCTTCGCTGCGGCGATCGCCGACCGCTACGACCACATCCTGGTCGACGAGTACCAGGACACGAATCGGCTCCAGGCATCGATCCTGCTCGCACTCAAACCCGACGGCTGCGGCCTGGCCGTCGTCGGCGACGACGCGCAGGCGATCTACGGCTTCCGGTCGGCCACGGTCAGGAACATCCTCGATTTCCCGAAAGCCTTCTCGCCACCGGCGACGATCGTGACCCTCGAGCGGAACTACCGGTCGACCCAGCCGATCTTGGCGGCCGCAAACGCTGTCATCGGGTTCGCCACCGAGCGGTTCACGAAGAACCTGCGGACAGAACGCCAGTCCGGCGACCTGCCACAGCTCGTCACCGTGCCGGACGAGGCCAGCCAGGCGCAGTACGTGGCCGACAAGATCCTCGAGGCGCGTGAAGACGGGTTGCCACTGATTTCGCAGGCAGTGCTGTTCCGGACAGCCCACCACAGCGGCCCACTCGAGGTCGAGCTCACTCGCCGGAATGTCCCCTTCCGCAAATTTGGCGGCCTCAAATTTTTGGATGCCGCCCACATCCGCGACGTGCTCGCCGTCCTTCGCTGGGCCGAGAACCCACGAGATCGCCTGGCCGGTTTCCGCGCGCTCCAGCTGATGCGCGGCGTTGGTCCGAAGGTCGCGGCGGCCGTGCTCGACTTCACCGGCGGCTTCAACGGGCTCGCGGCCCTGGACGGCTTCGAGCCGCCATCGCGCGCCGCCGAGGATTGGAACGGCTTCGCCGAGCTCGTTGACCGCCTGAGCGATACCGGCACCGGTTGGCCGACCGACATCGAACTCGTCCGGCATTGGTACGAGCCGCATCTGGAGCGCTTGCACGAGGACGCGCAGGCCAGGCTCGCCGATCTGATGCAGCTCGAGCAGATCGCCGCCGGTTTCGAGTCGCGCCAGCGATTTTTGACGGAACTCACGCTTGACCCACCGGACGCGGTGAGCGATGAGGCCGGGGTGCCGCGACGGGACGACGATTACGTCGTGCTCTCGACTATCCATTCGGCCAAGGGGCAAGAATTCAAATCTGTGTTCGTCCTCAACACCGTCGACGGCTGCATCCCGTCCGATCTCGGGGTTGGCAGTGCCGACGACATCGAGGAGGAGCGCCGTCTGCTCTACGTCGCCATGACGAGGGCGATGGATCACCTTCATCTGGTGATGCCGCATCGGTTCTACGTGGCTCAGCAAACGCGCCACGGCGACCGACATCTCTATGCGTCGCGCACCCGTTTCATCCCGCCGTCGATCTTGCCGTTGTTCGAAAGCATAGTTTGGGTACCGGCTCGTGCGGGAGAAGACGCGCCGAAGCCGCGCCCGGCAAATCGGCTCGATCTCGGCGCGAAGATGAGGGGCATGTGGGGCGGGACTTGATCCCGCGGCGAGCCGGGACGGACGTCCAAGCGCAGTGCAGCGGTACGGGTCGCGGACTAGGCATCAGAGATCTGGGCACCGGCAGCCTCGATGGCCGCCGATGTTGAGAGGTGACGCTTCTACGCCTTCGCCAATGTCTCGGCCGCAATCGCTCGCTCGGTCATTTTGGCGAGTTCGGTTTTGACCTCCGTCAGATCTGACCGCGTACGCTCCAACTGGCCTTTCGTATTGGCAAGCTCCTCCCTCAGCCTTTTCGAGTGGGCTTCCATTGTGCTTGCTCGTTTCTGCTCGGCCTTCTGCGCATTGTTCGCTTCGGCCACGAGCTTCCTGAGGTCGGAGCTTTGTGTTTCGAGCGAAGCATTCTCCTCATAGGCTTCGTCCAGGCGCCCCTTGAGCGCCGCCATTTCAGTCTGGACAGACTCTCGCTCCGCAGCAAATCGCGCAGCCAAATCTTCTTCGGCGGCCCGATATATCGACATGAAGCGCCGAGTGTCTTCGGTCTTCCGTTGCTCCAGGTCGGCGGTCATGAACGCCATCATTGCCGGAGAGAGAGCCCTGCTGGGATCTCGGTTGCGCTCGGCCTCCTGCTCCCGCCGCGTGACGAATTCCTCCCAGACACGCCGAATGCGCCCAGCGTTGCCCCGCCCGCCAAGCCGGACGCGAATGGCGTCGGGACGCGCCGGACGACCGGCATCACGCTCGATCGCAAGTCCGGCGTCGATGATCTCCTGGTCGGAAACTTCCTGTGGGCGTCCCATACTTGGTCTCCGCTTCTAACTAAGCTAACAAACATACCAAACTTACTAGTTTGCGAGAATAGAGAACAGCGCGGAACCCATGTTTGAGTCCGCGCGGTCAGCGGCGGTCCATACCCTCTCAGGACGTCGAGATTAGCTCAGTAGAGTTTCGAGGCGTGCCGTCACGGCAAGCGGTAGCTTCCCGCCAACCGAACGAACGGCATCATGCAACCTAGCGCGGGCAACGTCGCTAAGCCGGTCCGGCGCGTAGTGCTTCCGGTGCTCAGGACGCCATGCTTCGAGCGCCGAAATGATCTCCGGCCGCGGTTCAGCTCCTGCGGAAGTTGCTTCCAAAAGCACTCCCAGTGCAGTCCACGGCGGTAGCCGAAGCATTGCCTTCGCCAAGACCACTCGCGAAACGTCCGACGGCGCGCGACGCCAGAGCTCGCTCAGACGGTCGGCATCGACGTTGTCGAGCCGCCGCCTAAGCAAACGATACGCTTGGCGGCAAACGCCATCGCGAGGATCGGCGAGGCACTCGAGGAAGACGTGCTGGGCGGCGTCACCGTCCAGCTGCGCCATTGCCTTCAGGGCGACGCGGGCCAATCCCGCGGGTCCCTCGAGGAACAACAACAGCCGCACCCACTCGACACGCTTGGCGGTCTCCCCGAAACCGGCAACGGCGACAACCAGTGGTCCCTTACCGGAATCAAGAATGGCTCGATAAGCGTCGACGAAATCCGCCTGATGACCGTCCTGTTTGAGATGGAAGCGCGCGATGTGCCTGACCATCGCGGCCGGATCGAACAGCGCCCGAAGAAGCGCATCAGTCCGCTCGTCGATATCCAGGTCGGCGACGGCCAGGAGCGCCTGCGCGCGGATTCCGCTCGAGGGATCCGTCAGCAAGCGACGGCGCAGCGTTTGGGCGGCTTCTGCGTCGACGTCGCGCAGGCGCACCTCCCAGCCGAGGAGCCAGCCGCGCACGACGGCGTCGCGGTCGGATCCGACGATGCGTCGGATTTCGCGATTGGGAACCTCGCGCCCCCGATCCAGCACCCGGCAGGCCTCACGACGGACATACCGGTCGTCGGAGCGGAGCGCCGCGTTCAAGCTCGGCCGGTCGGGCTCGTCCAGGAGAAGAGCGTGGATGCGCGACACGATCTCGGCGAGATCGACCCGGCGCATCCCCTCGAGCCGTCGGACGAGATGCAGCGCCGCCGCGAACCGGCTCCCGAGCGCGGGCTTCAGCCGATCGACGACAGCGGCTTCCGCTCGCAGCCGAACGGGCTCGACCCAGTCGGCCATGCGCCAAAGCAGAAACGGGATCTCGTCCCCGTCCGAACACTTCGCAAGCTCGGCGACCGCCGCCTCGCGCGTCCAGCCGTTGGCGTTCGCCGAGAGCAGCCCCAGGAGCGCCGAGCGAGCCGGTCCGGTCGGCACGTCCTCGGGGCGCGGCGCCGCTGTCCAATGCCACTGCTTGGCGCCGTCCTGAAATGCGCCGATCGAACCGGTCGCCGAACGGGACACGCGATCGAGCTCGGGCACCGCATATGGCGGGATGCGACGGAGCAGCCGAACCGCGCAGTCCAAGGCAACCGCTTCGACGTCGAGCGAGCTTGAATGCCTCCGCCGCGGCCGGTCGGCGATACGAAGCCTCGACGCCAACCGTCGCATCACCGCCGCCGCACCGATCTCGCCGGTGCCGCTCCTTCGAGGAAACCGCACAGTGCCCCAAACGAATGCCAGCACAACCGGTAGGTCTCGGGAGCCGCCGCACTCGGCGAGAGCCTCCAGCGCTTCTGACACCTTCTCCGGTCGCACGCTCTGATCGACGTACGCCTCGCCCAACTTCGCCGCCACTTCGTCCGGCTTCTTCACGTGCGTGCCTCGCCCACTTGAGCCCAAAACAGGCAGGTTCGAGTTGACGGCTCTCGGTCCAGAATCAACAGGTATCGGACTTCGGCGGCGTCGCCAACGGAATCTCAAGATCGGGATCCCGATCCGGCCCGTCGAGCCACGCGTCGAGATCCCTATCGGCGACGTACCGGCCTTGCCGGATCGCCTCTCGCCCGGCCTCGATCAGGCGAGCTTCCCGCTCCAGGTCGCGCCGTTTCTTCGTGCTGCCGGACCTCATCGAATTCTTCCCCTCAGTGTGGCGCCGCGCGCTCTGCCGCGGCCTCGAGCGCGACCGCCCGCCGGACCAGCCCCGCCAGTTGCCTCGCTTGGAGGCGGCCGGTTTGGAATGCCGAGCGCATCTCATCCACGACCTCCCCCGGCAGCTCCGGGAGCACGTTCACCGCGGTCTCGTACTCGTTTGCGAGGTCGTCGAGCATGCCCGCGAGCAGCACCTCGAAATCCTCTGGACGCGGCCTAGGGAAGTGAATGATCCGGCATCGCGCCCGGACCGCCGGATCGACGCGGTCGAGCCGGTTCGCGGTCAGGAACCATGAGATATGGGTCAGATCAGCAGGAACTTGGAGACACTCGTCGAGCCACGCCGACGCGGTCGATGGATCGAGCATGCTCACGAGCGTATCCTGAATGCGTCCATTTCGGCCGCTGCCGCCTGCACGGTCCACGTCCTCGACGACGATGATCGGATTCGCGAGCATGTGCCGCCTGATCGCCGCGAGCGGGAACGAGGGAGTCGCGCTCGACCAGCCCTTGGCAGTGCCCGCCAGGAGGCGGTTGTCGGTCACCCCAGCGCCGAGGATCGTGGCCGACGGGATCCCCGAGTACTGGCTCAAGCGACGGAGAAACGTCGATTTCCCGACGCCCGGATCGCCGACGAGCAGGATCGGCGGCAGCCGGAATATGGGTCCGGCCATCCGATGTGCGAGATGAAGTTCGACACGCACGTCGTCGATCGCCCCGGTCGCCCAAGGAAACGCCTCGAGTAGCCCGTCCGCCAAGGCATCGGGATCGGGCCCCTGTCGCAGCGCGACCGGCCGCGTCAGCACGCCGTATCTGTCGACGATTGTCTTCATTTCGCGGTCGGTCGTGGGCTCAGGCGCCTCGAGAAGCACGGCCACCGACGGACCTGTTGGGTTCGCGGCCTCAGTCCGCGCGGCCGGTTCCGAGGGCGCGACCTTTGGCCGAACGCCACGCTCTCGAAGCTCGGATTCAATGTGGTCGCGCACGCCGAGATAATCTAGGGCAGCCAAGGGCCGGACCGTCGGCAGCGAAAATCGGTTCGCAAGGGCCTTTAGCAGCTCGATGCGCCGGATCGGATCGTCCGCGCCAAGCTCATGGCGGGCCAGACGCAGGACCAGCATCGCCGAGGCCCATTCCGAGCCGTTGGCCGCGGCGACAAGAAGGCAGCTACAATGCGCGTCGAAGGAACTTGCAGTGCGCGTGCCCGCGCAGTCATCCCACCACGCGGTCGATCGAAGGATTTCGCCGAGCTCGATCCACGCGAACGCGTCACGCACTTGGGCCCGCAGCAACACGGGCTCGAGCTCTGGGTTCGCCGTCCGCCCGAAGGCGATCAGCGCCGCCCCCAGCCGCCCGACGAGCTCTTCGCCAAGCTTCGCGATCGGGCGGGTCCGCCACAACGAAAGCAGATCGACGCTGTCGAGTTCCTCGACGTCCGGTTTGACGGTCACGCTCAGTTCTCGTCGGGCGTCGGAGGCAGGAGCGATCGGCCGCTCGACGCGTCGGTACGGTCGGCCATCGCTGCGGCCATGGCGATGGCGCCGCGATCCCGGGCATCTCCGCCGTCCATTCGGACCGCCAGCAGGCCGTCGATCTCGCGCAACTCGAGGATGCGGGTGGCGGGCCTCTCCGGGTACCAGCCTTTGTGCGAGAGGCGGCTCGCCAGGGCGTCGCCGATGTCGAGCCAGCCTGGTGGAAGCTCGACCACGCCGTCGATCACGGTCGGCCATCGCTCGCGAAGGATTCGCCCGATCTCCTCTGACGGCACCGGCGGCAGCGGCTCGTCGGCGTCGAGCATGCGGAATCGCTTTTCGGCCGCAACCGACGGCGAAAAGGTCGCGTACCAGTCCCCTCGGGTGCAAAGGCGCCCGGGCGCCCCCGAGATCTCGCAAATCCTTGCAGACAAGTCCTCCGCCATCGAGATCGCACCGGCGTCGAACTCGTCGTCTCCGTGCGCGTAATATCGCAAAGCGCCGTACTTTTCCTTGACTTGGACTGCGATGGGCGGCGGCCGGTCGAGCGCTCGAGCGTGCGTTGTCAGCACCCATGACAACGCGTCCAGAACAGCGTACCAGCCGTCGTTGCACTCGCAGCCAAAGGCCATCAGGTTGACCGTCAGCGGCTCGAACCTCCCCCGGTAGAGGTCCGGCCAGCGCGCGAAAAGAGTTTCCTCATACAGATCATTCATGGCCCGATGCCTGCTGTCCGCTTGGAGAATTCGAAGGTTCGGATTTGGAAGCCCTTTGCCTCCCAGCTGTAGCCCCGTTGGTTCGAGACGATGCGGCAGCCATCGATCTCGATGTCGATGGAGCTGTGCGTGTGGCCGTAGATCCAACCATCCGCATACGGCATCAAAGACTCGACATCGCTCGCGAATGCCGCGCACAGGGCCCCTCCCCTGTACCGGCCGTCGATAGCCTCGGGCGTCGGCGCGTGATGGGTCACGACGAGCGTGATGCCGTCGAAGGATTTCTTGAGCTCCCCTTCAAGGAAATCACGCGTTCGATCGAATGCAGCGGCGGCGTCCGAGGGAGACCAGAGTCCGTCGTGAAACCGGATCACCCGGTGATCGTTGATGCCGATCGCGGCCGCGTGCATGCAGCGGAGACGCTGCTTCTCGCCGTAGAGCCTGTAGTCGGTCCAGAGCGTGCCACCAAGGATTCGCACACGCCGCCCGCCGCCGAAATCGAAGTCGATCCGGTCGTCGTCGAGCACGTGCACGTGGGGATGCGCGCGAGCGGCGAGCGCGATCGCGGCGCGGCCTTTTTCGGCGTCGCGATTGTACAACTCATGGTTGCCAATAATGTAGACAACTGGCACCGGCGAAGTCGCAAGCCAATCGACGGCTCGGGTTCCCGCGTCGATGTCGCCCGCAGCGACCAGGAGGTCGGCGTCGCCATCAAGGATTTCGAGGTCCGGAGGATTGCCTCCGAACTCCAAATGGAGATCGGACGCGATCGCAACGCGAACGGAGGACTTAGGATTCGTGACGGCCATGGACGGCTCTCTCGATGTCGATTTCGCTCATGAGTTCCAGGCCATATCTGTCCGCCAGCCCCCATTCATCGAGCGCCCACACAACTGCTCGTAGATGTGACGGCGACAAGGTGCCGTCGACGGGGTGCCCCAGCGCGTAAACCGAGTTGCGTGTCCGGACGAGCGACCGGTCGTGCGACAGCTCGCGCGCGTCCGACGTGATCCAGGGGCACGCCTCAAAGAGCCCAACTATGCGCAGGGTTGCCGCGCCAGCGACCGGATCGACCATCGCGATCGCCTGCCAGGTGTGAATGACTCCTTTGATGGGCTTGGCATCATCGATCGCGCTTGTGATCGCCCCCAGTTCCGATTCCTTGGCCAGCCTCAGTTCGAGCGGCCGTCGCGACGACAGGATCAGGTCGGAATGCTCAAGTTCGCGCGGCGCGGTCATCGACCGCTCACTGGAACAAATCCTTGATCAGCGGCGCACCAATCGGCGGCCGAGCGGGGGCATTGCCTGACGATGCTCGTCATGCTGAGTCCTCACAAGATTGTCGGAGACGACCGCAATTCCTGGCGGTCGAAGTTGAGGTCGCGCGGAGCCTTGAGGCCTACTTGGAGGCCGTTTCCTTCCGCGTTGTCTGATACCTGGTCATCAGCCCTCTTCCTGCGGTCGCGGGTAGATGAGCTCGTGCGCCAGAGGGTCCGGCAGCGAGCGGATCCGATCCGAAAGCGTGAATTCCCATGGCTCGTCGACATGAACCGGGCCGCGCCAGCCGGGCTCGCCGGACACCATGCATTGGCCGATCGCGACAGCTTCCGCCCATGGGCCGAGGTCATGGACATAGCACCGGACGTCCGGGTCCCGGCAAGCAGCGTGGATCGACGCTCCGAGCAAGCCGAAGCTCGTCTCGAAGGTGATCGTCACCGCGTCCGACGGGCCGAGCGCGACGCAGACCGCATCGACCAGCCTCTCGACGATCGGCACCCATCCGTTTTCCCGCCCTCCCGCGACTTGCAGGCGCCCCTTGAAGGTCGCGATCTTCGCCGCCAGCGTCGCGCTGCGCTTCCAGTATTCGCGGGCATCTTGGGGGGCAGGATCGAGTGCGGGATCGACAAAGGGGACGAAACGAGTTCCGTCGTGCTCGATCCCGTCCGGCAGCGTCACGATCGGGGTGCCTGATTCGTCCTCCATGAAATGGGCGAACCCATGGTCGGGGATGTGGACTCGCTGGTCGCGCCGGACCGTGGCGGTGCAGAGCCCGTAGCGCGAGCTGACATCGATCGCGCGAATGACGGCCGGGTCGAGCCCGGCCTTCTGGACCAAGGATTCGTACGCGGCAGTACGCTCATGCATCGTCATGCTCCGCGAGCTCGTCGTCGCCGAGGATTTTGAGACCGTATTTTTCGACCAGTCCCCACGCCTTGAGCGCCCGCGCGACGGTGCGCAGGTGAGCGATCGAGAGACCCGCCTCCGCCCTGCGGCCGAGCGCGTAGACCGAATTGCGAGTCCTTGCAAACGATCGGTCAGTCGCGAGCATCAGGACATCGCTGGTGATCCAGGACCGCATCGAGAATGAGCCGACGATGTGCAGGGTCGTCGAATTCTTGAGGTGGTCGTGGATCGCGATGATCTGCCAGCCCTTCACGAATCCTTTGTAAGGGCCGATCTCATCGAAATCGCCGGTGACGGACGCCAGCTCGGACGGCGTGGCGAGCCTGAGCTCGACCATGTGCCTGTTTTCGCGAACGAGGTCGGCCAATGTGATCGGTCGCGAGGCGATCACGCGTGCCTCCCAAATGCGAATCCTTGCAGGTCGAGCTGCCGCCGCTCGGGCGAGCGGGAGCGTTGCCTGACGGGGGTCGTCATGCGGCGAAATCCTTCGAACGCTTTGGCGAGCCGAGGCACCCCCGATTCGGGCCCGCCTCGCTGCTCTCGATGGCAGGACCCTAGCGAACGTGGCGCCGTCGCGCAACGGATTTTTCCAGATTAATCCATTTTACGGATTTTTCGGGAAAGTCGCAGTCATTACCCACGAGCGCCTTTGTCAACATTATGGACCTAAGCGCTTGAAATGCTGACGATACGTCGCATGATCGCGACGCCCGCACAGATCAAGGCGGCACGGGCCCTGCTCGGCTGGTCGACCGAAGACCTTGCGGAGCGCATGGGGCTGGCCCGGAACAGCATCACGAGGCTCGAGAACGAGAGCCTCGGAACGAACCCGAGTGGACTTGCTCGAGCTACCGCGATCCTCGAGGCGGCGGGCGTCATTTTCATCGCGCGCGATATCGTGGCCGGGGACGGAGTGAGGTTGGCCGGACCGCGTGCGCCGTACGAGACGCAGCCCGAACCCGAAGCGGACACGGGCGCCTGAACGGATCGCGCCTTTTAAAGAAGGTCATGCGGGTCCGAAGGGACCTCTGCCCGGATGAGGTATCTGAAGGTCCGCTGGGTGCACGACATCGCCTCCGAGCCCGTGCTTCTCTTTGGCGAGCTCGACACGTCAGGCAAGGAGACCCGCAGAGCCGACGCACTCGAACGTGAGCGCGGTCGCCATTCGCTCAGCGCCCCGATTCGTCGTCCACTCTAGATGGCTTCCCGCAACGTCATGCCGCAGCCGCCAAATGTTGCTCGACAGCGAGGGGAATCGTCGGCCCGGCAGTGAGCCGCGCCACTGGGTCCGCGACCATCGTCCGACCTGCGCGGTCGCACAGGATGGCTGCGGAGACCGAGCATGGCCATCTCGGTTGAGTTAGTTGCGGGATCGAGTACCAGAGCGCGTCGATGTGGTCGCGATCGACACCGAGGTTCACCAGGTCGGGTTCGAGCTGCTCGAAGCGCTGCCAGACCTCGAAGACGAGTTCGCCGTCCCAGGTCGCGATCGCGTGGAGGGAAACAGCGACGTCGTTCACCAGCGCCAGCCAGGCATCGGTTCGGTGCCGCCGAGCCATTCGCTCGACTTCATGCCGGATGACGGCGCGCAGGAGCGTCCGAGCGTCGCACGAGCCATCGTCGCCTTGATCGTCCGCGGGATCGAAGATCACTGGGACCGCGAAGCCGGTCCGCACCGCGGCAGGAAGCGTTGAGTAAGCGACGGAGACGACGACCTCGACGCGCTGGCGGATGACGCCGTCCGGATCTTCGGCGCCGACGGCGTCTGCGATGGCATCGACCACGCGATCAACGAGATGGTCGCGGTCGATGATGGGCGGGCGATCGGCGAGCACGTCGAGCTCGAAACAGATCGTGACCTGGCAGCTGGCGGTCGGGTGGAGGAAGGTCAGGTCGCGCATGGTCTCGTGAGCCCCCGTGCTCACCGGTGACGAGCGCCGTCGGCCGCGGAGAGCTGCGCTCGCGGGTGGGCGGCCGTCGCGACCGGTGGGTTGTCGATGTCGCGGGCAGCTGGTTGGCGGCCCGTGACTTAATGGTGAGCCCGGGTGGAGACGGGAAGCAAGGAAGTTGGAGGCGAGACGGATTCGGTCGCGACCGCGTAATCGTACACGGTAGGTCACTTGCGGAGCCTTACCGTCGCCCGGCAACGGTCTGGCCGTGGCAGCGGGGTGCTAATTGTCGCGGTGCTGACGGGCGTCGGGCTCGGCGGCGGAGTCGATCGTAAACGCAGCCGTGGGCTCGCGCCGCCGGGTGCGGTTGCCATCATCGAAGACTGCTATGCTGCCACGTCCTTGGTGCCGGGCCGCCGAGACGTGGGCAGCCAGCGTCCGCCGGAGCGGCGCGCGCTCACGGAGACGAGGCTGCCGGGGGCGGGCCTACGGGGTCGTCGATGTGGCTGGGCACCGGAGAAGGCGTCGTATGTCGATGGTGGGCTCGGTGCGGGCGGGAAGGCAAGGAGGTCGCGAGCCGGTTTTCGCTGGACCAGGGCGCTCGGGGAGCAGCGGAGATCGACGCTCCTGTGGATAACCTTCGAACGCGCGTCCCTCCCCCGAACCCCCACCCCGTGATCATGCACGTGGGTCCACAGGGCCACCGACCAAGGCCATCCGTTCGCTAGTGAGGGCGCGGACGGCCTTGTCCGGTACCCTGTGGACTACGTGCATGATCACGTCGCGAGCTGCGCTAGATAGCGGCACAAAGCCCGTGGATATGTGGACGATCCTGCGGGGCAGGAGCGCTTGCGCTTCCCCCGTCTTCCGCGCATACGCGGAAGACGGGGGAATGCTCGCTTCGCCCACATACCCACAGGCTCAACCGCCAACCAAGATTCTGTGTATGTTTTGACTTAAGAGGGCGCTGCATGCCAAGCGCCCCCTTCCGAAGACCAGCGAGCGCGGGATCAGGCATGTCGCCAGCGGACTGCACTACCAGAGAACCTTCCTCGTGGAAATGGGGGTTTTGGCTCAAACGTGAAAGCGGGCTGCCATTTGCCTATGACGCGGGCGTCGGCGTCGAATGCGCGCAATGCGTCGCCCACCCGCCGGTCTATGGCCGAGCGCGCGCGGTCTTCGCCTATGACGACCAGTCGCGCCGGCTGATCCTCGCCTTCAAGCATGCCGACCGGCTGCACGGCATTCCGGCCTTCGGGCAATGGCTGGCACGCAGCGGCGCCGAGCTCTTGGCCGAGGCCGACCTTATCGTTCCAGTGCCGCTGCACTGGACGCGCCTCTTCCGCCGCCGCTTCAACCAGTCGGCGCTCCTCGCCCGCGCCGCCGTCGCGGCCTGGGGCGAGCGCCCGAATGCCAGGTCCCTCAAGGCACCCCGCTTCGCGCCCGACCTGCTCGTTCGCCGGCGCCGCACGCGCAGCCAGGGCCATCTCTCGCGCCTGCAGCGGGCCGAGAACGTGCGCGGCGCCTTCGCGCTCAAACCTAAGGCCGACCTCACGGGCAAGCGCGTCGTGCTGGTCGACGACGTGCTGACGACCGGCGCCACGATCGAGGCCTGCACTCGCGTGCTGAAGCGGGCGGGCGCCACGCAAGTCGACGTGCTGACGCTCGCCCGCGCGATGCGAATCCCGAGCGGGGGTGTGCCGTGATTCGTGCAAAGCTGCCCGGTCTGGCAACCGGGCTTGCATTCGCCTATATCGCTTGAGACCGTTTTATTTCCTGCGGGAGTGTCTGTTCGTGGCCCAGGTGGAAGTCTATTCGACCCTGTTCTGCCCCTATTGCGCGCGCGCCAAGTCGCTGCTCGGCAAGAAGGGGGTCGAGTACGTCAATATCGACGTGATGGAAGAGCCCAATCGGCGCGCCGAGATGATGAGCCGCGCCGGCGGCCGCACCTCGGTGCCGCAGATCTTCATCAACGGCGAGCATATCGGTGGCTGCGACGACCTCTATGCGCTCGACCGCGCCGGCAGCCTCGACGCCAAGCTCGCTTCCTGACCTGACCCCGGAGATCCCATGGCTGAACGCATCAAGGTCGCCTGCCTGCAGATCTCCGCCGGCCGCGAGGTCGCCCCTAACCTCGCCACGATCGGCGAGCTCACGCGCCGCGCCCGCGACGAGGGTGCCGGCTTCATCCTGACGCCCGAGGTGGCGGTCATGTTGGAGCCGAAGCGCGAGCCGAAATTCGCCAAGGCCGAGGACGAGGCGAAGCCCCACGCCATCCCGTTCTTCGCCGATCTCGCGCGCGAGACCGGTGCCTGGCTCCTGGCCGGCTCCATGGCAGTCAAGCTTGCGGACGAGGAGCGGCTCGCCAACCGGTCCTACCTGTTCGCGCCCGACGGCACGATCGCCGCGCGTTACGACAAGATCCACATGTTCGACGTCAACCTGGCCCAAGGCGAGAGCTATCGCGAATCCTCGCAGTTCCGCCCGGGCGAGGCGACGGTCGTGGTCGAGACGCCGTTCGCGCGCGTGGGCCTGACCGTGTGCTACGACCTGCGCTTCCCGGCGCTCTACCGGGCCTTGGCCCAGGCCGGGGCGGAGATCCTGACCGTGCCCTCGGCCTTCGCGGTGCCGACCGGCCGCGCCCATTGGCACACGCTGCTCCGCGCCCGCGCGATCGAGACCGGCTGCTTCGTCGTCGCCCCGGCACAGACCGGGACCCATGCCGAAGGCCGCAAGACCTACGGCCATTCGCTCATCATCGACCCCTGGGGCGAGGTGCTGGCCGACGGCGGCGAGGAGGTCGGCATCGTCTCGGCCGAGCTCGATCTCGCGCGCATTGCCGAGGCGCGGCAGATGGTGCCGTCGCTCGGGCACGACCGGCCCTTCGCGCCGCCGCGCCTCGTCAAGCCGGGCGCGGCCGCAGCGGCGGACTGAGCCCCAGGATTGAGCCCGATGTCAGAGCGGTACGAGATCCCGCCCCTTGACGGCAGCAAGGCGCTGCACTGCCTTGGGGCCCGGCGCATAGTCGATACCGTGCTCGAACGCCACGATGGTGAGCGCGTCGGCGAAGGCGTGAAGCAGTTCGTTCGGCCTCAGCAGGTAATCCGCGGACGAGGGCCGGCCGAACGCGGCCTGGCCGACCGCGAAGGTCTCGTAGATGAGGACGCCGCCCGGCGCCAGCGCCGCTGCCAGCCGCGGCAGCAGCGGCCGGTGCAGGTAATTGCTGACGATAATGCCGGCGAATTGCCGGTCGCCGAGCGGCCACGGACTGCCGTCCTCGAGATCGGCCTTTACCTGCTCGACCGGTCCCTCGGGATCGAGGTCGGCCATGCCGTCGAGATTGCGGTCGACCGCGACCACCGGATGGCCACGCCCGGCGAAGAAGCGGGCGTGCCGGCCGGCGCCGGCCGCCAGGTCCAGCACCGCGCCGCCTTTCTCGACCAGATGGGCGAAGCGGCGCGCCCATGGCGACGGAATGCCCAGCGGATCGTTCATCGAATGTCCCCTTCAACCCTCAACAGCACCTTCAACGGATGATTCTCTACGAACTGCGCTGCCCGTCCGATCATCATTTCGAAGGCTGGTTCCGCAACAGCGAAGCCTTCGAAGCCCAGCAGGCCGCCCATGAGATTGCGTGCCCGGTGTGCGGCGACAAGAACGTCGACCGCGCGCTGATGGCGCCGGCCGTCGGCCGCAAGGCGAACAGCCTGCCCGATCCGGCGCCGCAGCCGGACCCGGCGCGGGCAATCACGCTTCTGCGCACGCTGCGCAAGGTGATCGAGCAAAGCCATGAGAACGTCGGCGAGCGCTTCGCCGAGGAAGCCCGCAAGATCCATCACGGCGAGGCAGACGCCCGCGGCATCTACGGCCACACGACCGAAGAGGAAGCCGAGGAACTGGCCGACGAAGGCATCGAAGTCGCCCGCATCCCCTGGGTGCCGCTGGCGGACTCGTGAGGGTGGCCCGGCTCGGCACCGATCTCACCCGATCTTCACCGCCGTCATCAGGTAGTTCACGCTGGTGTCCGGCCCAAGGTGCCATTTGTCGGCGAGCGGGTTGTAGGTGACGCCGGTCAGGTCCTGGAGCGTCAAGCCGGCATGCCGGAGGCCGGCCGCGACTTCGCTGGGTTTCAGGAACTTCGACCAGGTGTGCGTGCCGCGCGGCAGCCAGCCCAGCACATATTCCGCGCCGAGGATGGCGAGGCCGAATGCCTTCGCCGTCCGGTTCAGGGTTGCGACCACGACAAGGCCGCCCGGCTTCACGAGCCGGCCGACCGAGAGGAGGAACGCCTCTGGGTCGGCGACATGCTCGATCACTTCAAGCGCCAGCACCGCGTCGAAGCTCATGCCTTGTGCGACCAGGTCCTCCGCTGTCGCGAATCGATAATCGATCGCGAGCTCCTGCTCGGCCGCGTGGGCGGACGCCACGGCGATGTTGCGCTCGGTCGCGTCGACACCGGTCACGGCGAAGCCGAGGCGCGCCATCGGCTCCGCGACAAGGCCGCCGCCGCAGCCGATGTCGAGCAGGCGCAGCCCCTGGAACGGCGCGCGGTGGGTCACGTCGCGGCCGAAATGGGCGGCGAGCCGGTCGCGGACATAGGCCAGTCGTGTCGGATTGAACTTGTGCAGCGGCCGGAACTTGCCGTTCGGGTCCCACCAGGCTTCGGCGATCGCGGCGAAACGCGCGACCTCGTCCGGATCGACGCTGGAGGAGGCTGAAGAGGTCACGGGGATCGGCTCTCACGTTCGAGTGTTGCGGGTCTGCCTTACGGCGGGGCGGGCTTGCTTCGGCAGCGCGCCACCGAGTATGAATACGCGCCATCCGGCGGGCAACCGGAGGCGAGCGGCAGTTTTCCGGGTGCGCGGGTCATACCGCGCCCGACGCAGGTAAGATAGAGCATGGCGCGCCTCGTGCAAAAATTCGGCGGGACATCGGTGGCCGATGTCGACCGCATCAAGATCGTCGCCCAAAGGGTCAAGCGGGAAGTGGATGCCGGTCACGAAGTGATCGTGGTCGTCTCCGCCATGTCCGGCACGACCAACCAGCTGGTCGCCTGGACCAACCAGACCGCGGAGCTGGCCGACCCCAAGGAATATGACGTCGTCGTCGCGTCGGGCGAGCAGGTGACCGCGGGACTGCTCGCGATCGCGCTGCAGGCGATCGGCGTGCCGGCCCGGTCGTGGATGGGCTGGCAGATCCCGCTCAAGACCGACGAGGCGCACGGCAAGGCGCGCATCCAGAACATCGACCTGGCCGAGATCACGACCGCGACCGCCAGAGGCGAGGTCGCGGTCGTGGCCGGCTTCCAGGGTGCGACCGAGGGCCGGCGCGTGACCACGCTCGGCCGCGGCGGCTCGGACACATCGGCGGTGGCGCTCGCCGCCGCGTTCGATGCCGAGCGTTGCGACATCTTCACCGACGTGGACGGCGTTTACACAACCGACCCGCGAATCGTGGCGCGCGCGCGCAAACTGGATAAGATCACCTATGAAGAGATGCTGGAAATGGCGTCTCAGGGTGCGAAAGTATTGCAGACCCGGTCGGTCGAGATGGCCATGAACCACCGGGTGCGGGTGCAGGTGCTGTCGAGCTTCGTCGACCGCCCGGGCACCATGGTCGTGGACGAGGACGAGATCTTGGAAAAGCAGGTCGTCAGCGGAATCGCTTACAGCCGGGATGAGGCGAAGATCACGGTCGCCGGCGTGTTGGACCGTCCGGGCGTCGCCGCCGGCATTTTCGGGCCCCTGGCCGACGCCGGCATCAATGTCGACATGATCGTGCAAAACGTGTCGCGCGACGGCAAGGCCACCGACATGACCTTCACCGTCGGCAAGGCGGACATCACCCGCGCCGTCAAGGTGCTGGAAGCGAACCGCGACCACGTGAAGTACGAGACGATCCTGTCGTCGGCCGACGTGGTGAAGATCTCGGTCATCGGCGTCGGCATGCGCAGCCACGCGGGCGTCGCGCAGAAGATGTTCAAGACCTTGGCCGACAAGGGCATCAACATCCAGGTCATCTCGACCTCGGAGATCAAGGTCGCGGTGCTGGTCGGCGAGGAATATCTGGAACTGGCCCTGCGCGCGCTCCATTCCGCCTATGGACTGGACGCGGTCGAAGCCGCCGAGTGACCTGAGAGCGCATGAGTTCCGCGATCGCCCCGGCCGACACGCCCACTGCCGACAAGACCCCGGTCGACAAGGCCGTGGGCGCCCTCCCGGCACGGGTGGTGCTCGATCGTCTGTGGCGCCGGGGCCGCGCCTTCCTCGGCACGGAGCTCGCCATCATGGGCGGCGCCATGACCTGGGTCAGCGAGCGCAACCTGGTCGCCGCCATCTCGAACGGCGGCGGGTTCGGCGTGTTGGCTTCGGGCTCGATGAAGCCCGAGATACTCGCGGCCGAGATTGAGGGTACCAAGGCGCTGACATCGAAGCCGTTCGGCGTCAACCTCATCACGATGCATCCGCAGCTCTCGGACTTGATCCGGGTCTGCGCCGAGCAGGAGGTCGGCCATGTCGTGCTGGCCGGTGGCCTGCCGCCGGCGTCCGCCATTCAGCAGATCAAGGACTCCGGCGCCAAGGTCGTCTGCTTCGCCCCGGCGCTGGTGCTGGCGAAGAAGCTCGTCCGCATGGGCGTCGATGCGCTGGTCATCGAGGGCATGGAGGCGGGCGGCCACATCGGTCCGGTCGCGACCTCGGTCCTCACCCAAGAGATCCTGCCGCACATTACCGAAGTGCCGATCTTCATCGCCGGCGGCATCGGCCGCGGCGAGGCGATCCTCGCCTGCCTCGAGATGGGGGCGGCCGGCGTCCAGCTGGGCACCCGCTTCGTCTGCGCCACGGAATCGATCGCGCACGAGCGCTTCAAACAAGCGTTCATCCGCGCATCGGCCCGCGACGCGGTGCCCTCGGTCCAGCTCGATTCGCGCTTCCCGGTGATCCCGGTCAGGGCCCTCGCCAACGAGGGCTCGCGCCGCTTTCTCGAGGTACAGCGCGACGTGATCGAGCGCTTCAACCGCGGCGAGATTGCCCAGAAGGACGCCCAGCTCGAGATCGAGCATTTCTGGGCGGGGGCGCTCCGCCGCGCCGTCATCGAGGGCGATGTCGAGCACGGCTCCGTCATGGCCGGCCAGAGCGTCGGCATGGTGACGCGGGAGCAGTCGACCGCCGAGATCCTGACCGAGCTCGTCGATCAGGCGCTGGGCGCCATGGTCGCGCGGGGGCAGGCGCGGCGTGCGGCGCAGTGGAGCGAGGCAGGCTCCTGATGGAGGGGCGCGTCGGCGTCACCGGCGCGCGGCGCCTGCTCGGCAGGCTGCGCGATGTCATGGCCGGGTCCGGCACCGCGCAGGAACGGCTCGACCAGATCGTCCAGCTCATCGCCGCCGACATGGAAGCCGAGGTCTGCTCGGCCTACATCATGCGCGCCGGCGACATCCTGGAACTTTGCGCGACCGAGGGCCTCTTCCCGGAATCGGTCCATCGCACGCGCCTCAGGGTCGGCGAGGGCCTGGTCGGCGTGATCGCCGCCACCGCCCGACCGTTGGCCTTGAGCGACGCCCAGGCGCATCCGGCCTTCGCCTATCGCCCGGAAACCGGCGAGGAAATCTATCACTCGCTGATGGGCGTGCCGATCCTGCGCTCGGGCCGCGTCTCCGGCGTGCTGGTCGTGCAGAACCGCTCGCAGCGGCATTACACCGACGAAGAGATCGAGGCGCTGCAGACGGTCGCCATGGTGCTGGCCGAGCTGATCGCGGCCGGCGCCCTCGTCGACGTCGAGGAGCAGCACCCGACCGACGGCATCGGCACCCTGCCCCACAGGCTGGACGGCGTGCGGCTCAACGCCGGCCTCGCCATCGGCACGGCCGTGCTGCACCAGCCGTCGATCGTCATCAACCAGCTGGTCGCCGAGGATCCGGAGGCCGAGAGCCTGAGACTCGACGCGGCGATCGGCGAGATGCAGCGCTCGATCGACCGCATGCTGTCGGCGAGCGAGCTCGCTCACGGCGGCGAGCATCGCGACATCCTCGAGACCTACCGGATGTTCGCCGAGGACCGCGGCTGGCTCGGCCGCATCCGCGAGGCGGTCGAGAGCGGGCTTACCGCCGAGGCGGCGGTGCAGAAGGTGCGCGACGACACGCGGGCGCGCATGAAGCAGATCAGCGATCCCTATATCCGCGAGCGGCTGACCGACCTCGAGGATCTGGCGAACCGGCTGCAGCACCACCTGTCGGGCAGCGTCATCACCGCCGCGGCCGAAGTCGAGACCGACGACGTCGTGCTGGTCGCGCGCACCATGGGGCCGGCCGAACTCATGGACTACGACCGTGCGCGGCTGCGCGCCCTGGTGCTGGAAGAGGGCTCGCCGACCGCCCATGTCGCCGTGGTTGCGCGGGCGCTCGACATTCCGGTGGTCGGCCGGGTCAAGGGCGCGCTCGCCCAGCTCGAGCCGGGCGACCAGCTCGTGGTCGACGGCGACAATGCCCAGGTCCTGGTCAGGCCGAGCGAGGACGTGCAGGCGGCGGTCGAGAGCCGCTTGGCCGAGCGCCGGTCGCGCAAGGCGGCCTATGCGGCGCTGCGCGAACTGCCGGCGGTGACGCTCGACGGCATCGCGATCGGCCTCTACATGAACGCGGGCCTGCTGATCGACCTGCCGGAGCTGGACGCGACCCGCGCCGAGGGCATCGGGCTCTACCGCACCGAGCTGCCGTTCATGACCCGGCAGGATTTCCCCGATGTCGCCGACCAGACGGCACTTTATACCCGCGTGCTCGACCAGGCGGGCGACCGGCCGGTCGCGTTCCGCACGCTCGACATCGGCGGCGACAAGCTGCTGCCCTACCTGCCGGAGACGGTCGAGGAAAACCCGGCCATGGGCTGGCGCGCGCTTCGGATCTCGCTCGACCATCCGGCCATGCTGCGCACGCAGCTGCGCGCCATGCTGCTGGCGGCGAACGGCCGGCTGCTCCAGGTCATGTTTCCGATGGTGTCGGAGGTGGCCGAATTCGCAGCCGCGCGCCGTATCCTCGACATGGAGCTGGAGCGGGCGTGCGAGCATGGGGTGCCGCTGCCCTCGCACCTCAAGGTCGGCGTCATGCTGGAGGTGCCGGCGCTGATCTGGCAGCTCGAGAGCCTGTGCCGCCAGGTCGATTTCATCTCGGTCGGCTCGAACGACCTGATGCAGTTCCTGTTCGCCAAGGATCGCGGCAACGCTCGCCTCGCCGATCGCTACGACGTGCTGTCGCCGGCGGCGCTCTCCTGCCTCGGCGAGATCGTGCGCGCGGCCGACCAGTATGGCGTCAGCCTGTCGCTGTGCGGCGAGATGGCCAGCAGCCCGGTCGATGCCATGGCCCTCATCGGCCTTGGTTTCCGCAACCTCTCGATGTCGCCGTCCGCGATCGGGCCGGTCAAGGCGATGATCCGGACGCTCGACGTCGGCCCGCTGCGCCAGTACCTCGCCGATGCGACACGCCAGACCAGCCATAGTCTGCGCGAGAAGCTCCGTGAATTCGCCCGGGACCACGGCGTGTCTGTTTAAAAATCACCGCATCCGGTGCTGGGCGCTTGGCAAGAGAACTGCTAAAACACCGCACGAGTCGGGACAGCGGCCACCCGGTTCTGTAGTTCTCCTGCATCCGACGGATCCTGGTGTATGTCGATGTTTCAGCGTAAACCCCGCGACGAAGAGGAAGAACAGCCGTTCGAAGGCAGCTCGTCGACACCGCCTGCGGGTAGCGTCGGCCAACTGTTGCGCCAGACGCGCGAGGGACACGGTTGGGAGTTGCGCGACGTCGCCGCAGCACTCCGCATCCGTCCCGATTACTTGGAAGCGCTCGAGCGCAACACGGTCGAAGGCCTGCCCGGCGTCGCCTATGCCACCGGCTTCTTGCGGGCCTATGCCGATTACCTGGGGCTCGACGGCAACGAGGCGGTCAGGCGCTTCAAGACCGAAAAGAAGACGCTCGCCTCGAAGCCGGACCTGAGCTTCCCGGTGCCGCTTACCGACCGGGGCATCCCGGGCAGCGGCCTGTTCCTGATCGCACTGCTGCTGATCACGCTCGCCTACGGCACTTGGTACTATTTGTCGTCGGGCGAGCATCCGCGGCCGCCGGCGGTCGAGCCGGTGCCGGCCCGCCTGTTGCCGCCCCCGCCGCAAGCCGAGGCGCCGATCCCGCCCGCCGTGCAAGAGGCAGCGAAGCCGGCCGATGGCGCCACGACGGCGCCGGCCGCCCCCGCCGGCACGACCTCGTCCGGAGCCATCCAGTCCGGCACCGCCCCGGCCACCGCGGTCACGGCGCCTTCGACGCCGGCCCCGGGCGTCACGATCGTTCCGCCCGCAGCGCCCCCGGCCCAGCTGTTCCAGCCGTCGATCGGCGCGCCGCAGCTTGCCGCCGGCAAGCCCGCCCCGGGCACGGTCGCCACTGGATCGGCGCCCGCGGCCGGCCAGCCGCCGGTTGCGGCCCAAGCCCAGACCCAGCCGCCAACGGGCCAAACTCCAGCGGGCCAAACCCTGCCCCAGACAGCGGCCGGCGCGGTGCCGGCCGTGCCGCCGGAGAGTGCGGCCGACGCCAAGGGGCCGAAGTCCTACGGCGCCGTCGACAATCCCGGCCGGATTCTGGTCAAGGCCACGGGCTATGCCTGGGTCCAGGTCTATGACGGCAAGGAAGCGATCCTCACCCGCACGCTGCATCCGGGCGACACCTACTATGTGCCGGCGAAGCCGGGCCTGATCATGCGCACGGGCAATGCGGGGGGCTTGAGCTTCGTGGTCGACGGCAAGGAGCTGCCGGCGCTCGGCCCCACGGGCATGGTGAAGAAGAAGATCCCCCTCGACCCGCAGCGGCTGCTCTCGGGCGACCTCGGCGAAGATGTGCCGTCCAAGCCGAAGCCCACGGCGCCCCGGTCCCAGGCTCCTGCAGGCACGTCGCCTGCAGCCGCTCCGCCCATCGGTGCGCCGACCGCTGCACCTTCCACGGGCGAAGACACGCCGGAATAGGCGTCATCGTCTGAGCGCGCGGCTGCAATGCACCGGCGGGCCCTGGCACCTGCCGGGCTTTTACGGGCATCGTAATCGCGCTATATCAGGGGCCGAATTCTGGCCACTTCGAGGAAGTTTCGCTCATGAGCGTCCGCCCGTATCGGGACATCATCCGACGCAAGAGCCGTCAGATCCGGGTCGGCAACGTGCTGGTCGGCGGCGACGCCCCGATCTCCGTGCAGACGATGACCAACACGCTGACGCCCGATGTCGAGGCAACGCTCGCCCAGGTGCGCGCCGCGGCCGAGGCCGGCGCCGACATCGTGCGCGTGTCCTGCCCCGATGAGGAATCGACCGCCGCCCTGAAAGCGATCGTCAAGGGTTCGCCCGTGCCGATCGTGGCCGACATCCATTTCCACTATAAGCGCGCGATCGAGGCCGCCGAGGCCGGTGCCGCGTGCCTGCGCATCAACCCGGGCAACATCGGCTCGGCCGAGCGCGTGCGCGAGGTGGTGAAGGCGGCCAAGGACCATGGCTGCTCCATGCGCATCGGCGTCAACGCCGGCTCGCTCGAGCGGGAGCTGCTGGAGCGCTACGGCGAGCCCTGCCCGGAAGCGATGGTCGAGAGCGCGCTCAACCACGCGAAGATCCTCGAGGACAACGACTTCTTCGAGTTCAAGATCTCGTGCAAGGCGTCCGACGTGTTCCTGGCGGTTGCGGCCTACAACGCGCTGGCCGAGGCCTGCGACTATCCGCTGCACCTGGGCGTGACCGAGGCCGGCGGCCTGCGCATGGGCACGATCAAGTCGTCGATCGGGCTCGGCTCGCTGCTCTGGGCCGGCATCGGCGACACGGTGCGCGTCTCGCTCTCGGCCGAGCCGGTCGAAGAGGTCAAGGTCGGCTACGACATCCTGAAGGCCTTGGGCCTGCGCCGCCGCGGCGTCACGGTCATCTCGTGCCCGTCCTGCGCCCGCCAGAACTTCCAGGTCATCAAGACCGTCGAAGTGCTGGAGGAGCGTCTGTCGCACATCACCACACCTATGACCGTGTCGGTCATCGGCTGCGTCGTGAACGGCCCGGGTGAGGCGCGCGAGACCGACATCGGCTTGACCGGCGGCGGCAACAACACGCACCAGATCTATATCGCCGGCCAGCCGGACCATCGGCTGAAGGACAAGGACATCGTCGACCATCTGGTCCGTCTGGTGGAGCAGAAGGCCGCCCAGATCGAGGCGGAGAAGGCGGCGGCGGAAGCGGCGGAATAGCGCTTCCAACCGGTTCGAACCAAGGGCCGGACCGCGAGCGGGCCTTTAAGCCCGCTCCACATCATCCGCAAAGAGAGGGCGGCACTCCCGTGCCGCCCGGCCGGCCCTTTCTCTATTCTTGAAGACCCGTTCGTTCAAAGGAAGTGATCCCATGGCCCAGCTTCAGGCGGTGCGCGGCACCCAGGACCTGCTGCCTGCCGAGGCGCGCCGCCACCGGACCGTGATCGAGACCGCGCGCAAGATCGCGGAGCGCTACGGCTTCGGCGAGATCGCGACGCCGATCTTCGAATTCACCGAGGTGTTCTCGCGCCCGATCGGCGAGACGACCGACGTGGTCTCCAAGGAGATGTACACGTTCAAGGACCGCGGCGGCGAGGAGATCACGCTCCGGCCGGAATATACCGCTGGCATCGCGCGCGCCGTGCTGTCGAACGGCTTGACCCAGGCGACACCGCTCAAGTTCTTCGGCGCCGGGCCGATGTTCCGCTATGAGCGGCCGCAGAAGGGCCGCTATCGCCAGTTCCACCAGATCGACGCGGAGCTGATCGGTGCGGCCCAGCCGCAGGCCGACGTGGAAGTGATCGCCATGGGCGCCGCGATCCTGGACGAGCTGGGCGTGCTCAAGTCCTGCCGGCTCGAGCTCAACACGCTCGGCGACACGGAAAGCCGCACCGCCTATCGCGCGGCGCTCGTCGAGTATTTCACCCGGCACCTGGACAAGCTGTCCGACGACAGCCGCGACCGGTTGGGCCGCAACCCGCTGCGCATCCTTGATTCCAAGGACGAGGGCGACAAGGCGATCGTCGCCGACGCACCGGCGTTCAGCGCCTATCTGACGGATCCGGCCAAGGCGTTCTTCGACGAGGTGAAGCGCGGCCTCGACGCGCTCGACATCGCCTATGAGCTGAACCCGCGGCTCGTGCGCGGGCTCGATTATTACTGCCACACCGCTTTCGAGTTCATCACGACCGAGTTGGGCTCCCAGGGCACCGTGCTGGGCGGCGGCCGCTATGACGGGCTCATGGCCATGATGGGCGGGCCGGCGCTGCCCGCCGTCGGCTGGGCCGGCGGCATCGAGCGGCTCTCGATGCTGATCGCCGAACCGCCCGCGCCGGCCCGGCCGATCGCGGTCATTCCGGTGGGCGAAGCGGCCGAGCTCGAGGCCTTGAAACTGACCCAGCGCCTGCGCGGCCTGGGCCATGTCGTCGACCTCGGCTACAGCGGCAACGTCGGCAAGCGCATGAAGCGCGCCGACAAAATCGAGGCCAGGGTGGCACTCGTCCTGGGCGAGGACGAGCTCGCGCGCGGCGCCGTCACGTTCCGCGACCTCGACGCCGGCAGCCAGGAGGAAGTGCCGCTCGACGGTCTGGCCGAGCGGTTAAAGGGCCTCGCCTGAGCCCCGGACCTGAGACAGACCCATGGACCGTTCCTCGCTCGATCATAAACTCCACCGCCTGACCGTCCGCTACGACGAACTGCGTGACCTGCTTGCCGGCAATGTCGACGCCGGCAGCTTCGCCAAGCTGTCGAAGGAGTTCAGCGACCTGGAGCCGATCGTCGGCGCCATCGGCGAGCTCAACGCCGCGCGCGACGAGATCGCCAATCTGGCCCAGATGGTCGCCGACAATTCCGACCCGGAACTGAGGGCGATGGCTGAGGAGGAATTTCTCGCTCTGAAGGAGCGGATTCCGACGCTTGAGCGCCAGGTCCAGGTCATGCTGCTGCCCAAGGACGCGGCCGACGACAAGAACGCCATCCTGGAAGTGCGCGCCGGCACCGGCGGCGAGGAGGCAGCGCTGTTCGCGGCCGACCTCTTCCGCATGTACCAGCGCTATGCCGACCAGCACGGCTGGCGCTTCGAGACCATGAGCATCTCGGAGGGCACCGCCGGCGGCTTCAAGGAAGCAACCGCCGAGATCTCCGGCCGCGCGGTGTTCGCCCGTCTCAAATTCGAATCAGGCGTCCATCGCGTTCAGCGCGTGCCGGCGACCGAGACTCAAGGGCGCATCCATACCTCGGCCGCGACCGTGGCCGTGCTGCCCGAGGCCGAGGAAGTCGACATCCAGATCGAGGACAAGGATCTCCGGATCGACGTCTACCGGTCGAGCGGCCCTGGCGGCCAGTCGGTCAACACGACCGACAGCGCCGTGCGCATCACCCATCTGCCGACCGGCCTCGTCGTCATCCAGCAGGACGAGAAATCGCAGCACAAGAACAAGGCCAAGGCTTTGAAAGTGCTGCGTGCCCGCCTTTACGACATGGAGCGCCAGGCGCTGGACGCGGCGCGCGCGGCCGACCGCAAGAGCCAGGTCGGCAGTGGCGACCGGTCGGAGCGCATCCGCACCTATAACTTCCCGCAAGGGCGCGTCACCGAGCACCGCATCAACCTGACGCTCTACAAGATCGACAAGGTGATGACGGGCGAGGCGCTCGACGAAATCGTCGAGGCGCTGATCGCCGAAGACCAGGCGGCGAAGCTCGCCGAGATCGAGTGACCGCCCCGGAGCCCGGATCAGGGATAGAGATCGGCACGCTGATCGCGGCGGCCGCGGCGCGCCTCAAGGCAGCCGGCATCGAGGCACCAGCCCGCGAGGCACGGCTGCTGCTGGGGCATGCGACGGGCCTCACGACTGGTCGAATTGTTGCGTATCCGGAACAAATCGTCACACCCACGTTGATCGCCGCGTTCGAGCAGCTTGTCGACCGGCGGGCACGGCGCGAGCCGGTCTCGCGCATCCTTGGCCATCGCGAATTCTGGTCGCTCGATTTCATCGTCACCCCCGCAACGCTCGACCCGCGCCCGGACAGCGAGACGATCGTCGAGGCGGCGCTCGACCGGGTTCCTGATAGGAATGCGGCACTGACACTGATCGATTTCGGTACCGGAACAGGCTGCCTGCTGCTGGCGCTCCTGAGCGAGCTACCGCGGGGCTTCGGCATCGGCATCGACCGGTCGGAGGATGCCGCGCGGCTCGCCGCCGCCAATGCCGCGGCGCTCGGCCTTGCCGCTCGCGCGCGTTTCATCGTCGGCGACTGGGCTGATGCGCTTGGGGTCGGGGCACTCGCCGGCGGGGTCGACCTCATCGTCGCGAACCCGCCCTACATTCCTGAAAGCGACATCGCCGGCCTGGCGCCGGAGGTGCGCGACCATGACCCGCTTGGCGCGCTGGCGGGCGGCGCCGACGGGCTGGCACCCTATCGCATCCTGGCGCCGGCCGCCGCCAGGTTGCTGAAGCCCGGCGGCCATGTCGTGTTCGAAATCGGCCAGGGCCAGGCCGCCGCGGTGGGGGATCTCGCTACCGCAGCGGGTCTCGTTCCGTGCGAAGAGCGCGCCGACCTCGGCGGAATTGTCCGGGCCGTCGTGCTGCGCAAAGCGGGCTGATACTCGAAAATAATGGTTGGAATGCGACGCCGCACCGTCTAGGGTCCATGTCGACGGGCACACTTCCGGGCGTTGGCGCCGGGATAGCCCCAGCCCAAACTGCCTCGATGAACCGGCTGCGCCCACTGGCGCGGCCCGTTCCGGCGAGCCCGTCACCCATAGATTCGCCACTAGCCGTAATCAGGTGCCATGAGATCAGGTCCTAACAAACGGTCGCGCGGCCGCGGCAACAACAACCCCAACAACATGAATGGCGGCAGCAACAACAACGGGGGCGGTCGGCCGCGCCCCCCACATCGCTCGCAGACCTTCGACAGCAACGGCCCGGGCATGAAGATCCGCGGCAATGCGTACCAGGTGTTCGAACGGTACGTGGCGCTGGCACGCGAGGCCGCCTCGGCCGGCGACCGGATCGCCGCCGAGAACCTGTACCAGCATGCCGAGCACTATTTCCGCGTCATGAATGCCAACGGCGAAGGGCCGCAGCATTTCCGGCAGCAGCCGCAGAACGACATCGCCGAGGCCGATCAGCCCGAGACCATGGAAGCGAGCGTCCAGCACGCGCAGCCGCATCAGGGCGGCGACAGCGACCGTGGCCATGATCAGCACGAGGCGGAGCCGGAAGCCCAGCCGGCGGAGTGATGCTTCGGTTATCGACCGGCCGCCGGACCCTATCGGTTCGGCGCCAGTCGATAGTGGTAGCGATAGAGTTCCCGATAACCGAAGCCTTCATAGAGCGCGCCCGCGGGCTCGTTCGCCGCAACCACGAACAGCGCGCCTGAAACGCCGCCCGCCTCGTCGACCGCCCAGCGGTAGAGCCGCGAGAGCAGTGCCCGCATCAGGCCGCGCCGCCGGGCCTCGGGCGCCGTGACCACGTCATAGGTTCCAATCAACCCGCCCTGCACGGTGACGAAGGCGGCCGCGATCGGCCGGCCGGCCTCTGCGAGCCAGCCGAAGCGCACCGCCGGCACGATGAGCGGCAGCATCCGCTTCAAGGCCGCCGTCTTCGCCGCATCGAGCGGCGTCAGCGCCAGATAGGCGTCGAGCCAGCCCTGGTCCGGCGTCGCATCCAGGTGCAGCTCGACGCTGTCGGGCAGCGCCAGGGGCGCGACATCGCTGAGATCGGGATGATAGAGCGCCCGGCTCACTTCAGCGGCTGCATAGCCGCGCCCTGCCAGGCGCTGGTCCAGGTCGCAGGGGTCCGCGAGCGGCGTCAGGCGGAAGATCGGCGGCAGGCCGCGCGCGCGGAACCAGGCTTCGGCGCGTGCGATCTTGGCCTCGACGTCGCCGGCATTGGGGCTGGTGCTGGGATAGGTTGGGTTGATTGAATTGGCCCGCTTGGTGTGGCCGTCGGCGAAGCGCAGGACCCAGCCGTCGTCGAATGCATAGGACAAGGCTGGCCAGGCACCGAACGAGGCTTCCTCGATGGTGCGGATGAGCTCTAGGGACGCCGGGGACAAGAGAAGACTCCTTGGACGACGGGGTGGCTGGAAGGCGCGCAAATCGCTGCCGATTCCGGCCAATCCTCATGCTATAAGCCGGCACGAACGAAGCGTTAGGAAATAAGTCATCGCGCTCAGGCGTTATGGGGGCGTGAGCGAACGGTCATGCGGGTCTCCGAGGCCGGGCACCGGTACGACTTTGGACGGGCACGACTTGGGACAGGGACGACTTGGGACAGGGACGACTTGGGATAAGCGGAGCAAGCCTCAAGTGATCGAACGGAATGCACCTTTGGCTCGCAGCGCCCTGAGTGAGCGAGGCACGACGCGGTGACGGCAATCGATTTCACCCGCGTGCCGGCGCGCCGGCGCCGTCTGGCGCCGAGCTGGGATCTCGCCTCGCTGCTGCTGATGCTGGGCACGCTTGGCCTCGTCGTCGTCACCTTCCGCGACTACGGCGTCACCTGGGACGAGGACGTCCATAATTGGTACGGCGTCTTCGTCATGGACTATTACCTGTCCTGGTTCCGGGACACGCGCTCGCTCCACTGGCTCAATCTCTATAATTACGGCGCCGCCTTCGACATGACGGCCGCCTTCATCAACAAGGTCTCGCCATTCGGCACCTACGAGACGCGCCACCTGCTGAACGGGCTCGTCGGCGTGCTGGGCATCCTCGGCGCCTGGAAGCTCGGCCGTTTCATGGCCGGCCCGCGCGCGGGCTTCCTCTCGGCGCTGCTGCTGCTGACTATCCCCAACTACTACGGCCAGATGTTCAACAACCCGAAGGACATTCCCTTCGCGGTCGCCGGCATCTGGTCGATCTATTATCTGGTGCGCATCATCGCGGCGTTGCCGCGACCGCGCCTGAGCCTGGTCGTCAAGCTCGGCTTCGTCATCGGCCTGTCCCTGGGCGTGCGCGTCGGCGGCCTGCTGTTCTTCTGCTATGCGGGCCTCTTCGGCCTGATCCATTGCGCCTGGCGGCTCGCCGAGACGCGTAAACCGGGCGTGATGCTGCGCGAGCTCATCGAAGGCACCTGGTCCGTGCTGGTGCCGATGGTTGTGTTCGCCTATGCCGTCATGCTGGTGTTCTGGCCCTGGGCGCAGCAGGCGCCGATCGAGCATCCGCTGACGGCACTCGCCTTCTTCAGCCACGAGACATTCCCGTTCAATACGCTCTTCGCCGGCCAGTATTTTCCGGCGACCGACCTCCCTTGGGAATATTTGCCGACCCATGTGGTGCTGGCGCTGCCGGAGCTGACGCTGCTGCTCGCCATTGCCGCGATCCCGGCGGCGGTCGCCCAGCAACTGCGCCGGCGCCAGGGCCCCGACCGGGTCCGCTCCCTGCAATATGGCGTGATCGCGTTCGCCGCCCTCTTCCCGATCGCCTATGCCGTCTACATCAAGGCCGTGCTGTTCGACGGCATGCGCCATTTCATCTTCGTGCTGCCGCCGATTGCGGTCGGCGCCGCCCTCGTCGCCGATCATGTGATCGAGCGGCTGCGGACGTTCCGCTGGCGCTGGGCGGTCGCCGGCCTGGCGGCCCTCTACGGCGTCGGCCATATCGGCATCATGGTCTGGCTGCACCCCGACCAATACGTCTATTACAACGGGCTTGTCGGCGGCGTGGACGGCGCCCAGACCCTGTTCAAGACCGACTATTGGGGCAATTCCTACGCCGAGGCGGTGAAGGGTCTCGTCAACTACCTCGAGACCGAGTACGGCGCCGAGTTCGAGGACCACGACTTCACGGTCGCGGTCTGCGGCCCGCCCATCTCGGCCGACTATTTCTTCCCGGATAATTTCATTTTCACCGACGACCGGGACAAGGCGGACTTCTTCATCGCCTTCACAAAGGACAATTGCAACAAGGCGCTGCCCGGCAAGGAAGTGTTCCGGGTCGAACGCATGGGCGCACTCTTGTCGATCGTGCTCGACCGACGCCAGATCGTCGAGGCGGCCGAACATGCCCGCGAAGTCGCGCAGAGCCTGAAAGGGGCGCCGCCGGAGTGAGGACGTATCAACCCTCGCCCGCTTGCGGGAGAGGGTGCCGAGCGCAAGCGAGGCGGGTGAGGGGCGCGCCGCAGGAAAGACCCTCACCCTCACCCTCCCCGGCCCTGGCGGGCCGGGTCCCCTCCCTCTCCCGCTCACGCGGGCGAGAGAAATCCAGCTAGAGGACAAGCCACCGGGCCCCCATGGACCGCATCGAATACGAGAAGATGCACGCCGTCGAAGAGCGGATGTGGTGGTATCGCGGCCTCCACGCCAATCTTCTGACGGTGTTCCGCCGGGCTGGCCGAGTACGGCCGGGCTCGAAGGTGCTCGATGCCGGTTGCGGCACCGGCGGGTTCCTGGCCAAGCTCGGCCAGGCGCAGCCGGCACTCGACCGCATCGGTATGGATCTCGATCCGGTCGCGGCAGAGCTCGCCGCAGCGAGGGCGGCGATCCCCGTCTGCGTCGGCTCGATCAATGCCCTGCCGTTCGCAACCGACAGCCTGGGCACCATCTTCAGTGCCGATGTGCTCTATCACCGCGCGGTTGACGAGACGCAGGCGCTTGCCGACCTTCACCGCTGCCTCGAACCGGGCGGCGCCCTGCTGCTGAACCTGCCGGCCTACGACTGGATGTTCTCAGCGCACGACCGTGCGGTCCACACCGCCCGGCGCTATACCGCGACACGCATCCGGACGCGGCTGCGCGCGGCCGGCTTTGCCCAGGTGCACACGACCTACTGGAACTCCCTGCTCTTCCCGCTCATGGTGCTGCGCCGTAAGCTCGTGAAGACGGAGGGCGCGGCGAGCGACGTGGCGCTGCTCCCGGCGCCGATCGAATTTTTGTTCCGGTCCGCAATGGGGATCGAAAATCTTCTCCTGCGATGCGGGATCGCGCTGCCGTTCGGCGGCTCGGTGCTCGCGGTGGCGATCAAGCATGGTTGACGGTAAGCATGACTGACAATGTGAACACGACGATCCAGACCGAGGAGGGCCCCGCCTTGAGCATCGTCGTGCCCGTCTACAACGGCGCCAATTCGGTGGGCCACCTGGTCGAGGCGCTCCAGGACCTGGAAGTGCCGGGCGGGCTCGAGATCGTACTGGTGGTGGACGGCAGCCCGGACAACAGCCTCGCCGTCTGCCGCGGACTGCTCGCGACCTGCAAGGTGCCGCTGACCGTCGTCGATCTCGCGCGGAACTTCGGCGAGCACAACGCGGTCATGGCCGGGCTCCATCACGTGCGCGGACAGTACGTCATCACCATGGATGACGACCTGCAGAACCCGCCGTCGGAGGTGCTGAAACTGCTCGCCCACGCCCAGACGACCGGCGCCGACGTCGCCTACACCTATTATCGCAGCAAGGAGCATGCGACCTGGCGCAACTGGGGCAGCCAGTTCACCAACTGGGTGGCCGACCTGCTCCTGGACAAGCCCAAGGGGCTCTATCTTTCGAGCTTCCGCTGCATGAACCGGTTCCTGGTCAGCCAGATCCTCGCCTACGAGGGCCCGTTCGCCTATATCGACGGGCTCATCCTGCAGGTGACCCAGCGCATCGAGCGGATCGAGGTCAAGCACCTGCCGCGCGCCGAGGGCCGCAGCAATTACACGATGCGCCGGCTCGTGCGCCTCTGGATGAACATGTTCGTCAATTTCTCGGTCATGCCGCTCCGCATCTCGACCGTGACCGGCATGAGCTTGTCCATCTTGGGCGGCATTGCCACGGTCTTCGTGGTGATCGAAGCGCTGGTCATGAGCTCGACGCCGCGCGGCTGGGGCTCGATCATGGCCGCGGTCCTCCTGCTCTCGGGCGTGCAGCTCATGATCCTCGGCATCGTCGGCGAATATCTGGGCCGCCTGTTCCTGACCGCGAACCGCAAGCCGCAATTCATCGTGCGCGAGGCGTGGCGGTCGGACGCCCCGATGGGCACGGCCGCCCCCGCCCACAAGCTTGTGAAGCGCGCCTGATGCCGCCCTATCTGTGGCTCGGCCTCGCCATCCTGCTGGGGGTGGCCGGCCAGGTCGTGCTCAAGACCGGCGCCGAGAACTCGGGCGAGGGCTTGGCGCAGTTCCTGTCGCCCTGGACCATCGGCGGCTTCGGCATCTATTTCCTGGCGGCGATCACCTACATCGTCGCGATCAAGAAGCTGCCGGTCTCGCTCGCTTATCCCAGCGTCTCGATCAGCTACGGCATCGTGGCGATCCTGGCCCATCTCTTGTGGCGAGAGCCGCTCACCTGGCACCACTGGGCCGGGCTCCTGCTGATCGGCAGCGGCATCTTCGTGATGTTCCGAGCCTAAGCTTTTCATTTTTGAAAGTCGCTCTGCCGGCTTCTGCGGCTGGTCGGGCCGGCGCCGCATGGGCATGCTGCGGCCAATCGAAAGCAGCGTTCGAGCCGCCCCATGTTCGTCCTGTCGCCGCTATCCCGCCGTCCCATCGCCGCGCTCTGGACCGGCCAGGTGCTGGCGGCCACGGGGGCGGAGTTCTACGCGGTTGCCGTCGTCTGGGTCGCGGCCGACCTGATCGGCCGGGATGCGGGCTATCTCTCGGCGCTCCAGGCCGGCGGCCTGTTCACCGGCAGCCTGTTCGGCGGCATCGTGACCGACCGCTGGCGCCATGGCACAACCATGATCGCGGCCGACCTCATGCGGGCGGCGCTCGTGCTGGTGCTGTCGCTCGCCGGCCTCGCCCACCTCATGAGCCTGCCGCTGCTCGTCGCCATTGCCGGCGCCGTGTCGCTCGTCACGGCGAGCTTCGATCCGTCGCTGCAGGCGACGCTGCCGGCCCTCGCGCCCGATCCCACGCTGCGTCACGCGACCAATGGCCTGTTCGACGCGACCAAGCGCATGGCGCGCATCATGGGGCCGAGCCTGATCGCGCTGGTCAACGGCGTGCTGCCGACCGGCCAGTTCTTCGCGGTGACGGCGGCGACCTTCGTGCTGTCGGCGCTCGCCGTGCGCTGGGTGACGAGGCGCCTTGGCGCCGAGCCGGCGCATCGGGCCGCGACCGGCGCCGCAGCGGTGATCGACAGTGTCGTCGGCGGCTTCCGCGCAGTCCGGGGCCACCCCGTCGTGATCTACGGTCTCCTGGGCAGCCTTGTCGCCAACAGCGCCTGGGCGGCCGACTATCTGCTGGGCATGGTGCTCTATCTGCGTGAGACCAGCGAGGATCCGCTGACGAGCTACGGCCTGATGATGACGGCCTACGGCATCGGCAACGTCGCGTCCAACCTGATCCTGGCCAGCCTCGGACCAGGCCGGCCGGCGCTGCGCCTCATCGGCTCCAAGATCGTGTTCGGCCTCGGCATCCTGGCCCTGCCGCTCTGCCAGGGCCAAGCCTGGCTCATGGTCGTTGCCGGCTTGACCGCGCTCAACGGCCCCTTGGGCGACCTCGCCATGTTGCATCTGCTGCAGACCAGCTTTGCACCGCACCGCTTGGCCCAGGTCTTTCGCATGCGCATGTGCGTCGAATTCGCCGGCATGTTCCTGGGCTATCTGGCCGCCCCCGTCCTGTTCGATCATCTGGGACTTGCCACCACGATCATGGGCTTAGGGGCCGCCACCATGCTGGCCGGCCTCGCCGGCATCGGCTTCTTCGCCTGGCGGCGCTATGGTGCCGCCCCGAGCGCCGCCTGAACGAGGCATCCGAAAAATCGCCAAGCGGCCCCTTGAAGACTTAAGACGACCGGTCATATTCATCACCGTTGACCGTAACGCCTAGCCTTCAAGGTTCGCCATGTCCTTCGATCGCAAACACGCCCTCGCCTTCGCCGCCGGCCTGCTGTTCGCGGCGGGCACCGCCCTTGCCGCCCCTTCGACCGCCGGCAACAACGAACTCGCCAAGCCGGCAACCGCGCGCACGACCGATCTCGGCAACGGCGCGTCGGCGCTGACCTACTGGGTCGACGACGCCAACGGCCGCCAGGTCGTCACGACCGTCGACACGCTGATCCCCGACGCAACCGGCCGCGGCGAGGACCACCACGCGATCGTGCGCTTCTCCGCCCACCTGCTGCCGGGCCAGAGCCAGCTCGTCTCCGTCCCGACGGTCGCCGGCGCTGAGCCGCAGGAGCTGCAGATCCGCCGCTCGGCCGCGGGCATCGAGATCACGCGCGTGTCGGCCAACGCCCCTGCCGTCGACTAAGCCGCGACGGCCCGATACGGTAGGAACCCAGTCACAATCGAGGAAGCGCCCATGCCCAGGCCCAGCGTCCGCGGCAAGCTGCTCGAAACAGCCCTGGAGCAGTTCCAGGCCCAGGGCTTCAACGGCTGCGGCGTGCAGGACATCACCAACGCCGCCGGTGTGCCGAAGGGCTCGTTCTACAATCACTTCGCGAGCAAAGAGGCGCTGGCGCTAGAGGTGCTGGAACAGTACAGCCAGGGCAGCCGCCCCGACCTGCTGACCGACGAAACGGTCCCCCCGATCGACCGGCTCAGGGCGCATTTTGCGTTCCTCAGCGACCGGCTCGAAGGCTGGCACTTCGCCAAGGGCTGCCTGCTCGCCAATTTCGGGGGCGAGATCGCCGATACGAACCCGGCCGTGCGCGAGGCCATGGCGGCTTTCTTCGAGCGCTGGGTCTCGGCAGTCGGCGTCGTGCTGCGCCAGGCCCAGGTGCAGGGCGAGATCGACGCGCGCCACGATCCCGACCAGCTGGCCCGTTTCCTCGTCTATGCCTGGGAAGGCGCCGTCATCGGCGCCAAGGTCATGAAGTCGCGCGGGCCGCTCGACGATTTCTTCGCCGTGAGCTTCGACCGGCTGCTCGCACGGCCGGCGTAGGATTTGCCGCACAACACCGGATTCAACGCTCGGCCTCTGCCAAGGGAAATTGCCACGTGCCGTCGAGGATTTCTGCTCGCGGGCGGAAGAGGCGCACGGTGTAATTCCACCCTTCCGTGATCGGCAGACAATTCTGGATTTTGCCATCGCATCCGCCGAACTGGATAGTCACTGAACCGCCAGGGCCCTCTTTCGCGGTAAGGCTGTTCACCGAATAGGCATTGTCCCGGTTCGGCTGGAGATAGCCCTCGCCGTTGTAGACGGTGAGCGACCAGAAACCATCGACGGGGACATCCCCGACCGTCAGCTTGTAAACGGCTTTGCCGTCATTCCGGGCCGGCGTGATCGGCAGGTACAGGGCATCCTTCTCGGGATTGCCGCCCCACAGCATGGCGCTTCCGATCAGGTGCTTGACCGGGTCGATCTCGCTTTCGTTGGCGCCGAACATGCGCCGTGTGTCGGAGATCGTGGTCCCAAGCTGCAAGAGCGCTGCTTGTACCTTTTTGCGGCTTGCCTCATCCCAATGAGGCACCTCGAACGTGCCGGGGCGTTCCTGCCCGAACTTGATCGCATCCTGCAAGGCGTGGACTTGGTGGACATCCACCTTGTTCGAGAAATCGACGAGGAAACGGACTACGGCAATGGCATAGCGCGTGCCGATCATCTCCCTGGTCAGGGTGTAAGTGCCCGCCCCGTAATAGGTCGCCGGGGTGTATTGGTCCTGATTGACGACCTGCATCCCCATGAAGCGCTTGCCGGCATCCGGCAGCGTAATCGACACCGGCCCGGCATCAAGGTCGACAACCGCGAACGAATACAACGTGTCGCGGTTGGGCCGGACAATGCCTTGCTGGGTGGGAGGCGCAATCTCGCGGCCATGCCGAAATTTTCCGAAACCGCCGTTCTTGACCACCCCGGCGAAATTAACATCGGTCTGGGCGCGGTTGTAGTTCTCGACGGTGACGAACTCAGCAGGTGATGCAGTCGTCTGCGCCGATGCGACGGAACTCGCCATCAGGAGTGCCATGGCCGCCAAGTTCCTCTTGCTGGTTTTTTTCATAGTGCTTTCCGGGTGACGCGAGTCCTTCCGATATGCAGCATTGTATGTCGATCAAATATGGAGATGAACGACCGCGAATGACAGTTAGCCTATCAAATATGGTAGGCTTCTCGCATGGATCTCAATGCCACCCACATGTTTGTCGCAGTCGTCCAGGCGGGCAGCCTTTCGGCGGCGGCGTCCCGTCTCGGAATCCCGCTTCCAACGCTGAGCCGTCGTATCCGGGAGCTGGAACGGCAACTCAAGGTGCAGTTGCTGGAGCGCTCGGCACGCGGCACAAAACTGACGGACGCCGGGACGAGGCTGTACGAACACGCCAGCCGTGGGATCGAGGCGTTGCTGGACGCCGAGCACGCGGTTGTCAGCGACCAGGCGCGCTTGAAGGGACGCCTGCGGCTGTCGTTGCCGCAGACATTCGAGCCGTGGTGGGATTTGCTGGCCGCCTTTCAGCGCCGCTACCCCGACATACAGGTTTACGTCTACTCAACCGAGCGTCGCATGGACCTGATCGAGGATGGCATCGATGTCGCCCTTCGCGTCGGCGCGATCGTTCACGAGGCCATGGTGGCGCGACGCGTTCTGTCCTTTCGTAATATTCTCGTCGCCAGTCCGAAGCTGGTCGAGCGCTTCGGCATGCCGGAGGAGCCCGTGGCACTTCATCGCTTCCCGTGTGCGGTGTGGGCGTCGCGCATCGATGTTCCGGCCCGATGGGAATTGGGCGAGCAGGTGGTCGAGCCCAAGGCGGTGCTGTCCACCAACGATTACCATCACTTGTGCCGCCGGGCGCTCAGTGGCGACATCGTGACGGAGCTGCCGCCCTTCCTGGCGGCAGCTCCCATCCGCGAGAAGCACCTGGTGCCGTTGCTGCCGCAGTACCCGTTGCCCGAGTGGTCGATCAATCTGATCTATCCGCCCCACCGCCACCCCTCCACCATCGTCAGGACATATCTGGACTTCTGCCGGAGCTATCTCCCGAAGATCGTTCAAGCCTGCGAAATCGGCGCTGCCGTGTGAACGTACAAACCGTCCGCGCGCCCTTTAATGGTCAGGGGCCCTGCAGCCCCTAACCGGCCCGCACCGCCGCGATCACCTGCTCGACCGCCGCGTCGCTGAGCTGCGGATACATCGGCAGGCTCAAGACCTCGCGGGCCGCCCGCTCCGTCTCGGCGAGGCCTGCCGGCCCGATGATGAGGCGGTCGCGATAGGCCGCCTGCAGGTGGACTGGCACCGGATAGTGGATGTTGCTCGCGACGCCGCGTTCGCGCAGCCGCGCCTTCAAGCCATCCCGGTCGGCCGCACGGATCGCATATTGATGATAGACATGCTCGGCCCCGCGACGCACGGCCGGCAGGCTGACGCCCGCCCCGGCGAGGCCCGCGTCGTAGGCGGCGGCAATGGCGCGTCGGCGCGCGTTCCAGCGCTGGAGCGCAGTCAGCTTGACCCGGAGGATCGCCGCCTGCAGCTCGTCCAGGCGGCTGTTCATGCCGACGATGTCGCTCACGTAATGCTCGCGCCAGCCATATTGCCGGAGCGCCTTCAGCTCCCCGGCGAGCGCCGCATCGCCGGTCGCGATCACGCCGCCGTCGCCCAGCGCCCCCAGGTTCTTGGTCGGATAGAGGCTGAAGCAGGCCGCATCGCCCCAGGTGCCGACCGTGCGCCCGTCGAGCTTCGCGCCATGGGCCTGGGCGCAGTCTTCGATGAGCTTCGCACCGTGCCGCTGGGCGAGCACCTGGATCGCCGGCAGGTCGGCCGGCTGGCCATAGAGATGGACCGGCAGGACCGCCTTGATGTCGGGATGGGCCGTGAACGCGGCCTCAAGCGCCGCCGGCTCCATCGTGTAGGTCACGGGATCGATGTCGATCAGCACCGGCACGGCGCCGGCCTGCTCGACCGCGACGACGGTCGCGACGGCGGTGTGGGCGACGGTCGCGACCTTGTCGCCCGACCCGATGCCGAGCCCCTTCAGCGCCAGCACCAGCGCGTCGGTGCCGTTCGCGACGCCGACTGCATGCGGAAGGCCCAGGAAGGCGGCGAACGCTGCCTCGAACCCCTCGACCTCCTTGCCCAGGATGTACCAGCCGCTCGCGAGCTGGCGGGCGATCGCGGCGTCGATCTCCGCCTGCTGCTCGAGATAGGCGGCCTTGGGATCGGTCTGGGGGATCATCGTCAAGGACCTTTCTTCACCGCGTCGTTTGAACGTCAGAGATACCGCGCCAGGTTCGCCCGGTAATAGTCGATCGAGCGCTTCAAACCCGTTGCGAGGTCGACCGCGGGCGACCAGCCGGTCGTGCGGCGGAAGAGATTGTCGTCGGCCCAATAGTCGCCGATATCGATGCTCTTGCGCTCGGCCGGGAATTCCTTGATGTCGAAGCCGCCCTGCCCGCCGTTGGCGGCGATCGTCGCGTTCGCGAGATCGATCAGGCTCAAGGGCGGCGCGCCGCCGATGTTGAAGACGCGACCGTGCGCCGCCGGCACGGCCGCCGCCAGGAGCGCCGCCTCGACCACATCGTCGACATAGGCGAGGTCGCGCTGCTGCTGCCCGCCCCAGACCTCGAACCGGTCGCCCTCGAGCACGCGCCTGAGCCAGATGCCGATAAAGGTCTGGCGCGCATCGCGGATGCGCATGCGCGGGCCATAGGTATTGGTGAGCCTAAGGATCGCGGTCTTGAGGCCGTAGACCTGGTGGTAGAGCGTGTGGAAGCCCTCGCCCGCCTGCTTGCTGACGCCGTTCACGTCGACCGGATGCAGCGGATGGCGCTCGTCGACCGGCAGATATTCCGGCCGGCCGTAGATCTGCCGCGTCGAGCCATAGACCACGACCGCGTCCGGGCATTCCGCGCGCACGGCCTCGAGCAGCATGAGCGGGGCCGCGGCATTGATCTCGAGATCGTTGATCGGCCGGCGCATCGAATCGACGTGGCCGGTCTGCGCCGCCATGTTGAAAACATAGCGGCAGCCGCTGACCAGTTCGGGCAGGCGCTCGCGGTCGCGTAGGTCGGCGACGACCACGTCGAGTCGCGGCTCGTCTCCGGCGATATTCGCGAAATTGCCGCCGTAGTCCGGGTCCAGGCTGTCGACGATCGTGACCCGCGCGCCGAGCTCGATCAAGCGAAGTGCCAGATTCGAACCGATAAATCCCAGTCCCCCCGCAACCAGGACCTTGGCGCCGCCGAACGTGGCGGCATAGGGCTTCACAGCGTGCGGTTGCGATGGCATGGCATTCCAGGTCGATGCGGGCTCATGGGTGCGCGAGACTAGAGCGCGCCCAGTCCTTTGCCCAGTTCTATCGACCGCCGCGACCGGGCGGGGAGCGCGATGCACAGCATTTTGATCGGGCGTGAACGGCAAGGAAATTGGCGACGCTGGACGGGGCGGGCCTGCGTCCTCGCCCTCGCCGCGGCGCTCGCCGCCTGCGCCGCGACGCCGCCCCCCGGCCCTGGGCCGCTCCTGCCCCGAGTCGGCTCCGGCCGGGCCTGTCTCACGGACCTTAACCAGCACGGGATGAGCTACCAGATCCCGCCACAGCCGGTAGCGGTCGGCCCATGCCAGATCGACACGCCGATTCGCGCCTATGGCCTCTCGATTCGCTGGAACCAACCGGCGACCATGAGCTGTCAGACGGCCGACGTGCTGATGCGCTTCGAGAGCGAGGTGGTCGAGCCGAACGCCATCAAGATCCTGGGTAACCCGGTCGTCACGGAACGCAATTTTGGCGCCTATTCCTGCCGAGTCGAGACCGGTTCCCGGCATCGCCTGAGCCAGCATGCGCGGGGCCAGGCGATCGACCTCGCGGGCTGGACGCTCGCCGACGGCACCCGCATCGACGTCGAAAAGGACTGGACCGACGAGGGCCCGCGCGGCAGGTTCCTGCATGCCGTGGCGCTCGGCGCTTGTCGCTATTTCTCGGTCGTGCTGACACCGGCCAGCAACAGCTGGCACCACGACCACCTGCATTTGGATATCGGCCCCGACCGCTTGTGCAGCGTCGGTTGAAAAAACGCTAAATCTTGTGGAAAACCCACCCACGCCTGCCAGAAGCGTTTGCGTCTGAGACCTGACCCAGCTACTATATCTCGTAGGGGATACCGGTAGTGACTACCTTATCCAGTGGTGGGGACTCGATGGAAAACATCTGGACGCAGGAACGGATCGACAGCCTGGCCAAGCTCTGGAGCGAGGGCTTCTCGACTGCCGAGATCGGTCGCCGGCTGGGCGTGACCAAGAACGCGGTGGTCGGCAAGGCGCATCGCCTGTCACTGACGCCGCGGCCGTCGCCGGTCAAGCTGACCGGCAAGCCGCGGGTGAAGCCGGCGGCCAAGATCGTCGAAATCACCGGTCCGACCTGCTCCTGGCCGATCGGTCATCCGGGGGAGAAGGGCTTCCACTTCTGCAACGCGCGCGCTCTCGGGGGAAAGCCCTATTGCGCCGAGCACGCAGCGCTCGCTTACGTCCGGCCGAAAGGGCATGGCTCGAACGCCGCGTGACAAGCAAGTTCGGTCTAGTAGGCGAGTTTGGTCTGGCAAGCGACTTTGGGGGCTGACAAGCGACGAGGGCCGCAAGCAACTTGGGCCTGACAAGCACCGGTCGACAGCGCATTCTGACGGCGCCGCTTTTCCTGAAGCGGCGCCGTTTTCCTTTCCGGACACGTTCCCCCCATGATGCTTTCCGACGGCTATGCCGACGTGCCTGCCGGCAAAATCGCCGCAGTCGTAACCTCGCTCGAAATGACCGAACGGCCGACGCTGCGCCCCGATCCACCAGCGGCGGCCGGCTATGGGCTGCGCCGAGAGACGAAGGCCGATCTCGACGGGTTCCGCGCCCTCTTCCGCCGAGTCGGCCAGAACTATCTCTGGTTCTCGCGCCTGCGCATGAGCGACGATCGGCTCGCGGCCGAGCTCCACGACCCGAAGATGGAACTGTCGGCCCTCAGCCGCGACGGCGAGGATCTGGGCCTGCTGCTGCTGGACTTCCGCCGGGCGAACGAGGTCGAACTGAGCTTCTTCGGTGTCACTGACGAGCTGGTCGGCACCGGCGCCGGGCGCTGGCTGATGAACCGGGCGATCGAGCGGGCCTGGACAGCGCCGATCCGGCGCTTCTGGGTCCATACCTGCACGCTCGACCATCCGGCGGCGCTGGGGTTCTACCTTCGCTCCGGCTTCCAGGCCTATCGCCGCCAGATCGAGATCGCCGACGACCCGCGGCTCCTCGGCTACCTGCCACGGGACGCAGCGCCGCAGATCCCGATCATCTGAGCTCAATCAGCTGGCAGGCGCCCACCTCGTCGGCCAGGCTCAGCCCGGCCAATCCCAAGGGTTCAACAGCGGCACGCCCATGCCGTCGAAATCCCGCAGGTTCCGGGTCACGACAGTCATTCGATGGCTGATTGCGGTAGCGGCGATCAGCGCGTCCATGACCGGCCGCGGATTAGGCACATGGAGCGCCGCCCCTCTGCGAACGACGGCCAGATCGACCGGCAGGATGCGCCCGTCGAACGCACGTAGGACCTGTTGCTCGATCCATTCGGTGATGAGCCGCCCTTGGACCGGATCGCGGCGGGCGACCAGCAGTGCACCGGTCTCGAGCTCCAAGACGGTCAAGGCCGACAGGTAAAGATCCAATGGCCGCACTTGGACGGCCCAGGCCGCGACCGCAGGCGCCATGCGTGCCCGGCGGCGCATCTCCGACACCACATTCGTGTCGAGCAGATACATCAGCCGAGATCCGCAGGCTCCAGGAGCTCGCGCCCAAGACGCGGCGGGTCGAAGTCGATGCCGGCGCTCACCGGATGATCAAGCAGGTCGAGGATGCTCGTCTCGCCTTGGCCGATCAGCCGGCGGTATTCGTCGTAGCGCAGCAGGACGAAGGCCGGCTCGCCGCGGTCGGTCACAATCACTGGACCGCTCTCGGCCGCACGCTTGGCGCCTCCGACATCGTGATTGAATTCGCGGCTGCTGATCGTCGTTGGCATGGGCCCTCCGATTCGAGGACCTCATCCTACATTTGTTGTCTCTTGAAGTCGAGACGAACGTATGATCGTACTTACATATCTATCGCTGGTGATTGCGGCACCCGCCCGTTCACTCGGGGTCAGCGCTCAGCAATGATTGCAACATCCGGCGTTCGTCCGGACTCAGCAGCGGGGCCGCCTTGCGACGGCGGCGGCGTTCCAGCTCGTCGCGCAGCACGCCGATCCAGAGTTCGAGCTCGGCCACCCGCCCGATGCGGCGCACGGCCTTTTCCGGTTCCGGCCAGTGCGCCGCGATGTCGAAGATCTCTGCCATGGCACGGGAGCATAGGCCCCGCGCGTAACAGCAGGATTTTGTGTTTGTCACAGTTGGTTGCAGCCGGTAGTAGCGGCCGGGGCTACCGCATCAGCCGGTGCATCGCCTGGTCGATGCCGTCGAGCGTCAGCGGGTACATGCGGCCTTCCATGGCTTGGCCGACCATGCCGATGCTCATGGTCGAGCGCCAATAGGGCTCCGGCACCGGGTTGAGCCAGATCGCCTTCGGATAGGCGTCGGTGAGGCGGCGGAGCCAGACCTCGCCCGCCTCCTGATTCCAGTCGGAAATGGCGCCGCCCGGCTGCTTCAGCTCGTAGGGACTCATGCTGGCGTCGCCGACGAAGATCAGCTTCCAGGTCGAATCATACTTGTGGATCAGGTCTATGACCGGCACGGCATGGACCGGCCGGAACGACGCGTCGCGCCACATGCGGTCGTAGGGGCAATTGTGGAAATAGAGCTGCTCCAGGTGCTTGAACTCGGACTTGGCGGCCGAGAACAGCTCCTCGCACAGCTTGACGTGATCATCCATGGAGCCGCCGATATCGAGGCACAGCAGCACCTTCACCGCATTGTGCCGCTCCGGCACCATCTTGAGATCGAGATAGCCCGCGTTCTTCGCCGTGGCGCCGATCGTGCCGGCGAGATCCAATTCGCTCGCCGCCCCTTCGCGGGCGAAGCGGCGCAGCCGCCTGAGCGCCACCTTGATGTTGCGCGTGCCGAGCTCGACGTCGCCCGCGAGATTCTTGAACTCGCGCTTGTCCCAGACCTTGACCGCGCGGCGATGGCGGCTCTCGTGCTGGCCGATGCGCACGCCCTCGGGATTGTAGCCGTAGGCGCCGAACGGCGAGGTGCCGGCCGTGCCGATCCATTTGGAGCCACCCTGGTGCCGGCCCTTCTGTTCCTCCAGCCGCTGCTTCAAGGTTTCCATCAGCTTGTCCCAGCCGCCCAGCGCCTGGATCTCGGCCTTTTCCTCCTCGGTCAGGTACTTCTCCGCGAGCTTCCTGAGCCATTCCTCCGGCAGTTCGACCGGGGCCGCGGGGTCCTCGCCGGCGCCGTCGGGCACCAGGCCCTTGAAGCATTGGCCGAACACCTGGTCGAACCGGTCGAGAAAGCGCTCGTCCTTCACCAAGGCCGCGCGCGCCAGATAGTAGAAATTCTCGACGCCGTATTCCGCGAGCCCCTCGCGCATCGCCTCCTGGAGCGTCAGGAACTCGCGGAGCGATACCGGCACGCCGGCCGCGCGGAGCCGCAGGAAGAAGTCGATGAACATGGGTCAGGCCCCTTCCACCGTCATCCCCGCGCAGGCGGGGATCCAGGGCAACGGATCGATGCCCGCCGGCATGGCAGCCGTCGCTGGCCCTGGATTCCCGCCTGCGCGGGAATGACGGAAGGGGATCACCGCTGCCGCCGGTTGAGGAACGCCAGCCGCTCGAACAGGTGGACGTCCTGCTCGTTCTTCAAGAGTGCGCCATGCAGCGGCGGGATGAGCTTCGCCGGATCCCGATCGCGCAGCACTTCCGGCGCCACGTCCTCGGCCATCAAGAGCTTCAGCCAGTCGAGCAGTTCCGAGGTCGAGGGCTTCTTCTTCAGGCCCTGCACGTCGCGCACCTCGTAGAATACGGTCAAGGCCTCGCGCACCAGCGCCTGCTTGATGCCCGGATAGTGCACCTGGACGATCGCCTCCATCGTCTCGCGATCGGGGAAGCGGATGTAGTGGAAGAAGCAGCGGCGCAGAAAGGCGTCCGGCAGTTCCTTCTCGTTGTTGGACGTGATGATGATGATCGGCCGCTGCTTGGCCCGGATGGTGGCCCTCGTCTCGTAGACGTGGAACTCCATCCGGTCGATCTCGAGCAGGAGGTCATTCGGGAACTCGATGTCGGCCTTGTCGATCTCGTCGATCAGCAGCACGGGTGCGAGGTCGGCCTCGAACGCCTCCCACAGCTTGCCCTTGACGATGTAGTTCGCGATGTCGTGGACCTTGGCGTCGCCCAGCTGGCTGTCGCGCAGCCGCGAGACCGCGTCGTACTCATAGAGCCCCTGCTGCGCCTTGGTCGTCGACTTGACGTGCCAGGAAATGAGCGGGCGGCCCAAGGCCTTCGCCACTTCCTCGGCCAGGATGGTCTTGCCGGTGCCGGGCTCGCCCTTGATCAGCAGCGGTCGGCCCAAGGTTACGGCAGCATTGACCGCGACCTTGAGATCGTCGGTCGCGACATAGGATTGGGTGCCGGTGAACTTCATCAGGCGAGGCTTTCCATGAGGCCGAGCAGCAGCCGGGTGCGCGGCTCGAGCGAGGAATATGTGAGGTGCTCGTGCGCCGCATGGGCGCCGGCGCCGCACACGCCAAGCCCGTCGAGCGTCGGCACGCCCTTGGCCGCAGTGAAATTCCCGTCGCTGCCGCCGCCGGTCGAGACCTCCGGCAGGGCGAAGCCGAGGTCGCGCGCGATCGCCGCGGCATGGGTATAGAGCGAGGCGACGCCATCGTCGCGCTCGTAGGCCGGCCGGTTGACGCCGCCTTCGATCGTGAGCGTCGTATCGGGCCCGACGGGCTCGAGCGCATGGATGCGCGCCGCGATCTCCTCGGCGGTCGCCGCGTCGGGGCAGCGGAAATCGATCTCGGCCACGGCCTCGTCCGGCACGACGTTGGCGAAGCCCTCCGTGCCGGCACGCACCGCGCCGACATTGACCGTGATGCCGCGCGCATAGTCGGTCATCGCTTCCAAGGCCAGGATCTGGTGTGCCAGCTCACGCATGGCATTGCGGCCGAGCTCGTGGCTGACGCCGGCATGGGCCGCGACGCCGTGCGCCGTCGCGATGAAGCGCCCGACCGCCTTGCGCGCGGTGACGACGCAATCCTCGAGCCCCTTGGCATTGCGGCCCGGCTCCATGACGAGCGCGTATTTCGCGCGTTCGGCTTCGGTCTCGATGAGGGCGCGCGAGGTGTTGCTGCCGACCTCCTCGTCCGAGACGAACAGGAAGCGGATCGGCAGCCGGGTCTCGCGTCCCTGCCGCACCAGGTGGCGATAGGCGTAATAGGCGAGATACGCGCCGCCCTTCATGTCGTAGATGCCGGGGCCGTAGACCTTGTCGCCGTCGCGGGTCACCGGCCGACGCTCGAGCGTGCCGTGTTTCCAGACCGTGTCCATGTGACAGACGACGAGGATGCCCTTCTCGCCCGGGTCGCCCCACGGCGTCTCGAACACGAGATGGTCGCCGAACCCGTCGCGGCCGGGCACGCGCCTTACCGCCGCGCCGAGCTCGCCGAATTGCCGTTCGATCAGGTGGGACAGCTTGTCGACCGCGGCCCCGTCGGTCGACGGCGTCTCGATCTCGACCCATTCGCGGATGCCACCGAGGATTTCCGCGGCGTCGATCCGCGCCTCGTTGCTCAATTGCTGCCCGTCCATTCGAACTTTCCGTTGCCGCTGCAAAGGATCGCGAGCTTACGGGGTTTCATCGGGCGAGGCCATGGCAAGCGACGCCGCGGTCTCCGGCACTGCCGGGATAATCGCCATGAAATCGTATTTACCAATTTGTTTCTTCTTTAAGTTGTCCTTAATAGGGTCTATTCTGCCGCCACCTCAAAATCTGAGAGCAGCCGCGGCCAGCGACGTCAAACGTCCGCCACGGCGGCGCCGGACGCCCGAGATCGAATCCCGGGGCGCATCCGTCACGAGGGCCAAGCGACAACGATTCAACGACGCACTGGGCGATTGCCCGTGACGCGGTGGAGACGCACGGGCAATCGCCAGGCGGAAACGGGAGAAACGACCATGAGCGATGGAACGAGTTTCGTCATCCAGGTCGGCATGCTCGCCGATCTGGTTGTTTCCAATGACCCGAGCCACAGCGGCAATGTCGTGCTGCGCTGGCTCGACGGCACCGACAAGAACCAGCAATGGACGATGGAGCCGGCGCCAAACGGCTATTATCTGAGGAACGCCGCGACCGGCACCTATCTGACGGCGACCGGACAGAATGCGCCGGTCATCCTCGGTCCGCATGGCGACGTCTGGCAGAAGACGGGCCCGGACAATCAGCTGAGCGCCATTCGGCTGACACTCAATACCAGCCAGAACCTGAACGCGCTCGGCGCCTCGCCTTACGTCGGCACGACGGTCGGCACCTGGAGCTGGGGCGGCGGCAAAGGCAACGAGACCTGGCTGATCACCAGCGTGTCCGCGGTCTGGCCGCGCCCGACGCGGATCTTCTCCTACATCTCGGGCATGGCGACCTATCTGCAACTCTCGATTGACCCTGCGAACCCGGCCGGCGCGCTGGTCGTCGACGACAATTACGCCAGCCCCTCGCCGGCGAATTTCATTTTCACCGCGACGCAATGGTTCTCCGGCTTCTCGATCGTCAACAAGCAGTCCGGCCTGCTCGCCTATGTGGGCGGCAACGGCAACGGCGCCCAGCTGCTGCAGCGGGCGAGCGGCCAGATGAACACGGACGCGCTCTGGACCTATGGCGGCAGCGGTACGTTCCAGGCGATCCGGCCGTGGATCAATTCCGGCCAGAATTGGAACGTGTTCGGCAACCCCCACCCGATCCCCAAGGGCCCGCTGCCGATGGGCACCTGGAAATGGGGCGGCGGCCAGCCGAACGAAGTCTGGCAGACGACGGCGCCCAGCTTGCACGTTCAGGCGACGAGCGAGCTGCTGTCGACCGGCGCCGCGGGCGCCGAGCAAAGGATCGCCGAGGAGGAGGCGCCGGCCGCGTCGGTCGCCGAGATCTGGGAACGGGCGACAAGCACGGCGGGCGACGCGAACCGCCCGAACGGTCACCATTGACCGTATGACAAGGGCGGGGCGGCCCTGATGGCCGCCCCGTCATTCGATCAGGGACGAAGCTCAATCCCCCGCCGACTCGGACGACGCGCCGGGCGCTTCAATCGTGACGCCCTCGACGAACAGCAGCCGCCGGCTCAGCGCCTGGTCGCGGAACGCGAGCGCCTCCGCATAGTCTGCCGAGGCGTACCACAGCCGCAGTTGCTCTGCGGTCGGGAATTCGACGATTACCAGCATCGCCGGCGCGGGTCCGCCCTCGGCCGCCGCGACGGCACCGCCGCGCACGAGATAGCGCCCGCCATGACGCGCGATGCTGGCGGCCGCGAGCGTGCGATAGCGGTCGAACGCAACAGGGTCTCGGACCTGGAGCTCGGAAATGACATAGGCCGGCATGGCGTCTCCTTGACGAGCAGGTTCGGAGGGGGGCTGGGCTCGATGGATAGGGATGGGTCGAACCGTCGCGGCATAAAATCGACGATCGATCGGTCTTGTTGACGAGGGGGCTTATGCCGCCGATCTCTTCAAGAAGAGGCATGCTCGACGAGGTCACCATGATCCCAAATGCGAGGCGTCTTCGCCACGGCTTCGCTGCCGCCCTCCTCGCCGGCCTGGCCGGCGCCACGGCCTTCGCCCAGACGGCGCCTGCGCCGGCAACGCCTGCGAGCCCGAAGCGGCAGTGCTTCTCGCTCACCGACTGGCGCGGCGGCTGGCGTGCACCGAACCCGAGCGTGATCTATATCCGCGTCAACATCAGCGACGTCTGGCGCATCGATCTCAGCACGCCGTCCAACCAGCTGATGTGGCCTGACCGGCACCTGGTTTCGGTCGCGCGCGGCGGCGACGCGGTCTGCGCGCCGATCGACCTGGACCTTAAGGTCGCCGACACCCATGGCTACCGCGAGCCGCTGATCGCCAAGGCCATTACCAAGCTGACGCCCGAGGAAGTGGCCGCCCTGCCGGTGAAGGACCGGCCGTAGCGTCACTCATCCCTCTTGCGCTCCCGCCGGTCCGCTCCGATCCTTGCGGCGGAATTCGAACCGGGAGCCCTGATCCATGACCAGCCTTTGCGACCTGAGCGCCGTCGAGCTTCGCCGCCTGATCGGCACCAAGGAGATCTCGCCGGTCGAACTGCTCGACGATTGCTTGGGCCGGATCGAGGCGGTCAATCCGGCGATCAACGCGGTCGTCGCCCTCGACATCGATGGCGCCCAGGCGGCGGCGCGCGAGGCTGAGCGCCAGGCGCTGCGCGGCGAAGATCTGGGCCCGCTCCACGGCCTGCCGGTCGGCATCAAGGACCTGAGCGAGACCAAGGGCCTCAAGACCACCTGGGGCTCGCTCATTTACAAGGACCACGTGCCGACCCGCGACGAGACCACGGTCGCAGCGGTCAAGGCCGCCGGCGGCATCGTGTTCGCCAAGACCAACACGCCGGAATTCGGCGCCGGCGCCAATACGCGCAACGGCGTCTATGGCGCGACCGGCAACCCGTTCGCGCCTGAACTCACGTCCGCCGGTTCGTCCGGCGGCTCAGCCGCGGCCCTCGCCGCCGGCATGATGCCGCTTGCGACCGGCTCCGACATGGGCGGCAGCCTGCGCACGCCTGCCGCGTTCTGCGGTGTGGTGGGCTTCCGCCCGACGCCGGGCCTGGTGCCGTCGGACCGGCGCCTGCTCGGCTATTCGCCGCTCTCGGTCGACGGGCCGATGGGGCGCACCGTCGCCGACGCGGCGCTGCTGCTCTCGGCCATCGCGCGTGAGGACGCAATCGACCCGCTGTCGGGCCCGGTCGATCCCAAGGCGTTCTTCCCGCTGCCCGAGGTCGATCTGGCGCGGCTCAAGATCGCCGTGTCGGAGGACCTGGGCTTCGCCCCGGTCGACGATGACGTGCGCGCGATCTTCCATGAGCGCTGCGGCCTGTTCGCCGACCTGTTCCAAAGCTCGGTCGAGCGCGATCCGGAGCTGGGCGACGCCCACCGCACCTTTGCGATCCTGCGCGCCGAGAGCTTCGAGGCCGGCCAGCGTGCCTTGGCCGAACGGCACCGCGACCTGCTGCAGCTGCCGGTCCGCGCCAACCTGGAGCAGGCCGAGGGCTTCACGCTCGCCGACCATGCCAAGGCCCAGGCCGAGCAGACCCGGCTCTATCGCCGCTTCCAGGCGCTGTTCGACGAGGTCGACCTGCTGATCTGCCCGACCGCGGCGGTCAGCCCCTTCCCCCATGCCGAATGGCATCCGACCGAGATCAACGGCGCGCCGCTCGCCCATTATTTCCAATGGATCGCGCTGACATACGGCCTGACACTGACCGGCCATCCGGTGGTGGCATTGCCGTGCGGCGTCGATCACAAGGGCCTGCCGTTCGGCATCCAGATCTGCGGCAAGCGGCGCGGCGACGCCCAGGTGCTGGCTGCGGCGCTGGCGCTCGAGCGGGTCTTCCAGACCCGGCCGAAGCTCGCCCGCCCGGTCCCCGACCTGGCGGCCCTGGAGGGTTCGCGATGACGCATCCGAACGAGCCCCTGATCGGCGTGCCCGGCGGCCGGGCACGGCTCGACACGCCGGCGCTGCTCATCGAGCGGCCGGCGCTCCTGCGCAACATCCAGCGTATGGCGGAATTCGCAGCGGCCCGCAGCGTCGGCCTGCGTCCGCATAGCAAGACCCACAAGTCGGTCGAGATCGCGCGGCTCCAGGTCGCGGCCGGTGCCAAGGGCATCTGCTGCGTCACGATCGGCGAGGCAGAGGTCATGGTCGCGGGCGGCATCCCGGGCGTGCTCATCACCTCGCCGGCGGTGACCGAAAGCAAGATCCGGCGCCTGATCGCGCTTGCGCGGCAGGCCGGCCCCGGCGGGCTCATGATCGTGCTCGACCATCCGGAGAACCTGGCGGCGCTGGACCAGGCCGCAGCGGCGCTCGACCATCCGCTCGACGTGCTGGTCGACTACGGCGCCGGCTACAACCGGACCGGCGCCGCGAGCCATGTCGAGCTTCTGGGCCTGGCGCTCTTGGCGGCCGACGCGCCGCATCTCCGCCTGCGCGGCTTGCAGGCCTATGCCGGCAACCTGCAGCATATTCCCGAGCGCGCCCACCGCGCCGCCGCTGCGGCGGACTTGAGGGCGACCATCGGCCATCTCATCGAGACGGCGCGCGGCCAGGGCACGCCGTTCGAGATCGTCACCGGCGCCGGCACGGGGACGCACGACCTCGACCCGGAAGGCCATGTCTTCACCGAGCTGCAGGCCGGCTCCTACGTCTTCATGGATGTCGATTATCACCACGCACTCGCCGACGGGCTGAACGGCCCGCCGTTCGAGACGGCGCTCCTGGCCCAGACCGCGGTCGTCAGCGTCAACGCGGCGGATTGGGTCACGACCGACGGCGGCATCAAATGTTTCGCGACCGACGGCCCGCTGCCCGAGGTGGCGAGCGGCGTCGACCCGGCGAGCCGCTACCAGCTGTTCGGCGACGAGCACGGCAAGCTGTTCCCGGTGGGGCCGCGACCGGCCCTTGGTGCGCGCATCGAACTGGTCACACCCCATTGCGACCCGACGGTCAACCTGCACGATTGGTACCACGTCATGGAGGGCGACACGCTGGTTGCCCTCTGGCCGATCGACGGGCGCGGCCGGCGCTGACGCCCACAACCTCCGCGCCCTTCTGTGACTTTTTTGCCGTGCTTCGGCTGCTTCTCCACAGATGCGGCGCCAGCGTGCTTTTGCGTTAGAGCATCGCAGCGTAAGCTCTTGGATCAGTTCGCTTTGCCGTAGACCATACGGCGGGGCGGGCCGCCCTTGTTCCCTTCGGGTGACCGTCCCCCGCCATGGACGTCTATCTGCCGATCGCCGCGGTTACCCAGGACGTCTTCGTCCTGCTGGCTATTGGGCTGGGTGTGGGATTCCTGTCGGGCATGTTCGGCATCGGCGGCGGCTTCCTGCTGACGCCTCTCCTGATCTTCATCGGCGTGCCGCAGGCGGTCGCGGTCGCCTCCTCGGCCAACCAGCTGGTCGGCGCGTCGCTGTCGGGCGTGCTCACCCATTGGCGACGCGGCAACGTCGATTTCAAGATGGGCGCCGTGCTGAGCACCGGCGGCTTCATCGGCTCGGCGGTCGGGGTGGCGCTGTTCGCCTTCCTGCGCCGGCTCGGCCAGCTCGACCTGGTGATCAGCCTCAGCTACGTGCTGCTGCTCGGCACGCTCGGCAGCCTGATGATGATCGAGAGCGTCGGCGCCGTGGTGCGCGCGCGCCAGCCCGGCGCGCGCCGGCGCCGGCTGCATCAGCACACCTGGTTCCACGGCTTGCCGTTCAAGATCCGCTTCCGCCGGTCGAAGCTCTACATCAGCGCGCTCCTGCCGCTCGGCCTCGGCTGCGGCATCGGCGTGCTCTCGGCCCTCCTCGGCATCGGCGGCGGCTTCCTGGTCGTGCCGGCGATGATCTATGTGCTGGGCATGCCGAGCAGCGTGGTGCCCGGCACCTCGCTGCTGCAGACCGTGTTCATCGCGACAAGCGTCACGGTGCTGCATGCGCTCACCAACCAGACCGTCGACAGCCTGCTCGCCCTCATCATGCTGATCGGCGGCGTCGTCGGCGTGCAGTACGGCACTCGCTTCGGCGCCATGGTGCGCGGCGAGTATCTGCGCGTGTTCCTGGCGCTCATCATCCTTGCGACCGGCGCCAAGTTGCTGGGTGACCTGACCGTGCCGCCGGACTCGCGCTATTCGATCGCGGTGAACGAATGATCCGCCCGTTCGCGGCGCTCGCGGCCTTGCTGCTCCTGGCATTGCCCGCAACGGCACAGGCCCAGGCGCTTGTCGCGGACCTGACGAGCCATCTGGTCGCGATCACCACCGGCTTCACCGGCACCTCGGTCGTGCTGTTCGGCGCGATCGAGGGCGGCGGCGACATCGTCGTCGTCGTGCAGGGGCCGGAGCATGAAACGGTCGTCCGCCGCAAGTCCCACCTCGGCGGCATCTGGCTCAATACGCGCAGCGTCGCCTTCAGCGACGTCCCCGGCTATTACGCCGTGCTGTCGAGCCGGCCGGTCGAGGACATCATGCCGCCGAACCTGCGCCAGCTGCACGAGATCGGCTTCGACAACCTGAAGCTCCCTGTCGCCAGCAAGGCCAAGTCCACCGACATCGGCCCGTTCCGCGACGCGCTTATCGAGGAACAGCAACGCAGCGGCCTCTACGAGAAGCAGACCGGCCAGGTCAATTTCCTGGGCGACCGGCTGTTCCGTGCCAGCCTCAACTTCCCCGCGACGGTGCCGACCGGCACCTACTCGATCCAGGTTTTCCTGGTGCGCAAGGGCGACATTGTCGCCGCCCAGACGACGCCGCTCATCATTTCACAGACCGGCCTCGAGGCGGACATCAACGATTTTGCGCAGAATCGCCCGCTTTTCTACGGGCTCGTTGCAGTCGCCCTGGCGGCGATGGCAGGATGGGGGGCAACTTTCCTGTTCAGGAATGCCTGAGCCCGATGGTCGACCCAGTTCCCTTCGAAGCGCGCGGACGCGTCTTCCTCGTGGTCGTCGACGACAGCCCCGAGTTGCGGGTGGCGCTGCGCTACGCTTCCCTCCGGGCGCGCCGGACCGGCGGTCGGGTCGCCCTGCTGTATGTCATGGACCCGCCAGACCGCCAGCACTGGATGGCGCTCGAAAGCCTGATGCGCGAGGAAAAGCGCGAGGAGGCGGAAGAGCTGGTCGGCCGCCATGCCGACACGGTGGCGGCACTGACCGGCTCGCCGCCGGTCATCCATATCCGCGAGGGGGTGCCGCATGAGCAGCTGCTGGCGCTCATCGACGAGGACCCGACCATCTCGGTCCTGGTGCTGGCCGCCGCGGTCAGCGACAGCGGCCCCGGCCCGCTCATCTCGGCACTGTCGAACAAGCTGGTCGGCCGGCTGCGCGTGCCGCTGACCATCGTGCCGGGCAGCCTGAGCGACACCCAGATCGACAGCCTGACCTGAGCGCATGGCGCGGCATCGGGCGTGGCGGGCCGTCGTCGCCGGCGGCCTCGTCGCCGGTCTCGTCGACATCGGCGCCGCAGCGCTCATCAACCGCACGAGCCCGGTCATCATTCTGCGCGCCATCGCCTCGGGCGTGCTCGGCCGCGCCGCCTATCACGGCGGCCTGCCGGCGGCGCTCCTCGGGCTCGGCCTGCAATGCCTGATGTCGGTGCTGATCGCGGCGATCTATCGCGCCGCTGTCACGTGGTCGCCCATGCTGCACCGGCGCTGGGTGCTGGGCGGCCTCGCCGCCGGACCGGTCATCTTCGCGGTCATGAACGGCATCGTCGTCCCGCTGTCGCGCGCCTGGCCGCGCCCGCATTACACGCCGGTCACAATCGTGCCCAACATGGCGGCGATGCTGCTGTTCGGCCTGATCATCGCCTTCTTCGCCCGCCGCAGCTGACCTCTCCGCAGCAAGGCCGATCAGCGGCAGACCCGGCGCGGGTCGCCCACGGACTCGAGCAGGCTCGGCGGCTCACCCTTCGACCCGCCCTCGATCCAGGCGATCTTGCGCAGGAAATAGTCGCGGCTGCGCTCGAGCTTCTCGATCCGCTCATCGATCAGCGCCACGCGCCCGCGCATGAGCTCGATCAAGCGCGCCTCCGACATGCCGGCGCGACTGTATTCCGCGTCAAAAACGGCGATTTCCTGGAGCGTGAAGCCCAGGAGCTGGGCATGGCGGATGATGAGCGCGCGCTCGACCTGCTCGGCGTCGAACGACTGGTAGCGGTTGCTGGTGTTGGTGCCGACGTCGGGCTTCAGCAGCCCGCGCTTCACATAGAAGCGGATCGTGTCCTTGGTGAGGCCGGTGCGCCGGCTGAATTCGGCGATGAGCATGGGCCGATCATCGCTTGACCATGGAGTATAGTCCATAGTTTAGAAACCCTGCTCAGTCAGAACGGAAGTGGATTCCATGAGCAAGACAGTCCTCGTTACCGGCGCCTCCGCGGGGATCGGCGCTGCCACCGTCCGCCGCCTGCTGGCCGCAGGCCATACCGTTTATGCCGGCGCACGCCGGGTCGACCGGATGAAGCCGCTCGAAACGGCCGGCGCCCGCCTCCTCGCCCTCGACGTGACGGACGACGCCTCGATGGTAGCGGCAATCGACGAGATCGTCCGCGACGCGGGCCGGCTCGACGGGCTCGTCAACAATGCCGGCTACGGCTCCTACGGCGCGCTCGAGGACGTGCCGATCGCCGAGGGACGCCGGCAGGTCGAAGTCAACCTGATCGGGCTCGCTCGCTTGATCCAGCTCGCGACGCCGATCATGCGCCGGCAAGGGAGCGGCCGGATCATCAACATCACCTCGATCGGCGGCAAGATGTGGGAGCCGCTCGGCGCCTGGTACCACGCGACGAAATTCGCGGTCGAGGGCTTGAGCGACTGCCTGCGCATGGAGCTGGCACCGTTCGGCATCGACGTGGTCGTGGTCGAGCCGGGCGGCATCCGTACCGAGTGGAGCGGCATCGCTCGCGAGAATCTGCTCAAGACCTCGGGCGCCACGGCCTATCGTGACCAGGCGGAGCGGCACGCGAGGCTGCTGGCCGGGACCGAGACCAGCCGCATGGTGTCCGAGGCGGACGTCGTCGCCACCACAATCCTCAAGGGGCTCACCGTCGCCCGGCCGAAGACGCGCTATGCCACCGGTGGTGGCGCCAACACGATCCTGACCCTGCGCCGGATCCTGACGGACCGCCAGTTCGACGGCTTCATGCGGATGATCATCCGGCGCCTCAGCACCTGACCGCGCGGGCTACGGCATCGGCCCGGCGCATTCGTCCAGCAGCCAGTCGGCGAAGGCGGCGAGCGGCCGCGTCCGCTCGTCGTGGACCAGGTACCAGGCCGTGCCGGGCCGCCAGGCCGGGCGGGCGTCGAGCAGGACCAGACGGCCTTCGCGCAGGGCCGGCTCGACCAGATGGCGGTCGACGAGCGCCGCGCCGAGGCCGTTGAGCGCCGCCTGGATGACGAGCCCATCGTCGGCGAGCATGAGGCGCCGGCGCGGCCGCAACGGCCGGTCCATCGCCGCCGACCAGACTGCCCAGCGGTCGGGGACGCCCTCGGTCGCGAGCAGGGTGGCGCCGTCGAGTGGATCGTCCGCGCCCGCTGCAGCGGGACTCGAGACCGGCACCAGCGCCTCGCTCCACAAATAGAGGCAGGCGCGCTCGCGCCAGCCGGCCCGGCCCTGGCGAATCGCCGCATCGGCACCGTCCAGCCCCGGATCGGCCCGGCGGCTGGCGCTCTGGATCGCCAGCTCGACGCCCGGATGGTGCGCCTCGAAGCGCGCCAGGCGCGGCAGCAGCCAGAAGGTCGCGAAGCTCGCCGGCACCGCAGCGGCGAGCCGCACCCGCTCGGCCGGCGGCACCAGCCGGCGCGTTGCCGCCTCGATCGCATCGAACGCGGCCTTGAGGGTCGGCGCGTATTCGCAGCCGGCCGCGGTCAAGACCAGCGCCTGCGGCCGCCGCTCGAACAGGGCGAGGCCGAGGCGCTCTTCGAGCCCCTTCACCTGCTGGCTGACGGCACCGGCGGTGACGCCCAGCTCATCGGCCGCGGCGACGAAGCTGCCGAGGCGCGCCGCCGCCTCGAACGCCCGGAGCCCGCCGAGCGGGGGCAAACGGCGACTCATGGAGCCTTAGCCAATCTCATGCTTCGACCTTCAGAAATCCTGATTTGCAAGGCCGATCTCGCTCATTCACGCTCGGGCCATGGAAAATTCCCTCGAACAAAGCATCAGCCATTCTGTGGCTCCGGTCAAATCGTCCGGACGCGCCGTCTCGATCGGCGCCTTCGCGCTGCTGTGCCTGGCCTGGGGCGGCACCTGGCTGCCGCTGAAGCACGGCGTCGCCCATCTGCCGCCGCTGCTGTTCGTCGGCAGCCGCTTTCTCGCCGGCGGCCTCGTGCTGTGGCTCTGGGCCGGCCGGGCCGCCCCGCCGCCACGCTCAGCGCTATGGCCGGGCGCGGTCCTGATGGTCGCCGCGAACTACGGGCTCATGGCCTGGGGCGCCGGACGCGTGCCGTCCGGCCTGGCGGCGATGGTCAATTTCGCGACCGTGCCACTCGCAGTCCTGCTGCTCGCCGGTCGCCGGCCGAGCCCCGGCCAGACCGCCGCCCTAGCGCTCGGCCTCGCCGGCCTTGCCCTTCTCGCCTGGAGCGCCGGACGGACGATGGGCGGCGCCGCGCCCGCCGGCCTCGGCGCGATTGCCTTGGGCGCCGCTTGCTACGGCCTCGGCACGCTGCGCATGAAAGCAGCCGCGGCCATAGGGTCGCCGATCCGGGTCGCCGCCTGGCACAGTCTCGCGGGCGGCGCGCTGCTGCTCATGCTTTCGGCCGCAACCGAACCCTGGGATCGCGCCGTGTGGGCGCAGATCCTCGACCCGGCCGCGCTCGCGAGCTGGGCCCTGCTCGTCGTGCTGGGCACGGTCATCGGCTTCAGCCTTTACCTCGTCCTGCTCGGCCGCTGGTCCGCCGCGGCGGTCGCAAGCTACGCCTATGTCTGCCCCGTCGTGGCCCTGGCACTGGGCGCGCTCGTCGACGGCGAACGGCCCGGCCCAAGCGAGATTGCCGCCTGCCTCGTCCTGATGGCCGCCGCGGCACTTGCCATCCTGCCCCATCCGCAACCAAAGGAAATCCGATAGTGGAAATCACCATCCGCGACGCGACGGTCGCCGACATGCCTGCCGTGACGGCGATCTATGCCCATCATGTCCAGACCGGCTACGGCAGTTTCGAGGAAATCCCGCCCTCGACCGAGGAGATGGTCCGGCGGTTCGACAATGTCCGGGCGCGCGGCCTGCCCTGGCGGCTCGCCGAGATCGACGGCCAAATTGTCGGCTATTGCTACGCGAGCCTCTATCACGCCCGCTCGGCCTATCGCTTCACGGTGCAGGATTCGGTCTATGTCGATGAGCGCTTCCTCAACCGCGGCATCGGCTCGGCGCTGCTTGCGAGCCTCATCGAGACCTGCACCGACCTTGGCTATCGCCAGATGATGGCCGGCGTCGGCGACAGCGCCAACGAGGGCTCGCTGCGCCTGCATACGCGCATGGGCTTCCGCACGGTCGGCCAGGCCATCGGAGTCGGCATCAAGTTCGGCCGCTGGCTAGACCTCGTCCTGCTGCAACGGACCCTGGGCCCGGAGCGGACCGACGTGCCGGCGGCGGCGCCTGTCGGCTATCTGCCGCCGGCCGATCAGGCCGGGCCCTAGGCTCTCAACCGCAGGTGATCAGTATTGTGCTGCAGGCTGACGCCGGCCGGGCAGATAGCGCACGCCGGCCTTGCCGATCCGTTCCGAATGGGGGTAGCCGGCCGGCATGGTGAAGACCTGGCCCGGCCCGTAGCTCGTCTCGACGCCGTCGACCGTCAAGGCGATCTCGCCGTCGAGCACCAGCGCGCAAACGTCGAACGGATGTTCATGCTCCGCCACTGTCATGCCCGGCTCGAGCGCCTTGACATCGCACGCGATGAACCCCTCGCGATGCAGGCGCTCCATGAAAGCTGTCGTGTCCACCGTTTCCTCCGATTGGGTCTAATGCCCGCTTCAGATGAGGATGCGTCCGCCCGGCCGGGAAATCAATTCGCCGAGGCGGTCGCGATCCAGCAATTTCCGTCAGGTGCGACGCCGGCGCATCGGTTAAGCCTGCGGGGAACAGGACGGAAATCCCGGCTTCGTGATCCGCACCGGCCAACGCCACCTCCAGCGTGTGCCAGCCTCCATCGACGCCCACCTTGACGCGGATCTGCGCGTCGAGACCACGAACGGCATCGCCGCCTTCTCGACCGAGCCGGTTTCAGCAGGGCGGCACGGCATCGGGGCACCGCCAAAAGGGTTGACTTGACGGCGGATCGTCCCAACGTGCAGGGCCAATATCTTTTTCACCTGACCGACCGGACCGCCATGTTCATCCAGACCGAACAGACCCCCAACCCCGCCACGCTCAAGTTCCTGCCCGGCCGCACGGTGCTGGCGAGCGGCACGGCGAATTTCTCGGATGCCGCCGCGGCCGCGCGCTCGCCGCTTGCGACGAAGCTGTTCGGCCTGCCGGGCGTCGAGGGCGTGTTCCTGGGCTATGACTTCGTCACGGTCACCAAGTCGAACGACCAGGACTGGTATCAGCTGAAGCCGTCGATCCTGGGCGCCATCATGGAGTCCTTCACGACCGGCCAGCCGATCATGATCGACGACCACCCGTCGGGCGGCACGCCCGCCTCGACCGCGGCCGAGGGCGACAGCGAGCTGGTCGTGCAGATCAAGGAGCTGATCGACACGCGCGTGCGTCCGGCGGTGGCGCAGGACGGCGGCGACATCGTGTTCCATCGCTTCGAGGACGGCGTCGTCTATCTCGAGATGCACGGCTCCTGCTCGGGCTGCCCGAGCTCGACCGCAACCTTGAAGGCCGGCATCGAGAACATGCTGCGCCATTATATTCCGGAAGTGCAGGCGGTTCAGTCCGTCTAGGCGGCCCATCCAATTGGCAGGGGGCTCGATGGGCTTCTATCGGCTGATCGGCAATCCGGGCTGCGGCTCGGCGATCGTCGAGGCCGCCTTTGCGCTTTCAGGTCTACCCTACCAGACCGAGATGCTGGAGATCTGGCAGCCGGGCCCGGAGCGGGAGCGGCTGTTCCAGCTGAATCCGCTGGGCCAGGTGCCGGTCATGATCCTGCCCGACGGCAGCATCATGACCGAGAGTGGCGCCATGGTGCTGCACATCATCGACCGGGCGCCCGGCGCCGGCCTCGCCCCCAGCCCCGACGACCCGGCGCGGCCCGCCTTCCTGCGCTGGCTCGTGTTCCTGGTCGCCTCGATCTACCCGACCTTCACCTACGGCGACGTGCCTGCCCGCTACGTCAACGAGAAGGAGGGGCAGGCCGAGCTGCGCGCCGTGACCGAGGCCGAATGCCAGCGCTACTGGCGCCTCGTCGAGACCGGCATCGCCGGCCCCTGGATGCTGGGCGAGACCCGCTCGGCGCTCGATCTCTATGTCTGGGTCATGTCCCATTGGCGGCCCGGCCGGCAATGGTTCCGCGACTATTGCCCGAAGCTCTCCCGCATCGCGGACGCCGTGGACGGCGATCCGCGCCTCGCCCCGGTGAAGGCCGCCAACTGGCCGTCATAGTTTGCGGCTTTCCTGCCGATAGGCGCCCGTGATAGGGGCAAGGGATCGATTTCTCCCGCCACCAGGAGCTTGAGCCCATGTCCACGCCGATCGACGAGCGCAGCCTAGACACGCTGTTCCGCGCCGCCCGCACCCATAACGGCTGGCAGGACAAGCCCGTGCCGGAAAGCCTGCTGCGCCAGGTGTTCGATCTGGCGAAGATGGGCCCGACCAGCGCCAATTGCAGCCCGATGCGCCTCGTGTTCGTCACCAGCGCCGAGGGCAAGGAGCGCCTCAAGCCCGCCCTCTCCGCCGGCAACCTGGACAAGACCATGGCGGCCCCGGTCACCGCGATCGTCGCGCAGGACACGCAGTTCTACGAGCTCCTGCCGAAGCTGTTCCCCCATGCCGACGCCAGGTCCTGGTTCGTCGGCAACGAGGCGCTGATCCAGGCGACCATGTTCCGCAACGCGAGCCTGCAGGGCGCCTATCTCATCATGGCGGCGCGCGCGCTCGGGCTCGATTGCGGCCCGATGTCCGGCTTCGATCAGGCCAAGGTCAATGCCGAGTTCTTCCCGGACGGCCGCTTCCAGGCGAACTTCCTGTGCAATCTCGGCTACGGCAATCCCGAGAAGCTGTTCCCGCGCAGCCCGCGCTTCGACTTCGAAGACGTTTGCACGTTCGCTTGACGAGGAGGCGGGGCACGCCCGGCGTGCCCCGCCCAAGCCCGGTCCCACCATGATCGATCTAGCCCGTATCCGCGCCGAGACGCCGGCAACCGCTCGGCGCGCCTATCTGCACAACGCCGGCGCCGCACTGATGCCGACCCCGGTCGTGGACGCGATCAAGCGGCACCTCGACCTCGAGGCGGAGATCGGCGGCTATGCCGCCGCCGCCGCTGAGGCAGCGCAGCTCGATGCGGTCTACGGCTCGGTTGCGCGGCTCGTGAACGCCCAACCGGACGAGATCGCGCTCATGGATAACGCGACCATCGCCTGGCAGATGGCGTTCTATTCCCTGCCCTTCCGGGCGGGCGACCGGATCCTGACCGCCGAGGCGGAATATGCCGCCAACTACGTGGCTTATCTGCAGACGGCGAAGCGGACCGGCGTCACGATCGACGTCGTGCCGAGCGATGCGGACGGCGCGCTCGACGTGGGCGCCCTCGAGCGCATGATCGACAAGCGGGTCAAGCTGATCGCCATCACCTGGGTCCCGACCAACGGCGGGCTCACCAACCCGGCTGCCGCGGTCGGTCGGATCGCGCGCGCCCACGGCATCCCCTATCTGCTCGACGCCTGCCAGGCGGTCGGCCAGATGCCGGTCGACGTCGAGGCGGTCGGCTGCGACATCCTGTCGGCGACCGGCCGCAAGTTCCTGCGCGGGCCACGCGGCACCGGCTTCCTCTATGTGCGCAAGAGCCTGCTCGAGACGCTCGAGCCGCCGATGATCGACCATTTCGCGGCCCCCTGGGTCGCGCGCGACCGCTACGCGCTCCGCCCCGACGCGCGCCGGTTCGAGAATTGGGAGAACAATTACGCGGCACGCGCCGGCCTCGGCGTCGCCGTCGACTATGCGCTGGCGCTCGGGCTGGACGCGATCGAGGCGCGCTGCCGCCTGCTCGCGCGCCGGCTGCGCGCGGGCCTGGCCGAGATCCGGGGCGTGACCGTGCGCGACCTCGGCCGCGATCCTTCGGCCATCGTGAGCTTCACGGTCGACGGCCACGACGCCCCGGCGGTGGTCGCCGCGGCGGCCGCGGCCGGCATTACCATCGGCGCCTCGCCGCCGTCGAGCACGCGGCTCGACGCCGAGGCCCGCGCGCTCCCGCCGCTCGTGCGCGCCTCGCCGCACTACTACAACACCGAGGACGAGGTGGATCGGCTGGTCGCGGTGTGCAGTAACCTGACCTGACCGTCATTCCCGCGCAGGCGGGAATCCAGCAAGAGCCGCGTCTGCGGCGATATGACTCCTGTCCGCGCTGCCGCGCGTAAGGAACTGGGTCCCCGCCTGCGCGGGGACGACGAATTGAAATGACCTCACATCATCGGTGCCGGCAGCACCGTGTCGCTCAAGACCGGGTAGCGTGCCCGGGCGTTGAACAGCTGGTAATGCCACCATTCGTTCCGATAGAAGTCCCAGCCGGCCGTCGTCATGAGGCCCATGAGGATCAGCCGGTTGCGCTGGGCCTCGGCCGAAACCTCGGTGCTGCCGTGGTGCGAGAGCGGCGTGAAGGCGTCGAATCCGGTACCCATGTCGAGCTCCGTCCCGTCGCGGTCGACGAGGTTGAGGTCGATGGCGACGCCGCGCGAATGGGGCGAGCCGCGGCGCGGGTCGGCGAGGAATTCGGGGTCCGGGCGGAAGTTCCATAATTTCCATTGCGCTTCCGACGGGCGGAACGCATCGAAAAGCTTGAGCTTGAGCCCCTGCCGGCCGGCGAGGTCGATCGCGCGATCCAGGCATTCGACGGCGTCCGGATGCAAATAGCACGCGGAACGCGTATAGACCGGCGCACCGGTGAAATTGTTCGATGTGGCGTAGGCGATGTCGAGGAGGACGTCGTGAGTGGCTTCGGTGATTTCGACCAGCATGTTCCCCAGCGTGTTCCAGTGACCGTGCGGCAAAGAGCGAGCGTTTCAGTTAGCACGGGCCGCAGCCGGTGAGCGAGCGGGTGATCGAGCGGGTGGTCGAGCGCTGGGACCCGCTGCTCGCGTTCGACTGTTCCGGCGCCAGCTGCTCGGCCGCCGTCCTCGTCGACGGCACGATCCGCGCCGACCGGTTCCAGGCCATGGAGCGCGGCCAGGCCGAGGCGCTGCTGCCGATGATCGAGGCCGCGATGGCCGAGGCCGGCCTCGATTGGCCGGATCTCACGGCAATCGCGACCACCGTCGGCCCCGGGTCCTTCACCGGCGTGCGGCTTGGCCTGTCGGCGGCGCGCGGCCTGGCGCTTGCCGCCGGCAAGCCGGTTGTGGCGCTCACCGCGTTCGAGGCGGTCGTGGCCGGCCTCACGCCGGACGCCCTCAGTCCGGGCGGGCGGCCGGTCGCGGTTGCGATCGACAGCCGGCGCGGCCCGGTCTTCGCCCAGCGCTTCACCCCCGCGCTGCAGCCGGCGGGCGAGCCGGCCCAGCTCGAGCCTGACGAGGTTGCGGACTGGCTCGGCCCAGGCCCCTGGCGCATCACCGGCGACGGCGTCGCCAACCTTGCGGAGATACGGTTCGCCGCCGACATCGCGGTCGACGCCACACCCCGGCGCATCCGGGCGGGCGATCTCGCCCGCGCGGCGGCGGCGCTCGGCCCCGCCGGCATCGACCGGCTGCCGGCCCATCCGCTCTATCTGCGCGCACCCGACGTGACGCAGCCGAAGCCGCGGCCATGAGCAAACTCAAAGACAAGACCGATCTCGCCATCGTGCCGCTCGGCGCCGCGGAGATCCGCGTCGCGGCGCTGATCCACAAGGAGGCATTCGGCTTCGACGCCTGGGACGAGCGCGCTATCGGCGATCTCCTGGCCATGCCTGGCGCGGTCGGCCGTCTGGCGGTCGATCGGGCGGCCGAGCCGCCAGAGCCGCTAGGCTTCACGCTCCTGCTGTTCGTGGCCGAGGATGCCGAGCTCTTGACCGTCGGCGTGCGCCCGGCGACGCGGCGGCGCGGCGTTGCGACCCGACTGATGCAGGACTTCTTCGAAGTCGCCCGGACGCGCAAGGCGACCAACGCCTTTCTCGAAGTCGCGGCCGACAATATTCCGGCTCAGCGCCTTTATTCACGCCTGGGCTTCCTCGTCGAGGGCACACGGCGCGACTATTACAAGAGGCCGGGAAACAAGCGCGTGGCGGCCCATCTGTTGCGTCGCCCGATCAGCAAAAACAGCGAGTCGTGACCGACGCGAAAACCCGAGTTGTCCGCCGGCGCGCCATTCGCCGGCTGCTGGCGTTCCACACCGCCGATTCCGACCGCAAAGACTGTCCAAGCGGTTAGGCTTCGAAATATCTTTCGCATCCGCACAAAGTCAGCTCATCGGCTACCTTTTTACCTTTCGCGCTATTCCACGGCCGCGTGTTGCAAAATTTTTTCCGCGACAAGCCTTTGCTGCTGGCGGGATCGGTCGAAAAACATTTAAGAGTTATTGCATTACGTCAGCAGCCAACCTATCTTGCCCCGCGCGATTTACCTTGGGGCAAGAAAGCATGACTGAAGAAGCCGAGGGCGTGGATTTGCTGGGTCTTACGACGGAGATCGTGGCGGCTCACGTTTCCAATAATCAAGTGTCCGTCGAGGAATTGCCGATCCTGATCAGCCAGGTTTACCGGTCGCTGTCCTCTATGGGTGCCGCGCCGGAACCTGTCCAGGAGAAGCCGCAGCCTGCCGTCGCCGTGAAGAAGTCGGTTCATCCGGACTACATCATCTGCCTGGAGGACGGGAAGAAGCTGAAGATGCTGAAGCGGCATCTGAAGACCTCCTACAACATGACGCCGGAGGAATACCGCGAGCGCTGGGGCCTGCCGCCGGACTATCCGATGGTGGCGCCGAATTACGCTTTGCAGCGCAGCAAGCTCGCGAAGGAAATCGGCCTCGGCACGCGCGCCCGTCGTGACGATTAGGGCGCGACGACTAGGGCACGACGACTAGCCGAACGCGAACCGGAAGCCGGAGGGTGCCAGCGGCGGCGCGGCGAACACATCGCCCCGACGCCGGGCGCCCTCTGCCGGCTTCCGCCGCCCCGACGCACGCGCATCGACGACATCCTCGATTGGCCGTAGGCTCCCGACCAAGGTTTCGGTATAGTTTATAGCAGCGTCGCATAGTTGGATGGCGGTCTTGGGAATGGTTTCGCGCCTAGAGCAGATCTGTATCGACAAGGGCCTCAAGATGACCGATCAGCGCCGGGTCATCGCGCGCGTCCTGTCGGAGGCCGATGACCATCCGGACGTCGAAGCCGTCTATCGCCGCGCGACGGTCGTCGATCCCAAGATCTCGATCGCGACGGTCTATCGCACCGTGCGCCTGTTCGAGGAGGCGAACATCCTCGAACGCCATGATTTCGGCGACGGGCGCGCGCGCTATGAAGAGCGCCCGGCGGACCATCACGACCACCTGATCGACGTGCAGTCGGGCCGGGTCGTCGAGTTCCAGAACGCCGCGATCGAAGAGCTGCAGCATCGCGTCGCCCAGGAGCTGGGCTACAAGCTGGTCGGCCATCGCCTGGAGCTCTATGCCGTGCCGATCGCCGGCAGCGAGCGCAAGCCGGGCTGAGCGACTGATGAGCGCTGCCCGATGAGCGCTGCCGGCGCGTGACCCAATTCGCGACCAACGGCCTGAGCTTCATGAGGCTCAGCGCCTATCTCGCCGTGACGGCGACCGCCCTGCCGGTGCAGGTGCTGGCGCTCGTCTTCGGCTGGCAGCGCGTCAGCCGCGACCTGCCGCGGCTCTATCACGGCCTGGTCTGCCGGATCCTGGGCTTCCGGATCCGCGTCAAGGGCAGCCTCTCGTCGGCGCGGCCGACGCTGTTCGTCTCGAACCATGCGTCCTACATCGACATCGAGGTGCTGGGCGCGCTCATCACCGGCTCCTTCGTCGCCAAGAGCGAGGTCAAGACCTGGCCGGTGTTCGGCGTGCTGGCGCAGCTCCAGCGCACGGTGTTCGTCGATCGCCGGGTCCGCAGCTCGGCCGAACAGCGCGACAGCCTGGCCGGCCGGCTCCAGGCCGGCGACAACCTGATCCTGTTCCCCGAGGGCACCAGCAACGACGGCAACCGCCTGAAGCCGTTCAAGAGCGCGCTCTTCAGCGCTGCCGAAATCCGCATCGACGGCCATGCGTTGGCGGTACAGCCGGTAACCATCGCCTATGTCCGCTTGAACGGCGCACCGATCGGGCGCCATATGCGTCCCTACTTCGCCTGGTACGGTGATATGGCGCTCGCCGATCATCTCTGGCATCTGGCGGGACTGGGCCTCGCGGAAGTGCTGGTCGAGTTCCATGAGCCGGTGACGGTGGAGGCGCTCGGCTCGCGCAAGCGGCTGGCCGAGCATTGCGAGCGCGTGATCGCCGCAGCCCTCGCCGACGCCAACAGCGGCCGGCACGACGACGTGATCGTCGCCGACGCGTCGGCCGTCGCCGCGTGATCGCCGTGGCCGGGACGATAAGGCAGATCGACAGGACCAGAGGTCCCCTTTGACGAAGAAGCTCTACATCAAGACCTACGGCTGTCAGATGAACGTCTACGACTCGGCCCGCATGGCCGACGTCCTGGCGCCGCTGGGATACAGCCCCGCCGAGACACCGGACGGCGCCGACATGGTCATCCTCAACACCTGCCACATCCGCGAGAAGGCGGAGGAGAAGGTGTTCTCGGACCTGGGCCGCCTGAAGCCGTTCAAGCAGGCGAAGACCGGCGAGGGCGGCGACATGATCATCGCCGTCGCCGGCTGCGTGGCGCAGGCCGAGGGCGCCGAGATCATGCGCCGTGCGCCCTATGTCGACATCGTGCTGGGGCCACAGACCTATCACCGCCTGCCCGAGATGGTGGCGCGCGCTGCCCGCGCAGTGCCCGGGCCGGACGGCAAGGGCCGCGGCATCCTCGACACCGAATTTCCGGCCGAGGCCAAGTTCGACTTCCTGCCGGACGAGAGCACGGCGCCCGGCGTCTCGGCCTTTCTGTCGATCCAGGAGGGTTGCGACAAGTTCTGCACCTTCTGCGTCGTGCCCTACACGCGGGGTGCGGAATATTCGCGGCCGACCGAGGCCGTGCTGGCCGAGGCGCGGCGGCTCGCCGCCCGCGGGGCGCGCGAGATCACGCTCCTGGGCCAGAACGTCAACGCCTATCACGGCGAGGCGCCCGACGGCGGTGCCTGGGGCCTCGCCCGGCTTGCCTATGCGCTGGCCGAGATCCCGGGCGTCGAGCGCATCCGCTACACGACCTCGCACCCGCGCGACGTCGACGACGCGCTGATCGCGGCGCACGGCGACTTGGCCCAGTTGATGCCGTTCCTGCACCTGCCGGTGCAGTCGGGCAGCGACCGGATCCTCGACGCGATGAACCGCAAGCACAATGTGGCGCTCTATCGCCGGCTCATCGACCGGTTCCGTGCGGCCAGGCCCGACATGGCCTTCTCGTCCGACTTCATCGTGGGTTTCCCGGGCGAATGCGACGAGGATTTCCAGGCGACGCTTGCACTCGTGCGCGAGGTCGGCTTCGCCCAGGCCTTCTCGTTCCGCTATTCGCCGCGGCCCGGCACACCGGCCGCCAATCTCGAGACCCAAGTGCCGGACGCGGTCGCCCAGGCGCGGCTCCTGGAGCTGCAGGACCTGCTGGAGCAGCAGCAGCGCGCGTTCTTCGCCGGCATGATCGGCCGCACGTTGCCCGTGCTGTTCGAGAAGCCCGGCCGCCACGACGGCCAGCTGATCGGTCGCAGCCCGTATCTGCAGGGCGTCCATTGCCTGGCCCATCCGCGCCTCATCGGCACGATCCACGACGTGCGCATTACCGAGGCCACGCTGCAGAGCCTGGGCGGCAAGCTCGTGCTGCTGGGTGACGAGGCGGCGAGCGCCGCATGAGTCCGCCCCTGCCGCCGACCGCGCCCCCCAACCCGACCGCGCCCGCGAGTCCGACCGCCGCCACTCGGGGCCAGGCGCCGCTGCCGCCCGCACCGGTGCAGATGACGTTCGACGACAATTCGCTGCTCGCCCATCTGGTCGGCGAGCACGACCAGCACCTGGAGCGGATCGAGCGGCGCCTCGGCGTCCATCTGGTCGTGCGCGGCAATCTGGTGACGATCGAGGGCCCGGCGCCCTCGGTCGAGCAGGCGCGCATCGTGCTCGCGACGCTCTACGACCGGCTCCGGCGCGGGCTCGCCGTCGACCCGGCCGAGGTCGACGCGGTGCTGCGCGTGACCCCGCCGATCCAGCCCGAGACGGCGCCGCGCGCCCGTGCCACGCCCGAGCCGGAACCGATCCGCACGCGCAAGCGGCAGATCACCGCCCGCTCTGTGACCCAGCGCACCTATATCCAGGCGCTGCGCCAGAACGACCTGGTGTTCGGGCTCGGGCCTGCCGGCACGGGCAAGACCTATCTGGCGGTCGCCGCCGCCGTCGACATGCTGATGACCGGCCAGGTCCAGCGCATCATCCTGTCGCGTCCGGCGGTCGAGGCGGGCGAGCGCCTGGGCTTCCTGCCCGGCGATCTCAAGGACAAGGTCGATCCCTACTTGCGCCCGCTCTACGACGCGCTGCACGACATGCTGCCGGCCGATCAGATCCTGAAGCGGCTCGGCAACGGCGACATCGAGGTGGCGCCGCTCGCCTTCATGCGCGGCCGCACGCTCGCCCATGCCTTCGTCATCCTGGACGAGGCGCAGAACACGACGTCCGTGCAGATGAAGATGTTCCTGACCCGGCTCGGCGAGGGTTCGCGCATGGCGGTAACGGGCGATCTCTCGCAGATCGACCTGCCGCGCGGCACGCAATCGGGCCTGACCGATGCGCTCGAGACGCTCGAAGGGGTGGAGGGGATCGCGACCATCCGCTTCGGCGAGGACGACGTGGTGCGCCATCCGATGGTCCAGCGCATCGTGCACGCCTACAACGCGCGCGACCGGCAGCGCGCGGCGGCGCGCGCCGCGGAACCGGACCCGTCGCCATGAGCGATCCCGCCATTATCGTCTCGGTCGAGGCAGAGGGTTGGCGCGAGGCGCTGCCCGACGTGGAAGCCTGGATCGCCGGCCTCGCCCGGCGCGGGCTCGAGGCGGCCTGCCCCGGCATCGGCCTCGCAGGAATCAGCATCCTCCTCGCCGACGATGCGACCGTGCACGAGCTCAATCGCACTTGGCGCGGCAAGGACAGCCCGACCAACGTACTGTCGTTCCCGGCAACCGAGACGGCCGAGGGCGAGGTGCCCGAGCCGGAATTCGCGGGCTTGCCGCTCGAACTTGGCGACATCGCCCTTGCCTACGAGACCTGCGAGCGCGAATCTGAAGCACAGGGCAAGCGGTTCGCCGATCATGTCGCCCATCTCGTGCTGCACGGCACGCTGCACCTTATCGGCTTCGATCATCTGGCCGAGGACCAGGCGCAGCGGATGGAAGCGCTGGAGATCCGCATCCTGGCAGGGCTCGGCATTGCCGATCCCTATGAGAGCGACCTGGCTGGCGCGATCGATGACTGACGCCTCCTCCTATCCCAAGACACGCGACAGCGACACGCCGCCCAGCCTATGGGACCGGCTGAAGCGCTGGGCCGGCGCCACCGCGGCCGACAACGGCAGCGACGACGTCGAAGGCACCGAAGCATTCGACAGCCACGAGCGCGCGCTGATCGAGAACGTGCTGAAGCTGCGCGACCTCACGGCCTGGGACGTCATGGTGCCGCGCGTCGACATCGTCGCGGTCGAGCTCTCGACCCATTTCGCCGAGGTCGTGAAGCTCTTCGTCGAGGAAGGCCATTCGCGCCTGCCGGTTTACGAGGACGATCTCGACCACATCGTCGGCATGGTCCACGTCAAGGACGTCATGGGCTATGTCGCGGCCGGCCGCAGCCCGTCGCTGCAGAAGCTCCTGCGCAAGGTGCTGTTCGTCGCCCCGTCGTCGCGGGTGCTGGACCTGCTCTCGCAAATGCGCCAGCAGCGCGTGCACATGGCGTTCGTCGTCGACGAGTTCGGCGGCATCGACGGCCTCATCACGATCGAGGACCTGGTCGAGGAGATCGTCGGCGACATCGAGGACGAGCATGACGAGACCGAACCGGCCCATATCCTGGAGCGTGCCGACGGCAGCCTGATCGTCGACGCGCGCACGCCGATCGAGGAACTGGAGGCGGCACTCGATGCCCGGCTGCTCATGCCCGATGCCGAGGAGGAGGTCGACACCGTCGGCGGCCTCATCTTCATGCTCGCGGGCCATGTCCCGTTGCGCGGCGAGACCATCGCGCACCCGAGCGGCTTCACCTTCGAGGTGCTGGATGCCGACCAGCGGCGCCTGCGCCGCCTGCGTGTCCGACGCCAACCCAAGATCGAACCGGCCGGTGATGACATCTGAACAGGTGCAAGCCCGCGCGGGCGGCGTGTTCGGCGCGCCCTTGCCGCAGCTCGCCCGGCGAATGGCGCTCGCCAGCGGCTGGCGCCGTGCCGGCATCGCGCTGGCGCTCGGCCTGCTGGCGGCGGGCGCGATGCCGCCGTTCAACCTGGTGCCGCTGCTCTTCATCGCGTTCCCCGGCCTCGTCTGGCTGATCGACGGCCGCCTCGGCTGGCGCGGCGCCTTCGCCGACGGCTTCCTCTGGGGCCTGGGCTTCTACGTGCCCAGCCTCTATTGGACGACCGAGGCGATGTTCGTCGATATCGCGCAGTTCTGGTGGATGGTGCCGTTCGCGCTCCTGGGCCTGCCGGCACTGCTGGCGGTCTATAACGGGGCGGCAACCGCACTGGCCCATCGCGTGGCGCGGCCCGGCGTCGCGCGCATCCTGGCGCTGGCGGCCGCCTGGGGCCTCGCCGAATGGCTGCGCGGCCATATGCTGACCGGCTTCCCCTGGGTGCTGATCGGCTATACCTGGTCGGGCGACGCGCTGCCGCTCCTTGCCGGGCTGCAATGGGTGTCGGTCATCGGCATCTATGGCGTGAGTGTCGCGACCGTGCTGGTCGCGGCCCTCCCCGCCCGCCTCGGCGCGCCCGACCGGTCGGCGCTGGCGCCGCTTCTGGGCCTCGCGGGCCTCGCGGCGGCCCTCGGCTGGGGCGGCCTGCGCCTCGCCGGCGGCCCGGACCCGCTGATGGCCGGCGTGACGCTGCGCCTGGTGCAGCCGGCGTTCCAGCAGACGGCCGTCTCGACGCGCGAGCTCGAGGTCGCGCGCATCCAGCGGCTCCTCGCCATGGCGCAAAGCCCGGGCGCCGACAAGGTCACGGCACAGATCTGGCCCGAAGGCTCCGTCGGCACGTTCATCAACCTCGATACCCGTGTCCGGCAGGCGATCGGCGCCGTCGCGCCGGCGAACGGCTTGGTCATCACCGGCACGCTCCGCGGCGAGGTCGACGGCCAGGGCAACATCACCCAAGCCTGGAACAACATCTCGGCCATCGATCCGAGCGGCACGATCGTCGGCAGCTACGACAAGTTCCATCTGGTGCCGTTCGGCGAATATGTGCCGTTCCACAAGTACCTGCAGTTCAATCAGATCGTCGCCCGGCGCTTCGATTTCTCGACCGGCCCCGGCCCGGTGACGATCCCGGCCGGCCCGCTGCCGCCGGCCGGGCCGATCATCTGCTACGAGGCGATCTTTCCGCACGACGTGATCGACGAGGCGCATCGGCCGGGCTGGATCCTGAACGTCACCAATGATGCCTGGTTCGGCACCTCGACCGGGCCGCACCAGCATTTCGCGATCGCCCGCACGCGCGCGGTTGAGGAAGGCCTGCCGCTCGTCCGCGCGGCGAACACGGGCATTTCCGGTGTGGTCGACGCCCACGGCCGTGTGCTGGCGAGCCTCGGGCTCGGCCGCTCGGGCGTGCTCGACGTGCCGCTGCCGGCGGCCCTGCCGGAGGCGACACCTTACGGTCGCTGGGGCGACGACGCGTTCTTCGTGCTGATTGTGGTGCTGGGCGGGGCGGCAGTTGGCGTCGCCCGACGCCGCTGAAGAGGGCTCCTGAGGAACCGAACACCAGGCGATGCGTTGAAAAAGATCGGTACGTGCCTTCGTGCCGACGTCGTCATCGCCAGGTTGATAGTCCATGGCTCAAAATCTTTCCGGCTCCCCTGTGCGCAAACGGCCCGTCCGCCGCCGTCCGAAACTGGATCGACCCAACCCCATCGACGTCCATGTCGGCGCCCGGGTCCGGCTGCGACGCACGCTGCTCGGTCTTTCCCAGGAGAAATTGGGCGAGGCGATCGGCCTCACTTTCCAGCAGGTGCAGAAATACGAGCGCGGCGCCAACCGGATCGGCGCATCGCGGCTGTGGGAATTATCGGGCGTGCTCGACGTACCGGTCCAGTTCTTCTTCAGCGAGATGAGCCCGGATACGGTCGAGGCCATGCGGCAGATCCAGCAGAGCCAGGGGCTCTCGCCGCCGCCCGCCGTTGCGTTCGAAGCCGAGCCGATGGCGCGGCGCGAGACGCTTGAACTCGTTCGGGCTTATTATCGCATCGCAGAGCCGGCGGTGCGGCGGCGGCTGTTCGAGCTCACCAAAGCGCTGGCGCCGGCGGAGAGCGACGACGCGACGGACAATTGAGCCTCGCGTCAGAGTCGTCACCAAAAGTCTTGACGACAAGCGAGCACGTCTCGCAAGAAAGGCGGCCGCCAACATGCTTGGTGACTTGGGCAGACGTGCGCCCACCGGTCGGCGAGGGGCCGACGTCGGGGAAAGCCGTCATTGAGGAGAGGTTGACCTTGGTCAAGACCGACTACGTATTCACCAGCGAATCCGTTTCCGAAGGCCATCCGGACAAGGTCTGCGACCGGATCTCGGATTCGATCGTCGATCTGTATCTGGGCGCCGACCCGCAGGCCCGCATCGCCGTCGAGACCCTGGCCACGACCAATCGCGTCGTTTTGGCCGGCGAGGTCCGTGGTCCCGCCTCGGTGACCCACGACCGCCTGATCGAGACCGCGCGCCAGGCGATCAAGGACATCGGCTACGAGCAGGCGGGCTTCCACTGGAAGAATGCCGAGATCGAATGCCACGTCCATGAGCAGTCGGTCGACATCGCCGTCGGCGTCGATGCCGCCGGCAACAAAGACGAGGGTGCCGGCGACCAGGGCATCATGTTCGGCTACGCCGTGCGCGAGACCGAAGAGCTGATGCCGGCGCCGATCTACTACGCCCACAACATCCTGCGCTCGCTCTCGGCCGCCCGCCATGCCGACGCGAACTCGCTCTTGGGCCCCGACGCCAAGAGCCAGGTCTCGCTGCAGTACAAGAACGGCAAGCCGGTCGGCGCCACCTCGATCGTCGTCTCGACCCAGCACGACGAGAGCGTCGACGTCGCCGAGGTGCGCGAGATCGTCCGCCCGCACGTCTTGAAGGTCCTGCCGGAAGGCTGGATGTGCCCGGAGGACAAGTTCTACGTCAACCCGACCGGCCGCTTCGTCATCGGCGGCCCGGACGGCGACGCGGGCCTCACCGGCCGCAAGATCATCGTCGACACCTATGGCGGTGCTGCCCCGCACGGCGGCGGCGCCTTCTCGGGCAAGGACCCGACGAAGGTCGACCGCTCGGCCGCCTATGCCGCGCGCTATCTGGCGAAGAATGTCGTCGGTGCCGGCCTGGCCGACCGCTGCACGATCCAGCTCAGCTACGCGATCGGCGTGTCGCATCCGCTGTCGGTCTACATCGACACGGCCGGCACCGGCCGGGTCGACGAGGAGAAGCTGTCGGCCGTGCTGCAGGAGCTGGTCAACCTCACGCCGCGCGGCATCCGCACGCATCTCGGCCTCAACCGGCCGATCTATACGCGCACCTCGAGCTACGGCCACTTCGGCCGCGCAGCCGAGGCCGACGGCGGCTTCTCGTGGGAACGGCTCGACCTGGTCGACGAGCTGAAGCGCATCTTCGGCTAAGATGACCGAAACGACGGACGCGGCGCCACCGCGCCGCGACCGTCTGCACGGGCGGCGGCGCGGCCACAAGCTGCGCGCCGCCCAGCAGCGCCTTCTGGACGAGGCGCTGCCCCAGTTGAAACTCTCCATGGACGAACTCGCGGCCAAAGGGCCGGCGGGTATCTTCCCGAAGCCGCCACGGGCCGTCTGGCTCGAGATCGGCTTCGGCGGCGGCGAGCATCTGGCGGCGCAGGCGGCCAACAACCCTGATATCGGCCTCATCGGCTGCGAAGTGTTCGAGAACGGCATCGTCCAGATGCTGGGCCATGTCACGCGCGACAGCAGCACGAACATCCGCGTCGCGACCGAGGACGCGCGGCGCGTGCTCGACATCCTGCCGCCGGCCTCGCTCGACCGGGTGTTCATCCTGTTCCCCGATCCGTGGCGCAAGACCCGGCACCACAAGCGCCGCCTGGTCCAGGCCGAAACGCTCGACCGCCTGGCCGAGCTGATGGCGGACGGGGCGGAGCTCCGGCTCGCCACAGACCATGTCGACTACCTGCGCTGGATGCTGGCGCGCGCGACCGACCACCCGGCATTCGAGTGGCTCGCCCGTGGACCCGCCGACTGGCGCGAGCGTCCCGAGGACTGGCCGCAGACCCGCTACGAGGCAAAGGCCATCGCCCAGGGTCGGCGGCCGGCGTTCCTGCGCTTGAAACGCCGGCCGCGTATCTAGGGCCGGATCGAATAGTTAGAGCCCGCGCCGGATACACGCAGAGTGTCGTCGATCCAGTCGCAAACGGCGGCGACGCGGGGTAGATGGCGCAGCTCGGGATGGACGAGCAGCCAAAGCTCGCGTGCCGGCAGCGTGCGTTTCTCGTCGAGCCGGCGCAGGCCTGGTTGCCGGTCGGCGACGAGGCACGGCAGAAGGGCCCGTCCGAGCCCGGCCTCGACTGCCTGCATCAGCGCCGCCGCGTCGTTGAACGCCACTGGTGCCACCGCATCTCTGGCACGCGCGGCATCCGCCACCCAGCGCGCCTGCGGCAGGCGCGCCATGCCCTCCTCATAGGTAACCCAGGGCAGCGCCGCCGCATCCGCGATCGATGCTGCGGCGTAGACGCCGTAGGCGAGATGGCCGACCCGGCGGGCAAGGATGCGGTCGCCGGTGCCCGCATCCGGCCGCGCCAAGCGCAGCGCCACGTCAGCCTCGCGCCGGGTCAGGCTCAGGTCCCGGGGCTCGGCCACAAGCTCCAACCGCAGCCCCGGGTGGCGCGCAGCAAGTCCGGGACTCGCCGGCGCCAGCACATGGCTCACGAGCAGCGGCACGGCGGTGAGCCGCACCGTGCCGGCGGCAGCCATGGCCGTACCCGCTACGGCCGCAATGAAGCCGCCGACCGAGGCTTCGACCGACTCGGCATGGGCGAGCGCTCGCTCGCCCGCCTCCGTCGGCTGCAGCGTGCCGTCGGCCGCCCGCTCGAACAGCCGGGCGGCCAGGACCTGCTCTGCCGCACGCAGGCGCCGACCGACCGTGGTCGGATCGACGCCCAGGAGCCGCCCCGCCCCGCCGAGCGAACGCGCCCGGCCGAGCGCCAGGATGAAGCGGAGATCGTCCCATTGGATAGCCTGCATATTTGCAGCATAGCGCAGCGGAACTACGGCTCGGCACGGCAAAAACGACGCGCGAGAATGACGGCCTCATTTGAGGGAGATGTGCCATGCCGCTGTTTGCCGTGTTGTTCGAAGACCATACCGCCGACGCCGACGCGATTCGCCGCCGGCTCATGCCGGAGCATCTGGCCTTCCTCGAGCGCCACGCCGGGACCATCGAGGCGGCCGGGCCGCTCAAGGCCGCCGACGGCAGTCCGGCCGGCGGCCTGTGGCTGGTCACGGCCGAGACGGCCGAGGCCGTCGAGCGCCTGGTGCACGAGGACCCGTTCTGGCCGACGGGCCTCCGCAAATCGGTCCGGATTTGCGCTTGGACCCAGGTGTTCGCCGGCGGCCGTCGCCGGATCTGAGCGTCAGTCCAGCGCTGCCATGAGCGCCGGCAGTGCCACGCGCGTGGCCAGCGTCAGCGGCTCGGGCAGGGCATCGAGCGGGAACCAGTCGAACGCGTCGTGCTTCTCCGGCTCCATGAGCCGGGGCTCGCCCTCGAAGCGATCGACCAGATAGACCGGCGCCAGCCAGTGGGTTCCGGCCGCGGCGTCGATCTGGTCGGTCAGGCACAGGAGCCGCTCCGGCCGGATGCCGAGGCCCAGCTCCTCCCTGACCTCGCGCGCGACCGCTGTCGCGGCCGGCTCCAGCCAGTCGACCTTGCCGCCCGGCAGACCCCAATGCCCGGGCTCCGGCGGATGGCGGCGCCTGATCAGCAGGATCCGGCGGTCGACGACGATCGCAGCGCCACAACCGACGCGAGGTTCAGGATTCATGAGCCCCCTCTTTCCATCGCGGTATGATGCGGCTTCAGCGAAATCGCGGGAGCCCAAGAATCCTCCGACCGGCGCGCGTCTGCTGCGCGCACCGGGCGCCACAAGTTTGCTTGCAGTCCGATGACATCCGACTATTATGCGGCGCTGCTAATCCCATCGATGGTTGGTTAGCTCGATCGGTGGGCCTGCGGGCCCACTTTTCGTTTCTGCTTTCAGTTTTCGTCCGGCGCGGCCCGTCCGCCGCCCATCGTCATACCGGAAAGGGTCGCTGTTTGAGGGAAGTCGAGATCATCGAGCGCATGATCACCCCGTCGCTGGAAAGCATGGGCTTCCGGCTCGTGCGCTTGAGCTTCGGCGGCGGCAACCGGCCGACCCTGCAGATCATGGCGGAGCCGGCGGACGGATCGGCCATGACGGTCGATCATTGCGCCGACATCAGCCGCACGGTCTCAGCACTCCTCGATGTCGAAGATCCGATCAAGCTGCCTTATATGCTGGAGGTGACCTCGCCCGGCATCGACCGGCCGCTGATCACGCGCGAGGATTTCGCCCGCTTCGCAGGCTTCGACGCGAAGTTCGAGACCGAGCGCCCGATCGACGGCCGCAAGCGTTTCAAGGGCGTGATCGCCGCGGTCGACGCCGAGGATCGCGTGCCGGTAACGGATGAGAAGGGTGCCACCGCCGCGGTGCCCTTCAGCGAAATCCGCAAGGCGAAGCTGATCCTGACCGACGCCCTGCTGAAGGCGTTCGCGCCGCAGCATCCGTCCGGCGACGAGCCCGAAGAGAATACCGCCGCCTGACTTGGGGCGGCCGCAGCCACAACATTAACCGAGCCGGGTCCGCATTCCCGCCGCTCGCCGACAGAAGTTATGTGAGACCGATCATGGAACAGTCACTCGCCGCCCGCCCCGAGCTCCTGCTGGTCGCCGACACTGTCGCGCGCGACAAAGGCATCGAGCGCGACGAGGTGCTGGAAGCGATGGAACAGGCCATCCAGAAGGCCGGCCGCTCCAAGTATGGCCAGGAATACGACATCCGCGCCGAGATCGACCGCAAGACCGGCGAGATCCGGCTGATGCGCTTCCGCGAGGTGGCGGATCCGATCGAGAACGAGGCGACGCAGATGAGCCTCGAGGAGGCGCAGCTGCACGACCCCTCGGCCCAGGTCGGCGACTTCATCACCGACCCGCTGCCGCCGATCGATTTCGGCCGCATCGCGGCCCAGACCGCGAAGCAGGTGATCGTGCAGCGCGTGCGCGATGCCGAGCGGCAGCGCCAGTACCGCGAGTTCAAGGACCGCATCGGCGAGATCGTGAACGGCCTGGTGAAGCGCGTCGAGTTCGGCAATGTCGTGGTCGACCTGGGCCGTGCCGAGGCCATGCTGCGCCGCGACGAGCTCTTGCCGCGCGAGACGTTCCGCCAGGGCGAGCGCGTGCGCGCCTATATCTATGACGTGCGCCCCGAGATCCGCGGCCCGCAGATCTTCCTGTCGCGCACCCATCCGCAGTTCATGGCGAAGCTGTTCGCCCAGGAAGTGCCGGAGATCTACGACGGCATCATCGAAATCCGTGCGGTCGCGCGCGACCCGGGCAGCCGTGCCAAGATCGGCGTCATCTCGAACGACAGCTCGATCGACCCGGTCGGCGCCTGCGTCGGCATGCGCGGCAGCCGCGTCCAGGCGGTCGTGGCCGAGCTGCAGGGCGAGAAGATCGACATCATCCCCTGGTCGCAGGACCCGGCGACCTTCGTCGTCAATGCGCTCGCCCCGGCCGAAGTCGCCAAGGTCGTCATGGACGAGGAGCAGCGCCGCATCGAGGTGGTGGTGCCGGACGACCAGCTGTCGCTCGCGATCGGCCGCCGCGGCCAGAACGTGCGGCTCGCCTCGCAGCTGACCGGCTGGGACATCGACATCCTGACCGAGGCCGAGGAGAGCGAGCGGCGCACCGCAGAAGTGCAGTCGCGGAGCGCGCTCTTCATCGAGGCCCTGGACGTGGACGACGTCATTGCCCATCTGCTGGTGAACGAAGGCTTCACGTCGGTCGAGGAAGTGGCCTACGTGGCGCTCGACGAACTCGCCAATATCGAAGGGTTCGACGAAGACGTGGCAAGCGAGCTGCAAGCTCGCGCGCTGAGCTTCCTCGATCAGCAGAACGCGATCTTCGAGGAGCGGCGCAAGGAGCTGGGCGTCGAGGACGAGCTCATCGAGCTCGACGGCATGACGCTCGGCATGGCGGCGAAGCTTGGCGAGAACGGCGTCAAGACGCTCGACGACCTGGGCGACCTTGCGAGCGACGAGCTGACCGAGCTGTTGAAGGACGTGACGCGGCTGTCCGAAGAGCAGGCGAACGAGATCATCATGGCCGCCCGCGCCCACTGGTTCGCCGAGGAAGACGGCACGGCGCCGGAAGCCTGATTGGGGAAGCCTGATCGGACGATGGACGAAGCCGACACGACCCCTGACGGCACGCCCGACGGGGCAGCGCCGGACGAAGCGGAAACGGGTCCGCTCCGGCGGTGCATCGTCACCGGCGAGCGGCTCGCGAAGGAGACGATGGTCCGTTGCGTGGTCGGCCCCGATGGCATGATCGTGCCGGATGTCGGGGCTGCCCTGCCGGGGCGGGGTTTGTGGTTGACCAGTCGCCGCGATATAGTGGCGACGGCGGTGAAGAAGCGGGCATTCGATCGGGCGGCGCGCCGTTCGGTTACGATACCCGCGGATCTTGCCGACCGGATCGAGTTGCTGCTGGTCCAACGGTGTCGTGATGCGGTCGGGCTTGCCCGGCGGTCCGGCAAGGCGGTGGCAGGGTTCGAGAAGGTCGGTCAGGCCATTCGCAAGGGCGGCGTCGGTCTGCTGGTCGCAGCATCCGACGGCGCTGACGGCGGGCGGCAGAAGATCACCGCCATGGCTCCCGGGTTGCCGGTGATGGACCAGCTGGATGCCGCCGAGTTGGGCGCCGCATTCGGCCGCGATCACGTGGTGCACGGGGCGATTGGCGCCGGCGCGCTCGCGGCGCGGTTGCAGGTCGATGCGGCCCGGCTCGCCGGGTTCCGCATGCCGGCCGACGCGGCATCGCCGCGTGAAGGATCACGCCGCACCTGACTCGGTGCGGCCGATGGAGTATAGCTCCGCGCACGATCGCTTGGGGGCGGTCGGGCAAGGGGCTGGTGTCGCCTGGTATCGGAACTTCCGGGCCGGTCGGCTGTATCCCCGCGATCGGGCGCCCAGGATGGGCGGCGGATCAAGGGGCGAAGTTCTGGCGGATGCTCTTCAAGGGGCGTCTCGCGGTCAGGCAACGGTGCCGCGGGCACCCGAGTGGATGGACGGTTTCGGGAAGACATGACGGACAGCAACGAACAAGAGACCAAGCGCCCCCTCAGCCTCGGCGCCCGCCCTGGTGGCCGCCTCGAGCTGAAGAAGCCGATCGATGCGGGCTCGGGTCAGGTCCGGCAGAGCTTCCCGCACGGACGTAGCAAGACCGTGACCGTCGAGGTCAAGAAGAAGCGCGCGATCGAACCGCCGCGTCCCGGCCATCCGCCGACCGAAGCCGCCGCGGCACCGGCCGCGGCACCCGCGCCACAGCCCGCGCCAGTCGTCCATCGGGTGACGCCGCCGACCGCTCCCGCGGCCGGCACGGCTCCGGCGCCGACCGTGCGGCCCGCCGTCGCCCCGACGCACGCGGCTCCTGCGCAGGCTGCTCCTGTTCAGCCGGTTCCCGCGCAGCCCATTCCGCCGCAGCCGGCCCCGGTGCAACCGGCCGCCGTCCAGCCCGCTCCGACGCCAAGGCCCGAGCCGGTCGTCGAACCTGCACCCATCGCCGCCGCGCCGGCCGTCCAGGAGCCGGCCCCCGCCGCCCAGGCGCCCGCAGCCCCGACGGCCACGCCGAAGGTTGAAGCGGCACCCGTGGTGACGCCGGCACCGCGCCCGGCGGAGCCGACGCGCGTGCCCGGCCCGCGCCCAGCCGCCCGTGTCCTGACGCCCTCTTCGCAGTCCACGCTGCGTCGCGGCAGCGGCGGCGCGCCGCGCACGCTGACGGAGGAGGAGCGCGCTGCCCGCATGAAGGCGCTCCAGAGCATGGTGCAGGGCGAGACGGCGCGGAAGCAGGCCGAGGCCGAGCGTGCCGCGCGCGCCCGCGAGCTCGAGACGGAGCGGCAGCGCGACGAGGAAGAGCGTCGCCGTCACGCCGAGGAGACGGCCGCCGCCGAAGTCCGGCGCCGTGCCGAGGAAGAGTCGCGCCGCGCCGCCGAAGAGGCCGCGAAGAAGCAGAAGGTCGAGGACGACTCGCGCCGCGAGATGGCCGAGCGCGCCGGCAAGGCCGCCGCCGCCAAGGTCGCGGCCCTGACCGCGGCCGGCAAGGTCAAGCCCGGCGTGATCGAGCCCGAGGCCGACGACGCGCCGAAGCGCGGTGCGGTCGGCCGACCCGCCGACAAGCGCGCCGTCGCCGCACCGGTGCCGGCACGCACCCGGGGTGCCGATCAGCGGCGCCGGACGGGCAAGCTCACCGTCACCCGCGCGCTATCGGACGACGACGACCGCACGCGCTCGCTCGCCTCGGTCCGCCGGGCCCGCGAGCGCGAGCGCCTGCGCATGTTGCAGCAGACTGAGCAGCCGAAGGTCGTGCGCGAAGTTATCGTTCCCGAGACGATCACGGTGCAGGAGCTGGCCAACCGCATGGCCGAGCGCGGCACCGACGTCATCAAGGCGCTGATGCGCAACGGCGTGATGGCGACGATCACCCAGTCGATCGACGCCGACACCGCCGAGCTGATCGTGGCCGAGTTCGGCCATGTGGTGAAGCGCGTCGCCGAGTCGGACGTCGAGATCGGCCTCAAGGGTGAAGCGGATCAGGACGAGGCGCGCGTGGCGCGTCCCCCGGTCGTCACCATCATGGGCCATGTCGACCACGGCAAGACCTCGCTGCTGGACGCGCTCCGCAAGACCGACGTGGCGGCGGGCGAGGCCGGCGGCATCACCCAGCACATCGGCGCCTATCAGGTGACGCTGGCGGGCGGCGAGAAGATCACTTTCATCGACACGCCGGGCCACCAGGCCTTCACCGCCATGCGCGCCCGCGGCGCCAACGTGACCGACATCGTCGTGCTCGTGGTCGCGGCCGACGACGGCATCAAGGAGCAGACGGTCGAGGCGATCCGCCATGCCAAGGCGGCGAACGCGCCGATCATCGTGGCGATCAACAAGATCGACAAGCCGGGCGCCGATCCCAACCGGGTCCGCCAGGAGCTGCTGCAGCATGACCTGGTCGTCGAGGCCATGGGCGGCGACGTGCTCGACATCGAGGTGTCGGCGCTGAAGAAGACCGGCCTCGACAAGCTGCAGGAAGCGATCCTGCTGCAGGCCGAAATCCTTGACCTGCGCGCCAACCCGGACCGCTCGGCCGAGGGCGTCATCATCGAGGCCAAGCTCGAGCGCGGCCGCGGCGCGGTCGCGACCGTGCTGATCCAGCGCGGCACGCTCAAGGTCGGCGACATCTTCGTGGCCGGCGGCGAGTGGGGCAAGGTGCGCGCCTTGATCGACGACAAGGGCGAGAACCTGAAGTCGGCCGGCCCGGGCATGCCGGTCGAAGTACTGGGCCTCAACGCCGCCCCGCTCGCGGGCGACGATTTCTCGGTCGTCGAGAACGACGCCCGGGCCCGCGAGGTCACGGAGTTCCGCCAGCGCAAGAAGCGCGAGGCGAGCCAGGTGGCGGGCGCGCGCGGCACGCTCGAGGAGATGTTCTCCGCGATCGCGGCCGGCACGGCCAAGGAACTGCCGATCGTCGTCAAGTCGGACGTGCAGGGCTCGCTCGAGGCGATCCTGGCGTCGCTCAAGGGACTGGGGACCGACGAGGTCACGGTCCGCGTGCTGAACAGCGGCGTCGGCGCCATCAGCGAGAGCGACATCAACCTCGCCGGCGCATCGAAGGCGATCGTCATCGGCTTCAACGTGCGCGCCAATCCGCAGGCGCGCGACCTCGCCCGCCGCGACGGCGTCGACATCCGCTACTACTCGATCATCTATGACGTGATCGACGACATGAAGCAGATGCTCGAAGGCATGCTCGCCCCGACGCTGCGCGAGAACTTCCTCGGCAACGCCCAGATCCGCGAAGTGTTCGACATTACCAAGGTCGGCAAGGTCGCGGGCTGCATGATCACCGAAGGCATGGTCAAGCGTGGCGCCAAGGTCCGCCTGCTGCGCGACGACGTCGTGATCCACGAAGGCAGCCTCAAGACGCTGAAGCGCTTCAAGGACGAGGTGCGGGAAGTCCGCGAGGGCTACGAATGCGGCATGGCGTTCGAGAATTACTCGGACATCCAGGTCGGCGACATCATCGAGTGCTTCGAGCTCGAAGAGGTCAAGCGGACGCTCTAACCGCTGCAACCCTCACCCTTCCCGGCCCCAGCGAGAGACCCAGGGGGCCGGGCCCCTTCCCTCTCCCGCTGGCGGGAGAGGGGGCCGAGCGCGAGCGAGGCGGGTGAGGGCGTCCGCCGGAGGAAGAACATCATGACCAGACGCGACGGCCAGCCGGTGAGCCAACGGCAATTGCGCGTGGGCGAGGAGATTCGCCACGTGCTGGCCCAGGTGCTGGCGCGCAACGAGCTGCGCGATCCGGACCTGGCCGGCCGGACCATCACCGTGACCGAAGTCCGCATCAGCCCCGACCTCAAGAACGCGACCGCCTTCGTGGTCCCGCTGAACGGCGAGCATTCGACCGAGGTGCTGAAGGGCCTGAAGCGCTGTGCCGCCTATCTGCGCAGCGCCGTCGGCCACGAAGTCCGGCTCCGCGCGGTGCCGCGCCTCTCGTTCGAGCTCGACAGCTCCTTCGACCAGGCGCAGCGCATCGACGAGATCCTGCACCGGCCGGAAGTGCAACAGGACTTGCGGCCCCATGACGGTGAGGGAGACCCGGACGCGTGAAGCGCCGCGGCCTTCCGGTCCATGGCTGGGTTGCGTTCGACAAGCCGGTCGGCATGACCTCGACCCAGGCGGTCGGCCGTGTCCGGCGCGCCTTCAACGCGGAGAAGGCCGGCCACGGCGGCACGCTCGATCCGCTCGCAAGCGGCATGCTGCCGATCGCGTTGGGCGAGGCGACCAAGACGGTCGCCTATGCCATGGCTGGCACCAAACGCTATCGCCTGACCGTGCGCTGGGGCGAAGCGACGGCGACCGACGATGCGGAGGGCGCCGTCATCGAGACCAGCGCGGTCCGCCCGACCGAATCCCAGATCCGTGCGGCGCTCCGGCAATTCACCGGCGACATCCAGCAGGTGCCGTCGACCTATTCGGCCATCCTCATCGACGGGGTCAGGGCCTACGATTTGGCGCGTGCCGGCGAGACGGTCGAATTGCAGCCCCGCGCCATACGCATCGATGCCTTCGAGCTCGTCGAAAGGCCCGACGAAGACCACGCAACCTTCGAGGTCACCTGCGGCAAAGGCGCCTATATGCGTAGTCTTGGCAGGGACTTAGCCAAGGTTCTGGGGACATTCGGGCACCTGGTCGCCTTGCGTCGATTGAGCGTCGGCCGCTTCACCGTCGACCACGCGATTTCTGTGGATATGCTCGACCAACTCGGGCATATTCGCGCGCTATCCGAGCACCTGCTGCCGATCGAGACCGCGCTGGACGACATCCCGGCCCTGGCCTTGACGGAGGCTGAAGCGCTCCGCCTGCGGCACGGACAATGCGTCCCGCCGCCTTGCCCGCCGGATCGGGCAAACATCGATCAACTCGGCAACGGGTCGATTGTCTCCGTCTCGGCGAGCGGGAAGCTCGTCGCCTTGGCGGCGCTCGATGAAGGCATGCTTCGGCCGGTGCGTGTTTTGAACCTGTGATCCCAAGGAGCATCCCGATGTCGATTACCGCCGAGCGCAAGAACGAGCTCGTCAAAGAATACGCCACCAAGGAAGGCGACACCGGTTCGCCGGAGGTCCAGGTCGCGATCCTGTCCGAGCGGATCAAGAACCTGACCGGCCATCTGGGCGACCACAAGAAGGATTTCCACAGCCGTCGCGGCCTCCTGGTCATGGTTGGCCAGCGCCGGTCGCTGCTGGATTATTTGAAGCGTAAGGACGCTGCCCGCTACGAGCAGCTGATCAGCCGGCTGGGTCTGCGCCGCTGAGCAGGCCACACGCCCAATCCGACGCGATGCGACCCCGGGCATCGCGGCAGGGCAGCCAGTCGAACGGACCGGCTGAGCCCCCTGCCGCGCCCGGGGTTTCTTACATCCTCGCATCGCCCAGGCCGGCCGTGTCCCGAGGGCTGGGGCGATTTCCAGCCCGCCGCCGCACCGCGGTACTTCCGGTGCTTTACCACACACCCGATCCCGCCCGCCGCCAGGCCATCCGGGGCACCGTTGCCCAGCGGATTTTTGGAGCCGGCCACAAGAGGTCGGACTTGCGCCCTTGCCGCGCGCGGGATCTAGAAAAAGGGAAAAACCCATAATGTTCGAAGTCTTCCGCAAGGAAATCATGTGGGGCGGGCGCAAGCTCGTCCTCGAGACGGGCAAGATCGCCCGCCAGGCTGACGGTGCCGTCTTGGCAACCTATGGCGACACGACCGTGCTGTGCACCGCCGTCGGCGCACGCAAGGTGAAGCCCGGCCAGGATTTCTTCCCGCTCACCGTCAATTACCAGGAAAAGGCGTTCGCCGCCGGCAAGATCCCGGGCGGCTTCTTCAAGCGCGAAGGCCGTCCGAGCGAGAAGGAAACGCTGGTCTCGCGCCTCATCGACCGGCCGATCCGCCCGCTGTTCGCCCCGGGTTTCTTGAATGAGACCCAGGTGATCTGCACGGTCTTGAGCCATGACCTCGAGAACGATCCGGACATCGTCTCGATGATTGGCGCGTCCGCGGCTCTCACCATCTCGGGCATCCCGTTCCTGGGCCCCATCGGCGCCGCCCGCGTCGGCTACGTCGACGGCCAGTTCGTCTTGAACCCGAAGTCGGGCGAGACCGAGAACGGCCAGCTCGACCTGGTCGTCGCCGGCACGCAGGAAGGCGTGCTGATGGTCGAGTCCGAGGCGAGCGAGCTCACGGAAGAGACGATGCTCGGCGCCGTCATGTTCGGCCACAAGGCGTACCAGGACGTGATCAACGCGATCATCGACCTGGCTGAGCAGTGCGCCAAGGAGCCCTGGCCGATGCCGGAGCTGCCGGAGGCCGTGACCGCCGTCGACAAGAAGCTGCGCGACGCGGTGACCGCGGACCTGACCGCCGCCTATGCCGAGCAGCAGAAGACGGCGCGCCACGAGAAGATCCAGGCGGTCAAGAACCGCCTCGAGACGATCTTCGAGGATTCGGCGGAGCGCGAGCTGGCGGGCAAGCTGTTCAAGGATGTCGAGAAGGACATCGTCCGCGGCGCCATCCTCGAGACCGGCATCCGCATCGACGGCCGCGACACCAAGACTGTCCGCCCGATCAGCGTCGAGGTCGGCGTGCTGCCGCGCGCCCACGGCTCGGCGCTGTTCACCCGCGGCGAGACCCAGGCGCTGGTCGTGACCACGCTCGGCACGGGCCAGGACGAGCAGATCATCGACGCGCTCGAGGGCGAGTACCGCGAAAACTTCATGCTGCACTACAACTTCCCGCCCTACTCGGTCGGTGAAGCGGGCCGCATGGGGTCGCCCGGCCGTCGCGAGATCGGCCATGGCAAGCTCGCCTGGCGCGCCGTCCATCCGCTGCTGCCGACCAAGGAAGCCTTCCCCTACACGATGCGCGTCGTCTCGGAGATCACCGAGTCGAACGGCTCGTCCTCGATGGCGACGGTGTGCGGCACCTCGCTCTCGCTGATGGACGCGGGCACGCCGCTCGCGAACCCGGTCGCCGGCATCGCCATGGGCCTGATCAAGGAAGACAAGGGCTTCGCGGTCCTGTCGGACATCCTCGGCGACGAGGATCACCTCGGCGACATGGACTTCAAGGTGGCCGGCACTGAGAAGGGCGTCACCGCCCTGCAGATGGACATCAAGATCACGTCCATCACCGAGGAGATCATGAAGATCGCCCTCGGCCAGGCGTTCGAGGGCCGCAAGCACATCCTGGGCGAGATGGCCAAGGCGCTGACCGCGGGCCGCGAGGCCGTATCGGGCAACGCACCGCGCATCACCACCATCTCCATCCCCAAGGAGAAGATCCGCGAGGTCATCGGTTCGGGCGGCAAGGTCATCCGCGAGATCACCGAGACGACCGGCGCCAAGATCGACATCGAGGACGACGGCACGATCAAGGTGTCCTCGGTCGATGCCGCCGCCTCGCAGGCCGCGATCGACTGGATCAAGGGCATCGTGGCCGAGCCGGAACTGGGCGTGATCTACAACGGCAAGGTCGTGAAGACCGTCGATTTCGGCGCCTTCGTGAACTTCCTGGGCTCGCGCGACGGCCTCGTCCACATCTCCGAGCTGGCCCCGCAGCGGGTCGGCAAGGTGACGGACGTCGTCAATGTCGGCGACCAGGTCAAGGTCAAGGTCCTGGGCTTCGACGACCGCGGCAAGGTCAAGCTCAGCATGAAGCAGGTCGACCAGGCGACCGGCGCCGACCTCACCAAGAAAGAGGAGGCCGCGGCCGGCGAATAGCCGGCCCGACGCCTAGAGCTGACGATCCGGGAAGAGCGGCCGCGGCACCTTGCGGCCGCTCTTTCTCGTTCGAGGAGGGTTCGATGCGACAGCCCCAGTTCCGGATGCCGAAGGTGGTCGGCCACCGTGGTGCCGCGGCGCACGCGCCGGAGAACACGCTCGCCGGCTTCCGCGCCGCCAAGGCGCTGGGCGTCCAATGGGTCGAGTTCGACGTGCATCTGACGGCGGACGGCCGCTGCGTCGTGATCCACGACGACCTCATCGACCGGACGACCGACGGCACGGGCGAGGTTGGCCGCATGACGCTGGCCGAGCTCGCGTCTTACGACGCCGGCAGCTGGTTCGACCCGCGCTTCGCCGGCGAAACCGTGCCGACGCTGGAGGAAGTCATAGACCTGCTGGCCGAGCTCGAACTCGGCGCCAATGTCGAGCTCAAGCCCTCGCCGGGTGCGGAGGATGCAACCGCGGCGGCGGTGATGGCGCTGCTGCGCCAGGCCTGGCCCGGCCATCTGCCGGCACCGCTGGTGTCGAGCTTCGACTATCGCTCGCTCGAAGTGGCGCACGACGCAGCACCGGAGATCGCGCGCGGCCTGCTGCTCGAGACCGTCGGCGACGACTGGCTTGAGCTCGCCCGGGGCATCGAGGCGACGACGATCCATTGCGGCCACACGCCGCTCACGGCCGCGCGGGCCAAGGAAATCCGCCGCGGCGGCTATCCGCTTTTCTGCTATACGGTCAACCATGCCGGCCGGGCGGAGGAACTGTTCGGCTGGGGCGTTTCCGGCGTCTTCACCGACGCGCCGGACCAGATTCTGTCGCTGGCGCAGGCTCGATTCGATGCCGCGCAAGAGCGGGATTAGCTTTTTCGCGAGGAAGCCCATATAAGGGGCAAGAATTCTGTAACAACATGTGATCGCGTCCGGGCCGTCGTTAAGCCCCGCGTCGGACGGATTGGGATTGGGAGTGGTAACAGTGAAGGCGTTGAAATCGCTGGTCATTTCTGGACGCGAGGTATTGCCGCTCGTCGAAGGCGGCAAAGGCATCTCCGTCTCGAATGGCGAGAGCTCCGGCGCCTGGGCGGCGGCCGGCGGCGTCGGCACCTTCTCGGGCGTGAACGCGGACTCCTTCGACGATAACGGCCAGGCCATTGCGCAGATCTACTACGGCAAGACGCGACGCGAGCGGCACGAGGAGCTGATCGCCTATTCCATCCGCGGCGGCATCCAGCAGGCGCGGATCGCGCACGAGGTCGCGAACGGCCGCGGCCGCATCCACATGAACGTGCTGTGGGAGATGGCGGCGGCCGAGCGCATCCTGCACGGCGTGCTCGAAGGGGCGAAAGGCCTGATCCACGGCGTCACCTGCGGCGCCGGCATGCCTTACAAGATCGCCGAGATCTGCGCCGAGTACGGTGTCTATTACTATCCGATCGTGTCTTCGGCGCGCGCCTTCCGCGCGCTCTGGAAGCGCGCCTATCACAAATTCTCGGAACTCCTGGGCGGCGTCGTCTACGAGGACCCGTGGCTCGCTGGCGGGCACAATGGCTTGTCCAACTCCGAGGATCCGGAAAAGCCGGAGCCGCCCTTCCCGCGGGTGCACGAGCTGCGCCAGCAGATGCGCGAGTTCGGGCTCGCTGACACGCCGATCTTCATGGCCGGCGGCGTCTGGCGCCTCGACGAGTGGGAGGACTGGATCGACAACCCGGAACTGGGGCCCATAGCGTTCCAGTTCGGCACGCGCCCGCTCTTGACCAAGGAAAGCCCGATCTCGGACGCTTGGAAGAAGCGGCTCCTGACCCTGAAGAAGGGCGACGTTTATCTCAACCGCTTCAGCCCGACCGGCTTCTATTCCTCGGGCGTCAAGAACGAGTTCCTGAACGACCTCACCCGCCGCTCGGAGCGCCAGGTCGCCTATACGGTCGAGCCGGTCGGCGAGCACAGCGTCGCCTTCTCGGTCGGTCCGCGCGGCCGCACCGTCTATCTGGCGCCGCACGACAAGGAACATGCCGAGCGCTGGGTCGCCGAGGGCTATACCGAAGCCATGCGCACGCCGGACTCGACGCTCGTCTTCGTGACGCCGGCCTCGGCCGAGCAGATCCGCACGGACCAGATCGACTGCATGGGCTGCCTGTCGGCCTGCGGCTTCTCCAACTGGTCGCAGGGCGAGAGCGGCACCACCGGCAAGAAGGCCGACCCGCGCTCCTTCTGCATCCAGAAGACGCTGCAGGGCATCAGCCACTCGGACGAGATCGACCACAACCTGATGTTCGCCGGGCACAATGCCTATCGTTTCGGCAGCGATCCGTTCTACGCCGACGGCTTCGTGCCGACCGTGGGGCAGTTGATCGAACGGCTCCAGACGGGTGCCTGATGGCCGGAACCCCGCGCGATCTTTCGACCTTACATGGGCTCGTCGCGCGGGGCACATGGCATGAATGCTTCCCTTGCGGCGAAATCGTGACCATATTGGAGGCATGTCCATGACCGACATCGCCCCGACGATGCCTCGCCCGTCCCATGACCAGGCCGTGCCCGCGCGCCTGAAGGCGGCGGGCCTGCGTCCGACCCGCCAGCGCCTGGCGCTGGCGAGCCTGTTGTTTGACGCCGGCCATCGCCACGTCACGGCTGAGCAACTGCACGGCGAAGCCGGCATGAGCGCCATCAAGGTGTCGCTCGCGACAATCTACAACACGCTGCACCAGTTCACCGAAGCGGGCCTGCTGCGCGAAGTGGTGATCGAGCCCGGCCGCTCATACTTCGACACGAACACCGACGACCATCATCATTTCTACGTCGAGGGCACGGGCCAGTTGCTCGACATCCCGGGCGCCAGCGTCAGCCTCGCCTGTCTGCCGACGCCGCCCGAAGGCACGGCGATCAGCCGCGTCGACGTCATCATCCGCATCGGCCCCGCTCGGGCCTGACTGCATCCGGGCCTGACCGCGCCCGACCGAACTTCCCGACAGATCCGCCAATGGCCGACGCCTCGCTCGGCCGCTGCTACGCCATTGCCGCGTTTTACCTAAAATTCTCGCAGCTCTTAATTGCCCGCTTACAAAATCCCTCTAGTATAACGCTGGAGTGGCAGGCGGAGCCTGCTACTGCCTAGGAACAGTATCGGCAAAATCGCGAAAAGTTTTAAGAAATACTGCGCGGTTGACCTTGAGAACGCGTGAAGCTCGCACATCAATCGGGAGCGTTTTGATGAATCTTCTTCTTGTCCTGCGCCAGCTGTCGGCGGATCAGCGGGGCGTCAGCGCCGTGGAATATGCCCTGCTCGCAGCCTTGATCGCGCTCGCCATCATCGGCGGCATCACGGCGTTCGGCACGAACCTCGCCGGCATCTTCACCACCGTCGGCGGCAGCATCTAATCCCGCAACAGCCGGCCGGCTGCGGCCGGCCGGGCGAGCGTGACGATCTCAGGACTCGCCGGGCCGTAGGGCTCGCGACCGAAATCGCCATAGCGCGTCGCGACGGCGAGCCCCGCCTGGCCCAAGCGCGCCTCCAGCGTCGCGGCCGCGGTGTATTGCAGCTGCGCCGCCGTCCGGCGTTCCATGCCGTCAGCGAAGCGGCGCACCAGCGTCACATGGTCGATCCCGGTGACCGTATCGAGGGCCGACGCCACCCAGACCTCGACCGGTCCGCGCCGCGGATCGACGAAGCGGCGCCAGAGCTTGAAATCGGAGCCGTCGGCATAGTCCTGCTGGCCAGGATTGCGCGTCTCGAACGCGAAGATGCCGTCAGGCGCCAAGTGATCCGTAATCCGCGCGAACAGCGCCGCCTGCGCCTGGGCGCCCAGCACATGCTGGAACGCGTGCGCCGTCATGACAATCAGACGGAACTGCCGGCCGAGCGCAAAGCGCGTGGCGTCCGCCTGATGCCATTCGACGGTGCCTTCGGGATCGAGCCCCCGTGCCCGCGCAATCATGGCCGGGGCGAGATCGAGCCCGACGACGCGATGCCCGTCCGCCGCCAGCGCGCGGGCGAGCCGACCGGTGCCGCACGCGAGATCGAGGATCGGCCCGCCAGTCTCGGCTGCGAGCGAGTGGTAGAAATCGTCGTCCGGCCCCCAGCCGTTCTCGGCGTCGTAGAGCTCCGCATCGCCATACTCATCGCCCAGCGACTCGCTGGCCGACATATCGTCGGAGAGCGCGGCGCTCATGGCGCGGGATAGGCCTCGTTCGGATAGACGCCGAACACCTCGCTGCGGGGGATCCAGCCGCGGATGTCCTCGACCTCGACCCGGCACCAGTCGCCCGGCACCGGGCATTCCATGAGCTTGCCGATGACGCCCGGCTCGATATGGGCGACCGGCGCCGCGGTCGCCGCCGGATCGCTGCGCAGCGTGCCGACCTGGCCCTTCACGATGACCATCCGCCGGCCGCTCAATTGCGAAGACAGCACCCAGCCGACCGTGCCCTCCCAGTCGCGGATCTGCCGCCAGACGTCGTTCTCGGCCAGGATCTCGACCGGCATGTCCTTGCGCGTCAGCACCCAGTCGATCGGGAAGCGATAGCCGGGCCCGACGCGGAGATTGGCCTCGCCCTTGCGCATGGAGGCAAAGCGCGGCGTCGGCAGCCCGGTCTCGTGGGAGGAGCGCGCCGGTTTGTCGGCCTTGGGCTTGTCTGCAGCGGCGGGCGGCGTCTTGCCGTCGCCGCCGGTCGCAGAGGGAGCATTGGCAGTGGGCGCGTTTGCCGCGGGCGGGGGCGCTGGCTGGGTGGCCGGCGGCACCGGCGGCTTCACCTTCGGGCGTGGAATCTTGTCGGCGGCGAGGCCTGTGCCGCAAGCGAGCATTGCCAGCACGATCACCCCAGCCGTCACGCGGGCGACGGAACCCCAAAGACCAGACCGTTCCACCCTGAATTCCCACTCACCCCCAGCGAAATTCTTGTTAAGCGCGGGGGCGGTCCGGGTCAAGCAGGCGCTTCAGGAGAAACATACGCTGCGGCAGGCCTGGACAAAGATGGATGCCCGCTGATATGGCCTTGGGGGGTGGGCCTCGTCGGGACGGGAAATTCCATGCAGAAAAAACGCACCATCGTCGTCGTCACGCGCAAGCTGCCGGAACCGATCGAGACCCGGATGATGGAGCTGTTCGACGCCCGTCTCAATCTCGACGACCGGCCGCTGACCCAGGCCGAGCTCATCGAGGCGGCCAAGACCGCCGAGGTGCTGGTGCCGACCGTGACCGACCGGATCGATTCCGCCGTGTTGTCACTGTCCGGCCCGCAGCTGAAGCTGATCGCCTCGTTCGGCACCGGCGTCGACCATATCGATCTCGCCTCGGCGCGCCAGCGCGGCATTACGGTCACCAACACGCCGGGCGTGCTGACCGAGGATACCGCCGACATGACCATGGCACTCATCCTCGCGGTTGCGCGCCGCCTGTCCGAGGGCGAACGGCTTATCCGCTCGGACAAATGGACCGGCTGGGGCCCGACGCACATGCTGGGCCACCGCATCTGGGGGAAACGGCTCGGCATCGTCGGCATGGGCCGCATCGGCACGGCACTCGCCCGCCGCGCCAAGGGCTTCGGCCTGTCGATCCATTACCACAACCGGCGGCGCGTCCTGCCCGAGGTCGAGGCGCAGCTGGAGGCGACCTACTGGGAAAGCCTCGACCAGATGCTGGCCCGCATGGACATCGTCTCGGTCAACTGCCCGCACACGCCGGCCACATACCATCTGCTATCGGCGCGGCGCCTCAAGCTGCTGCAGCGCCATGCCTATGTCGTCAACACGGCGCGCGGCGAGGTGATCGACGAGAACGCGCTGACCCGCATGCTGGTCGCCGACGAGCTTGCCGGCGCGGCACTCGACGTGTTCGAGCACGAGCCGGCGGTCAATCCCAAGCTCCTGAAGCTGCAGAACGTTGTGCTGCTGCCGCACATGGGCTCGGCCACCATCGAGGGCCGCATCGACATGGGCGAGAAGGTCATCATCAACATCAAGACCTTCGTCGACGGCCACCGGCCGCCGGACCGCGTGCTGGAGACGATGTTCTAGACCTACAATTATACCGCAGTGCGGAATCGAATCCGCCTTCCCTCCGGAGCGAACCGGAGAGAAAATAAGTCGTTTCGCGGTTCCCTTGAGGAGGGTTCCCATGAAGCGGCTTCACGAATTCGCGGATGTGATCGGCCTGGCTGGCGTCGCAGCCATCTTCTTCGGCTTCCTGACGCTGATGGTGCTGCACTAAGCGCGTCCGCTAGACAGCGCGCCGGCATGACGGCATCTTCGCCATCATGCCGATCTTCACTTTCCCTGACGATGCCGAATGGGATGACGAACTGCGCGCCGTCGTCTTCTCCGTCGAGGTCGGCGAATATCGCGGCCAAATCCGCGTGCCACGCAGCCTGTTCCAGTCCCTGCTGCCCGTAAGCCCGACGCCGGAAGCCTGCGTCGAAGCCTTTCACCTGGAACGCGCCCGCTTCGAGCAGGCGGTCGAGCGCCGCATCCGCGAGCGCCGCCTCTCGCCCGACGGCAACATCGATCTCTCGATCGCGGATCTGAAGCAGTGAGCGACGAGCAGGCGCTGTGGGATGCGCGCTACGCGTCCGAGGATTATTTGTTCGGCACGGAGCCCAACGCCTATCTGCTGTCTCAGGCCCATCGCTTTGCCGCCGGGCAGCGGGCGCTTGCGGTCGGGGACGGCGAGGGACGCAACGCAGTCTGGCTCGCCCGCCTCGGCCTCGACGTGACGCTTGTCGACATCTCGCCGGTCGGCCTCGACAAGGCGCGCCGCCTCGCGGATGAACGCGGCTGCCGGATCGAGACCATCGTGGCCGACCTGACGCGCTGGGACTGGCCGCAGGACCGGTTCGACCTTGCGGTCGAGATCTTCGTCCATGTCCCGGTCGAGCAGCGCCGGCGCATCCATGGCGCGATGGCCAGGAGCCTCAGGCCCGGCGGCCTGGCGCTCGTCGAGGCGTTTCAGCGGCGCCAGGCTGACCCGGCGGCAGGCAGCCCGCCGTCGGCTGGCCTGACGCAGCGCCCCCTGCTCTACGATGCCGAGGCGCTTGCCGACGATTTCAGGATGCTCGAAACGGTTGAGCTGCTCGAGGGCACCGTACTTCTCGCTGAGGGGAGCAAGCACCGCGGCCCGTCGGCCGTGGTGCGCTATCTCGGCCGCAGGATTTGAACCGCCAGAGCCGACAAGGCTGCTTTATTTCCCTACCGGATTGAAGATAGACTCCGCCGTCCTTGCGCGAGGGGAAAGAGAACCCATGGGCGAACCGGAGCTGGATCGCGATTTTCTCTGGCACTTGCTGGAAAACATCCCGGCCATGATCTGGATGACCGACGAGAATCAGGCCTGCGTTTATGTCAATCAGGCAACTCTCGCCTTCACCGGCAAGAGTTCGGCGGAATTGCTGAACAACGGCTGGCGCGAGACGATCCACCCCGACGATCTCGTGCCGCTCGATGCGTCGCTCGCCCACCATCTCGAAAACCATCAACCCCTGCGCGCAGAGATCCGCAACCGCCGATACGACGGGGAATATCGCTGGATCCAGGTGCGCGGCCAGCCGCTGTTCGACAAGGACGGCCGGTACCGCGGCACGATCGGGCTCAGCCTCGACGTGACCGATGCGCGGCAGCACGAGCACGAGCTCGCCCGCATGGTGACGCACGACAAGCTGACCGGCCTGCCCAACCGCGCGCTCATCGAAAGCCTGATCGAGGCCGCGGTCGACAACGCCCGCGCCGACGGCCGCAAGCTGCCGGTGCTGACATTCGGCGTCGACCGGTTCCAGACGATCAACGAGACGCAGGGGCATGGCGCCGGCGACGCGCTCCTGGCCGAGGTCGGCCGGCGCATCGGCCTCATGCGCCATGGCCACGAGGTAGCGGGCCACCTGTCGGGCAACCGGTTCGTGATGATCGCCGAACCCAGCCTCAGCACCGAGAGCGCCTATCGCGCAGCCGGCCGGCTGCTCGACCTGTGCCGCACGCCGTTCCGGCTCAACGACATCCCGCACGAGCTGACCGCGTCCGTCGGCATCTCGATCTTTCCCGACGACGGCTACCAGCCGAGCGAGCTCATGCGCGCGGCCGAAGCGGCGCTGCAGACCGCGAAGCAGCTGGGCGGCAACCATTTCGCCTTCTTCGACCGCGACCTGCACGGCAACGCCAAGAATCGGTTCGACCTCGAGACCGACCTGCGCCGCGCCATTCCGGCCGGCGAGCTCGTGCTGCATTTCCAGCCGAAGGTCTCGCTGCCCGACTATCGGCTGGTCGGGTTCGAGGCGCTGGTGCGCTGGCTGCATCCCGAGCGCGGCATGCTGCCGCCGGTCACTTTCGTCAATCTGGCCGAGGAGGCGGGCATGATCGGCCCCTTGACCCGCTGGGTGTTCGAGGCGGTCGGCCGCCACCAGCGCGAATGGCTCGACGCCGGGCTCCACCCGGTGCCGATCGCGATCAACGTCTCGCCACGCGAGTTCCTGGGCGACCTGCTCGAGGAGCATTTGACCGCATACAAGCAGTTCGACCTGCCGGATGGGCTGATGGAGATCGAGATTACCGAGAGCACCATGATCGATGACTTCGACCGGGTCTGCCGCATCGTGACGTCGCTCACCGAAGCCGGCATCAAGGTGGCGATGGATGATTTCGGTACGGGCTATTCGAGCCTTGCCAGCCTCAACCGCCTGCCGATCTCCACGCTCAAGATCGACCGCGCCTTCACCAAGGATGTCGACTGGGACCGGGCGAGCCGCGCCGTCGCCTCCGCCATCATCTCGCTTGCCGCCGAGCTGGGGCTGGACGTGGTCGCGGAGGGCGTCGAGACGCGCGAGCAGCTGACCGTGCTGCGCGCGCTCAAATGCCGGGTCGTCCAGGGCTTCCTCACCGGCCGACCGGTGCCGGCCCAGGAGGCGGTGGAGCTGCTGCGCCATCCGGCGCCGATCCCGACCGCGCGCGGCCTGATCGAAACCGTGGCACCGGCCGTGCCGCAATGAGCGACGAGAAGGCCCAATCGCCGCCGCCCATGCGCCTCATCTGCTATCCGACATCGGGCGCGCCGCCGCTCATCCGCACGGCGCCGGTCGAGCGCGACTGGATGTCGGCGACGCCGGAGGGCTTCGCCTATCGCTGCCTGCCGCTTAACATCGCCAATTCGCACGGCTGGCAGATCCTGAACCCGGTCGGGTTCGCCGCCTTCTGGACCGGCGGCGCCGGCACCGACGCGGTCATCACCAGCCCCAGCACCAGCGGCACCACGCCCCCCGCGCTCAGCCATTTCGGCCAGGGTATCCTGACCTTCCACGTCACCGGCCTGTTCCGCACCGAGCCCGGCTATGACCTGTGGGTCGGCGGGCCGACCAACATGTTCAAGGACGCGATCCAGCCGATGAGCGGCGTGGTCGAGACCGACTGGTCGCCCTTCACCTTCACCATGAACTGGAAGTTCACCCGGGCCAATCAGCCGATCACCTTCGCCGAGGGCGAGCCGTTCTGCTGCCTGTTCCCGATCGAGCGCGGCCTCGTCGAGCGGGTCGAACCCGAGTTCCGGTCGATGGCGGAAGATCCCGAGGTGCTCGACGCCTACACGAAATGGTCGGCCGACCGCGCCCAGTTCAACAAGGAACTGCAGGTTCCGGGCTCCGCAGCACAAGCGGCCAAATGGCAGAAGGACTATTTCCGCGGCGTCGATACCGGCTTCGGCACGGCACCAGCCGACCACCGGACCAAGCTCAAGCTCAAGGAGTTCAAGTAGGCCGTCGCCGCTCCGGGACAGCGTCAGGCGATTCGCCGACAGCGCTCGCCGCGGCGATCGGAGCCTTGACAGCCATCCTACGGTGGCGCCGATCCGGTCACGATTCTCTCGCCGTTGCAGCGGGCACAAGAAAAAGCACCCGCGGTGCTTCGCTTTTGGATCGCCGAAAGTGTCTTATAGGCAGGAGCTTCGGAAACGGCCAACGGCGGCGACGCGATCCGTCGCCGCGAAGCCGAAGCCGTAGTTGTGGAAACTGTCGGAAATGGATGGGCGTCTAAACCGATTCTTGTTGTTGGTTGCCGTATTCCTGGCCGGCGGCGTCGTGATGCTCGCACTCCGGCCGTCATCCGTCGTTTACACGCCCCCTTTCCGCACGCACGACGACCATCCGACCGCCCACCATCCGGCTCAGGCCGTACCGGCTTCGTGGGCTCAGTTTGCCCAACTGGTCCAGGACCAGTTCAAGGCACGCCTGGAAGCCGATGACCCGACAGCGGATCGCTTCCGCCAGTTCCTCAAGACCAGGGTCGTCGAGGGCTCTCAATCAAACGCTCTCTTCATTCAAGTGTGGGTGGATGCGGAAGGCAAGGTCGCGCGTCTCGAGTTTCAGCCGCTCCAGGACCGGCAAGCCGACGCGGATCTGCATGCGATCCTCGAACGGCACGCGATCGGCCGGCCTCCCTCGGACATGCCGCAACCCGTGCATGTGAAGCTGGCGCTCGACGGGGGAAATGACGGCTGACGGCGTTGACGCTTCGCGTGACCGCGCCCCCAACACCCGCCCGTCGATCCGACACTTGGCAGCGCGGCGGTGCTCATTCTATCTAGCGCCCATGGACGCAAAAATCGGCCCGACCGACAGGGACTTCATCACGGCACTCGCCCGCGGGCTCGAGGTGCTTCAGGTATGCGGCACCAGTGAGTCCGGGCTCAGCCTGGCCCAGCTCGCCCAGCGCGCCGGGCTGTCACGCGGCACCGCCCGGCGCTTCCTGCTGACGCTCGGCGCCCTCGGCTACGTTGAGTCTGACGGCAGGCTCTATCACCTGACGCCGAAGGTGCTGGCGCTCGGCAATGCTTACCTGGGATCGACCCCCCTGCCCCGGGTCTCGCGCCCTTTCCTCGAGCGCATCAGCCGCCAGTTGAACGCGAGCTGTTCGCTCAGCATCCTGGACGGTGCGGAGATCGTCTATGTCTCCCGCGTCCAGACCGGCCGCATCATGGCCGTCGATCTCGGTGTCGGTTCGCGCCTGCCGGCCGCGGCCACGGCAATGGGGCGCGTTCTGCTCGCCGCCCTGCCGGCCGAAGACTTGCAGCAATGGCTGCGCGATACGCCGCTCGTGTCCTATACCGAGCGCACGGTGGTCAATCCCGATGCATTCACAGCGCTGATCGGCGGCGTCGCCCGGCAGGGCTACTGCATCGTCGACCAGGAGCTCGAACCGGGACTGCGCTCGATCGCGGTGCCGGTCCGATGCGCGTCGGGCAGCGTGACTGCTGCCCTGAACATCGGTGCCCAGGCTGCGCGCATCAGCCTCGCGGAATTGGAAGAATCCTGCCTGCCGGTGCTGCGTACAGCGGCCGCGGAGATGCGCGAGCTTCTCATCGGCTGAGCGGAGGGCTTGACGCGGCTCCGCGTCGGCCACAAATTTGTCCGAAGTGCGGTCGAAATGACCGCTATGCGGACAAATTATCACGCCCGCGATCGAGCCGGAGGAATGCCGATGAGCCAGAGCCATGATCGATAAAACCGTGCGCAGCATGGCCGAGGCCATGGCGGGCGTTGAGGACGGCGCCACCGTGCTCGTCGGCGGCTTCGGCGCCGTCGGGCAGCCGAATGCGCTCATCGACGGCCTGATCGAACAGGGCGCCCGGGATCTCACAGTCGTCGCAAACAATGCCGGCACGGGCCACGTCGGCCTCGCCCGCCTCATGGAGCTGGGCCGGGTGCGCCGGATCATCTGCAGCTTTCCGCGCAGCGCCGGCTCGGTCGTGTTCGAGGAGCTCTACAAGGCCGGCCGGATCGAGCTCGAGATCGTGCCGCAGGGCACGCTTGCGGAACGGCTGCGCGCCGCCGGCGCAGGTGTGCCGGCCTTCTATACACCGACGGCCGTCGGGACCCAGCTCGCCCAGGGCAAGGAGGAGCGGGAGATCGACGGCAAGCGCTATATCCTGGAATATGCCCTGCGCGGCGACGTGGCGCTGGTCGAGGCATGGACCGCCGATCGCTGGGGCAACTTGACCTTCCGCAAGAGCGGCCGGAACTTCAACCCGGTCATGGCGACGGCGGCCAAGCGCACCATCGTGCAGACCCAGCACATGGCCGAGCTGGGCCAGATCGACCCCGAAGCGATCGTGACACCCGGCATCTTCGTGGATCGGGTCATCCATATTCCCTACGGCGACCCGCAGGCGTGACGGAGCGAACCATGTCCCACCCATCCGAAACCGCCGACTTCACGCCTCTCACCCGGCCGCAGATGGCCGCGCGTGTCGCCGCCGACATCCCCGAAGGCTGGTACGTCAATCTCGGCATCGGCGTGCCGACCCTGGTCGCCGATCACGTCCCCGCCGATCGGGAAGTCATCTTCCATTCGGAGAACGGCCTGCTCGGCATGGGCAAGGCGCCGCCCAAGGAGGCGGTCGACCCCTGGCTGATCAATGCCGGCAAGCAGCATGTCACGCTCAATCCCGGCGGCAGCTATTTCCACCATGCCGACAGTTTCGCCATGATCCGCGGCGGTCATCTCGATCTATGCGTGCTCGGCGCGTTCGAGGTCGCGGAGAATGGCGACATCGCCAACTGGGCGACCTCGGTCAACGACAGCGCCCCGGCCGTCGGCGGCGCCATGGACCTGTCGGCCGGCGCCAAGCGGCTCTGGGTCGTCATGGAGCACACGACCAAGGACGGCCAGCCCCGGCTGGTCAAGCGCTGCTCCTACCCGTTGACCGCCCTTGGGGTCGTGACCCGGGTCTATACCAATCTCGCGGTCCTGGACGTGACGCCAGAAGGGTTCATTGTGCGGGAAATGGTGCCTGGCCTCACATTCGATGCGCTCCAGGCGCGGACCGACGCCAAGCTGCAACGCGCGTAAGGGGAGAAAACGAACCATGGCTGACGCCTTCATCTGCGATTTCACGCGCACACCGATCGGCCGCTATGCCGGCGCCCTCAAGGACGTGCGCGCCGACGATCTGGCGGCCCACGTGCTGCGTGTGCTCGTCGAGCGCAACCCGTCGGTCGACTGGGCCGCGGTCGACGATTGCTACATGGGCTGCGCCAACCAGGCGGGCGAGGACAATCGCGACGTGGCGCGCATGGCGCTTTTGCTGGCCGGCCTGCCGGTCGGCGTGCCCGGCGGCACGATCAACCGCCTGTGCGGCTCCGGCCTCGACGCGGTCGGCACCGCGGCGCGCATGATCATGGCGGGCGACGCGGAGCTGGTGCTGGCCGGCGGCGTCGAAAGCATGACGCGCGCGCCGTTCGTCATGGGCAAGGCCGATAGCGCCTTCTCGCGCGACGCGCAGATCTATGACACGACCATCGGCTGGCGCTTCGTCAATCCGCTGATGAAGGCGCAGTACGGCGTCGATTCCATGCCCGAGACCGGCGAGAATGTTGCCGAGCAGTTCAATGTCTCGCGCGAGGATCAGGACGCGTTCGCCTACCGCAGCCAGCAGCGCGCCAAGGCGGCGCAGGAAGCCGGCTATTTCGCGCGCGAGATCTCGCCGATCACGATCAAGGGCCGCAAGGGCGACACGATCGTCGGGCTGGACGAGCATCCGCGCGGCGACACGACGTTGGACGGGCTGGCGAAGCTCAAGACGCCGTTCCGCAATCCCGGCACGGTGACGGCCGGCAATGCGTCGGGCGTCAATGACGGTGCCGCGGCGCTCATCATCGCGAGCGAGGCGGCGGCGCGCAAACATGGGCTGACGCCGCGCGCCCGCATCGTCTCCATGGCGACGGCCGGCGTCGCGCCGCGCATCATGGGCTTCGGCCCGGCGCCGGCGACGAAGAAGCTGCTGACCCGGAACGGCCTCGAGCTCCGCGACATCGACCTGATCGAGCTCAACGAAGCCTTCGCGAGCCAGGCGCTGGCCGTAACCCGCGACCTCGGCCTCGACGATGCGGCCGAGCACGTGAATCCCCATGGCGGCGCGATCGCTCTCGGCCACCCGCTCGGCATGTCGGGCGCACGCCTTGCCCTGACCGCGGTCAACGGGCTCGAGACGCGCGGCGGCAAGCGTGCGGTCGCGACCATGTGCATCGGCGTCGGCCAGGGCATCGCGGCCCTGATCGAGCGCGTCTAACAAGCTCGGCCCCGCCGGCGCGCGCAGGCGGGGCCTATGGCCGGTCAGGACCAGATGCGTCAGGACCAGATGCGTCGGCACCGGATGCGTCTGTACCGGATGTCAGGCGATCGCCAGAAATTCCTGCGGTCGGGATAGACCTCGGCCGCCGCGCGCGAGCAGCAGCACCTTGCGCACTTCCGGAAACGCGAGATGTGCCGGCCGCGCACTTTGCCGCACGGCATGTTGGCCCGGTTTGTCCCACGTCTCGATGATGTAGGGCATTGCTATCCTTTTCGCTGACAAGGCGGCACGCGCCGCCCGTCCGTTCGAAACAAGCAAGCAAAGCTGGAGGATGCCAAGCAGATGACAATTGCCGTAGAGGAACCCCGTCGGCGCGGTCTCGTGTCGCTGTCGGTTTACCTGTTCGAGCAGCTGATGCCCGATCCGTTTGTGATCGCGATCGCGCTGACCGTCTTCGTCGCTCTCCTCGCCGCCCTCCTCGCCCCGCACGGCACGCCCGAGATCATCCTGTCCTCCTGGTATGCCGGGATCTTCAACATCCTGGGCTTCGCCTTCCAGATGATCCTCATCCTGGTCACGGGTCACGTGCTGGCGCACGCCCCGCCGGTGCAGCGGGGCCTCAAGGCGATCGTCGCGCTGGCCAAGACTCCGGCCCAGGCGGTGGTGCTGACCTTCCTGTTGGCAGCACTCGCATCCTGGCTCAACTGGGGCTTTGGCCTGGTCATCGGTGCGCTGCTGGCTCGCGAAGTGGCGAAGCGGATGCGGCTCGATTTCGCCTGGCTCGTAGCCGCGGCCTATTCCGGCTGGGTGATCTGGGCCAGCGGCATCTCGGGCTCGATCGCGCTCGCCCAGGCGACCCACGGCAATGCGCTCAACATTGTCGAGAAGCTGACCGGCAACCTGATCGGGTTCGACCAGACGATCTTCGCGCCGGTCAACGTGATCCCGACCCTGCTGATCGTGATCGCTGTGCCGATCGCCTTCCTCGCCATCCGCCCCGCCGAGGCGGACCTTATCGCCTTCACGCCGACGGACGAGGCGCCGGCGGCGTCCGGCACCGGCAAGCGCGACGGCTCGATTGCTCAGCGGCTGGAACAATCGATGATTGGCAGCCTGCTGATCGCCGCCGCCGGTGCCGCCTACCTCGTCATGACCTGGTCGAAGACCGGCGTGTCGCTCGACATCAACGCCATGATCTTCCTGTTCCTGATCTTCGGCCTGGCACTGCACGGCACGCCGGTCGCCTATGTGGCCGCCATGCGCAATGCCGCCAAGCAGACCGGGTCGATGATGCTGCAGTACCCGATCTATGGCGGCATCATGGGCATCATGACCTCGACCGGCCTGGCCGAGGTCATCTCGAAATATTTCGTTGCCTTCTCGACCACCCACAGCCTGCCGTTCTGGAGCTACATCGCATCGCTGTTCATCACCTTCCTGGTGCCGAGCGGCGGCGGCCACTGGGCGGTGCAGGGGCCGTTCGTCATCCCGGCAGCCGTGTCCTTGCACGCGTCCATCCCGGCGACCACCCTGGCCGTCGCCATGGGTGAGGACGTCGCCAATATGCTGCAGCCGTTCTGGGCCCTGCCGGTCGTCGCCATGGCCGGCATCGGCATCCAGCGCGTGCTCGGCTACACCACGGTCACGTTCCTGGTCGCGGGCGTCATCAACGGTGCCGCCCTGCTCCTGCTGGCATGACCTGGTTCCTGCGAGCGAGTGCCGGAGGCGGTGCTTTCGGCTCGCCCGTGACGCGGATCGCGACTGTTCGAGGGGACGAAGATGAAGGAACGCGTACTGATCACCGGCGGCGCCTCCGGCATCGGCCACGCCACGGCCGAGCGCTGCCGGGCCGAGGGCTACGAGGCCATCGTCATCGACCGCGACGGCGACGGCATCATCGCCGATCTCTCGGATCCGGTGGCCACCGCCGCGGCCCTCGAGGAGGCGCTCGCCGGCGGGCCGATCACCCGGCTCGTCAACAATGTCGGCGTGGTGCGACCCGGCCCGGTCGAGGAGCAGAGCTTCGCCGACCTGGAGGCTGTGGTCTCGCTCAACCTGCGCTGCAGCCTGCAATGCGTGCAGGCGCTGCTGCCGGGCATGAAGGCGGCGCGGTTCGGCCGCATCGTCAATATCTCGTCCCGGGCAGCCTTGGGCAAGGAGCTGCGCACGGTCTATGCCGCGACCAAGGCGGGCCTTATCGGCATGGCCAAGGTCTGGGCCCTGGAGCTGGGCGAATACGGCATCACCGCCAATGCCATCGGCCCGGGCCCGATCCGGACCGAGCTGTTCGACCGGGCCAATCCGCCGGACAGCCCGCGCACCCAGGCGATCATCGATGCGGTGCCGGTCCGGCGCGTCGGCACGCCCGAGGACATCGCCCACGCCGCGGCCTTCCTGCTCGACGCCCGCAGCGGCTTCGTCACCGGCCAGGTGCTCTATGTCTGCGGCGGCATGACCGTCGGCGCGGCGGGTGCCTGACAGGATCGGCACGGCACCGCCCTATCGCGATCATCGGCGGCGGCTGACCCGGATCCGTCAGGCGCCCTCGACGAGGATCAGCCGACCACGCGTCGCGGACTGACGCAGCGCCGCGAGCGGGGAATATTCCGCGGAGCGATACCACGCCGCTGCGGCGTCATAAGAGGCAAATTCCAGAACCACAACGCGCCCAGGGGCGCTGCCTTCAAGGGCCTCCGCCTTGCCGCCGCGGACGAGAAAGCGGCCGCCGTATCTTTCGACGGTAGGAAGCACCTGGGCTCGATATTCGTCATAGGTCTTCTGGTCGATGATCTCGATCTCGGCGATCACATACCCCTTCATGTCTCGCTCCCACGTCGTGCGTTCGGCTTTGCGCCGTACCGGTGCAGTTGAGCCTCAAACCGAACGATTGAACAACAGCGCATGTAGCCCTTGGCCTTTGCCTTATCAGCGATATATTTTCCGGAACATATCGAAGCCCGGAGGTTGCATGCGTCGCCCGTTCCGTTTCGGCCTGCTCGTGGTGGCGTTGCTCGCCGCCTTTACCGCTCGTCCTGCCGCCGCAGCCGATCTCCTGGTGTTCGCGGCGGCCAGCCTCAAGAACGCGCTCGATGACGCGATCGCCGACTATGGCAAGCGCACCGGCGTCAAGATCGACGTCTCCTATGCCGCAAGCGGGCCGCTCGCGCGCCAGATCGAGGCCGGCGCGCCGGCCGACCTGTTCATCTCGGCCGACCTGCAATGGATGGACGAGATCGCCCAGCACGACCTCATCCGCCCGGAGAGCCGGGTCGACCTGCTCGGCAACCGGCTGGTGCTGGTTGCGGCCAAGGATGACAAGCGAGCGATCACGATCGGCCCCGACACCGATCTCGCAGCACTGATCGGGTCCGGCCGGCTCGCGATCGGCGACCCGCAATCGGTGCCGGCCGGCAAATATGCCGAAAGCGCGCTCGAGAAGCTCGGGCTCTGGGCCAAGGTCGAACCGAAGCTCGCCCGGGCCGAAAGCGTACGTGCGGCCCTGGCGCTGGTGAGCCGCGGCGAGGCGCCGCTCGGCATCGTCTATGCGACCGATGCCGCGGCCGACCCGGGCGTGCGCGTCGCGGCCGAGTTCCCGGCCACCTCATACCCGCCGGTGATCTATCCGGCCGCCCTCGTCAAGGCGAGCCACAGCCCGCAGGCGCAGCCGTTCCTGGAATATCTGGAAGGTGCCGCGGCCGCGCCGTTCTTCACCCGCCAGGGCTTCACCCGGCTGGTGCCGCCAGCCTGAGGCGCTGGGCCGACCGACGAGACTTGCCTCCGGGCCTATCCACCCGTTCTAATTGACGGCACGCGGGCTCTCGATGGAGGCGGCATGTCGTCCTTCCTGGCGTTTCTTGGCATTTCGGTCCTGGTCATCGTGGCGCCGGGACCGGACACGGCCATCACCATTCGCAACACGCTCATGGGCGGCCGCACGGGCGGTATCCTGACCGCGGCCGGCATTGCCGCGGGCCAGACGATCTGGGCGCTTGCCACCAGCGCCGGCATCGTGGCCCTGCTGCTCGCATCGGAGCCGATCTTCCTCGCCGTCAAATACGCCGGCGCCGTCTATCTCGTCTATCTGGGCGCGCTGGCGCTCCGCACGGCAATCCGGCCGGCGTCAGCAGCGGCACCGTCGGCCGGCCCGTCGCGACGGGCGACGCGGCTTGGGCCGGCCTCGGCATTTCGCCAGGGGATCGTGAGCGACCTCGGCAATCCCAAGATGACAGTGTTCTTCGCGAGCCTGCTGCCGCAATTCGTGCCGGCTGGTGCCGCCACCTTCACCGGCCTGCTCAGCCTCGGCCTGATTTTCGCGGCGATGACCTTCGTCTGGCTCGCCTTCTATGCCGTGGCGATCGCCCGGATCGGCGACCTCCTGCGCCGGCCGGGCGTGCGCCGCGCCGTCGAGGGCGTCACGGGTGCCGTGCTGATCGGGCTCGGCATCCGCATCGCCGCAGAACGGCACTGACCAGCGAGCGCGTGCCCGAAGACAATCTTCGATTGAGAAAAGCAGCCGCCATCGCCATAGATGATCGCGGGTCGGTCTGCCCGCCGAAGCCGCCCCGCTTCCGCATTCTTTCATCGAGGCCGCTCTTGTCCCACCGCCCCGTGCGCGCTTGTCGCCTCCTGTCAGGGCTCGCCCTCGTCCTGTCCTTGATGCTCGCCGGTCCGGTCTTGGCCCAGCAACCGTCAGACGGCGCGCCCGATCATCAGGCCGAGATCGACGCGGCCTGGCAGGCGGCCGAGAAGGTGGCGATCCGCGGACCCGGCACCGTCAAGCTGCTGGATCAGGCCAAATTGCAGGTGCCGGCGTCCGAAGTGTTCATCCCGGCGGCCGAGGCCGGCAGCATCATGCATGCCTACGGCAACAGCGTGGGGGATACGTTCGTCGGCCTCGTCACCGGCACCGGGGACGACGATCAATGGATGGTCGTCGTCGACTTCATCAAGGAAGGCTACATCAAGGATGACGACGCCAAGACCTGGAATGCCGATGACCTGCTGAGCAACATTCGCGAGGGCACGGAGGCAACCAACAAGCAGCGCGCGGCCGACGGCTATCCCGAATTGGACGTGCTCGGCTGGATCGAGCCGCCGACCTACGACGCCGCCAACCGGCGCCTGGTCTGGTCGGCGTCCGGGCGTATCCGGAACGCCCCCGCCGATGAGCCGCAGGTCGTCAACTACAACACCTATGCGCTCGGTCGCGACGGCTATTTCAGCCTGAATCTTCTTACCAACTCCGGCAGAATAGAGGCAGAGAAGCCGATCGCCCGCGGGCTGCTGGCCGCCCTCGGCTATGTGCCCGGCAAACGCTACGAGGATTTCGACGGCTCGACCGATAAGGTTGCCGCCTATGGTCTCGCCGCCCTGGTCGGCGCGGTCGCGGTCAAGAAGCTGGGCCTCTTGGCCGTGATTGGCGTGTTCGTGCTCAAGGTCTGGAAGCTTGCCGCGGTCGTGCTCCTTGGCATCAGTGCCGCGATCCGGCGCTTCTTCCGGCGCCGGCCGTCGGCGGACGAGTAAGCGGCATGATCAAGCTCCTGTTCCTGTTGCTGAGCTTCCTCAAGCTCGGCAAGGTCGCGGCGACCGCCGGCACCATGCTGCTGTCGCTCGCCGTCTATGGGTCGCTGTTCGGCTGGCGCTATGCCGCGGGCTTCATCGGCCTGCTGTTCGCCCACGAGATGGGCCACTATCTGGCGGCACGCCAGCGCGGCCTGGCGGTCGGCGCGCCCACCTTCATCCCGTTCGTCGGTGCCTGGATCCAGCTGAGAGCGCAGCCGATGAACGTCGAGACCGAGGCCTATGTCGCGGCCGCCGGCCCGTTCATCGGCACGCTGGCTGCGACCGGCGTCTATTTCTGGGCACGCGAAAGCGACAGCCCCCTCCTGCTCGCGGTCGCCTATTCGGGCTTCTTTCTCAATTTCTTCAACCTGCTGCCGCTGTCGCCGCTCGACGGCGGGCGGATGACGGCGATCCTAAGCCCGCGCGTCTGGCTCTTGGGCGCGCCGATGATGGTGGCGCTCGCCCTCTATCGGCCGAGCCCGCTCCTGATCATGATCGCGATCCTGTCGATCCCATCGGTGATGAAGGCTTGGCGCTACGACCCGAACGCGCCGGAAAACCAAGCCTATTACGGCACGCCGATCGGCCTCAAGGTCGAGTACGGCCTGTTCTATCTCGGCCTCGCCGCCTTCCTCGGCATCATGACGCACAGCGTCCACGACATGCTGACGACGCTGCATCAGGGCCGTTACTGACGGCCAGCCCAGGCGCTCAGCTCTCGAGATCGGCAAAGCGGCGCGGCAGGTGGAAGCCGGGACCGAGCGGGTCAATCGCCTCGACGATGAAGCGCTGCTCCCCGGCGTAATAGGCCCGGCCCGAGACCCGCACCGTCACGGCCGCCGCGAGACCTGCGCCCGTCGCCTCGGCCAGCTCGCCCTGGAAGCCCTGGCCGGAGATGCCGCGGAACTCGCGCGCGCGGCCGGGTGCGATGCGCCCGCGGGCGAAATCGAGCGCCATCCGCGCGGTGACGCCGCTGCCGGTCGGCGAGCGGTCGATCTGGCCCTCGGCGAAGATGCAAAGATTGTAGCTGGGCTCATTCGCGTCCGGCGCCACATCGTCGGTCAGGATCGTGCCGTAGAGGAAGCCCAGGTCCGGCTCGTCCGGATGGGCGATCGGGACCGTCGCCCGGATCGCCTCGGTGATGCGCACGCCGGCCGCGACCAGGGTCTCGACCGGTGTGGCCATGAACGGCAGCCCCAGACGCTCCGACGGCAGGATCGCGTAGAACGCACCGCCGAACGCGATGTCGAGCACGACCCGGCCATGGCCCGGCACTTCGACCGCGAGGTCGAGATGGCTCACGAACGACCGCACGCTCTCGAACGTCACCAGCGGCGCGTCGCCTTCCGAGGGCTCGACCGCAACGCGGACGACGCCGCACGGCGTCTCGAGCCCGAACCGGGCCCGGCCGCCGTCGGACGCGACGTGGCCGGCATCGACCGCCCAGCGGCCGATCGCGATGGTCGCGTGACCGCACATGGTGCTGTAGCCCTCGTTATGGGTGAACAGCACCGCGAGATCGGCGTCGGGGCTGCAGGGCGCCGTCGGGATCACGCCATACATGCCGGCATGGCCGCGCGGCTCCAGCATCAGCGCGGTGCGGATATGGTCGAACCGCGCCCGCGCCTCGCGCCGCTTGTCGAGGATCGTCTCGCCGACAAGCATTGGATAGCCGCCGGTGATGATGCGCACCGGCTCGCCGGCCGTATGCAGGTCGACCGTCTCGTAGATCTGCCGGGTCATGGGGTGCAAGGCCTCTCGTGTTCGTCTTGTGCTTACCCTCTCCCGCTCGCGCGGGCGAGGGACTGCTACGACGCATTCCGCCGGCTGGTGAAGTTCAGCAGGCTGGTGACGCCGTTGCGTGCGCGGGCGCCCTGGGCGACGAGGGCCGCGACCGCGTCCGAATGGGCGACCGTGCCATGGCGCACGAAGGCCTCGTGGTTCGCCTCGATCCGCTCCAGGTCATAGAGGTAATTGACCATGACGCCGTAGCTTTCCTTGAGGCCGCGCGGCGCCATGTTGGCGAGCCAGTTGACCCGCTCGAGCCGCGCACCGTTGCCGAGGTGGAAGCGGGCGACCGGGTCGGCCGGCCCCTTGCCCTCGTTGGCCGCGGTCAGATATTCGGCGCAGAGCCTGAGCAGCGGCGCCTTGAGTGCCGCCGCGGTCGCCGTGTCCTCGTGCCAGCCCGGTGCGTCCAGCAGGCGGCGGAACGCGCCTTTCGCCCCCTTGATATCGGCCAGGGCCGCGATCGGCACGCGCTCCTCCGCAGTGAGCATGTGCTTCGCCCCGGCATCGAAGCGCGCTTCGAGCCAGCGGCGGAAGCCCGGCACCGGTGACAGTGTCGCGAACCGGGTGAGACTCGGCGTCTCCGCCTTCAGCTCCTCGACCACCTGCTTGATCAGGAAGTTGCCGAACGAGATGCCGCGCAGCCCCTTCTGGCAGTTCGAGATGGAATAGAAGATCGCCGTGTCGGGCGCCTTCGGCACCTGGATGTTGCCCTGTTCCAGGAGCGGCTGGATCGCCTGGGAAAGGCCGTTGACCAGCGCCACCTCGACAAAGATCAGCGGCTCTTCAGCCAGCGCCGGATGGAAGAAGGCAAAGCAGCGGCGGTCGGGCGCCAACCTGCGGCGCAGGTCGGACCAGCCCTTGATCTCGTGCACCGCCTCGTAGCGGATCAGCTTTTCCAGGATCGCGGCCGGCGTCTCGTGCCAGTCGATGCGGCGCAGCTCGAGAAAGCCGCGGTTGAACCAGGAGCCGAGGAGATGATGCAGGTCGTTGTCGAGCGGCGCCAGGTCCGGATGCTCGCGCAGCAGCGGCAGCAGGTTCTCGCGCATGCGCACGAGCGTGCCCGTGCCGCCCGGCGCCATGTTGATCCGGCGCAGCAGCTCCTGGCGCGGCGGCTCGGCCGCATCGCCGAGCGCCATGGCCGTTGCCGGCGAAGGGGTCTTGAGATAGGCCTCGGCCGCGCGCCTGAGCGGCTCCGGGTCCGGCGCGAAATCGGTCGCGACGAGCTTATAGAAGGCGAGCCGGTCGGCCTCGCCCATGGGCCCAAGCGCCTCCAGCAGGGCGCGCGCGAGGGCAGCGCCCGACGCCTCGCCCCGTTCCGACAGCAGGCTGCGGCTCAGCTGGATCGTCTGTTCGAGCGGCGGCACGCCGGTCGGGATCTTGACCCAGGCACGGCCGCGATCAGCGATCGAGGATAGCAGGCGGTCGAACCAGGTGGCGCTCATCAGGACACTCCGTCGGTCGGCGGACGCGCGGACAGTATGTTCCGCACGGGCGCATGACAGGCGCAAGCGTCATTGCGTGGACAGGATGGTCGCAGCCGTGCGCCGGGCGACGCTCGCCCACCGGCGACGCATCGGCCGGAGCGCCAGCACGGCGAGGAAGGCCGCGAGCACGTTGCAGCCGGCGGCAACCGTGAACACGCCGGTCCAGTCGCCGCTCCATTGCTTGAGCACGCTCGCAAGTGGCACCAGAAGCGCCGCCGTCCCCTTGGCGGTGTAGAGCAGCCCGTAGTTCGCCGTGGCGAAACGGCGGCCGAACACGTCGCCGCTCAAAGCCGGGAACAGGCTGTAGATCTCGCCCCAGGCGAAGAACACGAGCCCGGACAACAGCACGAAGCGCACGGGATCATCGCCCCAATAGCGCAGCGCCAGAATGCCGATGCCTTCGAGCAGGAAGGCGACGAACATGGTCGTCTCGCGCCCGATCCGGTCGGAGACCCAGCCGAAGAACGGCCGGGTGATGCCGTTCATGATGCGGTCGAGCGAGAGCGCGAAGGTAAGCGCCGGCAAAGTGAGGCCCAGGAACGCCACCGGCGCCTCGGCCACGCCGAAATCCCGGGCGATGACGGACAATTGCGCGGTTGCCATCAGGCCGCCGGCACAGACCAGCACGAACATCAGATACATGAGCCAGAAGATCGGCGTCGCCAGCACTTCGCGCGGCGTCTTGTCCGTGACCGGCTTGCCGTGGCGATGCGGCCCATGGCGGTGCGGCCCATGTCGGTACGGTCGGGCGCCGATCGGCAGGCCGACCGCGGCCGCATCGATCGGTGCCGAACGCAGGAACAGGGCGACGACCAGCACGACGAGCCCCTGGCCGACGCCCCACCAGAAGAAGGCGGACCGGTAGCCGTGGTCCGCGATCCAGGCCGCGATCGGCACGATCGTCGCCGCCGAGCCGGCGCCGAACCCGGCCGCGGTCAGGCCGGCGGCGAGGCCGCGCCGGTCCGGAAACCATTTGAGCGCATTGCCGACCGCAGCACCGTAGATCATGCCGGCACCGGTGCCGCCGATAATGGCCGCGACATAGAGCATCACGAGACCGTCGGCCGCTGCATTGAGCATCCAGCCCGCCGCGACGAACAGACCGCCCGCCGCCACCGTCGGGCGCGGCCCGACGCGATCGACCAGATAGCCCTGGAACGGCAGCAGCCAGGTCTCGCCCAGCACGAAGAGCGTGAAGGCCACTTGAATGCGCGCAACACCCCAATGGTTGGCCTGTTCGATCGGCACGACGAACAGGGTCCAGCCATATTGCAGGTTGGCGATCATCATCATGCCGACGATGCCGAGCGCCAATTGCCCCCAGCGCCCGGGTCCACGCGGCAGCCGCTCAGCTATAGCGGCGACATTTTCTTGTCGTTGCATCGCACGCCCGCATAAGGTCCCAGGACCCCATCATCAGCCGGCCGCTGCGGGAATTCAATCCATCCGTGCGCAATATAAAACTTGCGATTGCAAGGAAGCCCGCAGGTGAGGCCGACGGGCAGGCCCCGGATGCGGACCTAGTCGATGCGGACCTAGTCGATGCGGACCTAGTCGATGCGGGCCTAGTCGATGCGGCCGAGGAAGCGGTCGGAGCGGAAGATCTCGCGCCAGTCGGCAAGATCCCAGGCCGCGACCGCGGGGTCGCGCGAATAGAGCACCCGGTCGGCCCGGCCGACCAGATTCTCCTCCGGCACGAAGCCGACGCCGCCGGCCTCCGCCGGCACGCGGCTGTCGAGCGACATGTCGCGATTGTCGCCCATCATGAAGTAATGCCGCGCCGGCACGGTGAACTCGACCGTGTCGTCGAGCGGCGAGCCCCCATCGCGCTTCAGGATCGGATGCTCGCGCCCGCCCGGCAGGGTCTCGACATAGCGGGTGAAGTGATAGTGCTTGCCGTCGAGCATGGCCTCGTAGCTGCCGACGGCGCGGCGCGTCAGCGCCACGCCGTTGATCAGGAGCCGGCCCGCCTTCATCTGGATCCGGTCGCCCGGCAGGCCCACCAGGCGCTTCACGTAAGTCTGCTCCGGATCGCGCGGCAGGCGGAACAGGATGACGTCACCCCGCTCGGGCGCGTGGCCCGCGATGCGGCCGTCGAAATCCGGCATGAGCCCGATCGGCGAGGAATATTTGCCGATGCCGTAGGGATATTTCGCCGCCACGAGCTCGTCGCCGACCAGCAGCGTCGGCACCATGGAGCCCGAGGGCACGACAAACGGCTCGGCCGCGACCGTGCGGATCGTCAGCACGCAAAGCAACGTCACGACCAGCGTCGCGATCGTGCTTCGCCATTCGCCCTTGCGCTTGGATGTGACGGTCTTGCCGGTGCTGCGGTCGCCCATGGGAGCCTCGCCCCTCTTCGGATACTCCGGCGAGCATAAGGGGAGCGAAACTCACCCTGTCAAGACTATGAGGCAGCACGTCGCGGAGGGGCATTGGCAAGGCCGGGCCCAGACCCTACTTGTGTCGCGATGCCGCCCCATGCCGCCGGAGAGGAGCCCGACCGCCTGTCATGACCACGCCCCGCCGCTATTTCGCCTATGGCTCGAACATCGTCGCCCGCCAGATGACCCATCGCTGCCCAGCGGCGCGCGCGGTCGGCCATGCCCGGCTCGACGGCTGGCGCTTCCGCATCATGACGCGCGGCTTCGCGACGATCGTGCCCGATCCGGCCGCCCATGTCCTGGGCGTGGTCTGGGCGTTGACACCCGACTGCGAGACGGCGCTCGACCGCTACGAGGGGGTGGCGCGCAGCCTTTACCTCAAGCACGAGATTCCGGTCGAAGGATTCGACACGCTCGTCTATGTCGCGAGCGACGAGGCGCCGGGCGCGCCCAAGCCCGGCTATCTCGAAGCGATCATCGCGGCTGCGGTCGAACGGGCATTCGCGCCCGACTATGTCGCGGCCGAGCTGCTGCCCTGGCTCGCCCGCTGACTCATTTGCCCCGTTGACTTATCGGCCTGGCAACGGGCGTAGCGGCCCGACGGCCCAGTGGGCGAGCGTCCATTTCACCGCCCAGACGGTGCCGTTGCCGTCGTTGGCCGAGCCGACGATGTCGCCTCGATCATTGATGGCGGTCGCCCAGCTGCTGTTGCCGCCCGGCAGCTGGCCCAAATCCACGACCTGGCCGTTCTGGAACAGGAGCGCATGGCCGAAGCTGCCGTCGCCGGTATCGCCGGAGCCGACCGCCTGGCCGAAATTATTGATCGCGGCCGCGACGCTGTACGTGCCGCCCGGATAGACGCCGAGGTCGACCACCTGGCCGCCCGCGAACATCACGGCATGGGTGGAACCGCGCAGCCTGGTGGAAAAGCCCACCGCCTGGCCTTGGTCGTTGACGCCGCGCGCCTCGCTGATGCTGTCGCCCGGCAGCGTCCCGAGCGCCGTCACCGGCCCGGGCAAGAACCGCACAGCCCGCTCGTTTTCGTTGCTGTCGAACGACGAGCCGACCACCAGGCCATAGTCGTTGATGCCGTAGGCGATGCTGGAGATGTCGCCTGGCAAGGTGCCGAGATCGGTCACCGAATGGGTGGCGAAGGTGAAGAGCGTCGCGTGGGTCTCGAACGACAGCGCGTTCACCTGGGAATAGCCGGCTGCGACGTCCAGCTGGTTGATGGCATAGGCCTCGCTGTTGCCGCCGCCCGGCAGTGCGCCCAGGTCCTGCGCCGTGTCATGGGCGAACAGCACGGCGTGGGTGAGCGTCGGCCCCGGATAGACGCCGAGCAGCTTGATCGCCCAGCCGACCGACCGGCCGAGGTCGTTGATGGCATAGTCGTAGCTGCCGGTGGCGCCGACCAGCACGCCCGCGCCGCTGACCTGTCCGTTGGAATAGATGGCGGCGCTCAGCCCGATATCGCGCAGCAAGCTGTTCGGATCGACGCCACCGACGGCGACACCGTGATTGTTGATGCCCTCGGCATAGTTCAGCAATGAGCTGGGCAGACTGAGCTTTTGCATCACATAAGGCGACGGGTCGCCGCCCAAGGCTGCCCCGCCGCCGGCGACGGCAAGCAGGGTCGCAAGGACGGCGGCAGACCGGATCGAGCGCTGCATCATGGCCTTCTCCCGATAGAGTCGAGCGCATGTGAGAGTTGGGCGTACGTGTCCGGCGCGGGCGACGTCGTCGCCCGGAGCAGATCCGCCGGGGCGGGCCGGGACCGATCGGCACACGGGGAAGCGCCCGGTTCATGGTCAAGATGCGTTGGGACGCACCCAGTCTAAGCGCAATTGTGAGCAGCGCAAATGGATACCGCGCACCTTTTGCGTGCGACCGTTGACATCTGACGAAATGCGGTCTTTAAAAACAAAACGGTACCGTTGCGTTTCGTTTATCGCGCGCCTATATTCGTGAGCGGCCCCCTCTGCGGGCGCCCCTCGAAAGGCTCGGGCCATGCGCATCACGACCGTTTCGCTCAGCATCCTCGCGGCCGCGGCGCTGGCCGCAGCGCCCATCTCCCCGGCTTCTGCCCATGAGCATTTCCATCACGGCGGCGGCGTCGTGTTCGGCCTCGCCGCGGCTGCGGCCGCCATCGTCGGCACGGCGGCAGTGATCGCGACAGCGCCGTTCCGCGCGATAGCCCCCGAGCCGGTCTATGCGGCACCCCCTGCACCCGCCTACTACGCACCGCCGCCGGTCTATTACGCGCCGCCACCACAGCCCTATTACGCCCCGCAGCCCTACTATTACGCGCCGCCGCCCGGCTATTACGCGCCGCCCGGCTATTATCCGCGGTGACGGCAGCAGAGGATCGGCAGAGGGCGCGCGGCGGGCGACCGTCGCGGGCGGCAGCGGAACGGCTCGGCGAAAAGATCCTGGAGATCGCGACCGACTTCTTCCTGCGCGACGGCTACGGCAGCACCAGCATCGAAGCGATCGCCCAGGCCGCCGGCATGTCCAAGCGGACCTTCTATCATCGCTACGACGGCAAGCCGGCCTTGTTCGCCGCCGTCGTCGCCCGGATCGTCGACGAGATCCGCCCGCCGCCCGACGTCCCGCTGCTGGTCGGGACCACGAGTGCCGCGATCCTGGAACGGCTGGGCGGCCTCATGCTGCAGGCGGCGCTGGCGCCGCGCGCGCTGGCGCTCAACCGCCTGATCGTCGCGGAATCGGCCCGTTTCCCGGAACTGGTGGCGGCCGTCAGCACCCAGCACGGCCGGGCCGAAGCAGTAGCGCTCATCGCTCAGGTGCTGCGCACGCGGAAGGACGGCCCCGCCCTATCCCCCGATACGGCCGAGTTCGCCGCCGGGCAATTCATCCAGATGATCGTCTCGTGGCCGCAGCGCCTGGCGCTCGGCCTCGGCACGCCCATGACGCCCGCCGAACAGGCGCACTGGGTCCGGCGCACCACGCGCCTGTTCCTTGGCGGCTGCGACGGCTGGCCCGAGCCGACCGCAGACGAGCCCGCTACCAGCGGAACGACGTCTCCATGATGAGCGCCGTCGAGTTGAAGCTTTTGGCGTAGACGTTGTTGTTGGCCGCAACGCCGCCGTTGCCCGGCGTGAAGCTGGCGCCGTTCGGGATATAGTGGCCGTTCGGGTCGTAGAGCGTCTGCTGGATCAAGCCGGCGACATTGACGCCCGGCCCGACCGTATAGGTGGCGCCGACCTGGATCACGTCGTTGATCGCGGCGCGCTTCACGTCCGGATCGCCGGTGATGCCTTCGAACTCGCCACGGGCCCATTCTGCACCGAGGCGGATCGCGCCGATCGTGTAGGACAGGTTGAGGTCGAACTCCTTGTTGACCTCCTCGTTCGTGCGGTTGGTGAACGCGGTCGGCAGGCCTGCGGCGTTGAACGTCGTCGCCTGGCCGATGCCGCCGGTCAGGCCGTTCGGGATCGCGACCGACTGCTCGTAGTCGAAGCCCAGTTCATAGGGTCCGTAGTTGACCTGGATGCCGCTGTTGTAGACGCGCGGATTGGCGTTGTTGGTCGAGGTCAGCGCGCAGTCGACGTTGCCATTGGCAAGAATGGCCGCGTCGTTGCCGAGCGCCACCTTGTTGGCGCAGGCGCCCTTGCGGCTCGCCTCCGTATAGCCGGCCGTCCAGGCCAGCTTCACCGGGCCGACCGTGCCGGTCCAGCCCGTCGCCAGCGACCAGTAGTTATAGGCGGTGGCGTTGTTGAGATAGCTCGGCGTCAGGCCGTTCGTCTGGTTGTCGGTCGGGCCGTTGTTGTCACCGATGTTGCCCGGACCGTTGGTATGACCACCCGCCTTGTCCGGTGTGTAGCTGGCATCGAAATGGAAGCCGTAGATGACCGGGCTGTAGTAGGCCACCTTGGTGCCACGGCTGTCGAGGTTGAGCGTGGTCAGATTGATCACGGGCGAGCCCGAGAAATAGATGTCGCCCGAGTTGGCGCCGATCGCCTGGTCGCCGGTAACGCCGGCATTGATGCCGACCGCATCGTCACGGCGCACGTCGCTGAAGTCGCCGAGACGCCATTCGCCGAAACTGTTGGCGTTCTTCAGATAGATGTACGAGTCCTTGATCGTCGTGTTGTTCGAGCTCTGGAAGCCGTTCGACGTGTTGACCGTGCCATTGGGCGCGCTGAACGCATTGAGACGCGTGAAGACGCCGGCGGTGATGCCGTTCGCGAACGTGGTCGAGCCCATGAAGCGGATCAGGAAATAATCCTGGAACCCGGTCGGCTGGCGCTTGTAGGCGGCCTGGCCCGGGTTGTCGTCCTGCGAGATCATCGCGGCGGCGCCGGTGTAGTACTGGCCACCGAGCCGCATCTGGATCGGCTGATCCGTCGTCGTGGTCTGCGCATAGGCGCCGTGCGCGAGAAGGCTCGCTGCAACGAAGGCGGATGTCTGGAGAAGCTGTTTCCTCATCGCAGGCCTCGCTCTCTGGCGCTCTCGATCCCCGGGCGGGAACTGGATTGTCATGGCCGGAAAAGTACGTCGCCAACGTTACAGATGTGCCAATCACGATGCTAGTGTAGGGACTTGCAGCAGCGGGTCAAGAAACGCCCAGCGCGAATCATCCGGATCATCGGAGCCCGACGATGGATGAAGCCCTCACGCCCGAAGCCCGCTACGCGGCGCTCGCCGCCCAGTTCGTCGCGCGCGGCACCGCGAGCCTGTCCGAGAAGAAAGGCTTCGGTTCGACGGCACTGCTCACCGACGGCCGCATCTTCGCCATGCTGACGCGCGGGCGGCTCGTCGTGAAGCTGCCGCGCCCCCGCGTCGCCGAACTGGTCGAGGCCGGCTGGGGCGTGCCGTTCGACGCCAACAAGGGCCGGCCGATGAAGGAGTGGCTGACCGTCGATCCGGCCCGCGAGGCGGACTGGACGGCGCTCGCCGAGGAAGCGCAGCGCTTCGTCGCGGCGAGCCGGCCCGAAAAATAATTAGGCCCGAAAAATAATTAGGCCGGAAAATAATTCGACAAAATTATTCGACCGCCTGTCGATTCCGGCCGAGGCTGCGCGTCTCTGCCTCGACGGGATGCGATCCCCGCGTGCCCGCATGCGAAAGAGGAGCGGTTCGATGCTGTATGCGCTGCTGATCTACGAGGACGAGACGGTCTACGGCCCGAACAAGGAGGGCCCGGCCATGGACGCGATCAGGCCCCGCCACATCGCCCTGGTGCGGGAGCTGGGCGCCAAGCGCATCGGCGGCTCGGGCCTGAAGAGCGTCAAGCTCGCCACCACCATCCGCACCGACAATGGCCGGCAGACGGTGCACGACGGCCCGTTCGCCGAAACCAAGGAGCAGCTGGGCGGCTTCTACCTGATCGACGTCGCCGACCTGGACGAAGCGCTCGCGATCGCCCGGCGCGTGCCGCTCACGGCCCACGGCGCCATCGAGGTCCGTCCGGTGATCCCGCCGCCGCCGGGCGGCTACGAGGCGCAGTGACAGTCGCGTCTCGATGACCGGCGCGGCGCTCGACGCCGCGGCGCGGGCGTCGGGGGCGCGCATCATCGCCGCCCTCGCCGCCCGCTATCGCGACCTCGACCTGGCCGAGGACGGCTTCGCCGAGGCTTGCGCCCGCGCAGCCGAGCGCTGGCCCGGTGACGGTATCCCGCGCGCCCCGGCCGCCTGGCTCTATCGGACTGCCGACCGGGCCGTGCTCGACGCGCTCCGCCGCCGGAGCCGGCGCGAACGGCCCGCGCCGGTCGCGCCCGAACCCGTCGATCCCGGGCCGACTGCGGAGGAGCTGATGCTCGACGATGCCCTCCTGATCCCGGACGAGCGGCTCAGGCTGATCTTCGTCTGCTGCCATCCGGCGGTCGCGGCCGACGCCCGTGCGGCCTTGACGCTGCGCCTCGTCTGCGGCCTTACGGTCGCCGAGATCGCCCGCGCCTTCCTTCTCGCCGAGCCGACACTCACCCAGCGGCTCGTCCGCGCCAAGCGCAAGATCGCCGAGGCTGGCGTTCCGTTCGAGGTGCCGGGACCAGCGGCCTGGCCCGAACGGCTCGAAGCGGTGCTGCAGACGCTCGAGATCGCCTACGCCAAGGCCCATGAAGATGCAGCCGGCGCCGGCCCGCACGCCGGCTATGGTCGCGAGATGCTCGATCTCACCCGTGTGCTGGCCGAGCTGCTGCCGGACGAGCCGGAGGTGCTGGCGCTGGCGGCGCTCGTCCGCTACGCCGAGGCGCGCCGGCCGGCACGGCTCGACGCGACGGGTGCCATGGTGCCCTTGTCGGAGCAGGATCCGACGCTGTGGAATCGTGCGCTGATCGACGCGGCGGACGCCTATCTCAACCAGGCGGCGGCGCGCCCGACCCATGGACGGCGCCGCTGGCAGGCGGCGCTGCACGCGACCTGGTGCCGGCGCCGCAACCTCGACGAGCCGGCGCCCTGGCCCGAGATCCTGGCGCTCTACGACGACGCCCTGCGCCTCGGCGACGATCCGGTCGTCCGGCTTAACCGTGCGGTGGCGCTCGCCGAGGTCGCCGGCCCGGCCGCCGCCTTGGCCGAGGTCGAAGGGCTCGACGCCGAGCGCTTCCGGAGCTTCGCGCCCTATCATGCCGTGCGCGCGGACCTGCTGCGCCGGACCGGCCGGCTCGACGAGGCGCGCTCGGCCTACGGCGCCGTGCTGGCGCTCGACCCCGCGCCGGCCGAGCGGCTCTGGCTCGAACGGCGGCTCGCGAGCCTCGGCACCGTCTGAAGCCCCGGCAGAAGCCCCAGCAGAAGCCCCGGCAGCGGTTGGCATTCCGGCGCCCGCTCTATACCTTCAAGGCCCCATAGCGTTCGGAGGGCCCGTCATGTTCGAAGCGTCCTGCCATTGCGGCGCCGTCCATATCGACGTCTCGCGCGCGCCGGCGCATCTCACCGAATGCAACTGCTCCACATGCCGCAAGTTCGGCACACGCTGGGCCTATTACACGAAGGACGAGATCACGATCCGCGCGGCGCCCGGCGCCACCGTCGCCTATGTGCATGGCGACAGGACGCTCGAGACGCATCACTGCCGGGTGTGCGGCTGCATCACCCATTGGTGGGGCATCAGCACCGAGACAGCCGACCGCTGCGCGGTCAACGCACGCCTGATGCCGCCCAAGGATATCGAAGGCATCCGCATCCGGCACTTCGACGGTGCCGATAGCTGGACCTATCTCGACTGACTAGTCGTCCCCGGCTAGTCGTCCCCGGCTAGTCGTCGCCAGCGGCAGGCGCGCGCTCGGGCGCGAAGCCGCGCGGGCGATGGCCGCTGAGCTCGGCACCGGCGTCGGGGGCGAGCCGCATGAAGAGGGCGACCGCGGCAAGCGAGATAAGCCCGATAATGACGAAGGCGAAATGGAAGTCGCCCGTGCCGAGCGGCCCATGCGGCGCGTCGCGGAGCATGAGATGCAGGTGCAGCAGGATGGCGCCCAGTGCCACGCCGGTGCCGAGCGAGACCTGCTGCACCATGCTGGAGAGGCTGGTGGCCGCACTCATCTTCGGGCTCGACACGTCGGCAAAAGCGAGCGTGTTCAGGCTGGTGAACTCAAGCGAGCGGAAGAAGCCGCCGGCCAAGAGCAGCACGAAAATGGTGACGGCCGGCGTCGCCGGCGTGAACAGCGCGCAGATCATCATGAAGAAGGCGCTGATGGCACCATTCACCACCAGCACGGCGCGGAAGCCGAAGCGCTTCAGGATGGGCCGGCCCGACATCTTCATGGTGAGCGAGCCCGCCGCGGCCGCGAAAGTGAGGAGGCCGGAGCTGAACGCATCCATGCCGAAGCCCACCTGCAGCATGAGCGGCACCAGGAACGGGATGGCGCCGACGCCGATGCGGAACAGCGAGCCGCCGATAACCGTGGCACCGAAGGTCGGCACGCGCAGCAGAGCCAGGTCAACGAGCGGCTGCGGATGCTTCAGGGCATGGCGCACCGCCGGCAGGCCGATCGCAAGCCCGGCGCCGAGGAAGCCCAGGGTCTGGGCCGCGCCGGCCTCGGGCCGGCCGACCAGTTCCAGCCCGTACATGAGGCACGAGAGCGACAGGCCGGTCAGCACAAAGCCCCACCAGTCGAGCGGCGCCGTCGCCGGTTCGCGATGGTTCTCGATGAAGCGCTGGACCAGCACGATGCCGAGCAGGCCGACCGGCACGTTCAGGAAGAAGATCCAGTGCCAGGACGCGAAAGTCGTGATGAAGCCGCCCAAGGGCGGGCCCACGACCGGGCCGATCATGGCTGGCACCATCAGGTAGGACATGGCGCGTACCAGCTCGGACTTCTCGCAGGAGCGCAGCAGGACCAGCCGGCCGACCGGCACCATCATGGCGCCACCGATGCCCTGCAGCACGCGGGCGCCGACGAATTCAGGCACGTTCTGGCTGATGCCGCACAGGATCGAGCCCAAGGTGAACACGCCGATCGCCGCGCTGAAGATGGTGCGGGCGCCGAACCGGTCGGCGATCCAGCCGCTGATCGGGATGAAGACGGCGAGGCTCAGCATATAGGCGGTGATGCCGAGCGACAGCCGGATCGGGTTGGTCCCGAAGGACTTCGCCATCTCCGGCAGAGCGGTCGTAATAACCGTACCGTCCAGGTTTTCCATGAACATCGCGCAGGCGATGATCAGCGCCACCAGAATGGGCTTCGACACGCGCAGGGACATGCTTCGCCATCAGCTAAGATTGCGAAGTAAAGGTGCGCTCGCCTGGGCCTACCAACAATTACCGTTGGCACATGGCTGAAACGCGCCGCCGCCGAGGCGATGTCCGCCGCCCGTTAGGGATTGGTTCATCGCCTGTGAAGGTGCCCCGGCTCAAGGCTCGTCGCGCCGCCGGCCATGCGCCCGATCGACGATCGTGGCCCAACGGGCTGCCGATTGCGGGATCGCGTAGAGCGCTGCAAGCCAGCCCTGCCGGCGCCAGTCGAGGAACCGGGCGTCGTCGAGCGCCTCGATCTTCGCGACGTCGATCACCTGGAACCCGTCGAGCCGGGCCGTGCCGCCGTCCTTGAAGTCGAGCCGCGCCGCGTTCGCCTGCAGCACCTCGGCTACGCCGAGCGCCTGCCCGAACGCCGTCGCCCGGGCGAGCTCGTCGCGATAGGCGACCGCGAAGCGCATCGCCTCGGCCGCAAGCTCGGTCGGCTCGCCATAGGCGAAGAGTGCCTCGCCCGTCTCGCCCAGCATCGGCGTCGTGGTCTCGATACCGAGATAGACCTCTCCTGCCGGATTCTGCCCGGTGCTGGGCGGCTCGATCAGGATGAACGGGAACGACCGGACATAGGCCGGAACGTAGGCGCCGGCAAGCCAGGCGCCGTCCTTGTCGACGAACAGATTCTCGCCGTTGCGATATCCCAGAACCGCGACCGGCACCGGGTTCGGCCCCGCCGTCAGCACGACCGGATAATGCTGTGCCGCGAGCGGCACTTCGCCAAGGCCGAGCGGTAGGGCGTTGACGCCGGCCGCAAAGCCGTAGCCGCGGCTGCGGTCGAGCTTGAGCGCGCCGTGCCGGGCGGCGTTGAGGGCCACGACCTGCCTGAAGAACGGCGGCAGCGCCGGAGCGTCACCACCCATACCGCCTTCGCCAGCCTCTGCACCCGCTGCAACCATGACGCGCCCTTCCAATTCGAGAACTTGCCCCCTGCAGCATTAGCGCCGGACAACCGCAGATGCCAGCGTTCGACAGCTTTGTTCTCGACTTGTTAAGGATTCGGTGCTTCTATGCTGCGTGGTGCAAAGGCACTGGCCGAACGGCTCCGGCTCGTCGACTCCGGAATGGTTGAACCCAGTCGATGTTGTTGAAGGGCGCCCCGACGGCGCCGTCCTCTCGGGGAAACACCTAGGGGTTAGTGCGATGTCCTCGATTCCGTCCTCCTTCGGCGTCTCCTCGACCTCCGGCATCCTCGGGAGCTGGCTCGGATCGACCACCGGTTCGGCGAGCGTCGCGAACCTGCTCGGCGGCTCGAGCTCGGGCAGCGCCATTAGCGCGCTCTTGACCCAATCGAGCTCCACGACACCGTCGACCACTCTCGCACTCTCCGAAGGCCGGTTGACCAACAGCCAGCAGCGCGTGCTGCAGGCGGTCGGCGACAATAGCGGCCCGCTCACGATTCCCTGGAACGCGACCGGCACGGAGCCGACTACGGTCGCGAACATCCGCAATGCCGGCTGGCTGAAGCTCGACAAGAAGATCGTGTCCGGCGGCAAGGTGACCGGCGCCACCTACGAGCTGACCGCAGTCGGCAAGGCGATCTACGCGCGCACGGGCGGCGGCAATGTCAACGGCAGCAGCACCGCGCTGACCAGCGCCGACACGAACGGCACGACGAGCACGAGCGGCGCCACGACCGCGTCCTCGGCTACGGCGGCGCTGCAGAACAGCGTCTCGGCACTGACGAGCGTGCTGGGCTCGGTCGGCATCAGCGTCTGATCCCAGGGATCGGCCAGAATCAAGAAAAAGCCGCGGCGCCGCAGGGCCCGCGGCTTTTTCCTTGCCTGCAAGCCTATCCCTTGCGGTAGGCGCGGATGTAGTCGATCTCGAACTTGCCGGGGAACGGGGTCGTCTCGTCCGGGTCCGGTATGAATTTCGGGTCGTGACTGCCGAGCGCCAGGTTCGCCAGGATGTACATGTCCTCGTTGATGCCGTTCGGCTGGCGCCAGACCGGCTTGCCGTCGAGGAACCAGACGAGCTCCTCGCGCGTCCACTCGAGCCCGTAGACGTGGAAGCCATCTCCGACGTTGATCACGTCCTCGATCCATTTGTCGGCCGTCTGGCCCTTGGCGATCAGCACGCCCAGATGGACGGCGCTCGGCCGCGTGCCCGATCCCTCGAAGATGTCGATCTCAGGCGGCCAGTGCAGCGCTTTGGGCAGCAGCCAGAATGCCGGCCAGAAGCCCTTGCCGACCGGCAGCCGCGCGCGCATCTCGAAATAGCCGTAGGTCTGCCAGTGGGTGAGCTCGCTCGTGATGCAGCCCGACGTGTATTTGAAATTGAGGATATGCGGGCTGACCCCGACCGGGTCGGCGCGATCGGCCGTGATGGTGAGGATGCCGTTCTTGATCGAGAACGGCTGGACGCCCAAGGGATGGCCGGCCTTGCCGCCGAATCCCGGATCCATGTAGATCTGCTTTTCCTGGTTGATGACCTGGAACCGGTCCTGATGGTACCGGCTGCGCCAGGCGGGTGCTCCCGGTCGGCCACCGGTCGCGTTCTCGTTGATGCGGGTCACGTCCGGATCGTCGAACTCGTCGCCGAACACGAGCTTGTAGCCGGCGGGCACGAAGCCGGGTGCCGCAGCCGCAGCGGCCATTCGCGGCGCCGCCGGCGCGTTCGCCTCGAGCACCAGCTGGCCCAGCACCCCGTTGAGCGGCGCTGAGCCGTCCATGCGGGCAAAAAGACGGGCGCTGGCCCCGCAGGCAACCGGCCCGGGCTTCGCCGGATTGCTGCCGCGCAGCGTCGCGGTCCCGCCGGTTCCGCTGCGCAGGATGACGCCGGACGACCCCCAGCCGAGCTCGACCACCGTATCACCGGTCGCGTCGCTGCTGCCGCTGACCGCAACCCCGCCGACCGTCGCTTCGAGCCAGCCGCTCTCGCTATAGCCGAACCGGATGCCGCCGCCCTCCGTATCGAGCAAGGTTGCACCACGCACGCCGCCGCGCGGCAGGACGAGGCGCAGGAGCCCGGCCGGCCGCGACAGGGGAGCCGCGTCGATCGTGACCGTCTCCGCCGGGCGCGCGACCGGCAGGCTGTCCGTTGCGATCAGCGACGAAGCGACCCGGCCGAGCTCGAGCTGACAGCCCCAGGCGAGCGCCTCATGGGTCGATCCCGCAGCCCATTCCGGGCGACCGGGCGCGAGGTTGATCACCTTGTTGCTGATGTCGCGCCCGTCCCAATGCATGGTGAAGCTGACGCGCCGCCAGTCGGGCGCGAGCGGCACCCGCTCGAAATGGCCGTGGTAGGTCCCATAATCGAACAGGTTGAGCGACCATTCGGTGCCCTCGCCGATCTGGCGCAGATAGAGCGAGAGTGTGCAGATCTCGCCGGCCCCGATCGGACCGGCGCCGCCGACGATGCCCAGGTCGCCCTTCTGTTGATGGATGCGCAGACGGGCGACGGTATGGGAGCCGTCGGGCGCTGCGACGTCGGGCGCCACCGCCGCGATCGCCGCCCCCTTCGGCTGCCAGGTATGGCTCGCGAGCGCCAGCGCGTTGCGGGCATAGTTGGTCGCCGTGCCCTCGATCACCAGGCCCTGCGGCCGGCCGGTCGCCGGATCGAGTGCCTGGCGCGGAACATGGGCGGCCACCGGCTTGAGCGCACCGCCCGGCGCCTCGGCCATCGCCGGGCCGCCGCGCTCGAAACGAGCGCCGGCTGGCAGTCCTTGGGTGAAGTCGAGCGCCAGCAGCGGCGGGGCCTCGGCGGCCCATCCGAGCGTCGGCCGCCAAGCGGCCAGCGCCGCGGCGCCGATCAGGACGTCGCGGCGGGGGAGCGAAGCGAAGATCAAGCGCGGACGCTCCATCTCATGTCAGGGGCGCAACACTCCGGCCGGCAATCACCACCTCCGGCAATCACCGCCCGACGCGTGCTCGCCCCATCATAATCGGCGCGGCGGCGAACGGTGCCCTGGTTCGCCACCGCGCCGATCCGCCGCAGGGCGATCCGCCCAAGCGACAGCCGAGCAAACGTCAATGGCCCACCCGGCGGATCGACGAGGCTGGGGTCCAGGTCTGGAACTGATGCCCGCGCAGCGACTGGATGACGCCGAGCGAGGCGCCAGCCAGCGCCACCAGGATCTCGGCGATCGACGACAGCGGCCGCAGCTGGAAGCGGATGGAGGCCCAGAGCATCCCCGTCCCGAGAATTGCGAGCAGCGCCAGGGCCGCCGCCGGCACGCCCATGACGAAGAGGCCGGCCGCGGCGAACAGCGCCGAGAGCGCCAGATTGAACGCGGCCACCCAGCGCAGGAGCTTGTGCGACAGATACATATAGACGACGGCGGCCGGCAGCCGCTTCAGGCGCGGCCACAGCTCGCGATGGACATTGAACGCCTGGCAGGCGATGCGCACCTTGCGCCGGAATTCCTCCTTCGACGACGTCACGGATGCCTCGTAGGCGAGCGCGTCGGGCGCAGTCACGACCTTGTAGCCGTCGCACAGGATGCCGAGCGACACGAACATGTCGTCGATCAGGTTGGCCGGCACGGCGCGGTGCAGGTTGCGACGAATCGCGAACAGCGAGCCGTCGGCGCCCATGACTGCGCCGAACGCGCTCTCATGCCGCTTGATCGTTTCTTCCAGCCGCCAATAGAGCGAGCCCACCTCGGCGGTCGCGGTCTCCTCGCCGTTGGTATAGATGAGATGGCCGCAGACGCAGCCGACCTGAGGATCGGCAAAGCGCCGGTCGATCGCCGCGATCGCGGTCGGATCGATGCGCACGTTCGCGTCGGTGAAGACGATGACGTCGGCACTGGTGCGGCTCACCAGCAGGTTCATGCCGTAGGTCTTGCCGCGCCGCTCCGGCGAGACGACGAGCGTGATCCGGTCAGCGTAGGGCTCGAGCAGTTCGGCCGTGCGGTCGGACGAGCCGTCGACATAGACCAGGATGTCGAGATCGCCGCCCGCCGTCTGCCTGAGCTCGAGCATGTTCTCAACCTTGCGCTCGATGCAGGCCGCCTCGTTATAGGCGCAGACGCAGACCGCGAAACGATGGCGCATCCCTGTCGACAAAGGAGGGGCCGACGAATCGGGCCGCTGGGCGCCGCGGCCGCGCGTCACGAAGCGCAGGCTCATCGGATAGGAGACGAACGGATGCGCCGCCAGGCCCAGGAAGAGGAGCGAGAGCACCAGCAGGATCGCGGCTGCGGTCATGACGCGGGGCTCCTCAGTAGGCGCCACTGCGCCGGGCGACGGCGCCCAGCGTGCGCAGAAGGATCATGAAGTCGCCGCCGAGCGACCAGGTCCGGGCATAGCGCCGATCGAGCTCGACGCGTTCGGCATAGTCGATGTCGTTACGGCCGCTCACCTGCCACAGGCCGGTGATGCCGGGTTTGCAGGCGTGATAATCGTCGATCGCCGTGCCGTAGCGCTCGACCTCGGCCGCCACGATCGGGCGCGGTCCGACCAGGCTCATCTCGCCCTTCACGACGTTGAACAGCTGCGGCAGCTCGTCGAGGCTCGACTTGCGCAGGAACTTGCCGAGCGGCGTCACCCGCGGGTCGTCGCGCAGCTTGAAATCGCGATCCCATTCAGCCCGGGCCGCCGGGCTGCTGGCGAGCGTGCGGGCCAGCACCACCTCGGCATCCGGCACCATCGAACGGAACTTCCAGCAGCGGAAGGTCCGGCCGCCCATACCGATTCGCCGATGGCCGAACAGCGCATTGCCGCCGTCACAGCGGACCGCCAGCGCCAGCGCCACGAGCAGCGGCCCCAGGAGGACGATGAGGATGAGGCTCGCCGTGAGATCAAATACGCGCTTGCTCGTCCGATCAGCCGGCGTCAGCGGTTTTCGGGCCGTGTCGGCCGGCTGATTTGATCGGAAATCGGCTCCGTAGCTGCCCGTGCCGAAAGATGGCCGGTCGGCGACCGAGAGCCCCTCGGCGCGCGCAGTCAAATTCGACATCGATGACTTCATCGTGATCCCCGATCAAGTAAATCCACAGATAAATGTTCGCGGAGATGCTTGCAGGATCGGCTAGAGATACCCGCTACCAAGTTCGAAATCTCATTCGCATGCGCAGCATGCTAATGAAGGTGCGGGAGTCGCGTTCGGAGCAAATTTAGGGCACGAGCGGCCCCAGGGTTGCTTTTTTCTCGATTATTGGGAATGTACGGATCGTATCCGCAACTTTTAAGCGCTGCAAGCGTACCTCGGTAGCGACGAGCACCGCATGTCGTCTTTGCAACGCAACATAGTTCTATCAGAAAATTTTCCAAGCCGTTTCGGTTTTTTTCGCGGTCCATGGAATTTTCGGCGAAGAAAAACGTAAAATTGTCAACAATGCGAGGAAACCCCGCTGGACACCGACCGATGATGCTGCACCGCAAAAACTCAAAAAACTCCCATTCGCTGCTCTCGGTTCCGAAGATGCCGGCGGCTGCCTCGTCCTGGCCCTGGCCTGCCGATCGGATACCTACCGATCGGAGGGCCGGCAAGGCGATGGTCTTGGTCGCCTCCAGCCTCTGGGTCCTGCTTGCCACGGCGCTCAGCCCCTCTGCGGCGGCACAGTCGACGCCGGACCAGCCGGCGATCAACACACCACCCGACGAGGTCCGTCCGCACGAGCTGCTGCAGGACAGATTCGACCGACGCACCTCGGTCCCAGGAACGCAGATCGGCGCCGTGTCGTTCCAGGCATCCGCCGTGGCAGATTTGGGATACAACGACAACGTCTTCGCCCAGCAGACCGGGGTCAAAGGCGACGGCTTCGTCGACTACGGCGGGCGGATCAGCGGCGACTACCACTACGACGGCTTCCGGGCGCTGCTCGACCTGAACTATCAGGAGCGCCGCTATATCACGCTGCCGAACGAGGATTATTGGCAGGGCGGCGCGCGCCTCAACCTCTCGGACCAGATCGGCCGGGACGTCAGCCTGTTCGCACAGGGCGGCGTGCAGCGCCTGTCCGTGCCGCGCAGCGATCCGAACACGATCAACGGCTTCCAGCCCGCGACCTACCTGCTCTACGACGGTGAGACCGGCGTTGCTCTCGGCAACGGGTCCAGCAACCTCGTGACCGTCACGATGGGCGTCAACCAGAGCATCTTCGACCAGTCCTTCGGCTCCCAGGGCCAGATCATCACGAACGACCGCGACCGCCAGGAGATCTTCGGCGACGTCCGGTACGACCATACGTTCTTCGGCCAGCAGAAGGCCTTCCTGGAGATCCGCCCCGACGGCCGCACCTTCGGCCGCGAGACCGACGCCTCGGGCTTCCACCGCGACAGCAACGGCGTGCGCAGCGATGCGGGCTTCGTGTTCGATATCGACAGCCTGTTCCTGATCTCGATCACCGGCGGCTGGCAGACGCAGGATTACGCCGACCCGCGCTACGGCACGATCAACAAGCCGGACGTGGTCTTGGACCTGCTCTGGTCGCCGACGGACCTTACGCAGGCCGACATCAAGTTCACCCACGAATATTTCGAGGATCTGTTCGCGGAGAGCCCCGGCTACGTCCACGACATGACGACGCTGACGGTCAGCCATGAGCTGAAGCGCGACCTGCTGCTCAAGGCCTCCGCGAGCTACGATGCCCGCACGCTGCAGAAATCCACGCGCCGCTACGACATCATCTCGACGGACGGGCGCGTGGAGTACGAGGCGCTCCGCGGCTTCATCGTGGGCGTCGACTACATGTTCCAAAACCTCACGTCCAATGCCAGCCGCACCTTCAACGACAACATCCTCATGCTGACCTTCAAGAAGCAGTTCTGAGGCCGGATCAGAAGGGAACCACACCATGCCTCGCGCAGGCTCCAACATAGCTGCCCGCTTCGCTCCCCGCTTCGGAGCCCCCCTGCTCGGCCTGGCGCTGGCAGGCCTGGTCGCCGGCTGCGCCGAAACGGCGCCGCCCAACGCCCCGGAAGCGACCACCGATGCGAACCTCCTCCATGTCGGCGACACCGTGTCCATCACCGTGTTCGGCCAGGACCAATTGACCGGCGAACAAGTGATCGACGATAGCGGCGAAGTCTCGGTCCTGCTGGCCGGCCGCACCAAGGTCGCCGGCCTCACGCCGATGCAGGCCGAAGGGGCGCTGCGCGACCGGCTCGGCCGCGGCGGCATCGTCGTCAACCCGAGCGTCTCGGTCGTGGTGACGCATCACCTGCCGGTCTATGTCGTGGGCGAGGTGGCGAAGCCCGGCAGCTACGACTGGTCGGGCGACCTGCGCGCCATCAACGCCGTGGCGCTCGCCGGCGGCTACACCTACCGCGCCAAGAAGGAAGACCTGCGCGTGATCCGCCATGGCGATCCGCAGCACCAGCAATATACGGCCGATCAGTCGACCGGCATCGAGCCGGGCGACACGGTGATCGTGCCGGAACGCTGGTTCTGAGCGAGCGCGCGCCAGCGAAGCCTTCGCGCACGCGGCCCCCGGCAAGGCGATCGCCGCCTTGCCGGGGGCGGCGCCGCCGGCGTCGCACCGCGACCTTGGATCGCCCGTATCTAAATCCGATTACCTGCCCATCGGGCCAAACGCTCGCCTGGACGCGGCTCGACGCTGGCGGCTGACGACCGCCGCCAAATGACCCGCGACTAGAGGGCCCGCGAGGCTGCCGCGCCGATCGGCCGGCCCTCGGCCGCGCGCCGTTCGGCGATCGCTTCGGCGTAAAGCCCTTCCGTCTCGGCCGCGATCGTGTCCCAGCTCGGGATCGCGCGGACGAGGTCGACCAGGCCCGCGGCCATGCGCGCGCGGGTCTCGGGCTCCTCGACCAACCGCTGGATCGCCCGGGCAAGGCCTGCGACCTCGCCCGGCGGCACCAGGAAGCCGGTCTCGCCATCGGTGAGCAATTCCGCAAAGCCGCCGATGTTGGAGGCGACCATGGGACGCGCCGTCTTGAGCGCCGCCATCAGCACCCCGCTCATCTCGATCTCGCGATAGGGAAAGGCCAGCACGTCGGCCCAGCGGAACAGATGGGCCATCTCCTCGTCCGGCACGAAGCGGAAGTCGAAGCGGATCTCGGGCATGCCGGCCGCGGCGGCGGCCAGCGGCGCCGTGTCCATGTAGGGCTTGCCGATGACCAGGACTTCGACCTGCCGCCGCGTCTCCGGGGCGAGGCGCTTCACGGCCTCGATCATCAGGTCGATGCCCTTGTAGGGCTTGATCTTGCCGAACAGCAGGAAGCGCACCGGACGCCCCGCCTCGATCGCGGGCGGTGGGGCCGTCGGCGCCGATTCGTCGAGGAAGCCATGCGCGATGCGCTGCACCCGTCGCGCCTCGACGCCATAGGCGGCAAGCCGCGGCCGCGCCTGCTCGGTGTGGATGATGACCCGGTCGAAGCGCGTCAGGATCGTGGTGGCCCCCAGCCGCTGCACCGCAGCGCCCGGATTGGCGTTGAACGGCTGCGAATCGTGGCAGGTGATGACGAGGGGTGCCACCCGGGCGAAGCGCCCGAGGAACAGGCGGTCGACCACCGGCAGCGGCACCCATTGGAAATGGATGACGTCGGGCCGTTCGCGCGCGAGCTGCCGGGCAAGCGACGCCATGGCGCGCGCATGGAAGAAGCCTTTCGCGAGCTTTGCCGGCACGCGAGGCCAGTGGTCGACGCCGAGGGTGTTGAGCTCGCGATAGAAATGCTGGCGCAGCGGCACGCTCTGCGGCGGCGCGTCGCGCGGCCCCAGGGCCTTGCCGAAGAACTCGACCCGGTGGCCGCGCCGCAGCAGCGCCTCGGCCAGCCGTTCGTCATAGGGCAGCGTGAAGAGCGACGGATCGATCAGGGCAACGCGCATCCGGACCGCCCCCTCAATGCGCCGCAACCGACAGGCCGGCCGGTTCGGCCGCCGGCGCCGGCACAGGTGCGGCACCATACCGGATCATGGTCGTAAACGAGCCGCCGCCGGTGCGTGCGATCCGATAGGCCGTCCGCTTGCCCGGGCCGGCCAGATGCAAGGCCGAGATCGTCTCATAGGGCGCGTAAGGCCGGCAGAAGGCGCCGGCCTCGTCGTTCCACATCGGCACACCGCGATCGCAGATCCAGTTGGCGCTGGCATCGAGGAAGCGGGTCGGCAGCCGGTCCTGATAGATCGCCTGGTTGAGCGCGAACTGATCGTGCGGCGTGATCTTGCCGGTCTTGTCGATCGCGGCCTTGTAGCGTCGCGCCCAGGCCGCCCAATGCGGTGCCCCGGCGCGGATCGCGAACATGCCGGCGTTGAGATGCGGCCGGGTCAAGAGCCATGCGCCGCGGAACGGGCCGTATCCCAGGACGAAATGCTTCGCCGTCCACAGAAACAGCCAGCGCTGGAAGCGATAGGCGCGCTCGTTCTCGTGGGCGATCGCCATGCCCGCTTCGGCCGCCCCGTCGACGAGCCCCAGCACTGCGTCCTCGTTCTGCAGCCAGACGTCGGAATCGATCCAGCAATAGATGTCGTAGCCGGGGAAATATTCCGGCAGGAACGGCCGCACCAGGAACGCAAGCTCGAGCGGCCGGTCGAGCGAGCCCGCGCCCATATGCGGCCGGGGTGCCACGATCATCGCATCCCGCTCGGCGAGCCAGGCGCGATCCTCGTCCGACAGACCCAGGTCGACGATGCCTAGGGCGTAAGCCGGGATCCGGCTCGCCGGCTGGCGCGCCAGTCGCTCGAGCGACAGGATCATGTCCTTGAGCAGACCGAAAAACTTCGTGTCGGACGAGCTGACGATCAGCAGTTTGCCCGGTTGCTGCTCGGATGGCTGAAGCTTCGCTGGCACCGTGAAATCCCCTCGCGATCGGCGCGAGGCACGGAGTGCGGCCCGCAGTGGCAAGATCCTCAAAGCGCAAGATTCTGAGACGTTCGGCACGCCGTTTGTGCGGCGCAATATCGACATATTTCCCCGAGACGCGCCACGCAAACAAGGTGGTGACCGGTTCGTTCCCGCAGCGCACGCCCGTTTTTGTGGAATTTAGGGAGCAATCGATGAAAAGCCGGGCGACATTTCGGGACCCTTCGGCTAGGGTCTGGCGTTGACCAGCCGCACCTTCATCCGTTTCTGCTGCTGGAAGCCGACCTATGACATCCGCCGCACCACGCGTCTCCGTCGTGATGCCGATCTATAACGGGGCCGCATATCTCGCCGCCTCGATCGACAGCGTGCTCGACCAGACGCTGGGCGACTTCGAGCTGATCCTGGTCGACGACGGCTCGACCGACGACAGCGCCCGGATCATCCAGCACTATGCCCAGCGCGATGCGCGCATCCGTCCGATCGCCAAGTCCAACTCCGGCATCGCCGACACGCTGAACCGCGGCATCGCGGCATCGCGGGCCGACTGGATCGCCCGGCTCGATTGCGACGACCTGATGCTGCCCGAGCGGCTCGAGCGGCAATTGGCCTTCGTCGTGGCCAACCCGGACCTGATCGCGGCGGGCAGCTATTACGAGATCATCGATACCGACGGGTGCAGCCATGGGAGCCGCATGCCGCTGCCGCGCACGCGCGACGAACTCACCCGCTTCATCGAGGCGCGCGAGCCTTTGAGCTTCCTGCACCCGAGCATGATCTTCCGCCGGCGGGCGGCCGTCGACCTCGGCGGCTACAATTCGGCGGCCGAACCTGCCGAGGACGTCGACCTGTTCGCACGCATGCTGGCGACCGGCGCGCCGATCCTGATCCAGCCGGAGATCCTGCTGCACTACCGCGTCCATGCGGGCGCGATCTCGGCGCGCACGGCGACCCGGCAGTTCATGAGCGTGCGCTGGACCTATCATAATTTCTATGCGGCACGGGACGGCCGGCCAACGCTCAGCTATGACGCGTTCCTCGAGCACGAGCGGCGCCGGCCGATCGGCGAGCGCTTGGCCTTGCGGGCGCAGCTCATGTCGGACGGGCTTTACCGGCGCTCGACCACTGCACTCGTCGGCGGGCGCAAGACCACGGCTTACGCCTACTTGGCTCTCGCCTCGGCGCTCAGGCCCGGCAAGGCGATCCGCCGCGCGCTGCGCAGCCTGCTCGCGGCCCACCCTGCAGCCCACCGTTCCTGATGGCCCACTCCGTCAAGCTGGCGCCCTGCCAGGTCGATTATCTCAATCTGGTCCGCGCGCTCGCCGCCCAGATCGTCCTCGTCGGCCACAGCACGGCCTATTTCCTCGCCGGCCACGACCGCGGCGGCCGCTGGGAGCAGTTCGGCGTGCTCGTGTTCTTTCTGCTCTCGGGCTTTCTCATTGCGCTCAGCGTACGGCAGAAGCGCGACCGGTCCGACTATCGCTTCGGCCATTACGTGATCGACCGGTTCTGCCGCATCTTCTCGGCCTACCTGCCGGCGCTGGTGCTGGTGGCGCTGGTCGACAGCCTGATGCACGACCTGCCGGCTTATCCCTATGCGGCAAGCTCGACGCCGCTGCAGTGGCTCGGCAACCTGGTGATGCTGCAGGAATTCCCGGTGTTCCAGATCCTGCGCAGGCTTGGCAGCCCCGATCGGCCCTGGTTCATCGAGGCGTTCGGCTCGGGCCGGCCGTTCTGGACCGTGGCGATCGAATGGTGGATCTATCTCACCTTCGGCTATCTCGCCTTCTTCGTGACGCGGCTCCGGCGCCTCGCCGTGCGCGACCTCCTGATCCTGGCCTTGGTCGGCATCGTGCCGATCTACAACGCCATGGGCGGCGTCGGCCAGTGCCTGAGCTTCGTCTGGGCGACCGGCGCTGCCGCTGCCTGGGCGCAGGACCGGCTGATGCGGCGCGGCGGGCCGCAGGCGCTGCCGGGCCGCGGTCGCTGGGCCTGGTTCCTCACGGTCGGGATCCTGCTGTCGGCGATGCTGCTCGCCGGCCGGGCGTTCGTGACCGACACGCGGATCTACGACCTGCAGTTCGCGGTCTTCACGGCCGGCATCCTGTTCGGCGGCTTCTTCCTGCTGGGCGTGGCGCCGGTCACGGTGCCGCGCTTCGTCAGCCGGGCGATCGACCGGATCGCCGACTACAGCTATTCGCTCTACCTCATCCACTACACGGTGCTGATGTGGTTCGCCGTGCACCGGCCCTCGCCCACGCACCACGACGTCGGCACCTTCGTCGAAATCCTGGTGATCGCGAACGTCGGTGCCTGGGTCTTCTGGTTCCTGTTCGAGCGGCACTATCACCGGCTCGCCGCGCTCGCCAAGGGCCTCATCGACCGGCGCAGCCAGAGCCGCACCCTGCCGGCGGACGCCTGACCGGACCGACGATACACGGGCCAAGAGCGGCGTCCCTCCGCAGCCCTCATTAACCGCAGCCCCTATTGACCGCAGCAGGCGGCGGCGCCACTTCCCTATGTCGGCTGAAGGATTTCGGCGGAGGCTGCCATGGGGTTGCTGCGGATCGCGGGCCTGCTCTTCGCACTGGCCGTAGTCGCCGGCTGCGCGAGCCGGGACGGCTCGCTCAAGCTCAGCGGACCCTGCGCACCGGACTATGTGAGCCTGGCGCTGCAGTTCTGACGCCCGGCATGGGCGCGCGGGGCATGGGCGCACCAGGCATCACCGACCGGACGGTGGCCCCGCGGACGTCGCGCGGCCGGTTCTGCAGGACGACCAGGGCCAGGATCATCGCCTGCAGTCGGGCATCGACCAGGTTGCCGCCGAGCAGCAGGTAATTGACGAACAGCGCGCTTGCGAGCCAGACCGAGCGCGCGCCGGCAAAGAAGCAATATCCGACAAAGATCGAGAGGGGCACGGCGCCGAGGAAGCCGTATTCGAAGATGAGCTTGCCCCAGGTCGGGTCGTGGATCAGGTAGGCCGTCTTGTTCGTGAAGGTTTCGATCGCGCCCGGCCCCATGCCGAACAGCGTCGTCTGCAGGTGCGGATAGAGGAAGTCGCTGAACAGGAAGAACGGCGACAGGAAGCGCGCGAAGCCGCTCGACTGGTCCGAGTGGAACTCCTGCACGCGGTCGAGCAGCAGCGCGAGCTTGGGCCCGGCCACGATCAAGCCCAGCAGGATGACGGCCGGCACCGCCACCAGCAGCACGCCGCCAAAGCCCCGGCGCAGCAGCAACAGCGGCACGATCGCGCAGAACAGCACGAGACCCGTGCCGGAAAGGGCAAGCGCCAGGGCTGCGGCCAGCACGCCGATCCGCCAGGACACGCGATAGAATTCGAGCTCGAGAATGATGGCGATCGCCATCATCTGCGACAGGCTCGACGGCTCGAGCAGAAAGAAGCCGTTCGACTTGTTGAGCCCGCCCAGCCCCGGCGCCGGGATGACGTAGTTGAAGCCATGGCTGATCACCGCGCGCGGCAGGACGTCCCAGTTGAACAGCGTCTGCGAGTGGATCCCGACCTGGGCGAAGAACTGCAGGATGCCGGCGATCGCGATGATGAGCAGCATGCGCCGAACGGTGGTGATCACCATGGCGAACTGCCGGTCGTCCGGCACCACGAAGATCCAGCAGGCATAGAGCAGCAGCAGATTGGCGAACGACATGTAGGACGGCTGGCTGCCGCCGCTCAGCATCACCGACAGCAGCAGCGTCGCCGCCGCCACGCCGAAGAGCCCGAGGCGGCTCGGGCTGATCCGGATCGAGCCGGTCAAGACCAGGAGCGCCGTGCCGCACAGCACGACGACAAGCGCCAGCGACAATTCGCTTTTGCCGACCGTCAGCGCGAAACGCGTCAGGAACAGGCACGAACTCAGCATCGCCGCGAGCACGCTCGAGACGATCGTGCCCTGCCGCGTCGCCGTGCCGCGCCATCGGCGCTCGATCCCCACCGATCCTAGCGTTGTATCCATCGAAATTCGCTCTCGTCTGCTTAAGCCCTTGTCAACGGTTTTGAGGCCAAAGTCGCTCCATCGCCCGCTCGAATTTGTTCCGCCGGCGGACTTCAGGCGGTGCGCGCGGAGGCGTGCCGGAAACGGGGTCCGTCAAAAAGTTTCTTCTTGAACGTGGCCGGTTAAATCGCGCCACGGGAGCCAGCAGCATGTCCGCGGAGACCGAAGCCGAGATCTTGATGCCGCAGGCCGACGACGTCGACCCGTTCTTCAAGATTCTTGCCAATCGCGTCGGCCCCTCGATCGCCGGGTCCTTTACGGCGAGCCAGTTCATGGCGTTGAAGCGCGCCTTCGGCACGCGGCCGATCGGCCGCCATCCGATCGACATCCGCGACAGCTACACGATCTTCGGCTTCTCGTTCTACATGGTTTTGCTCATGGGCCGCGAGACCCGTTCGGCTGACCGCCGCGCGCTCGAGGGTGTCACCGGCATGACCCGCGTCCTGCGCGGCGCGTTCAAGGCGCTGCTCTGCGGCGGCGTGTTTGCGGCCGGGGCAATAATTCTTATTGTGTGCAGTGCAACGAATTAGGAGTTCGATCGTTTACGCGAGGTGACTAGCACCACCATGTCGGCGTAGTATTTGGGCCTGGGCAAGGCCCTCCGCCGATGTTGAGATAGGATCTCGCGTATGACCGACGCCACCAGCGGCAGCGGGCTGCCATCGGCCCCGATTTATCGCCGCGGCGCCCTGATTGAGCATCCGGCGCTCGACAGCTTCGCGCCGCCCGCGATCGAAACCACGACGATCCTCGGCATGGGCGCCCTCTTGTGGCGTCGGCGCTGGGTCATTTGCGCGACGGCCCTTGCGGCGATGGCGGTAACTGTGCTGGTCGCCAAGCAGCTGACGCCGAAATACACCGCCGACGGCGCCGTGGTGGTCGCGACCCGCAAGATGTCGATCCCGGAGCTCGAGACGCTCGTCACGCCGACCGGCGACCAGGCGCTCGTCCGCAGCGAGATGGCAGTCATGAGCTCGCGGCAGGTGCTGAACGCCGTCGCCGACAAGCTGCACCTCGACCAGGTGCCGGAGTTCAATCCGACGCTGAAGCCCGAGGACGACAGCCTCCTGGCCCGGCTCAACCCCATCCCGTTCATCCAGGGGCTGATGCGCGGGCCGCAGAAGCAGGTGGGCGATCCGCAGGCCGCGATCCATGAAGGCGTGCTGTATACGCTCACGAAAAATCTCGACCTGGTGAACGACGGCCGCGACTACGTCATCTCGATCACCTACAAGAGCGAGACGCCCGAGATCTCGGCCCAGGTCGTCAACACGCTCATCCGCACATATCTCGACCAGTACGTCTCGGAAAACCGGGCCGCAACGATCGAGGCGAACCAGTCGCTCGACGTACGCGGCGAGGAACTGCGCAAGCAGATGCTCGAGTCCGAGCAGAAGGTCCAGGACTTCACCAACAAGACCGGCCTCTTGGTCACGCCGCAGGGCACCGTCGCCGGCCAGCAGGTGGCCGAGCTCAATGGCCAGCTCGCGACCGCGCGGGCCGACCGGGCAGCGGCCGAAGCGCAATACAACCAGGCGATCGCCGCCAAGCAGGGCGGCGTCGCCGCCAATAGCAACGTCCTGGCATCGCCGGTCATCCAGGCGCTGCGCGCGCAGGAGGCGGAAGCCGCGCGCAACCAGTCCGACTTGCGCAGCCGCGTCGGCCCGAACCATCCCGACCTCAAGGCCGCCAACCAGCAGGTCGCCGGCCTGCAGTCGGCGATCAACCGGGAAATCGACAAGGTCGTGAGCTCGCTCAGGGGCCAGGTCGACGTGACCCGGGCGCGTGAGTCGAGCCTGGTCCAGCAGATCGCCACGCTCAACGCCAAGGCGACCGCCAGCTCGGCGGCCCAGGACCAGCTGCAGCGGCTGAACGACGACGCCCAGAGCAAGCGCAAGGTCTATGACGAGTTCATGCTGCGCGTGGCGCAGACGGCGAAGCCGCAGGACATCCAGCAGGCCAACGCCCGCATGATCTCGTCCGCCGAGGTGCCGCTGCATCCATCGAGCCCGAAGATCACGCTCATGGCGCTGCTCGCGGCCTTCGCCGGCAGCCTGATCGCGATCGCAGGCTCCATTCTCTATGCCCAGCTCGACCATGGCTTCGAGAGCCTGGAGCAGGTCCGCACCGTGACCGGCCTGCCGGGCCTCGCAGCCCTGCCCATGGTGCGCAACCTCGGCCGCAAGCGCCTGCCGCACCGCTATGTCGTCGACAACCCGACCTCGCCGGTCGCCGAGACGCTGCGCGCCTTCCGGGCGAAGCTCCGCTGGGCGTCCGAGGGGCGGTCGCTGAAGACGATCCTGGTGAGCTCCGCCGTGCCGGGCGAGGGCAAGACCTCGTTCGCGCTGTCCTTCGCGCGGCTCGCCGCGCGCGATGGCTGCCGCGTACTGCTGGTCGAGTGCGATTTCCGCCGTCCGACGCTCGAGACGGTGCTGCCGCCGCCGTCGCGGCCGGGGCAGCCGAGCTTCCTCGACGATCCGGCCGGCTGGCGCGACTGGGTCGGCGTCGACGACCTGACGGGCCTCAACTACCTGACGGCGACCGAAGACACCGACCGGCTGGCGCCGATGCTCGAGTCCGACGGGCTGGGCGCGGTGCTGCGCGATGCGCGGCGGGAGTACGACTATATCGTCATCGACTCCCCGCCGGTCATGCGCGTGCCGGACGCCATGCTGCTCGCCCGCTCGGTCGACGCGGTGGCGCTCATCGTGTCGTGGAAGCGTACGCGCCAGCGCCTGGTGCGTGAGGCGCTGCGCCGCCTGGCGCTCGATCCGGACATGCCGACCGGCATCATCCTGACCAAGGTCGAGAAGGCGACGGGCCAGGACGTCTATTCCGGCTACAGCCGGTAATAGCGTCCGCCCGCCGCCGCGGCGCTACCGCCGGGGTTCGAAGAAATGGAAATCGGCGAACGACGTCTCGTCGGGATCGGCCGCGTCGAACGGGTAGCGGTTCGGGATCGTGTGGGCGTGTTGCCAGTCCGTCCGGTGCCGCGCCACCCACGGCGTGAACGAGCGATGGCGGACATGGGGCGACGTGCCGGGCGCGTCCCGATCGCTCGCATAGATCACGACATGGTCGGACGCGTGGTCGAACAGGCCGCGCATGTAGGCATCGAACGTCGTGTCCTCGACCAGATGGTAGATGACGTCGAGCGACAGGACGAGGCCGAACGGCCCGAGCTCGGGCGGGATGCTGCCCAAGACGTGGAACTGCTTGGTCGGGTCCCCGGCGAAGCGTTCCCGGCACATCCTGACGGCCGCCGGCGAGACGTCGATCCCGACATAGGCGGGATAGTCTGCAAGCGCCAGCTGGGCACCATCACCGCAGCCGAACTCGATCACCGAGCGGATGCCGCGCGCGCGCACGAACTCATTCAGCACCTCGGCCTTGAAGGTGGCGAGACGCCCGTAGGAACCGGCGCCGGAGGTGCCGCCTGCCCGGTAACGTGCATCCCAATAGTCGGCCGAGCTGTGGAACGACATCTGCCGGCGCCACCGTTCGACCGGCGGCAGCCGGGCGATCGAGCGGGCGACCGGGCCGACGAGCGGCACCTGCTTGACGAAATGCACGATCGGACGGGCTTTCGTGTCCGGCATTACACACCTGTTGATAGCTGGATGGGCAACGTGCTCCGGCGAGAGATAGAATACACGCTAAGGATGCAATGCTGCACCTGCGTTTTCTCGCACTCCAGCTGGGAACCGCTCTCACGCCCGGAACGTTCCCCCAACCGAGCAAAATACGCGCAAGGCGCCGGAATCCCGTGCGGCCCGGCCGAGACCGCGACCCGACCGTCCGATCTGCCCTTTTCCGGAGGGCGGGCCTCGTCCGCCGGCACAGCCGCTCCCCTGCCCGGCAACGGGTGCCCACGTCTCCGGCGTCGAAGGACGATCGAACCGCAATGAGTCTGCGCGTCAAAGCCTTGAAATCGGTCCGCTGGACCGCGGCGACCACGGTGTCGAACATCGCCGCGCGCTTCGGCGTGACCTTGTTCGCCGCGCGCATGCTGCCGCCGTTCGAGCTCGGCCTGTTCGCCATCGTCAACCTGGTGCTGGGCTTCGCCTATATCTTCGCAGATGCCGGCGTCACTCAGGGCATCATCGCGAAGCAGGACGCCGACGGCCGCCAGCTCTCGAGCCTCTACTGGTTCAACCTGCTGTTCGGCTGCGGTGTCGCCGCCCTCTTCGCCGTCCTGGCGCCGGTCATCGCCTACGGCTACCGCCAGCCAGAGCTCATCGGCATGCTGCTGGTCGCCGCCGCCAATTTCGCCGTGGCCCCCATCGGCCAGACCTTCCAGGCGCTCCTGCAGAAGAACCTGCAGTTCGAGCGGCTGGGCCGGGTCGAGCTCGGCGCCAACCTCTTGAGCGCCGCCAGCGCCGCTGCCTTGCTGTGGGCAGGCGTCGGCATCTATGCGCTGGTACTCTCGCAGCTCCTGACCGCGACCTTGCGCAGCCTGTTCCTGTGGCTCGCCGGCCGCTCGCTCATCAAGATCGAGTTTCGCCTGCACTATGCCGAAATCCGGCACTTCATGCAGTTCGGCCTGTTCCAGGTCGGCGACCGGGCGGTGAACTACATCAATCTCCGGCTCGATCAGTTCCTGATCGGCGCACTCCTCGGGCCACAGCCGCTCGGCTACTACAACATGGCCTGGATGCTGATCGTGGAGCCGGTCTACCGCATCAACCCGATCATCACCAACGTCGCCTTTCCGGTGTTCGCCAAGAAGCAGAACGACCCGTCGGCCCTGAAGCGCGGTTTCCTGGTCGTGACCAAGCTGCTCTCGACGACCAACGCGCCGCTCCTGTTCGGCTTTGCCGCGATCGCGCCCCATGCGGTGCCGCTGCTGCTCGGCGACAAATGGGTTCCGGCCATTCCGCTGGTCGAGCTGTGCTCGATCATCGCCATGGCGCGCACGATCAACAATCCGGTGGGCTCGCTGATCCTGGCCGTTGGCCGGGCCGACCGCTCGTTCTACTGGACGCTCGTGCAGTTCGCGATCCAGGTGCCGGTCTACGCCGGCTGCCTCGCCGCCTTCGGCCTGCTGCCGGCGACCTGGGTGCTGGTCGGGATCAACCTGCTGGTCGTGCTCGCGGTCTATCGCTGGCTGATCGAGCCGGTGCTGGGCCCGGTGTTCAAAGAATATGTCGCCTCCTTCGCCCCGGCGATCACATTGGCGCTCGGCATGGGCCTGTTGGTCCGGCTCGTCGACACGCAGGGCCTGGTCGCCGGCGTGCCGCTGCTCCTCCTCGAACTTGCGGTCGGCGCCGTCGCCTATGGCGGCCTGACGCTCGCCTTCCGCCGCAACGATGTCGGCTTGATCGCCGGCCTTCTCTCCTCCCGCGCCTGAAGCAAGGAACGCCGATGTCCTCGCCCCCGCTCGTCTCCGTCGTGATCCCGAGCTTCAACCGGCGCCATTGCCTGCCGCGAGCGATCGCCAGCGTGGTGGCGCAAAGCCATCCGGCGCTGGAGATCATCGTGGTCGACGACGGCTCGACCGACGGGACCGCCGAATGGGCCGCCGGCTTCAGCTGCCCGGTGCCGTTCCGCTTCCATCCGCTCGAGCGCAACATGGGTGCTGCCGCGGCGCGCAACCGCGGCATCGATCTCGCGGAGGGCACCTATGTCGCCTTCCTCGACAGCGACGACGTCTGGCATCCGGAGAAGATCGCCCGCCAGCTGGCCGCCCTCGAGGCGAGCGGGCCGCGCTACGGCGCCGCCTATACCGGCATCGCCAGCCTGACCGAGGCCGGCCAGCCGTGCGGCGTCAGCCGGGCGACCGAGGCTGGCGACATCCGCCTGGCGCTCATGAACCACAATGTCGTGGGCTCGACCTCCTGCGCTCTCGTCCGGCGTGACCTGCTCAAGGCGGTCGGCGGTTTCGTGCCCACCCTGAAGTCCTGCCAGGACTGGGAGCTGTGGGTCCGGCTCTCGGCCATCACCCGTTTCGCTTGCGTGCCGGAGCTCCTGACCACGCTCTATATCGCGCCTAACGGCCGCATCACGTCCTCGGGCCGCAACCGGCTGACCGGCCATCTCTATATGTACCGGACCCATCTCCGGCACTATTTCCGCGATGGCTCGGTCGATCCGGCGCTGTTCACGAGCACGCTCGGCGAGATCTTCGTGCAGATGGGCCGCTCAGACTATGGCGCGCGCCTGCTCGGCCGGAACTGGCGGGCGAAGCCGCGGTCGGTGAAGCGGCTGGCGCTTTACCTGATGGCGCGTGCCGGTCTCGGCAAGGCGCGCTATTTCGCCGTCGCCGAATTCCTGAACCGGATCGAGGAGCGCCTGCGGCCGACGGCGCTCCGTGCGCCCGAGCCCGGACAACCCGTGCCCGGCGGGGGCCCCGCATCGGCGTCCGCCGCACGCGAGATCCAGGGGGGCGCCCCTGTGGCCCATTAAGGCGACCCGCTGATGCCGCGCGACAGCAAGACCCTGCGCATCGCCCTGTTGCTGGACAATTATCCGGCGATCTCGGAGACGTTCATCGACAACCAGATCCTGTCGCTGCTCGACCGCAGCATCGACGTCACGATCCTGTCGTTCGGCCGCGGCGTGCCCGACGCGAGCCGCCTGCACGGGGCGACCCGCCGCATCCTCGAAGCGGCACGGCTCATCCGGATCGGCGTGCCCCGCCCGCGGGCCGGCCGCGCGTTCGACCTGCTCTACCTGCTGGCGCATCCGATCGCGACCCTGCGCATTCTGCTGCGGGCGCTCGGAGCCGGCGCACTGCCGAGCCCCTACGACTTCATCCGGCTGGTCATGGCCGCGGTCGACCTCGGCAGCCAGCCGCTCGGCTTCGACCACGTGTTCTGCCATTTCGCGCCGAACGGCCAGTTCGGCACCTGGCTCGCCGACCTGGGACTCATCCGTGGGCGGCTTGTGACCTTCTTCCACGGCTACGACTTTTCGGAGCGGGTGCAGGCGCAGGGGCCCGACATCTATCGCCGGCTGTTCAAGCGCGGCGACCTGTTCGTCGCCAATACCAACTACACCCGCCGGCGCATCCTGGAGATCGGCGCGCCCGAGGCGCGCACCGTGCGCGTGCCGGTCGGGCTCTACCCGGATCGCTTTCCGTTCCGTGCGCGCAGTGGTGCTGGCGGTCGGGCCGTCCGCTTCCTGTCGATCGGCCGGCTGGTCGAGAAGAAGGGCCATGTCTACGCGATCGAGGCGCTGGCGCTGGTCCGCGCGGCCGGTGTGGACGCGAGCCTCGCCATCATCGGCGAAGGGCCGACGCGCCCTGCCCTCGAAGCCGCAATTGCGCGCCTCGATCTCGGCGGCCATGTCGAGCTTCTGGGCCGGCGCACGCAGGAAGATGTGGCGCGCCTCGCAGACGCCGCCGATATCTTCGTGCTGGCCAGCACGTCGGCGCCGTCCGGCGACGTCGAGGGTCAGGGCCTGGTGCTGCAGGAGGCCCAGGCGCTGGGCATGCCGGTCATTGCCAGCAACCACAACGGCTTCCCCGAGGGTCTCGTCGACGGCGAGACCGGCGTCCTGGTGCCGGAACGCGACCCGCCGGCGCTGGCAGAAGCGATGATCGAGCTCGCGCGCCGGCCGGAACGCTGGACGCCCATGGGCAGCGCCGGCAGTGCCTGGGTACGGCGCCATTTCGACCAGGCCTACCTGACCGAGCAACTCCTGATCCTTTTGGGCGAGGTGCCCCATGCAACCGCAGAACATGCCTGACGCCGCCCAGAATCAGAGCCGGAGCCAGAACCAGCCGCAAGTCAAGCCGGCCGACGGCAAGCTCGACGTCGTTAATGGCCTGCGCGGCGCCGCCATCGTCGCCGTCGTCTGGCAACATCTGTTCGGGCTCTATTTCAAGGCCGGCAGCGTCATCGCCCTGCCCGCGGCGGTGACCGACCGGCTGTACTTCCTCGCCTACGGCTGGACCGGCGTGCTGCTGTTTTTCGTGCTGTCGGGCTTCGTGCTCTACCTGCCGTTCGCGCGCGGCCGGGCGACGATGCGGAGTGCTGCCGACGCTCGTGCCTTCTATCGCCGGCGCGCGGCCCGCCTGCTGCCGCTCTACTATATCGTCGCCCTGCTCTGCCTGGTGCTGAACCAGGTGCCGCCGGTGCACGACCTGCGCCTGCCGCTCGAACTGATCTCGATTGCGGGCGCGCTCTTCACCTTCGCGCCGCACGGCTTCGAGCCGCATCTGAACCCGCCGCTCTGGTCCCTGGGCGTCGAGATCTGGTTCAGCATCCTGTTCCCGGCCATGATCATCGCATTCCGGCGCTGGGGCGCCGTCCGCACGATCCTCTCTGCGACGGTCCTCAGCCTCGTCTCGCGCGCGCTCGGCATCGCGCTCTCGCCGGCCCACCCGATCCAGCCGCTGACGATGGGGCTCACCGCCAATCTCGAGATCTTCGCGGTCGGCATGGCACTGGCAGAGGCCTATGTCGCCGGCATCCGCGTCCGCTGGCCGCGCCTCGTGACGCTCGGCGGCGCGCTGATCCTGGCGCTCGGCATGACGGCCGCCCACTGGCTCGAGCGCTGGATCGAGATCTTCTTCCCCGACCTCATGGCGATCGGTTTCGCCGCCGTCCTCGCCGGCCTCCTGTCGCTCGAGCGCGGCTGGCTGCGCGCCGCCTTCGCCAACCGGCCGATCCAGGTGCTGGGCATGATGTGCTTCAGCCTCTACGTCTGGCACGAGCCGCTGCTGCGCAATCTCTTCCAGGCCGAGGCGGCCCCGCTCGACGATCTGGCGCGGACGCTGCCGATCTTCCTGTTCCTGCTGCTCGCCGTCGGGGCCTTGTCCTATCGCTTCATCGAGTTCGGCCGCAGCCGCGACTGGCGGGCACTGTTCCTGCTCGCCCCGGCCGCGGCACCGGTCACCGTGCAGGCGGCCCCCAGGCCGCGCGACGCCGACGTCGGCTGACGCAACACTCGCAATCCCTGACCTGGACGAGCGCGACGCCGCAGCCCTCACCGGCTGCGGCGTCGCGATTCTATCCTGCGTCATTGCAAGTTCTATTTTTTCTCCTTTTTCGCGCATAATATAAAAATACGAGAATCGGTCTAAGGCTTTTTCTTATTTATGGATACTTTGACGAGTCAATTTATCTATAATGTCAAATATTTAGATCCTGCCGGTTGAGCACGGTTTTAGACTCTATTAACTGCCTGTGACCATTTTGGGGACGTCGGCAACAAGGTCGTGAACATCGAACTCTGCAGCGAACTCGGGCGCGATTATTTCGCCCCCGACCGGCTGCGGCAGAGCTGCCATGTCACGAGCATTGCCTCTCCTCTGATGGGCTGAAGCGGCATGATCGGGAAATTTAACGCGCTCTCGGGCGCGATCGCTCTCTCTTTGTCCTTAGCGACCGTCAGCAGCCCGGCTGAGGCACAAGGCGTGCTCTGGGGCGGCTTCGTCGGCCAGTACCAGTCCGGCGCCGCCGGCGTCACGAACCCGGCATTCCAGCGGCGCGACACGCGCATCGATTTCAGCTGGAACGCAACCGGCCCCGGCGGCTCGCTCTCGCCCGAGTTCAACACGAAAGGCTGGTCAAGCTTTTCCGGCAGCTGGACCGGCCAGGTGATGGCGGCCACGAGCGAGACCTATACGTTCCAGGTCATCGCGACCGGCGGCGTCGCACTCTATTACCGGCCGACCGGCACCACCGCCTGGACCACGCTCTATGCCGACTACGCCAACGGCACCAAGACCGGGCAGAAGGCCGTGGCGCTGACCGCCGGCACGTCCTACGACATCTGCGTGCATTACTGGCAGCCCGCGACGAGCGGGCGGCTGCAGCTCGGCTGGTCGAGCCCGAGCATCCCGTTCCAGGTCATCGAGGCTGCGACGCCGCTCGGCATCAACGGCGCGGTGGCGCTACCGGGCGAGCCTGGCAACATGTTCGCCGACCTCATGAAGCAGGCCGGTGCCTTCACCGCCTATTCCAACACCCAGCAGACGGTCGCGGTCGACGCGCAGGGCTGGCCGCTTGCCGATGCGACGCTGCCGGTCTGGTCGAGCGGCCGTGAGCTCGACGGCACCTACCAGCTGAGCTTCGCGGGCGAAGCCCAGGTGACGGACTGGGCCAACCTCGGCAGCTTCTCGGTCGGCGGCGTCAGCTACGGCTCGGTCCTGCCGGCGGGCGTCGGCTACGACGCCGCGACCAACACCACGAGCGCGACCTGGACCGTCGCCGCCGCGAGCGCACCGACCACCGCCACGCTCGGCTTCGGCCAGAGCCAACGCACCGCGACCTCGGCCGTCGGCTCGGGCATCACCAATCTGCAGATCCTGCGGCCGGTGGCGCCCGGCTCGGCCACGACCCATGCCGCGGGCGAGCTGTTCAGCGCCCAGTACAAGTCGTTCCTGTCCTATTTCACCGGCATCCGCTTCATGGATTACCTGGCGATCAACGGCAACAAGCAGCAGCATTGGGCCGATCGCGTGACGCCGGGCCTGGGCTCGCAATACCAGGCGGTCTCGGGCTACGGCTGGCAGGGCAAGGGCGGCTCGCTCGAATATCTGGTGGCGCTCGCCAACGAGACCGGCAAGGACGTCTGGATCAATATACCGGCCTATGTCGACGACGACTACGTGACCAAGTTGGCGCAGCTCTTGGCATTCGGCAGCGACGGCACCAATCCCTATACGAGCGCGCAGGCCAATCCCGTCTATCCGCCGCTCAATTCCAACCTCAAGGTCTATGTCGAATACGGCAACGAGCTGTGGAACGGCGCCTATCAGCAGTCGTCCGCCAACCAGAGCCTGGCCAACGCCGCGGTCGCAGCCGGCGGCTCGCCGCTTAACTACGACGGCTCGACCGACCAGACGGTCTGGGCGAAGCGCCGCGTCGTCGACCGGACGGTCAGGATCAGCAGCCTGTTCCGCGCCGTGTGGGGTGACGGCGGGATGATGACGCGCGTCCGGCCCGTGTTCGAATGGCAGTACGGCAACGCCAACAACACGGCGGCGATCGGGCTGACATATCTCGAGAACTACTACGACAACGCCGACGGCGTTGCCCATGTCGCAAGCCCGCATCCGGCCAATTACTACCTGTGGGGCGGCGGCGCCGGCTGGTACCAGACGTCGACCGCCGCCAGCGGCAGCACGGTGAGTGCCATCTATGCGGGCAGCGTCACCAATCCCTCGACCGAGGGCGATGCGATCTGGGCGCTGGGCTTCGGGCTGCACGAGATGGGTTACGAGGGCGGCTTCGAGGTCGGTGGGGATAATCCGACGGCGGTCCAGCTCGCGGCCGACACCGACCCGAACGCCCAGGGCTTCGAAACCACGGCGATCAACAAGTTCTTCCAGCTGGGCGGCGGCACGCCCTTCGTGTTCAACTCGGCCGGCCTCACCTCCTACGGCGTCGCCAGCCCGACGATCGCCGACCAGAACACGCCGAAGATGCAGGCGATCCTGGCCGCGATCTCGGCCGCCCGCCCGGCGAGCAGCTTCGCCTGGCCGCTGCCGATCGACGCCGGCAACATCCCGGTGTCGTTCGCGATGGGTGTCACCCCGTCGGGCACGTCGACCGGCACGCTCGCCCATGTCGGCGACTACATCTCCTGGTCGGTCAACGTTGAGACGGCCGGCAGCTTCACGATCACCACGGATGCCGCCAACCCGGCTGCGGTGCAGATCCGGCTCGACGGCGCGCCGATTGCGACAGGCAGCTGGACCGGCACCCTGCCGGTGGGCCTGCACGGCATCATGGTCCGCAACCTGTCGAGCGCCGGCACCAGCCTCACCAAATTGATGGTGACCAAGGCGACCACGACCACTACCGCAAAGACGGCGACCAAATAAATCTTGAGGGCTGACCTTTCGCTAACCCGTCATTAATCGATCGGGTCCAGTCTGAAGGTCCTCCTCATCGTCTAATGAACTTCGGGCGGAGGGCCATTAACGGCCGCTCCGCCCGATTTTTATCCGGCTGGACCCAGTAGTGGGACAGATCAGCCGAGGTTGAGGATGATCGTCTTCTTGTGGGTGAAGTGCTCGAGCATGCTTTCGAGCGAGGCCTCCTTGCCGAGGCCCGACTGCTTCACGCCGCCGTAGGACATGTTCGGCTGCACGACCAGGTTCTGGTTGACCTGGACCAGGCCCGCTTCGAGCCGTTGGGTCGCATCGAGCGCCGTCTTCAGGTCCTTGGTCCAGATCGAGGCGGCGAGGCCATACTCGGTGTCGTTGGCTTGGGCGATCACGTCCTCGTAGTCGGTGAACTTCACGACGGCCGTCACCGGCCCGAAGATCTCCTCCTTGCAGACGCGATGGTCGTTCGGGATGCCGGTGAAGATGACCGGCTGGATGAACAGGCCCTTCGCCAGCGCCGGATCGGTCGGCATGGCCGAGCAGCGCAGCGTGGTGGCACCCGGCGCCGCCTCGCCCAGCGCGATATAGGACTTCACCTTGGCGAACTGCTCGGGCGAGATGATCGAGCCGATGTCGGTCTTCTCGTCCAAGGGATCGCCCATGACCATCTCGTCGACCTTGGCCTTGAGCTTCGAGACGAACTCGTCGTGGATCGCAGCATGGACGAACATGCGGCTGGCCGCGGTGCAGCTCTGGCCCTGGCGGGTGAAGCGCATGCCGGTGATGGCGCCCGCGACCGCCCGGTCGATGTCGGCGTCGGCCATGACGATCATCGGGCTCTTGCCGCCGAGCTCGAGCGTCACCGGGATCAGCTTCTCGGCCGCGGTCTTGTAGACGATCTTGCCGGTCTCGACCGAGCCGGTGAAGGTGACCTTGCCGACCTTGGGATGCGAGACCAGCGGCGCGCCGGCACCCGGGCCGTCGCCCGAGATCATATTGAAGACGCCCGGCGGCAGCACCTGGTTCATGATCTGGGCCACGCGCAGCACGGCCAAGGGTGCCTCTTCCGCCGACTTCACCACGACCGTGTTGCCCGCGACCATGGCCGGCGCGATCTTGAGCGCCATCAAGAGGAGCGGCACGTTCCACGGGATGATGGCGCCGACGACGCCGATCGGCTCGCGCTGGGTGATGGTGATCGAGTCGGTCTTGAACGGCACGCTCTCGCCCTTGAGCTCGGAGCCCAGGCCGCCGAAGAACACGAACACGTCGGCCAGCACGCCGGCCTCGACCCGGCTCTCGGTGCGGAGCGCCTTGCCGGTCTCGAGCGCCACCAGCTTGGCGATCTCTTCAACATGGGTGTTGAGCAACCGGCCACATTCCTGGACGAGCCGGCCGCGCTCGCGCGGGTGCAGCTTCGCCCAGCTCTTCTGCGCCTTGGCGGCCGATTGGACCGCGAGATCGACGTCGGCCGCGACACCGTCCGCCGCATGGGCGATCACGGCGCCGGTCGCCGGATTGACGACGGGAAAGCTCTTGCCCGAGAGCGCCGGCGTGAGCTTGCCGTCGATCAAGAGCTTGTTCGACAGCTGGTCGGCGAGCGCGAAAGGATCGAGGTTCTGTTCGAGGGACATGGACGAAACTCCTGTGGATCAGGTTTTCATTCCGTCATCCCCGCGAAGGCGGGAATCCAGGGCAACAGGCGACGTCGCGCGGCCACCCTGGATCCCCGCCTCCGCGGGGATGACGACAGAGAGGACTTAGAGCACTTCGCCGAGCTTGCCCCTGAGGTAGGGCAGCACGACCGAGAAGTCCTTGGCGCCGCCGCCGGCGGCCGACAAGAGCTGGTAGACGGTCGCGGCCTCGGCGCCCATGGGTGTCACGGCACCGGTCGCCTGGGCCGCCTGCTGGGCGAGCTTCAGGTCCTTCAGCATCATGTCGGCGGTGAAGCCCGGCGCATAGCCGCGGTTCGACGGCGCCGTCGGCACCGGGCCCGGCGTCGGGCAATAGGTCGTCAAGGACCAGCATTGCCCCGACGACTTCGAGCTCACGTCGTAGAGCTTCTGCGCGTCGAGGCCGAGCTTCTCGGCAAGCGCGAAGGCCTCGCACACGGCGGCCATGGAGATGCCGAGGATCATGTTGTTGCAGATCTTGGCCGCCTGGCCGGTGCCGGGGCCGCCGCAATGGACGATGGTCTTGCCCATCTGCTCGAGATAGGGCCGCGCCCGGCCGACCGCCGCGTCGGGACCGCCGACCATGAAGGTGAGCGTGCCCGCGGTGGCCCCGCCGGTGCCGCCCGAGACCGGCGCGTCGATCATGGCGAAGCCCTTGTCGGTCGCGGCCGCCGCGACCGCACGTGCGGATTCCACGTCGATGGTCGAGCAATCGATCAAGAGTGCGCCCGGCTTGGCGGCCGCCAGGATGCCCTGGGTGTCGAGATAGGCGCCGCGCACATGCGGGCCGGCCGGCAGCATGGTGACGACCACCTCGGCCGCGGCGACCGCCGCCGCAGCCGAGGCCGCCGCCTTGCCGCCGTGCCCGACGAACACCTCGATCGAGGCCTTGACCATGTCGAAGCCCATGACCTCGTGGCCGGCCTTGGCCAGGTTCGCGGCCATGGGGCCGCCCATGTTGCCGAGGCCGATGAATGCGATCTTGCTCATGATTTAGGCGTTCTCCAACAGGCGGCGCGCGATGATCACGCGCATGATTTCGTTGGTCCCCTCGAGGATCTGATGGACACGCAAGTCCCTGAGATAGCGCTCGATCGGGTATTCCTTGATGTAGCCGTAGCCGCCGTGCAGCTGCAGCGCGTCGTTCACGACCTTGAAGCCGACGTCGGTCGCAAGGCGCTTCGCCATGGCGCAGCGGAGCGTTGCGTCCGGATGCTTCTGGTCGAGCGAGGATGCGGCGCGATGGATCATGAGCCGCGCGGCGTCGAGCTCGGTCGCCATGTCGGCGAGCTTGAACTGCAGCGCCTGGAATTCGGCCAGGTGTTTGCCGAACTGCTTGCGCTCTCCCATGTAGCCGCGCGCGGCCTCGAGGCAGGCGCGCGCCCCGCCGAGCGAGCAGGCGCCGATGTTGACGCGCCCGCCGTCGAGGCCCGCCATGGCGATCTTGAAGCCCTCTCCCTCCGCACCGATCCGGTTCGCGACCGGCACTCGGGCGTCCTCGAAGATCAGCTGGCACGTCGGCTGCGAGTTCCAGCCGAGCTTCTTTTCCTGCTTGCCGAACGACAGGCCCGGCGTGCCCTTCTCGACCAGCACGCAGGAGATGCCCTTCGGCCCCGGCCCGCCGGTGCGCACCATGACGGCATAGACCTCGCTGCGTCCGCCGCCCGAGATGAAGGCCTTGCCGCCGTTCAGCACGTAATGGTCGCCGTCCCGCTCCGCCCGGGTCGAGAGCGAGGCCGCGTCCGAGCCGGAGCCGGGCTCGGTCAGGCAATAGCTCGCGAAATGCTCCATCGAGATGAGCGTCGGCAGGAAGCGCCGGCGCACGGCGTCGTCGCCGAACCGGTCGATCATCCAGGCGACCATGTTGTGGATCGAGAGATAGGCCGCGGTCGACGGATCGGCCGCCGCCAGCTCTTCGAAGATCAGCGCCGCGTCGAGGCGCGAGAGGCCCGAGCCGCCGATGTCGTCCCGCACATAGATGCCGGCGAAGCCCAAGGCCGCCGCCTGGCGCAGCTCCGCCTCCGGGAACTGCTTCTCCTCGTCCCAGCGCGCGGCACCGGGCAAGAGCACCTCGCGCGCGAAGCTGCGCGCCGTCTCCTGGAACGCCTGCTGGTCTTCCGAAAGGTCGAATTCCATCCCGTATCGCTCCTTCGACTGCGCATTCGGCAATCGGGTATTGGTCTTTTTCCCAGATCTTACTGCCGCCACTCCTTTGCTGTCATTCCCGCGGAGGCGGGAATCCAGCCCAAGAGCCGCGTCTGCGACGATATGATTCTTTTCCGCGCTCCCGCGTGTAGCGCCTGGATTCCCGCCTGCGCGGGATGACGGAGGAGCTAGGCGCATCACTCGTATCCCCACGCATGTCATTTTCCCGTCGCTTCTGGTATGTGGATTTCTGCAGACCCACTGTGCCGAGCTTCCCATGACTCTCGAGGACGGCTTCGATCGGATCACCGGTTTGCGGTTTCTGGATACCGCAACGCAAAAACAGTTCTTGACGATCACGCCGGAATATGAGACAAGCAGCGTTACGACCGGTTTCGACTGGCCGCACACCGATCCAAGCGAGACAAGACGGTGCGCAGTAACGCACCGCAGGGTCGAGCGAGGATTGGCAAGGCCCGTGATGAACGGACAGGACGGCGGCAGGAGCAATCCCGACCGCCGTTCGCCGTTTTTGGCGACTTTGATGCAAGCCAAGCCGTCACCCGGCGGCGAAGTCGGCATTCGGCCCCCTTTCCGGCAGAGACATAGCGACATTCGTCGGCTTGCACCGGGTTGCTGCCGCACATGAGCAGCAATTTCAATTGGGATGACCTGCGCTATTTCCTGGCGGTCGCACGCACTGGCCGGCTGACCGCGGCGGCGACGCGGCTTCGGCAGGACCACACCACGGTAAGCCGGCGCATCGCGGCGCTCGAACGGGCGCTTGCAACGCCGCTGTTCGAACGAAGCCCGCAAGGCTACGGGCTCACATCCGCCGGCCGGCGCTTGCTCGTCACCGCCGAAGCGATGGAGCGCACGGCATTCGCCGCGCACAAGGAGATCCAGGGCGACGGGCCGCTCGTCTCGGGCACGGTCCGGATCGGCGCGCCCGACGGCTTCGGCAGCTATTTCCTGGCACCGCGCATCGGTAGCCTGATCACGGAACATCCGGAGCTCCGGCCCGAGCTCGTGGCGCTGCCGCGCATCTTCAGCCTGTCGAAGCGCGAGGCCGACATCGCGATCGGCCTGTCACGCCCGACCGAGGGCCGGCTCTATGCCCGCAAGCTCACCGACTATCGCCTGGGCCTTTATGCCGCGCCGGCCTATCTCGCGGCCCACCTGCCGATCGAGCGGCCGGAGGACCTGAAGGCCCACGCGCTCATCGGCTATGTCGAGGATTTCATCTTCACGCCGGAGCTCGACTATCTGCCGCTCGTCGCCCCCGGCGTCGTGCCGCAGTTCCGCAGCTCGACGCTGATCGCCCAGTTGCAGGCGACCTTGGCCGGCATCGGGCTCTGCGTGCTGCCCGATTTCATGACGGCGGGCGCGCCGGGCCTGGTGCCGGTGCTGGAGACGATCTCGATCGTCCGCACCTTCTGGCTCATCACCCACGCCGACTTGCACGACCTGCCGCGTATCCGCGCCACCGGCGACTTCATCGCCCGCGAGGCGCGGGCGGCGCGCGCGCTGTTCATGCCGGAGGGGTGAACCCGACCAGTGGCCTCAGAACCGATCATTCGGGCCCGGTCGAGCTTGACCGAAAATCTCAACCGGAGGCAGTATCGTGGCATCTGACCGCCGGTCTTCGGAGCTATGATGTCCAAGCTTCTCATCGCCGCGCTGCTGCTGAGTTTTGCCCAGATCGCGGTCGCCCGCGCGGATTGCGACAATGCCGCGACGGATCAGGAGCGTGCCGAATGCATCGGCCAGGAATTGCGCGCGGCGGACAAGACCATTAACGACCTTTACCAGGCCCTCCGCGCGAGCCGCGACGACGCCGGCAAGGCAGCGCTGCGCACCCAGCAGATTCAGTGGCTGAAGCTACGCGACCAGACCTGCCAGAGCGCCAGCAAGGAAACCGATCGCGAGAAATGGTTCGCGAACCTGCTGACCGATTTCGGCAAGACGGTCTGCGTCGTGCGTTTCACCAACCAACGGGTCGCCGAATTGACGGCAGAGCAGGCCGGGGCGGCGAGCGCCCCTGCCGCCGCCCCGGCCCCGGCAACCGCGGCAGCGTCGGCCTCGGCCGCATCGGAAGCCGATGTCTATGATCTGATCGCGAACCACAAGCCCTCGAACGGCAAATGGTATTTCGAGGCGACGATCGATGTCGGCGCCCTGGCCAAGATCAGCGAAAGCACGATCTTCATTGGCGTTCAGGGCGACGGCGCCGGCAACACGGGCAGCCTGCAGGCCATCCGCAAGCGGAATGCCGGCGACGCCACGCGGAACATCGGGATCGCCGTCGACCTCGACGTCGGCAAGCTTTACCTCCGCACGAACGGCGCCTGGCAAAGCCAGCCGGGCAGCGCCAATGCGCCCGATCTGAAGCTCGGCCGGCCCTATGTCGCGAAGCTGTCGTCCAGCGTCTCGCTGACAGGCCTGCCCGACGGCGTCATTGACCTGAACTTCGGGGCGAAGCCGTTCGCCTATGCGCTGCCCGACGGCTATGTCCCGCTCGACAAGGCCGCCCCGATCCGGGTGGCCCAACCGATGTGAGGGCGCGCCTTACGCCATGAACCTCGGCAGGGCCGCCGCCAAGGCGTCGACGGCGAGGCGGACCTTGAGCGGCAGGTGCGGCGTCTGCAGCCACAGCGCATGGCAATCGTAGAGAAAGCCCGGCTGGTCCGGCAGCAGCGGCACGAGCGCGCCCGCCTCGATCCGCTCCCGCACCAGCCAGTAGGGTAGCCAGGCGAGCCCGATGCCGGTAGCCGCCACATCGGCGATCGCGTCGAGATCGTCGAGCCGCCAGCGGCTCACCGGCGCGACCTCAGCGGGCTCCCCGTCCGGGCGCGGAAACAGCCAGGGCGCCACCCGGCCCGCCCGGCGATAGACGATGGCCTGGTGTTCTTCGAGATCCTCGATCCGTCGTGGCGCCGGGTGCCGCTCGAGGTAGGACGGCGACGCGCAGACCACCATGCGCTGGCGCGCGACGCGGCGGGCGATCACCCCGGCCCTGTCCTCCAAGCCGCCGGTCCGGACGGCGAGGTCGTAGCCTTGCTCCGCCAGGTCGGCAACGCGATCGCTGAGCGTAAGGTCGAGCTCCAGTGCTGGGTACCGCCGCGCGAGGTCGAGCAGGATGGGCATGACGCAGCGCCGGCCGAAATGCACCGGCATGGTGACCCTGAGCGTGCCGCGCGGCTCGGACAATTGATCGGCCGCAAGCGCATCCGCGGCCTCGGCCTCGGCAAGCACCACGCGGCAGCGCTCGTAATAGGCGCGCCCGAACTCGGTCAGGCTCTGGCGGCGCGTGGTTCGGTTGAGAAGGCGCACGCCCAGGCGCTCTTCCAGAAACCGGACATGCTTGCCGACCATCGGCCCGGACAGGTCGAGCGCTGCAGCCGCGGCGGCGAACGAGCCCAGATCGACGGCCTTGACGAACACGGCCATGCTCATGAGGCGGTCCATATTCAAAACCATTGATTTTTAGTGATCTGCCTATCCCCACATTTATCCACGTCGGTGGCGATGGCATAGCTCATTCCATTCAATTCTTTTGGAGTGGCCATCATGACCCGCATCGTTCGCTTCCATGAGCTGGGCGGCCCCGAGGTACTGCGCATCGAGGAGATCGGGGTGCCGGCCCCCGGCCGGGGCGAGGTGCAGATCCGCGTCAAGGCCTTGGGCCTCAATCGCGCCGAGGCGCTGCTGCGCACCGGCCGCTATATCGAGACGCCGACGCTGCCATCCGGGCTCGGCCTCGAGGCGGCGGGCATCGTCGAGCGGATCGGCGACGGCGTCGATGATGTGGCACCGGGCGACGCCGTCAGCATCGTGCCGCCGTTGTCGATGGCCCGCTGGCCCGCGTATGGCGAGCTTGTCACCTTTCCGGCAGCCCTTGTGGTCAAGCATCCACCGTCGCTCAGCTGGGAAGAAGCGGCGGCCGTGTGGATGCCCTATCTCACCGCCTATGGCGCGCTGATCCAGCTTGCCAAGCTCCTGAAGGACGAGCCCGTCGTGGTTACCGCGGCATCGAGCAGCGTCGGGCTGGCTGCGATCCAGATCGCCAACTTGATCGGCGCGATCCCGATCGCGGTCACGCGCACCGCCGCCAAGGCGGCGGCCCTGCGCGAGGCCGGCGCTCAGCAGGTCATCGTGCTGGAGGAAGACGGTCTAGAGTTCCGGCTGAAGGAAATCGCTGGGCCGGCCGGCGTCCGGGTCGTCCTGGATGCGATCGGCGGCCCGATCTTCGAGCCGTTGGCGGCGGCGATGGCGCTGGGCGGCATCCTCATCGAATACGGCGGCTTGAGCGCCGAGCCGACGCCCTTCCCCCTGTTCACCGTGCTGAGCAAATCCCTGACTCTGCGCGGTTATCGCGTCTACGAGATCACCGGCGACCAAGTGCTGCTCGCGGCCGCCAAGGCCTTCATCCTCGACGGGCTGGCGTCAGGTGCGCTCCGCCCGATCATCGCCAAGAGTTTTCCGTTCGACCGGATCGTCGACGCGCATCGCTTCCTTGAGTCAAACGAACAGTTCGGCAAGATCGTCGTGACGGTGTGATCAGCCGATCAGGCTTCTTGCGCCACGCAGGCCAGATGATGCAGCACGATGCCGCTCGTCGTCGCGACATTGAGGCTGTCGAAGCCGCCGGCCATAGGGATGGCGATGGTGCGGGTACGGGTGAGCAGCTCGGCCGGCAGGCCCGGCCCCTCGGTGCCGAACAGCGCCGCCACCCGCGGCGCACGGGCGAGCCCGGCCAGCGGCGTCGCACCGGCGGGGCTCAGCGATAAGGTTTCGAAGCCGCAACGATCAAGCAACGCCACCGGGTCCTGCCCCGTCGCGAGCCGGGCGAAGGGGACCATCAGGCTGGCGCCGACTGAGACACGGATCGCCTTGCGATAGAGCGGGTCGCAGCAGGTGGCGTCGAGCAACACCGCATCGGCGCCGAACGCGGCGGCGTTGCGGAAGATGCCACCCATATTGTCGTGGTTGGCGATGCCGACGAGCAGGACCACGAGCGCGCGCGGCCCCAGGCCCTCGAGCAGCGCCTCGGCGGACGGCGGATCGGTGCACTCACCAATCGCAAGGATGCCGCGATGCATCGGGAAGCCGGCAATCCGGTCCATGACCGCCTGCGACGCGCCATAGATCGGGATCTCGTCGGGGAGATCGGTCAGCAGCGGCTTCAGCCGTTCCAGCCGCTTGTCGACGATCAGCGCCGACGCCATACGGTGCCGGGCGCTTGCGACCAGCACGTTCAGGACGACCTCGCCCTCGGCCATGAACTGGCGGTCGCGACCGACCAGATCGCGCTCGCGGACATCGCGATAGGCCGCGATGCGCGGGTCGTCAGGATCGTCTATGCGAAAGAACTGCGGCATGCCGGGCGCATCCTAGCGTCCGGCATCAGTGCCCGCGGAATTATTTCGCGGCGGGTGCGGCACCGCCGACGAGCAGGGCCACGGCTTCCTTGCTGAGATCGATCTGGTCCTTGATCGCACGCTGGCCGATCGAGGTGTGCAGCACGGAATTCTGCACGCCGACGGCGGTCGACGCGGTGAGCGGCGACGAGGAAAGCAGCGATGAAACGGGGGAAATCGACATGGGCGCACCTTTAAGGGCAGCGGTTCAGCGGCACTTGGTGCCGTCCGATGGAAGCACAACTATCCCATGAAACCGCACGGCAGACGAGCGGAGAATATCCGGCATTCTCGCCATCTACCCAACACGTCGGCGCCCGCTCACCGATAGCGGAATGAACCCTGGCCCATGGCGAGCAGTTGGCCCGCCTCGTCGCGGACCTCGGCCCGCGCGAAATAAATCTTGCGCCCGCCGCCGGTGACGGTCGCGACGGTGGTGAGCCGGCCGCCGCACGCCGGCGCCACGAAGCTGGTCGTAAGGTCGAGCGTCACACAGAGCCGAGCGCCCTCGGCGGTCGGCGACCAGGTGCCGGCATAGCCGCAGGCGACATCGATCAGCGTCATGAGCACGCCGCCATGGACATAGCCACTGCGGTTCAGGTGGTCGCCGGTCACGTCGAGCTCGACCGTCGCCCGGCCCTCGATCCAGTCGACGAGGCGCAGCCCCACTGCCTCGTTGAAGGCGGAGGGGTGGGGTGTGATAACCGCGAGCTTTTCCGTCATCTCGCTCTGCCGATCCATTGTTTCCCTCAGGCATGCGCACTGGTCTGCCATTGTGGCGTGCGGTTTCGCTGCAATGCAAACGGTGATGTCAGGTCGTCGGCGCGCGATGCTCGCGAAAGGCGGCGGCGAGTGTGCGAAGCGCGCCGCGCGAGCGCGCGTCCGTCAGGGTCGAATGCAGCACGATCTCGGAGACGGGTAGCGCCGGCAGGCCGAGGCGTTCGCCGACCTCGACGGTGCCAATCGGGGCCACGCGATAGGCGAGCGCCGCGATCGCCAGGCCGGCCGAGACGGCCGCCGAGACGGCGGCCATGCCCCCGCCCACGAAGACCTCCGTCCAGCCGATACCGGCCGCGTCGAGCGCGCGTGTCGCGATGTTGCGCACGCCGCAGGACGGCGCGAGAGAAGCCAGCCGGATCGCATCGCCCTGCCGATGTTCGTAGCCGGCTGCGGCAAACCAGCCGAAACGCTCAGGCGCCAGCACTTCGCCGTCGCGGCGGTCGTCCTCGCGGCGAATGATCGCCGCATCGAGCGCCCCGCGCTCGAAGGCATCCAGCAGGTGACGCGAGGCATCGATCTGCACCTCGATGACGAGTGACGGTTCGTAGGCATGCAGCCGCGCGAGCAGCACGGGCAGCTCCGGCCCGGCAACATGGTCGCTGATGCCGAGCGACAAGCGCTGCGGCGCTGCGGCGAGGCCGGCGACGGCGCGTTCATGGGCGGCAATGAACTCCCGCGCGACGCCCAGGAAGGCTGCGCCGCGGGACGAGAGACGGACCAGCCGCGGCGTCCGCTCGATCAGCTTCGCCCCCAGCCGATCCTCAAGCCGCTTCAGCTTGACGCTGACCGCCGCCTGCGAGGTGTCGAGCGCCTCGGCGGCGCGCGTGAAGCTCTGCAGATCGGCGACCAGCACGAACGCCTGCACCGCGTCGACATCCAGCGCCATGGCGAATCATATCCAATCGTTATTTCTGATATATTTAACCATTCTATTATATTATCTTCAAGAGCCCGCTAGGTTGCTCTTGTTCGCGCCGCTCCGCAGAGCGCGACGGGACGACAAGCGAGGCGATCGATGACCGAACTGCATTATGCGACTCTGCTCGAGACGGCGGCGGCCATCAGGGCCCGCAAGCTCTCTCCCGTGGCGCTGACCCGCGCGCTCGTCGAACGCATCGCCCACCTCGAGCCTTCGCTGCAGGCCTATGCGACCCTGACGCCGGATCTGGCCCTGGCGCAGGCGGCCCGGGCAGAAGAGGAGATCGCCGCCGGACGCTATCGTGGGCCGCTGCACGGCATTCCCATTGCGGTCAAGGACATCTGCGACACCGCCGGCATCGTCACCGCCGCCGGCACGGCACTCCACCGGGACCGCGTGCCGGCGCTCGATGCCACGGTCGTGAAGCGGCTGACGAACGCGGGCGCCGTGCTGCTGGGCAAGCTGCAACTGACCGAAGGCGCGTTCGTCACGCATCATCCGACGGTGACGCCGCCGCGCAATCCGTGGCACGCGGATTATTACGCCGGCGCCTCGTCGAGCGGTTCCGGCGTCGCAGTCGCCGCCGGGCTATGCTTCGGCGCGCTCGGCAGCGACACCGGCGGATCGATCCGCTTTCCCTCCGCGGCAAACGGCATTACGGGTCTGAAGCCGACCTGGGGCCGGGTCAGCCGATACGGCGTCTTCGCGCTCGCCGACAGTCTCGATCACATTGGCCCGATGACGCGGTCCGCGGCCGATGCCGGCGCAATGCTGGGCGTCATCGCCGGCCTCGATCCCGAGGATCCCACCAGCCTGCCGGCCCCGGTGCCGGACTATCTGGCCGGACTTGGTGGGCAGCTCGGTGGGCAGCTCGACGGCATCCGCATCGGCGTCGATGCCGCCTACAACGAGGAGGATTGCGATCCCGACGTCGTTGCGGCGGTGCGCGATGCGGAGCGGGTTCTGCGAGGCTTGGGTGCCACCATCACCGCGGTCCGGGTGCCGCCGGCGCAGGCGGTCACCGAAGCCTGGGCAACGCTCTGTGCCGTTGAGGCGGCGATCGTGCACGAGACGACCTATCCCGCCCGGGCGTCGGAGTATGGCGGCCTCGCACAGCTGCTCGAAACAGGCCGTGCCGCCGATGCCGTCGACGTGATGAAAGCGCATCATGGGCGCCTCGCCTATGCCGGCGCGCTGACGCAGCTGTTCGCTTCCATCGACCTGCTGCTCATCCCGACCCAGCCGCTGAGCGACTTCACCATCGCCCAAGAGGCCGAGCTCTTCGCGACGGCGGAAGGATTGCTGGGCTTTCTGCGCTTCGCCGCTCCCTTCGACATGTGGGGCGGGCCGACGCTCACGCTGCCGGGCGGCTTCACCGCGAGGGGGATGCCGCTCTCCTTCCAGCTCGTGGCGCGGCATCTCGACGAGCCGCTGCTCGTGCGCGCAGGCGATGCCTTTCAGCGGGCGACCGATTGGCATCGGCGCCATCCAGCGCTCTAGGCCCCCTTTCCCGGGCATCTTTTGCAGGAGCGGTCGATGAGTGCCGTCGAAGCCGATACCCCCGTCATGGAACCGGAGCGGGACGCTCGGCGCTGGCTCGCGCTGACGGTCCTGCTGACCGGCGCCTTTCTGCCGATCCTCGACTTTACCGTCGTCAACCTGGCCCTGCCGGAGATCCAGCGAAGCCTCGGCGCCTCGCCGGCCGCGTTGGAGTTCGTGATCTCGGCCTATGCCGCGACTTATGCAGTGTTCCTCATCACCGGCGGCCGGCTCGGCGACCTCTATGGCCGCAAGCGGATGTTCATGATCGGCGTCGCCGGGTTCACCGTGGCGTCCGTGCTGTGCGGTACAGCGGGCTCGCCCGGCATGCTGATCGCGAGCCGCATCCTGCAGGCGCTCGCCGCGACGATCATGGCGCCGCAGGTGCTGGCGTCGATCCGCGTCTCATTTCCGCCGGCGGAACAGGGCCGGGCGTTCGCGCTCTATGGCGCCACCTTCGGCCTCGCCAACATCTGCGGGCAGATCCTGGGCGGCGTGCTGGTGACGGCCCACCCCTTGGGCTTCACCTGGCAGGCGATCTTCCTCATCAACGTGCCGGTCGGGTTGGCGGCATTCATCGGCGCGCTCCTGTTCCTCAAGGATTCGCGCGCAGCCCACGCCCAGAGGCTCGACCTGCCTGGCGTCCTGCTGCTGTCGCTCACGCTCGGCCTCCTGGTCTATCCGCTGGTCGAAGGGCGCGAGACCGGTTGGCCGCATTGGATCGTCGCAATGCTGATCCTGTCGCCGGGCGCCCTTGCGCTGTTCATCCGGGCAGAAAGCCGGCTCACCAACCGCGGCGGCGCGCCGCTCGTCGAGCTGGCACTGTTCCGCGAGCGCGGGTTCCTCATCGGCCTCCTGATCGCGACGGCGCTCTACATGCTGTCGGCCTTCTACCTGACCTTCGCGATCTATCTGCAAACCGGTCGCCATCTGTCGCCGCTTCAGGCCGGCATCGCGACACTGCCCTATGCCGTCGGCTATTTCGCGGCCTCGCTCGTCTCCGCTCCGGTGATGCGCCGGCTCGGCCCCCGTGCGCTCACCATCGGTTTCGCGCTGCAGGTGGCGGGCTTCGGCACCGCGGCGCTCGCCGCGAGCGGCGTGCTGCCAGGCGGAGAGCTCACGGGCACGCTCGAATGGGGTCTCGCCTGCGCCGGCATCGGGTTCGGCACGGTCATGCCGTCGATCATCGCGGCCGTGATCGGCGGTATCGACCCGCGCCACGCCGGGCTCGCGTCCGGCATCATGATCTCGACCTTCCAGATCGCCTCGGCCCTGGGCGTCGCCATCATCGGCGGCGTGTTCTACGGCGTGCTCGGCGCCGGCGGGACCAGCGCCGACTATGCGCATGCCTTTACGATCGCCCTTGGCTGCAATGTGGCCCTCCTGGCCCTGGGCGGCATCCTGTCCCTCTGGTTGCCGAAGCTCCCTTTTGCGGCGTGCGCCCGCCCGCGATAGCATGGCCGGTGCCCCCCGGCGGGGCGCCCTTTTGCCGAAGCGGAGGCGCAGATGTCGGTCGAGCGGTTCGATTTCCCGAGTGCAGAAGGACACCGCCTCGCCGCCCGGCTGGACCTGCCGGCCGGGCCGGTGCGCGCCTATGCGCTGTTCGCCCATTGCTTTACCTGCGGCAAGGACATCCATGTCGCAGCGCGCATTGCCGCCGCCCTCGCAGAGCGCGGCATTGCGACCGTCAGGTTCGACTTCACGGGCTTGGGCGGCAGCGGCGGCGATTTCGCCAACACCAATTTCAGCACCAACCTCGCCGACCTCAAGGCAGCGCTCGACCATATGCGGGCAACCGGCCGGACGGCGAGCCTGCTCGTCGGCCACAGCCTGGGCGGCGCGGCGGTGCTGGCCGCGGCGGAGGCCGCACCCGAGGTGCGTGCGGTCGCGACCATCGCCGCCCCGTTCGACGTCGCCCATATTATCGGTCTGTTCGCCGACCGGGCGGACGAGATCGAAGCCCGGGGCGAGGCCAGGGTCAACCTCGCCGGCCGCCCCTTCACGATCCGACGCAGCTTCCTCGACGATGTCCGTGCGCAGGACCAGCAGCAGCGCATCCAGCACCTGGGCCGGCCGCTCCTGATCCTGCATTCGCCCGTCGACCGGATCGTCGACGTCGAGAATGCGCGGGCGATCTTCGCTGCCGCGCGCCATCCGAAGAGCTTCGTCTCGCTCGACGAGGCCGACCATCTGCTGGCCCGCGCGGCCGACGCGGAATATGCCGCAGGCCTGATCGCGCAATGGGCGGCACGCTACCTGCCCGACGCCGCCCCAGGGGACGAAGTGGCGGCCGAGGCGGCGGATGAGTCCGCTGAGGAGCCGGGCCTTGTCGTGGTCGAGGAGACGCGGCGCGGTGCGCTCGATCAGCAGGTGAGCGCCGGCCGCCACCGCTTCCTCGCCGACGAGCCGGTCGCCGTCGGCGGCGGCGACGTCGGACCCGGCCCCTATGATTTCCTGCTGACGGCGCTCGGCGCCTGCACAGCGATGACGCTCCGGCTCTATGCCGACCGCAAGCAGCTGCCGCTGGAACGCGTCCGCGTAGCGCTCCGCCATCATCGCGAACATGTCGAGGATTGCGTGACTTGCGAGAGCAAGGACGGCAAGCTCGACGTGATCGACCGCGAGATCACGCTTGTTGGCCCTCTCGACCCGGCCGCCCGTGCCCGCCTGATGGAGATCGCCGACCGGTGCCCGGTGCACCGGACACTGACCTCGCGCATCGACATCCGCACTGTCGAACGCACATGATTTGAGGCGAACGCCCGTGATTTGAGGCAGGTGATTTGAGTCCAGTGGTTTGCGGGGCGGACCATGTCTAAACTCGCGCCCCCACAATCACCGGGTGCAGCTCCATGCCGTCTTCCGCGCGTCCGATCACGATCGACGATCTCTGGTCCCTGAAACGCCTCGGGTCGCCGACCCTGTCGCCCGACGGGCGCTGGGCCTGCGCTGCGGTCACGCGCTACGACATGGACAAGAACGAGAGCACGAGCGAGCTCTGGCTGTTCGCGACCGACGGGCGCACGCAACGGCAGCTGACGCGCGGCCGGAAGGATGCCGATCCGCAATGGTCGCCCGACGGCAAATGGATCGCCTTCGTCTCGAAGCGCGGCGAGACCAAGGACGCCGACGAGGAGGAACAGATCTATCTGATCGCGGCCGATGGCGGCGAGGCCCGGCGCGTCACCAACCTCGCGACCGGCGCCTTCGAGCCACGCTGGTTTCCGGACAGCCGGCGCCTCGTTTTCCTGTCCTGGGTCTGGCCGGAGCTCGGCAACGAGAAGGCGCAGGCAAAGCGGCTTCGCCAGGAGAAGAACGACAAGGTCAAGGCGACCATCGTCGAGGAGAACCACTACCGTTTCTGGGACCATTGGTATCCGCGCGGCCGCAAGCCGCACCTGCATGTCGTCGACGTCGAGACCGGCAAGACGCGCGACCTGTTCGCCGGCACCCGCTTTTACCTGCCGGCGCAGGATCCGGGCGCCGGCATGTTCGACATCAGCCCGGACGGCCGCGAGATCGCATTCGCCTATGATTTCGACCCCGATCCGCGCGCCTTCTCGCTGACCCAGATCGTGGCGCTGGAGGTGAAGAGCGGGAAATGGACGAACCTGACGGGCGCGGGCGCCATCGACGGCGAGCGCATCAACGGCACGCCGCGCTATTCGCCCGACGGCAAGTGGCTGGCGTTCCTGTCGAGCCATGTCGGCAAGCGCTACAACGAGCAGGATCGCGCCTGGCTCATCGACCGGGCGAACGGCCGGATCTCACCGTTGACCGAGGGCTGGGACCGCGGCGTCGCGGCCCCACTCGTCTGGGCCGCCGACAGCCAGTCGCTCTATTTCGCCGCCGAGAGCGAGGTGGCCCAGCCGATCTGGCGGATCGGCCTCGCGGGCGGCACGCCTGAGGAACTCGTCCGCGGCCCCGGGCACGGCGGCACCGCCGGCGACCTCTGCCTGTCGGCGGACGGCCGCACGCTCGTCTATGCCCGCTCGTCGCTGTCCCACCCGCCGGCCCTGTTCGCCGCCGCCAGCGACGGCAGCCGCGAGCGCGCGATCGAGCGGCTGAACGCAAAGCTGCTCCACCGGCTGGCACTCGGGCAGAGCCAGTCGGTCACGATCAAGGGCTCAGACGGCGACCCGGTGCAGATGTGGGTCATGACGCCGCCCGGCTTCGACGCCGCCAAGCCCGGCAAGGCGAAATGGCCGCTGATGCAGGTCATCCACGGCGGCCCGCATACCTGCGTCACCGACGGCTGGCACTGGCGCTGGAACATGCAGCTCTTCGCCGCCGCCGGCTATGTCGTGGCGGCGGTCAATTATCACGGCTCGACCGGCCGCGGGCAGGCGTTCGTCTCATCAATCAACGCCGATTGGGGCCGGCGCGAGCTCGCCGACATCGAGGCCGGCACCGACCATATGCTCGCGACCGGCACCATCGACCCGGACCGCGTGGTCGCGACCGGTGGCAGCTACGGCGGCTACATGGTTGCCTATATGAACGGCAATGTTCGGGGCGACCGGTACAAGGCCTATGTCTGCCACGCCGGCTGCTTCGACTGGGTCTCGATGATGGGCTCGGACGGCTATTTCTGGCTCGGCAAGGAACTGGGCGCCTTTGCCTGGGAGGACGAGGCGGCGGTGCTGCGCCAGTCGCCGCATCACTACGCCCGGCATTTCGCGACGCCGACGCTCGTCATGCACGGCGAGCTCGACTACCGCGTGCCCTATTACCAGGGGCTGGCCTACTACAACACGCTGCGCGCCAAGGACGTGCCGGCCCGGCTCGTGTTCTTCCCCGACGAGAACCACTGGATCCTGAAGCCGCAGAACTCCCGGCTCTGGTACAAGGAATTCGTCGACTGGTGCAACCGGCACACCGCGCGCAAGAAGCCGCGCCGGAAATAGCCGGGTCGGTCCTGTCGCTTGGCTGCAATACTACGCCGTTACGTCTGTCGTCATGTCTCCGGCGCCCGGACGAAGCACATGATGCCGACCTGCTTCGTCCAGCAGACGATGGCGCGGCCGACCGGGTTGTCGGCGCGCTGCAGCACCTTCTCCGGCGGCACCGGCTGCCAACGGTTGTCGATCCACACTTCGTACCCGTTGGGCGTGGTCCGATAATCCGCCGGCCGGCAATCGGCGATCGAGCAGCAGCTGATGCCGGTGCCGGGCTGGCGCAGGCTTTCGAACCAGGGGCTGAGCGCCGGGTCGGCATTCGGTGGCGGCGCCGCCTTGACGGGCAGGCCGAGAATGGACACGACGATGAGCAGCAGCGACAAGCCGCACATGCGTATCACCGGCCGTCCTCCTCTCAAAACAAGCGAGCCCACAATAAACGCTACCACACGGCCCGGTGCCGGTGTGCCGACGTCCAGTTGCCTTAACGCCGCAGCCGACAAGTTCGTTCAGGATATAGGGTACCACCAAAACACCGCCCATGGCCCGGTCGACCTTCCGGCCGGCGGATCATTCGACCGTCCGCTTCATCGTTCGGGGAATTTCTTGGTGACAATGGCGCGCGCGAGCGTCCGGCCATTTCCGTCGAGCGCCTCCACGGTCCATTGATAGCTGTGCTGGCCGTCGGGCGGACAGGGCCCCTGATAGGAGAAGGCGCCTCGGCGCACCTCGCTCTGCCCGTCATAGGCGATCGATCCGCCGCCGTGCGGATAGGTCGGCGCGTCCAGGTCCTTCATCGCGAACTTGAGCGCCTTCGTCCCGCCGGGCACGCCGCCGAGAGTAAACGGCGGCGATTTCGGATCGAAGCACGACGTCGTGCCCTGCCAGGTGAAATCGACGGAGAAGGCAGGAGATTGCGCCTGCGCCGCACCGGCGCCCGCCACCGCCACCGCCAGCACCATCGCAACAGCCCCCAGTCGTTTCAGCATCCGATCCTCCTCCTCGGTTGCTTCGTCTCGTGTTCGCGTTCGACCATAAACGAGAACACCCCACCCCAAAACGATCATGCCCGGCGGAGACATTCCCCGGTGAACGATTACCGCGAATCCGGTAATGTAATGCTCTCGCAGCGCGAGTGCTGTTGGAGGCGCGCATGAGCTTCGACTCGTTGACGACTCTGATTGGCGGACAAGACGGCATCGATCTCGAAACCGCAGGCCCCGCCTGCCGGGCCCTTGCGGCCGGCACCGGCGAGGATACGCAACGCGCGCGGGCGCTCATCGCGACGATGGCGCTGCAGGCGCTGGCCCATTCCCCCGCGTTCCAACGGGCGCTCACCGCCCGCGGATTTCCGTTTCACGAGCTGGCGCGAACGGAGCAGATCGTCGCCCTCAGAAGCGTCAACCGCCGTTACGACCTCGTCATGCTGCACTCGTTGCGCGATGAACAGACGTGGGTGATCGACATCAAGCCGTCGTCGTCCGACCTCATCGAGGGCTGGCTGAATTTCACCGATCTGCTGGAGGCACCCCCGCCCTTCCACACCCTGGGGCCCCTCATTGCCATCGAGGCGTTCGCGGGGCAGCCGTTCGGCGCCGTGATCGCGCAACGGCCGACGACCTCCGCCGTCAACGCGCCGCCCTCTGTCTGGAAGGTCGACCCGCTGACCGGGTCATACGGCGATTCGACCGCCGGCGTCGCCGCGATCGACAAGAAGAAGCGCTCAGGCGTGACCGCGGCGCTCCACGCAGTCGGCTCCAACAAGCACGTGACGGTTGATGGCGTCAGCGGCACGGTTGTGCGGCGCAACAAAGTGTCCGACAGCTGCTTCATCGAAGTCACGACGACGGCGAACCCGGGCAGCAAGGGCGCCAAGGGCCCGCTCGCAAACAAGCTGCCGCGCGGCAACCAGGGCGCCGAATACGAGGGGCTCACGACCGGGCTGAACAGCACCAACGTCACCGGCTGGGATTTGGCCGCCCCCAACGTGACGAAATACAATCAGCTCAAGATCTACACGCCGCCGATCACCGACCAAGGCGATTCGGGCGCGGCCTTGATCAGCGACGACGACTACATTGTCGGCTTCGCGCTCGAGGTCACCGGCCGCAACGCCACCCCCGCCTATTCGTCGTGGGTCTGGGCCCACTCCGTCTACGAACTGCTGGACCTGGAGTACTGACATGCGGCTCGGCATCGGCGAGAAGGCCAAGAGCGTCATTGCGTGGGCCGTGCGCGAGCGGAACACGGAGCCGACGGTTCGGCGCTTGACGGCGGCGCAGCTCTCGATCGTCGCGCAGCCCCTCACGCTCGAGCGCGACAAGCACTATGTCCAGGTCCGCCTGAAATCGCTGCGCATCGTCAACAGCCGCATCGCCTGGAAGAAATATTACGGGTGCATCCACACCAACGCGACGCTCGCGGACAGCCGGACCGGCGAGGCCCAGTTCCAGTCCATCTCGACGCCCTCGAAGCTGGCGGGGCCGGACCCGAAGCATGCGGATCGCATCCTGCTGAAGGATGTGCCGGTGCTGGGCCCCGTGCCCTATCGCGGCGGCAACATGACCGTGGAGATCGGCCTCTTCGCCGTGCAATCGTCGGATCTGGCCGAGCCGTTTCTCGACGTGCTCATGACCATGTCGAAGGCGGCCGGCGTCAGCTTCGTGACCGCGGCGGCACCGTTCGTCGAGCCGCTCAAGAAGGGAGCGGAACGGCTGCTCGGGCTCGAGAATCATTCCACCCTCGCGGTCGGGCTCGCCCACGGCTTTTCGCCGGTCGAGACGGGCTATTACCTCGTCACCGACGCGCCCTCCCACCTGGTCGACGGCAGCAGCCTCCGCTTCGACGAGTCGTTCCGCCTGCAGTTCGAGAAGAACGACAAGTTGGCGGACTATCCCTATTTCGTGTTCAGCATCGAGGCCGAGACACGGCGCGCCGACTGGGCGTCGATCCCGGACCTGCGCAGCGCCCACGACAGCCTGCGCGCGCTGTTGCACGACCCGAAGACGACGAGCGCAAAGGCCGAGGAGGCCTATACTTTTTTCAAACGCCTGGCGCTCACGAGCCCGGACCTGGTCGGCGCGGACGCGGACACGCTCGTCGCCGAGGAAAACGCGCGCCTGCAGAAAGCCTTCGGCCAAGGGCGGGCGGTCGCGGGCCGCAAGAAGGGCTTCGATATCGGCCCGTTCGAGAGCCTCGGGCTCTACGCGACGCCGTCCGGGACGGCCTAGCGCCGGGGCATCTGCAGGAGGGTTGCTACGACTCAATACAACATATTGTTATTGTTTATTTTAAAAATACACTGAAAAATATCGTTGAAATGCGCTTGGAGGTGACGATATCTGCCTCTCGAGCGCGCGGCCTCGGCGCCGGCGCCACCCCAGCCATCGGGTGAAACGATCATGAGCCTGTCTGCCGCCCAAATCGAAAGCCTGCCGCGTGTCGAGGCGGTGCTGAACTATCTCGCCGCCATGACGGAGAAGCCACGGAACTACACCTATGAGCCGCCGCCGGGCATCCCGCAGAACAACGCCGTCTACGAGCCGCACCGCCTGGCGATCTCCAACGCCCGTCCGTTCGCCGACCGGCTTTCGCTCGATGAGGAGGGGCTGGCGCTCGTCGATCACCAGAGCGCCGTCGGCGATTTCTATGACGAGGACGCCCTGCGCCAGGTCTATTACCCGGAGGCTGAGCGGCTGGTGGCGGCGGCAACCGGCGCCGCGCGCGTGCTGGTGTTCGACCACACGATCCGGCGTCGCCTGCCAGACACGGCCGACCGCACCGCCGGCGCGCCGCGCCAGCCGGTACCTCGGGTGCACAACGACTACACCGTCAAGTCGGGGCCGCAGCGGGTGCGGGATCTGCTGGGCGAGGAAGCGGATGCGCTGCTGCGCCGGCGCTTCTCGGTGATCAATGTCTGGCGGCCGATCCGCGGCCCGTTGCGCGATGCCCCGCTCGCCGTGTGCGACGCGCGCAGCGTCGCCTTCCAGGATTTGGTCGCGTCCGATCTCGTCTATCCGGACCGGACAGGGGAAACCTACGCGGTCCGCTTCAATCCGGCGCATCGCTGGTTCTACGTCCCGGAAATGCGCGTGGATGAAGCCCTGCTGCTCAAGTGCTACGATTCCGCCACGGACGGTCGGGCCCGCTTCGCGCCGCATACCGCGTTCGAAGACCCGACCGCGCCGGCCGACGTTCTGCCGCGCGAGAGCATCGAGCTCAGGACGCTGGCGTTCTATATCGCGTAGACCAGCATCGGTGCCGCGAGCCCGCATCGGGAGATCATGATGATCAGGTTTCTTGCCGCCGCCGTGCTCGCACCAGTCGTGCTCGCAACAGTCGTGCTCGCAACAGTCGTGCTGGCAGCAGTCATCGGCAGCGCTGCCCAGGCCGCGACGCTCGACACGGTGAAGGCGCGCGGCGTGGTCAAGTGCGGCATCTCGACCGGCATCGCCGGCTTCTCGCTGGCCGACAGCCAGGGCAACTACGCCGGCATCGACGTCGAGATCTGCCACGCCTTGGCCGCGGCCGTGCTGGGCGATGCCGGCAAGGTCAAGTTCGAGCCGCTGTCGCCCGAGCAGCGCTTCACGGCGCTCCAGTCGGGCGAGGTCGACCTGCTCGCCCGCAACACGACCTGGTCGCTGACGCGCGAGGCACAGCTGGGGCTGGTGTTCGGCCCCACCATCTTCTACGACGGCCAGGGCTTCATGGTTTCGAAGAAGCTGGGCGTGAAGAGCGCCAAGGAACTGTCGGGCGCCACGATCTGCGTCCAGCCGGGCACCACGACCGAGCTCAACCTCGCCGACTATTTCCGCAAGAACAATCTCACACTGAAGACCGTGGTGATCGAGAGCGAGGACGAAATCGAAGGCGCCTTCTTCGCCGGCCGGTGCGATGCGTTGACGACCGACGCCTCGGGCCTGGCCGGCGTGCGCATCACCCGGGCCAGCAACCCGGACGACTACATGATCCTGCCTGAAATCATCTCGAAGGAACCGCTGGCGCCGGCCGTCCGCGCCGGCGACGACCAATGGCTCGACATCATCCGCTGGACCGTCTTCGCGCTCGTCGACGCGGAGGAGCATGGCCTGACCCGCGCCAATGTCGACGAGGGCCTGAAGAGCAGCGATCCGACAGTGCAGCGCCTCTTGGGCGTGACGCCGGGCAACGGCAAGGCGCTCGGCCTCGACGAGCGGTGGGCTTACCGGGCGATCCGCCAGGTCGGCAATTACGGCGAGATATTCGACCGGACCGTCGGCGCCAACGGGCCGCTCAAGCTCGCCCGCGGCCTGAACGAGCTCTGGAGCAAGGGCGGCCTGCTCTACGCGCCGCCGCTGCGCTGAGAGCGCCTGTCTTTCCTGTCTTTATTGGGGGATAGCGCTCTGCCGGGCCGCTTTTTCGACGGCACCGCAGCGGCTATGGTGCCGCCGGTAACGCAGCAGAGGCGGTTCGCATGGTCGGCAAGCGCAAGGGGATCCAGTCGGTCGAGATCGGCGTCGGCGTGCTGGACGCGCTCGTCAAGCTGGGCCGGCCAAGCACCTTGTCCGAGGTCGCCAAGGCCAGCGACCTGTCGGCGAGCCAGGCGCACCGCTATCTCGCGAGCTTCGTCAACACGGGCTTCCTGAGGCAGGACCCGGCGACGGCGCTCTACGACCTGCACGCCGGCGCCCTGCGGCTCGGCCTCGCAGCGATGGCACGGCTCGACGTGTTCGAGGAGGCGAGCCAAGTTGCCCAAGAGGTCGTGGCGGCCACCGGGCGCACCATTCTGCTCGCCATCTGGTCGGACCTGGGCCCGACCATCGTGCGCTGGTATCCGGGCTCCCCACCCGTCTACACGACGCTCGCCATCGGCTCCCGGCTGTCGCTCACCATGTCGGCGACGGGCCGCGTGTTCCTCGCCTTCCTCAACGAGACCTATGTCTCCGACTTCCTGCAGCGCGAGCTGGTGCTCGAGCGAACGAACGGCCCGGTCGACATCGACGCGCTGCGCCAGCAGGTGCGGCGCGACCTGATCGCCGCCGTGGACGGCACGATCATTCCCGGCCTCAGAGCTTACGCCGTGCCGATATTCAACGTGCAGGGCCAGCTCGTGCTCGTGATGTCCGCCATCGCATCGCAGAGCTTCGCGGTCGACGCGGACGCCGCCGTGAAGCAGCGCCTCATCGCCGCCGGCCAGGAGGTCACGCATCGACTGGGTGGGCGCTGGCCTGAGATGCATTGGCCTGAGGGCCGCTGACCCGGGAACCGCCGACCCGGGAACTCCCGAGCAGCGCGCGGGCGGCGCGGGCGTCGAAGACCTCGGCCGCCACGAAGCCGTCCGGTAGTTCCACCTCGGCGGCGACCAGGCGCCGGCAGACGCTCATGTCGCGCCCGGCATTGACCGCCGCCACCCCGGCAAGCCGCCGCCCCTCGATCAGCAGGAACACCCGCCCGCCTGCGACGGTCGAGCCCTGCTCGACGATACGGGCGCCCTCGACCTCCGGCCCGGTCCGGCCGGCGAGCTGGACGTTCAGGTCGAACTGGTCGGTCCAGAACCACGGCGCGTCCCGCGGCGGCAGCGCCTCGCCCAGGATGGCGGCCGCCGCGCGCTCCGCGGTGACATTGGCGTTCTGCCAGGTCTCGTAGCGCGCGAAGCGCCCGTCGGCGCCGGCTTGCGCGGCCATGTCGCCGATCGCGAAGATCGCCGGATCTGAACTACGCATGGCCTCATCGACCACCACGCCATCGTCGACGATGAGACCGGCGTCCTGCGCCAAGCCGGTGTCCGGCACGATGCCGATGCCGGCGACAGCGAAGTCGGCGGTAATGGTCTCGTCGTTGGACAGCGTCGCGTGCACGCCCGCCGCGTCCTCCCACATCGTGCGGACGCGGAGGCCGGTTCGGATGTCCACGCCCCGGGCGCGGTGACGTTCGGCAATCAAAGCGGCGACGGGATGGGGGAAGTTGCGCCCCAGCAGACGGGAGCCGATCTCCACCACGGTGACGGCCAGCCCCTTGATGCGCAGCGTCGCTGCGACCTCCAGCCCGATGACGCCGCCGCCGATGACCAGCACGGACCTTGCGCCCGCCGCCTGTGCCGCGATGGCGTGGACGTCATCGACCGTGCGCAGGGTCTGCAACCGCTGCAGCTGGAACGGCAGATGGCGCGGCCGGCCGCCGGTCGCGAGCACGAGCTGCCGGTAGGGCACGGTTGTCCCGTCATCGAGTACCACGCGCCGCGCCGCCCGGTCGATCGACACCACCCGTCGGCCGAGCATCATCCGGACGCCCAGCCGCTCGTATTCATCTGCCGCAGCCAGGAAGGCCGGCGCTGCGGCGGGGTCGGCCAGCATGTCCTTCGATAGCGGCGGGCGCTCGTAGGGCGGCAAGGGCTCGGCCCCGATCAGCATGACCGGGCCGGGATAGCCGCGCTCGGCCAGCAGCATGGCCGCGCGTCCGCCGGCCTGGCCGGCCCCGACGATGACTGCACCTCTGCTCATGCCGTTCTCCCTGATCCTCCTGCCGGCTCGGCAGCGCCGTGAAAACGGGCTTGACCGGCTGTCGTTGCACATAATACAAATCATATCACAATATGCAAACACTCGCATGATCGAGGCGTACGGAGGAAGCGATGCCGGAAGACATGACGGCGCCACCCGCCGACCGGATCTGGGATGCCGGGGAGACGGGAAAGGTTCCCTACTGGGTCTATACGGACGACGCGGTCTACCGCCGCGAGCTGGAGCGGATCTGGTACGGACCGCACTGGCTCTATTGCGCGCTGGAAGCGGAAATTCCGAACGTCGGCGACTTCAAGACGACCACGCTGGGCGAGCGTCCGGTGATCGTGGTGCGCAGCACCGAGGACGAGATCAGCGTGGTGGAAAACCGCTGCGCGCACCGCGGCGTGAAGTTCTGCCAGTCGCGTTCAGGCCACGCCAAGGACCTGCTCTGCCCCTATCACCAATGGGCCTACGATCTCAGCGGCAAGCTGATCGGCGTGCCGTTCCGCCGCGGCGTGCGCCGCCAGGGCGGCATGCCGGCCGACTTCGATCCGGCCCGGCACGGCCTCAACCGCTTGCGGGTCGAGGTGGTGAACGGCGTAGTCTGGGCAACCTTCTCCGACGAGACGCCGCCGTTCCGGGAATATCTCGGCGAGAAGTTCTGGAAGCACTACACGCGCGTCTATGACGGGCGGAAGCTCGAGGTGCTGGGCTATAACCGCCAGCACATCCCGGCCAACTGGAAGCTGATGCAGGAGAACATCAAGGACCCGTATCACGCGGGCCTGCTGCACGTGTTCTTCGTCACCTTCGGCCTGTTCCGCGCCGACCAGAAGTCCGCGGTCGACATCGACGACACCGGCCGCCACGGCATCCTGATCAGCCGCAAGGGCGAGCAGGAGGTGAACGACGTCACCACCGACATGCGCAACTTCCAGGGCGACCTGAAACTGGCCGACCCGCGCATCCTCGACGTGGTGAAGGAATTCCCCGGCGACGAGACGGTCGGCATGATCACCGTCTTCCCGAGCGTCATCCTGCAGCAGCAGGTGAACTCGCTCACCACGCGGCAGATCGTGCCCAAGGGGCCGAACGGCTTCGACTTCCACTGGACGCACTGGTGCTACGCCGATGACACGCCGGAGATGCGGCTCCGGCGCACCCGCCAGGCGAACCTGTTTGGCCCGGCCGGCTTCGTTTCCGCCGACGACGGCGAGGTCATCGAGATGAGCCAGCAGGGCTTCTCCGCCGCCGCGGACGAGGCGGCGCTCGTGCTGATGGGCGGCCGCGAGATCGCGCCGACCGACCACATGGTCACCGAAACGGCGATCCGCGGCATGTACCGCTATTGGCGCGAGGTGATGGGGCTATGACCGCGACAGCAAGCGAGGCGTCCGCCGTCGACACCATCCTGCGCGCCCGCGTACGGGACCTGTACGACGCCTATTACGACGCGCTCGACGACGTGCGGCTGGCGGAATGGCCGGACTTCTTCACGGCGGAATGCCTCTACCGCGTCATCCCGCGCGAGAATTTCGAGCGGGGCTACACGCTCTCGACCATGCAGGCGGAAAGCCGGGGCATGCTGCAGGATCGCGTCACCGGCCTCCTGAAGACGCAGATGTACGCGCCGCGCTACTACCGCCGTTTCCCCGGCCCGCTGCGCATGACGCGGACGGCTGAGGGTATCGGCACCCGGCACAACCTGCTGATGGTGCAGACGCTGATCGACCAGCAGCCGTCGATCGTGCTGTGCGGCACCTGCCATGACGTGATCGTGGAGGACGAGGACCGCCTGCGCTTCAAGGCGCGCGTCGTCGTCTTCGATTCCGAGATGATCGCAAACAGCCTCGTCTATCCCGCGTAGAGGACCGCCCCATGAACTGGATCAAGACCATCGAGACCGCCGCCGTCGATGCGGACGGCATCGCCAGCGCCACGGCGAACGGGCGGCGCATCGCCGTCTATGCCGTGGACGGCACGTATTTCGCCACCTCCGACATCTGCACGCACGGCCAGGCCTTCCTGTCCGACGGCTATCTGGACGGGCACTTGATCGAGTGCCCGCTGCACCAGGGCCTGTTCGACGTGCGCACCGGTGCGCCCGCCGGCGCCCCCTGCACCCAGCCGGTCCGCAGCTTCCCGGTAAAGGTCGAGGACGGCTTCGTCCACATCCAGGTCGAGGAACCCGCGGCATGACCACATCGCCGCCGGGGCCACCCGCGCGCGAGATGACGGCAGGAGCCGTGAATTAGAGGAGCATTAAAGGCGCGAGCCAACGCGCCAGGGCTAGCTCCGAAAACAACAATCCAGGGAGGGACGCGACCTATGTCGCAAGCTCGCATCATCGACGTGGCCGCGACCATCGAACGCGCGCGGTTCGGACGGTTTCATTTCATCATCACGGCGCTCTGCGCGCTGATCGCGCTGCTCGACGGGTTCGACACGCAGGCGATTGCCTATGTCGCCCCGGTCATTGCCGAGCAATGGCGGATGAATATCGCCGGTTTCGGCACCATCTTCGGCGCGGGTCTCGCCGGCCTGACCCTCGGCGCCTTCATCCTCAGTCCGGCGGCCGACTTTTTCGGGCGGAAGCGCGTCATCCTGCTGTCTATCCTGATATTCGGCCTGTTCTCGCTCGTCACCGCCTCGGCGCACTCGATGGACCAGCTGCTGCTCTATCGCTTGCTCACCGGTCTCGGCCTCGGCGGCGCCATGCCAAACATCATCGCACTCACCGCCGAATATTCCCCATCGCGGCTGCGCGCGACGCTGGTCACCGTCATGTTCTGCGGCTTCCCGTTCGGATCCACGGTCGGCGGCCTGATCAGCGCGCCGCTGATCGCGGCCTACGGCTGGCCTTCGGTCTTCGTCACGGGCGGCGTGGCGCCGCTCGCGATCCTGTTGCTGCTGGCCGTCTGGATGCCGGAATCCGTGCGCTATCTGGTGGCGCGCGGCGCGCCGGCCGAACGGGTCCGGGCGATCCTCGCCCACCTCGACCCGTCGCTCATCGCGCAAGCGGCACCGGACGCCGTGTGCCGGCTGAACGAGCCGGCGGTGGAGGGCTTCCCCGTCGCCGAGCTGTTCCTGGAAGGCCGGGCGCGCACCACGGCGCTCTTGTGGGTCGCCTTCTTCATGAACCTGCTGGTCATGTATTTCCTGGTGAACTGGCTCCCCTCTCTACTGCGCGGCACCGGCCTGCCGATGCGGGTCGCCATCCTGTCCACCGCCGTGCTGAACCTGGGCGGCGTGGTCGGCGCCATCGCGCTCGGCCGGATGATCGACCGGCTCAACCCTCACCTTGTGCTGGGCAGCGCCTATGCCGCCTCGGCGGCCTTCATCGCGGTCGTCGCCTTCTCGGCATCCGACTTGTGGGTCCTGATGCCGGCCACTTTCCTCGCCGGGTTCGGCGTGGTCGGCGCGCAGATCGGCATGAACGCGCTCGCGGCCGGCGTTTATCCGACGGCCATCCGCTCCACGGGTGTCGGCTGGGCGCTCGGCGTCGGCCGCATCGGGTCGATCATCGGCCCGGTCGCGGGCGGCCTGCTGCTGGGTGCGGGCTGGGGCACAGAGGACGTCGTGCTGGCCGCCGTCGTGCCGGCCCTGCTGGCATCGACTGCGGTCTTCGCCCTCGGCCGGCACCGCGTGCCCGTCCGGGCGATCGACGCCTCGCTGGCGCACTGATCGGGATTGGAGCTTAGCTCGCCGGGATTGCCCCCGCGGCGGCGAGCCGCCGATAGTCGCGATCGAGCTCGTCGATGATGCTCTCGCCCTTCTCGAGGAAGAACGAGCGGAGATGTCTGTGCACCGGCAGCAGCGGCATGTTGCGCCGGTGCGCGACGAACCAGGACCGCATCAGCGGGAAGCCCTCGACGGCCAGCGTCGTCAGCAGACCCAGCCGCAGCTCGAGCCCGATCGTGTGGCCCGAGATGAGGGCGACACCCATGCCGGCCATGACCGCCTGCTTGATGGTCTCGTTGCTGCTCGTCATCATCGCGACGCGCGGTGCGAAACCGGCCCGGTCGAAGAAGCGGTCGAACAGCGCGCGCGTGCCGGAGCCTTCCTCGCGCAGGACAAAATTCTCGCCAGCGAGCAATCCGGCCGGCAGCAGGGGCTGGTCGGCGGGCGGATAGGCCGCCAGCGGATGGTCGGGCGCCGCGATGATGACCGAGGGATGTGGCGCGAAAGGTTCGGCCGTAACATCGACGCCGGGCAGCGGCTGCCCCATCACCGCCAGATCGATCTCGCCATTGACAATCGCGCTGTTGATCTCCCGCCGGTTCCCCTCGCGCAGGTGAATGACGATGCCCGGGTGCTCCGCGCGGAAGCGGGCCAGCATGTGCGGGACCAGGTATTTAGCGGTCGAGACGAGGCCGATCGTCACCTGGCCGCCCGTCAACCCTTTGAGCGCCATCATCGCCTGGTCGGCGTCCTCGAGCGAGCGAAGGACCTGCTTGGCATGGCCGAGCAGCGTCCGCCCGGCCTCGGTCAGCGCCGCCTTCTTGCCGACACGCTCGAACAGCGCGAAGCCCGACAGCGCCTCGATCTGCTTGATCTGGAACGACACGCCCGCCGGCGTCAGATGGAGGTTTTCGGCCACGCGCGCGAAGGACAGCGTCTCCGCCGCGGCGACGAAAAGCTGGAGCTGGCGGATCGTCACATGCCGCATGGGCTGTCCATCATCAAGTGATCCCTTGATATAAGTGGCAGGATATTTTGTTTTCCCCTGTGATGTCCAGCCGATAGCCTCTGTTCATGCAAACGGCCCCAGCGGGTCCCTATCGACGAGGTGCCGGCATGAACGAGATCACCGAACTCAAGATTCCCGACTCCAAGATCACCGACGCCAAGGCGCGCTATCGGCCGGGCGTCCTCAAGTATCGGCAGATGGGCTATTGGGAGCCCGACTACGAGCCCAAGGACACGGACATCCTGGCACTCTTCCGGATCACGCCGCAGCCGGGCGTCGAGCCGGAGGAAGCCGCGGCGGCAGTCGCCGGCGAATCCTCGACGGCAACCTGGACCGTCGTCTGGACCGATCGCCTCACCGACTGCGAGTACTACCGTGCCCGCGCCTATCGGCTGGACCCGGTACCAGGCACGCCCGGCCAATGGTTCGCCTATATCGCCTATGACCTCGATCTCTTCGAGGAAGGCTCGATCGCCAACCTGACGGCCTCGATCATCGGCAATGTCTTCGGGTTCAAGCCCCTGAAGGCGCTCCGGCTCGAGGACATGCGGATCCCGCCGCACTACTTGAAGACCTTCCAGGGCCCCGCCACCGGCATCGTCGTCGAGCGCGAGCGCATGAACGTCTACGGCCGGCCGCTCCTCGGTGCCACGATGAAGCCCAAGCTCGGCCTCTCGGGCCGCAACTACGGGCGCGTCGTCTATGAGGCGCTCTCAGGCGGCCTCGACTTCACCAAGGACGACGAGAACATCAACTCGCAGCCCTTCATGCACTGGCGCGACCGCTATCTCTACTGCATGGAGGCGGTCAACAAGGCGATGGCCGAGACCGGCGAGGTGAAGGGCACCTACCTCAACGTGACCGCCGCCACGATGGAGGACATGTACGAGCGTGCCGAATTCGCCAAGGAACTCGGCAGCGTCATCGTCATGATCGACCTGGTCATCGGCTACACGGCGATCCAGTCGATGGCCAAATGGGCGCGACGCAACGACATGATCCTGCACCTGCATCGCGCCGGCCATTCGACCTACACGCGGCAGAAGAACCACGGCATCTCGTTCCGCGTCATCACCAAATGGATGCGCATGGCCGGTGTCGACCACATCCATGCCGGGACGGTGGTCGGCAAGCTCGAGGGCGATCCGGCCACGGTGCGCGGCTTCTACGACACCTGCCGCGAGATCCATGTCCCGCGCAATCTCGAGCACGGCATCTTCTTCGACCAGCCCTGGGCCAGCCTCAAGAAGCTGATGCCGGTCGCATCCGGCGGCATCCACGCCGGCCAGATGCATCAGCTGCTCGAGCATCTGGGCGAGGACGTCGTGCTGCAATTCGGCGGCGGCACGATCGGCCATCCCATGGGGATCGCCGCGGGCGCCACTGCCAACCGTGTCGCGCTCGAGGTCATGATCAAGGCCCGCAACGAGGGCCGCGACATCCGGCGCGAAGGGCCGGAGATCCTCAACCAGGCGGCAAAATGGTGCCAGCCGTTGCGGGCAGCCCTCGACACCTGGCGGGACGTGACCTTCGACTATGCCTCGACGGACTCGGTCGACTACGTCCCGACCCCGACCGCCGCCTTCTGAGCCGGAGGAGAACCCCGATGCGCCTCACCCAAGGACAATTCTCCTTCCTGCCCGATCTCACCGACGACGAGATCCGGCTGCAGATCGAATACGCGCTCGGCCAGGGCTGGGCGATCGGCATCGAGTTCACCGACGATCCGCACCCGCGCAACACCTACTGGTCGATGTGGGGCACGCCGATGTTCGACATCAAGGATCCGGCCGGGATCATGATGGAGCTGAAGGAGTGCCGCGCCGCCCATGGCGGCAAGTACATCCGGCTCCTGGCCTTCGATGCGAGCAAGGGCTTCGAGACGCTGCGCATGTCCTTCATCGTCGATCGCCCCGCGGAAGAACCGGGCTTCGAGCTCGTCCGCACGGAGGGGGCCGGCCGCCGCGTCGGCTATGCGGTGCGCAGCTATGCCACCACGAGGCACCCGAGCGGCACCCGTTATGCCCGGAGCTCCGCATCATGAGCCGGCGCGCACCGCTCTTGGCACCCAGCATCCTCGCCGCCGACTTCGCCCGGCTCGGGGATGAAGTCCGCGACGTCGTGACGGCCGGCGCCGACATGATCCATGTCGACGTCATGGACAATCACTATGTGCCGAACCTGACGATCGGCCCGCTCGTCTGCGCCGCGCTCCGGCCGCACACGACCGCGCCCATCGACGTGCACCTCATGGTGAAGCCGGTCGATGCGCTCGTCCCCTCTTTCGCCGAGGCGGGTGCCGACCTTATCAGCTTCCATCCGGAAGCCTCCGAGCATGTCGACCGCACGCTCGCCCTCATCCGCACACATGGGTGCAAGGCGGGTCTGGCACTCAATCCGGCGACACCGCTCCATCACCTCGACCATGTGATGGACCGGCTCGACCTCATCCTCGTCATGTCGGTCAATCCCGGCTTCGGCGGCCAGATCTTTATCGACGAGGCGCTTCGCAAGCTCGCTGCCGTGCGCGCCCGCATCGATGCGCATGCCGCCCGCGGCGGCCAGCCGATCGCGCTCGAGGTCGACGGCGGCGTCAAACTCGACAATATCGGCCGTGTCGCAGCGGCGGGCGCCGACATCTTCGTCGCCGGTTCCGCCATCTTCGGCGCCCGCGATGCCGAAGATGGTTACCGGCCGGTCATCGGCGCGATGCGTCGCGCGCTCACCAACAGCCCCGTTATCGAGGACGCTGCATGACCGCCCTCGCCGCCATCACCAACGGCGCCATTACCGACAACCGGGTCGACCTCCGGGCGCTCCATGCCGAAACCAATATCGGCGAAACGCTCGAGCAGCTCGACCGCGAGCTTGTCGGGCTGGCACCGGTCAAGCGCCGGATCCAGGAGATCGCCGCCCTTCTGCTCGTCGAGCGCGCGCGGCGCGCCCTCGGTCTGGAGGCGGAGCCGCCGTCGCTACACATGTGCTTCACCGGCAATCCGGGCACGGGCAAGACGACGGTGGCGCGGCGCATGGCCGAGATCCTGCACCGGCTCGGCTATGTCCGGCGCAATCACGTGGTGAGCGTCACCCGCGACGACCTGGTCGGCCAGTACATCGGCCATACCGCCCCCAAGACGAAGGACGTGCTGAAGCGGGCGATGGGCGGCGTGCTGTTCATCGACGAGGCCTATTACCTCTACCGGCCGGAGAACGAGCGCGACTATGGCCAGGAGGCGATCGAGATCCTGCTCCAGGTGATGGAGGACAACCGCGACGATCTCGTCGTGATCCTCGCCGGCTACCGGGACCGCATGGAGACGTTCTTCCGGAGCAATCCCGGCATGGCCTCGCGGATCGCCCACCACATCGACTTTCCCGACTACACCGGGGAGGAGCTGTTCCGCATCGCCGAATTGATGCTCGCGACCATGCACTATGCCGTGGACGCCGACGCCCGGGTGGCACTCAAGGACTATATCGAGCGGCGCATGCGCCAGCCACGCTTCTCGAACGCACGTTCGATCCGCAACGCGCTCGACCGGGCACGGTTGCGCCAGGCGAACCGCCTGTTCGCCGAGCTCGACCGGGCGCTCGACCGCGAGGCATTGGAGACGATTACCGCCGCCGACATCAGGGCAAGCCGCGTCTTCACGAGCTAACGACTTCAGCCGCGCCTTCAAAAGCCAGCGACCTCACAAGCTGGCAACGACGTTCACGGGAGGAAGCCATGTCAGTCAGGTGCACGAGCCTCGGCCAATTCATCAAGGAGGCCCAGAATCAGGGCTGCATCGACGAGGAGCTCGCAGCGCTCATCGAGAGCGTGGCGCACGCCTGCACGTCCATTGCGACGGTCGTCGCGCAAGGCACGCTCGCGACGACGGACGGTGTCGCAACGGAGATCAACGTCCAGGGCGAGGCGCAGAAGCCGATCGACGTCCTCACCAACGCAATCATGTTGGAGACCTGCGAGCGGAGCGGGGCACTCCGCGGCATGGTCTCCGAGGAGATGGCGGAGCCTTACAGCCTGCCTCCCGGCTCCCCGAGGGGCCGCCATCTCCTCGTCTTCGACCCGCTCGACGGTTCGTCCAACGTCGAGCTCAACATGCCGTTCGGCACCATCTTCTCGGTGCTGCGGGCACCAGAAGATGCGGGCGAGCTTTTGCCGGCCCATTTCCTTCAGCGCGGTCGGCAGCAACTTGCCGCGGGCTTCGCGCTCTACGGGGCGGCGACGATGCTGGTCTTGACGCTGGGCGCCGGCGTCCACGGCTTCACGCTCGACCGCACGACCGGCACCTTCCTCCTCACCCACCCCGACCTGCGGATCGCCGAGACGACGTGCGAATTCGCCGTGAACGCGTCCAACGAGCGCTTCTGGGAGCCGCCCGTCCGACGCTATGTCGAGGAGTGCATCGAGGGCCGGGCGGGGCCGCGCCGCATCGACTTCAACATGCGCTGGATCGCGGCAATGGTGGCCGAAGTCCATCGCATCCTCTTGCGCGGCGGGCTCTTCATGTACCCGCGCGACCGCAAGGTACCGGCCCGTCCGGGGCGGCTCCGCCTGCTCTACGAGGCGAGCCCGATGGCGATGCTGGTCGAGCAGGCGGGCGGCGCCGCCAGCACCGGGCGCGAACCGATCCTCGACATCGTGCCCGAGGTGATCCATCAGCGTGTGCCGGTGATCCTGGGCTCCCGCGAGGAGGTCGAGCGGCTCGTCCGCTATCACGAGATCTTCGATCGTGGCGAGGCCTTGGTCTTCCGCACGCCGCTCTTCAACACAAGGACGCTGTTCCAAGCGGACGCCAACGAAGCGGAGGGCCTGCCATGTCGGTGAGACATCCGGTCGTCGCCATTACCGGCTCGTCGGGTGCCGGCACCACGACCGTCACCACGACCTTCCAGCAGATCTTCCGGCGCGAGCGCATCACGGCGGCGATCGTGGAGGGCGATGCCTTCCATCGCTACGACCGCAAGGAAATGCGGGCGCGGCTGGCCGAAAGTCAGGAGGGCGGCCAGAAGGTTTTCAGCCATTTCGGCCCGGATTCCAACCTGTTCGAGGAGCTCGAGGAACTATTCCGCCACTATGGCGACACCGGCACCGGGCGGGTGCGGAAATACCTGCACGACGACGAGGAGGCAGCCCCCTTCAACCAGCCGCCCGGCACCTTCACGGCCTGGCAGGACATCCCGTCCGGCACGGACCTGCTGTTCTACGAAGGCCTGCATGGCGCGGTCGTGACCGAGACGGTGAACGTCGCGCGCCACGCCGACCTGCTCATCGGCGTCGTGCCGATCGTCAATCTGGAATGGATCCAGAAGCTGCACCGCGACAAGAAGGTGCGCGGCTATTCCGAGGAAGCGATCGTCGACACGATCCTCCGGCGCATGCCGGACTACGTGAACTATATCTGCCCGCAATTCTCGCGCACGGACGTGAACTTCCAGCGCGTGCCGATGGTCGACACGTCCAACCCCTTCATCGCACGCGACGTGCCGACGGCGGATGAAAGCATGCTGGTGATCCGGTTCCGCAACCCGCGCGGCATCGATTTTCCCTACCTGCTGTCGATGCTGCACAACAGCTTCATGTCGCGGCCCAACACCATCGTCTGCCCGGGCGGCAAGATGCCGCTCGCCATGCAGCTCATTTTCACACCGATGCTCTGGCAGCTCATGGACCAGAAGAAGCGCGCCCTGTGAGACCGAGTATATGAGGCCGAAACGGGAGAAGAGACGATGACGGCGATGTTCCAGACCGAGCCCGCTTTCGCCCCCCATGCGCCCGATCGCCGCACGCCCGATCGTCGCGCAATGGCGAACGCGCTCCGCGTGCTGGCGATCGACGCGGTCGAGGCCGCCAAGTCCGGTCATCCAGGCATGCCGATGGGCATGGCCGACATCGCCGAGGTGCTGTGGAACGATCACCTGAAGCACAATCCGGCCGATCCGCGCTGGCCGGACCGCGATCGCTTCGTACTGTCGAACGGCCACGGCTCGATGCTGCTCTATGCCCTGCTGCATCTGACCGGGTACGACCTGCCGCTTGCTGAGCTGCAGCGCTTCCGTCAGTGGGAGTCGCAGACGCCGGGCCATCCCGAGGTGGGGGTGACACCGGGGGTCGAGACCACGACCGGGCCGCTCGGCCAGGGGATCGCGAACGCCGTCGGCATGGCGCTCGCCGAGCGGCTGCTCGCCGAAGAGTTCAACCGGCCGGGCCATCGGATCGTCGACCACCGGACCTTCGTCTTCCTGGGTGACGGCTGCCTGATGGAAGGCATCTCGCACGAGGCCTGCTCGCTCGCCGGCACTCTCGGCCTCGGCAAGCTGGTCGCCTTCTACGACGACAACGGCATCTCGATCGACGGGCACGTCCAGACCTGGTTCGCCGACGACACGCCGAAGCGCTTCGAGGCCTATGGCTGGCGCGTGCTTCGCGACGTCGACGGCCATGATGCCGACGCGATCGATGCCGCGATCCGCGAGGCGCTCCGGCCCTGCGGCCGGCCGACGCTCATCTGCTGCAAGACGGTGATCGGCTGGGGCGCGCCGGCGCTCGCCGGCACGCACGAGGTGCATGGCGCGCCGCTCGGCGCGGACGAGGCCGCCAAGGCGCGCACCGTCCTCGGATGCGAAGGCCCGGCCTTCCATGTTCCGGACGAATTGCGCCGCCATTGGGATGCCTCTGCAACCGGCGCCCGCGCGCAGCAGGATTGGGACAGCCGCTTCGCCGCCTATGCCGCGGACTATCCGGCGCTCGCCGCCGAGTTCAGCCGGCGCATGGCGGGCGCACTGCCCGAAAGCTTCGCCCATTGGGCGGATCGTTGGTTGGCCGAACCGCGCCCGGCCGGCGGCGTCGCCAGCCGCAAGGCATCGCAGCTCGCGATCGAAGCGCTCGCGGCGCAGCTGCCGGAGCTCTTCGGCGGCTCGGCCGACCTCACCGGCTCGAACCTCACGGCCTGGCAAGCATCACGTTCGGTCAGTCGTGAGCGGGGCGGCAACTACCTGCATTACGGCGTGCGCGAGTTCGGCATGACGGCGGTCATGAACGGCGTGGCGCTCCACGGCGGCTACATCCCGTTCGGCGGCACGTTCCTCGTCTTCTCCGATTATGCGCGCAACGGCCTGCGCCTCGCCGCACTCATGGACCTCAGGTCGATCTTCGTGCTGACCCATGATTCGATCGGGCTCGGCGAGGACGGACCGACGCACCAGCCGGTCGAGCATGCGGCCTCGCTCCGCCTCATTCCGAACATGGACGTCTGGCGCCCGTGCGACCAGCTGGAGACGGCGGTGGCCTGGCGCGCCGCGGTCGAGCGGCGCCATGGCCCGACCTGCCTGCTGCTGTCGCGCCAGGCTCTGCCGGAACAGGCGGCCGGGCCCGAGCGGGCTGGGCTTGCGGCGCGCGGCGGCTACATTCTGGCGGAAGCCCACTGGGCACCGGCGGTCGTGCTGATCGCGACCGGCTCGGAAGTCGCATTGGCCGTCGCGGCACGGGAGCTCCTTGCCGCCCAGGGGATTGCCGCCCGCGTCGTCTCGATGCCGTCGACCACCGTCTTCGACCGGCAGAACCTGGCCTATCGCCGCGCGGTGCTGCCGGACGGCGTGCCGCGCGTCGCGATCGAGGCCGGGGCGTCCGACCTCTGGTGGAAATATGTCGGGCTCGACGGTGCGGTTGTCGGCCTCGACCGGTTCGGCGCGTCCGCCCCGGCGAACGTCCTGTTCCAGCACTTCGGCTTCACGGCCGAGCGGATCGCCGAAACCGTGGCCCGCTGCGTTCGGCAGCCCTCATAGAAAGGAAGGAGAGTGGGATGGCGCTCGTATCGATGAGGCAAGTGCTCGACCACGCGGCCGAGCACGGCTACGGACTGCCCGCCTTCAACATCAACAACATGGAGCAGATCCAGGCGATCATGGCGGCGGCGGACGCCTGCGACAGCCCGGTGATCCTGCAAGGCTCGGCCGGCGCCCGGAAATATGCGGGCGAGGCCTTTCTGCGCCATCTCGTGGCCGCGGCGGTCGAGACCTGGCCGCACATTCCGGTGGTGCTGCACCAGGATCACGGGGCAAGCCCCGCGGTGTGCCAGCGCTCGATCCGCGCCGGCTTCACGAGTGTCATGATGGATGGCTCGCTCACGGAGGACATGAAGACGCCGGCGAGCTACGACTACAATGTCCGCGTGACCCGCACCGTGGTCGACATGGCGCATGCGGTCGGCGTCTCGGTCGAGGGCGAGCTGGGTGTCCTGGGCTCGCTCGAGACGGGCGAAGCCGGCGAGGAAGACGGCTCGGGCGCCGAGGGCAAGCTCTCGCACGGCCAGCTCTTGACCGATCCGGACCAGGCGGCCGATTTCGTCGCCAAGACGGGGGTCGATGCGCTCGCGATCGCGATCGGCACGAGCCACGGCGCCTACAAGTTCTCGCGCAAGCCGACCGGCGACATCCTGGCGATCGACCGGATCCGCGAGATCCATCAGCGCCTGCCGAACACGCATCTCGTCATGCACGGCTCGTCCTCGGTGCCGCAGGAATGGCTCGCCGTCATCCGCGAGCACGGCGGCGCGATCAAGGAGACCTATGGCGTGCCGGTCGAGGAAATCCGCGAGGGCATCCGCCACGGCGTGCGCAAGATCAACATCGACACCGACATCCGCCTTGCCATGACCGGCGCCATGCGCCGGCTGATGGCGCAGAAGCCGGATGAGTTCGACCCGCGCAAATTCCTCGCCGACGCGACCAAGGCCGTGACCGAGCTGTGCCGCGCGCGCTTCGAGGCCTTCGGCTCCGCCGGACAGGCGTCCCGCATCAAGCCCGTGCCGCTCGACCAGATGGCGGAGCAATACGGCGCCCATGCAATCCGCCTCGCTTCCTGAGGCACGCGCAGGCTGACCGCGGACGGTGGCTGTCCTCGCGCCGAACCGGACTATAATCGTCCCGGGCTCAAGGAACCGCCCGTCCTGCAAGGGAGGTCGCCGATGACTCCGGAACGACTGATGCAGCTCGCCTGGGAATACGCGCCGCCGCTCATCCTGGCGACGCGCCCCGTTCCATGAGCCCCGCTGGTGCCGCTGGCGGTCCGGGTCTAGTCTAGGCCCGTGACGCTCCGCCGACGGAGACGTGGGATGTTCCGCAGGCTCACAGCCGCCCTGCTCGTGTTGACATGCTTCGCCGCCTGGGTGCCGCCCGCGACGGCCGGGTCGGCCCGGACGGCCCCGTCCGAGAGTTGCGACCGCGCTGAGATGGACGCCGGGGACTGTTCCTTGGGGCAGCTCGAGGACCAGCTTCGCGCATTGAGCGAGCGCGCCAAAGAGGTCGGCGAGGACGCGATCGCCGCCGGTCGTGCGGCACTGGATGCGGCCATCGCAAAGCTGCGCGAGCGGGAACGGTCGCGGCATCACGACCGCGGCGAGCCACGCCCGGGCGACGACGTCGCGAACATATAGTCGAGCGCATCTTGCCAGCCATCTTGTGGTTGTAACGAAGATCGGCTTTTCTGGTGTCGGACAGGGGACGACGGTCGGCCTCCCTGGACATGTCGGCGCAGCGACTTCCTGATCACCCGTCTCGGCAATCGCCTGCCGTCCTCGTTCCGATCGGTTGCGCCCATGCTCCAAATGCGCTGCTGCCTCCCTGCCCTCTGCGTCCTGTCGGTCCTTGCGGCACCCGTCTTCGGGGCGGAGGTGCCGCTCCAGACCCAAGTGCTGGAGCCGCAGCAGCTGGCGCCCGACGCCCCGATCGCGAACCCCTTCTCGGGGCTCTACACCGGGCTCTTCCAGAATCCCAGGACCTTGGCGCTGCAGCCGGTCAAGGCGACGAATGCCGCACCCTGGCCAGCCCGGCCGGTCGACGTCTATGGCCGTGTTTCATGGCATTCGCTCGAGGCGGCCGGCGCGGGCAAGTTCGACTTCTCGGTCATCGACAAAGTGCTGGCCGCCCTTCCGAAGGGCGATCGCTTCGGCTTCCGCGTCATGGCCTTCAACCCGCAACAGAAATCCGACACCAACCTCGCGACGGGCGCCGACGGCTATCCGGTCTATACCGACGTGCCAGCCTATCTCGAGACCCGCGACCATGGCTGGCTGCTGCCGCTCGATCCTCAGGACGCGACGCAAGGCCATTATTTCATTCCGGACTGGAACGATCCCTATGTGCAGCAGCGCATGGCCGCGTTGGTGGCGGCGCTGGGCCGGGCCTATGACGGCGATCCGCGGATGGGTTGGGTCGACATTGGACTCTACGGCAGCTGGGGCGAGTGGCATACTGCGGGCCTGCCGGACAGTGCCGACTACAAGTGGGGCATTCCCTACGGCGTCGCGGCCCCCTACTTCAGCATCAACCAGCAGCAATATCTGTCGAACAAGGGTGTGGCAGGGGCCTATGCCGCCGGCACGGCCGCCAGCAAGACCCAGATCGTGCAGGCCTATGCTTCGGCCTTTCCGAAGACCCAACTTCTCATGCTGACCGACGACGGCGATGCGGTGTGCTACGCGCTTACGCTCGCCGGCCAGCGCAAGCCGATCGGCCTCAGGCGCGACAGCCTGGGTTCCAGCATCAATTCCTTCTACTGGCAGTTCCCGGATGCCCTGCCGGGGTGCAATACCGCCGGCGACATCCAGGCGATCCTCGCCCGCTGGCGGACGGCCCCGTTCGTCACCGAGGCCTACGGCAACGGCGCCTCGCCGACCTTCCCCTGCCAGACTTTCGAGCAGGTCCTGCCGGCCGACCGGTCGCGCGCCTACAACTGCTCGGTCGCCGGGTGGAACGGCGCGGTCCCGAACTACTGCATCGACGAAGAAGTACTCGCGACCCATGTCGCGTCCATCAAGAACGCGTCGCTCTGCAGCACCGACTGGAGCACCTATCCGGCGGCCGAGCAGCAGGCCTTCCTCACCGCCGGGCTCTATGCCGGTTACCGGTTCGCGCCCGCTCGCGTTGCCGTCACGGCCGACCGGAGCGGGGCCGGCACGCTCTCGGTCGAGACGAGCTGGCTCAATCGCGGCGTGACGCCCGCCTACGATGCCTGGCAGGTGCGCTACAGCTTATGGCTGCTGAGGCGAGGACAACCGGCGCCGGCGCTCACCTGGACCTCCGCCGTCGACCTGCGCCAGGTTCTGCCGACCGGAGCCGCGCCGTTCGCGCCGCAGACGCCGCTCATCGTGCGCGACACCGTCGTGCTGCCGCCGACCGTGCCGTCCGGCACCTACGAGCTGCAGGTCGAGGTCGCAGACCCGACGAGCTATCTGGCCCCGATGCAGCTGGCGCTTGAGGGTCGCTTTACCGATGGCCGCTATTCGCTTGGAAAGATCGCGATCCCGGAGCCGTCTCGCTGAGCGCGGACGTGGCGGACGGCCAAGACGACGGCCCGTCTCGCGTCAGTCGACGGCCTGCCGCCAGGCGGCGGTGACGTTGCCGCCGAGCCGAAGATTGATGAACGGCCGGCGCGGCGCCATCAGCGCGAGCAGGCGCGGATCGTGGAACCGCGCCTCGTACGGTTCCATCCAGGCGAGATCGCTGGTGAAGGTCCAGGGGAAGAGCTGCTGCGGCGTGGCGCTGTAGGCGGCGAAGCTCGCCGGGTTCTGCACGGCCTTGATCACGAGATCGGCCAACCGCCGGATCGCGCCGTTGTTTTCCGCATAGAGATCGACGCCGCGCGCCCGGGCGAGCTCGGCGGTGAACACCAGCGGGATGAGCGCGAAATTATGGTAGTGCAGCGCCCGATCGCCCCGCTTCAGTTCGCGCTCGAGCGTGCCGTTCTGCAGGATGTCGCGGACACCCTCGCGCGCCCGGGCAATGCCGGCATCCACCAGGTCCGGCCGGTTCGCCAGCGTGCCGATCGCCGCCAGGTCGAGCCCGGCCCAATAGACGAGATTGTTGTGCAGGTGATTGATCGCCTCGGCATCGCGCGTCCCGGCCGCGATCCGCACCAGCCAGTTCGTGACCACGGCCGGCACGTCCGAGGCCGTCCGCCCCGGCGGGCGGAAGCGGAGCAGCGCCAGCGCGAAGTCGGTCCCGGCCCAGGAGCGCTCGTAATAGCCCTGGTAGCCGCGGATCGGCGCCATCATGGCGTCAGCCCGCGCCCATGTGCCGAGCAGATCGGTGAGACAGGCGCGATCACCGGCGTCGGCCGCCTTGTTCACCTGCTCGATGAAGGCGTGGAGCGGCGCGATGGCGCGCCCGTAACCCGCGGGGTCGTCATAAAAGCCCGGAACATCGACCGAGGCGAGCGGCGGCGGGACATTGCACGGCTGCGCTTGGCCCGCATGACTGATCAACAGGCCGACAGAGACAGCCAGGGCGTGGGCCGCAATCCGCCATCGACCGCCGCCAGAGGTAGACTGACGCGCCGCGCCCACTTTCGCTTTTCGGATCATCTCACACCGGGAAATCGTCTTGATCAATTATTGCGACGAGCCGCACCGTCAAAATATTTTTAAAAACGTCGTGCGCTTCGATGTCGCACTGATATTCAACAGATCGCGCCAAACAGTAAATTAATATTATTTGACCGGAGAAATTATTTTTTATGACCCCAATATTCGAGACCGCGTGGTCGCTATGATCGGCCTTCGGCAGAAGCGGCGGCGAGCACCTCTTGCGGGCAGCGTGCCGGCGCATGCCGGTCATTGAGTCGACTGGAAGCGCGCATGAAGGTCTCCCGCCCCAAAAGAAAAGGGCGGGATCGATCCCGCCCTTGATCCTCGTCAGATGGATTTCACCTCGCCGCCGTCCATGCGGAGCGTCGAGCCAGTCATCCAGCGGGCGCCGGGCGAAACCAGGAAGGCCATCAGCTCGGCGATTTCCGCCGGCTCGCCATACCGGGCGATGCCTGCTTCCTTCGGGAAGTTGGCCGTCGCCGCCTCGACCGTCATGTTGTGCAGCGGCGCCCAGTGCTCGAGATAGGACCGGCGGCGGCCGGTCATCACCGGGCCGGGCAGGACGCTGTTCACCTGCACGCCGTCGGCGATGCCGCGATCGGAGAACGCCTTCGCCAAGGCCACGATCGCGGCATTGATCGTACCGACGGCGGCATAGGGCGCCTTCGGGAACAAGGCCGAGTTGCCCGACATCAGCACGACCGAGCCCTTGGCCGCCTTCAAGGCCGGCCATGCGGCGATCGTGAGCCGCCGGGCGCCGTGCAGCTTCAGCGCCAGGCCGCGCTCCCACTGCTCGTCGGTCATCTCGAACAGGTCGATCTGCGGTACGGCACCCGCGATGTTGAGCAGCGCGTCGATCCGGCCGAAGGTCGCCAAGGTCTGGTCGACCACAGCCTGCGCGGCCGACGGCTCGGCGAGGTCGGCATCGATGACCAGCACTTCGGCACCGGCAGCCTTCGCTGCCGCCGCGGTCTCCTCCAGATTGGCCCGGTTGCGCGCGACGAGGACCAGGCCCGTGAAGTCGTGCGCGAGGCGGATCGCGGTCGCCTGGCCGATGCCCTGGCTGGCGCCGGTGACGATGGCTACTGACTGCGACATGGGATGTCTCCTTGCTGGCACAGGGGCGTATCAGTCGTGGACCACGACCATCTTTCCGCCGGCCTCGTTCGCCTCCATGACGCGGTGCGCCTCACGGATCTCGTCGAAGCGGAAGACCCGGACCGGCGTGACGTCGAGCCGGCCGGCCGCGGCGTCCTTGGCGATCTGCTGCAGCGGCACGTCCGACAGCGGGAAGCCCGGCGTGCCGAACACGAAGCTGCCGAAGAAGCTGAGATGGACGCCGCTCGGCATCTGCAAGAGCGGGTTGAAGTCGGGGATCGGGGCGAGCCCACCCAGAAAGCCAGCCAGGCACGTGCGGCCACCACGGCGCAGCATGGCGAGCGAGTCGAGTGCTACGCTGTTGCCGACCAGGTTGAGCACGGCATCGATCTGCTTCGCCTCGGCAATATCCTTCGAGAGGTCCGGGCGCTCGACCTCGCACCGTTCGGCGCCGAGCTTCTGCAGCAGCGCGAAGCGCTCTCTGTTGCGCGTCGTCGCAATCACCCGGGCGCCGGCGTTGACGGCCAGCTTCAGTGCCGCCTGGCCGAACGAGGAGGTGGCACCGCGGATGACGAGCAGCTGGCCCGCCTTGATCTCGAGGTTGCGGAACAGGCAGGTCCAGGCGGTCGCATAGCTCTCGGGGATCGCCGCGAGTTCCGCCCACGGCAGGTCCGCCTCAATCAGCGCGACGTTCGAGACCGGCGCACGGGTATATTGGGCGTAGCTGCCGTTGATCGTCCGGCCGAGGCCGCCCATGAGCGCCGCCACCTTGGCGCCGACCGGAAACTCGCCGCCGGGGCAGGATTTCACGATGCCGACGCACTCGATGCCGCTGACCGGCGCCGCCTCGGCCCATTCGCCCCGGCGCATGTGCATTTCGGCATGATTGATGCCGAACGCCTTGATCTCAATGACCACATGGCCGGCCTGGGGCTCCGGCTCCGGAATGTCCTTGTAGACCAGGCTGTCGAGCCCGCCGAATTTCTCGAGGACGATGGCACGCATGATAGATCTCCGTGAGGGGGCGCCCTGCCCTGCGCGACGGCGCGGGCGCGGTTGTCGTGAGGTCAGCGGGAAAGGAAGTCGCGGATGGCCGCCGCAATCTCGGCGGCATGCGTCTCCAGCGCGAAATGCCCGGTGTCGAAGAAGTGGACGGCCGCATCCGGGATGTCGCGCTTGAACGCCTCGGCGCCCGGCGGCAGGAAGAACGGGTCGTTCTTGCCCCACACCGCCAGGAAGGGCGGCTTGTGGGTCCGGAAATACTGCTGGAAGGTCGGGTAGAGCGCGACGTTGCTCTTGTAGTCGCCGAACAGGTCGAGCTGCACCTCGTGGGCCCCAGGGCGGGCCAGGTAGAAGTTGTCGAGCGAGTAGCCGTCCGGCGAGACCTGCGCCGCTTCGGGCACGCCGTGCGTGTACTGCCAGATCGTCGTCTCCGGCGTGAAGAAGGCGCGCAGCGCCTCGCGGTTGGCCGGCGACGCGTCCTGCCAATAGGCCCGGATCGGGTTCCAGCCGTCGCTCAAGCCTTCTTCGTAAGCATTGCCGTTCTGCGAGATGATCGCCGTGATCCGTTCCGGATGCCTGACGGCGAGGCGGAAGCCGGTCGGCGCGCCGTAGTCGAACACATAGACGGCGTAACGATCGAATCCCACGACCTCGGTAAAGCGGTCGATCACATCGGCAATCCGTTCGAACGTATGGCCACGGCTCGGCAGGTCGGAGTTGCCGAAACCCGGCAGGTCGGGGGCGATGAGATGGAAGCGATCGGCCAGCAGCGGAATGAGATCGCGGAACATGTGGCCGGCGCTGGGGAAGCCGTGCAGCAGCAGCAGCTTCGGCGCGTCGGCGGGGCCGGCCTCGCGATAGAACACCTTGAAGCCGTCCACGTCGGCGGTGCGGTAGTTGATGGCGGTCATGGCGTGTTTCCCTCCGAGAAGATCATAACCATGTCAGCGTTGTTAGTCAGGTTATGAAGCGAGCGTTGTAACCTGTCAATGATATTTCTAGAGGTTACGGAAAGATTCGGATGAGACAGGTTGTTGGCCCTCGCGCCTTGGGCGCAAGGGTTGCTGTCAGCCTGCGACAATTTCGGCGATCGCCTCGCGAACGATGTCCACGACAGCGGCGGGCGCGGTCACGAGCGGCGCATGGTCGACATCGTGAGAGCGGATCCGCGCTCCCATTCGCTCAGCCATGAAGCGCTGGTTTTCGTGGACGATCATGCGGTCCCGCTCCGCCACCAGGAACCAGGCCGGACGGTCCTTCCACAGCGGCCGCTCCACGGCGACGGTGATGCATGCGGGCGAGATCGGCCGCTGAACCGCCGCTAGCACGGCCAGTTCTTCCGCGGCAGCATCCTGGGCGAAGGCGGCGGCGAAAGCGTTCTCCGGCAGATAAATCAGCCCGTGATCGTCCGGTGCCAGCTTAGGCGCCTCAGGGTGCGGCTCGGTGCGATAGAAGACGTCAGCAACGGTCTCGCCCTCGTCCGGGGCGAGTGCCGCCACATAGACGAGCGCCTTGACCTTCTCGTCGCGCGTCGCCGCGATGACGGCCCCGGCATAGGCATGGCCGACGAGCACGACCGGCCCCGACACCCGCTCCAGCGCACGCTCGACCGCCGCTACATCGTCGCGGAACGACGTCAGCGGTAACGGCGCTGCCACCACCCGGACACCTTGGGCCGCCAGCGGCCCGACAACCCTCGCCCAGCTCGATCCATCCGCCCAGGCGCCATGGACGAGCACGACACTCACGTCATTCGATGACATTACCGCTCTCCTTCTGAACACGAACCAGGCTCATAACCGTCTAAATGACATTTAGACGGTTATCATCGCCGAACATAACTTGTCAAGCGATCATCGAGGGGTTATGTGTCAGAAGGGCTCGCACATGATTGCCCTCGGCGAATAGCGCCGGGGGCCGGGATAGGAGTTGTGATGGACCACCGTTCGCCTGCGATTTTCGTCGCCGATGCGCTCGGACTGGATTTTCTGAATTCGATCGCGACGCCGATCGATACCCCCGTCGACTGGATCGAGGACGGCGAGGGCTATCTAAGCTGGCTCGAGCAGGCGCATCTCGTGCCCGCCGAAGTGCTGAGGGACATGAGGGCACGCGCCCTTCCGGGCGAGCTCGACAAGGTCGCGGCTCAGGCCCGCAACCTGCGCGAATGGTTCCGGGGCTTCGTTCGGCAGCACAAGGGCCACCCTTTGACCGCCGAGGCTCTGGCCGAGCTGACGCCGCTGAACCGCCTGCTGGAGCGCGACGACAGCTTCAGCCGGATCGTGCCCCGGCAGACGACGGGGCCAGGCCTCTTCGAGCTTCAGACGGTCGGCCGGTGGCGCACGCCCGAGGCGCTGCTGCTGCCGATCGGGCAGGCCTTGGCAGAGCTCGTCTGCACCGAGGATTTCACGCACGTGAAAGCCTGCGAAGGCCCGGCCTGCACACTGCTGTTCGCCGACCACACGCGCGGCCATGCGCGGCGGTGGTGCGTCATGGCGATCTGCGGCAACCGCGCGAAACAGGCCGCCCACCGCCATCGGCAAAAGGCGCACCAGCATGGAAGCGACGGTTCAAGCTAGGCGAGCCGGAGGCGTAGCGCCGTGCCGATCGGGCCGGTCTCGCGCATCAGTCGAGCGTCTCGCGGTAGAACCAGATCGCGGCGGCCGCGACCACGAGGGTGAAGGCCGCGATCGGCCAGATCTCCGGCAGGATCTCGGCGGCGCCGTTGCCCTTCAGGAGAACGCCGCGGACGATGCGCAGCGCATGGGTGGTCGGGAAGATCTCACCGAACCATTGCGCCCATACCGGCATGCCGGCGAAGGGGAACATGAAGCCCGACAGCAGGATCGACGGCAGCAGGGTGAACTGGGCCAGCTGCATCGCCTGCATCTGATTGGTGGCGATGGTCGAGAATGCGAATCCCAGCGCCAGATTGCTCGCGATGAAGAGACCGAGGGCGATGGCGAGCAGCCCGACCGAGCCGCGGATCGGCACCTGAAAGACGAGCGCCGAGATCGCCAGGATCAGCACGACCTGGAGATATCCCACACCGATATAGGGCACGATCTTGGCAACCATCACCTCAACCGGCCTGACCGGCATCGCCAGGAGGTTCTCCATCGTGCCGCGCTCGCGTTCCCGCGTGATCGAAAGCGTGGTGACGATCAGCGTCGAGAAGGTGAGGACGATGCAGAGCAGGCCCGGCACGATGTTGAGGACGGTCAGGCGCTCCGGGTTGTACCGGGCATGGATCGTGAACCGGAACGGCGGCGGCGCCGGCTCGCTGCGCAGCACTGGCGGCAGGTCGCGGTCGAGCACGGTGACAAGAGTGTCGAGCGCCGCGGTTGCGTTGCCGATCGCCGACGGATCGGTGCCATCGGCATCGACCAGGATCGACGGCACCTCGCCGCGATCGATCGACCGCTCGAAATTCGGCGGGATGTTGATGACGAAATAGACGTCGCCTTCGGCGAGCGCCTGCTCAGCCGCGGCTTCGGACGCCATGGGCCTGATGACGTAATAGCCGGTGTTCTCGAGCGCTGCGATGATGGTGCGCTCATAGCGCGAATGGTCGGCCGACAGCAGGCCGGTCGGCAGGTGCTTGGGATCGGCGTTGATCGCATAGCCGAAGAGGAAGAGCTGCATCACCGGCAGCGCGATGATGAGGCGCAGCGTCATCGGATCGCGCCGCACCTGGATCCATTCCTTGCGCAGGACGGCGAGGAAGCGCCGCCACGAGAAGCCGGTCATGCCTCGCCCCCCGTCATGGCTGGCGCTCCGTTGGGCTCAGCAGATGGATGAAGACGTCTTCGAGCCGGGGTTCGACCTCGCGCCAGGCGAGACCGCTGCGCGTCGCGGCGATGGCGCGCTCGAGCGCCGCGCGATCGGTGCCGGCAATGTGGAGCGCGCGGCCGAACACGGCGGCCGCCTCGACCCCGGGCAGCTTGCGCAGGCGGCGCGCCGCTTCGTCGATCTCGGCGCCGGTCGCCTCGAATGTCACGAGGCCGGCCTGGCGGGCGACCTCGTCCGGGGCACCCTGCACGAGGATCTGGCCATTCGACAGATAGACGATGCGCTTGCAGCGCTCGGCCTCGTCCATGTAGTGGGTCGACACCAGCGTGGTCAGGCCCTCACCCGCCATGTCGTGGATGAGATCCCAGAATTCCCGGCGCGCCTGGGCATCGACGCCGGCGGTCGGCTCGTCGAGCAGCAACAGTTGCGGCTCGTGGAGCACGCTCGCCGCGAGTGCCAGGCGTTGCTTCCAGCCGCCCGACAATTGCCCTGCCAGTTGGCCCGCGCGATCCTCGAGACCCATCCGCGTAATGATGCGTTCGACCGCGCGGCGGCGGTCCGGCATCTCGTAGACGCTGGCGACGAACTCGAGATTTTCGGCGACGGTCAGATCCTCGTAGAGGCTGAAGCGCTGCGTCATGTAGCCGACCTTGCGGCGGATAAGCGGCGCGTCCTTGACGACGTCGAGCCCGAGGCAGGTGCCATGGCCGCCGTCAGGCGTCAGCAGCCCGCACAGCAGGCGGATCGTCGTCGTCTTGCCGCTGCCGTTGGCGCCGAGGAAGCCGCAAATCTCACCGGACGCAACGGCGAGGTCGAGGCCGTCGATGACCTTGCGCTCGCCGAAACTCTTGCTGAGCCCGTGCACGTCGATGACGAAGCCGCTCACTTCCGACCTCCCGCCGCCTGCGGGCCGGGCGCCACCGGCCGAACCTCCATCGGCTGGCCTGGATTGAGGCTTGCCGCCTGCGCCGGCCGCGGCCGGGCCTCGATCAGGAACACGAGCTTCGTGCGCGACGCTTCGCTGTAGATGACCGGTGGGGTGTATTCGGCCTGCGGCGCGATGAACGAGATCGTGCCGACGAGATCAGGCGGGCAGCCGTCGCAGGCAAACGCGACGGCGTCGCCGCGATGGAGACCGCCGACGGCACTCTCCGGGACGAAGAAACGGATGAAGATGTTTTGCGGCGGCAGGAGCGACACCACGGGGGCGCCCGCCGCCATGGTCTCGCCCGGCCGTGCCAGAACGTCGGCGACGCGGCCCGCGACGGGGGCCGCCACGGACCGTTGTTCCAGCCGCCACTCCGCCATGGCGAGCGCTGCGCGCGCGGCATCGACGGCGGCGCGTTGCGCCTTGATCTCGGCCTCACGGCCCATCGGTGCCTGCGCCTGCTCGAGAGCCGCGTCGGTCGCCCGCACTCTCGCCTCGGCCGAAAGGTAGGCGGCACGCAGCTGATCCACGGTCTGCTGTGTCGAGTGGCCACCCCGTAGCAGGGTTTCGCTGCGCTCGAGATCGGCCTTGCTGCGGGTGAGCGTCGCGCGCGCGTCCGCGAGGTTGGCTTCGGCCTGGAGGATCTCCGTCGGTTTGCTCGCGGCCTCGAGATTGGCGAGCTGCTGTTCTGCTTGCCCCAGCTGGCGAGCCGCCTGGTCCCGCTGCGCAAGCTCCGCCATCGGGTCCTGCTGGAAGAGCGCCTCGCCGGCCGCGACCGCATCGCCGCGCGCCACCGAAACCCGGGTCAGCTGCCCCTCGAAGACCGGTCCGACCTTGACGTAGTCGGCCTCTGCATAGCCTTGCCAGGCCGGCGCCTCGGAGGCGCGCTGCTCGGACCACCACAGCGTCGCAGCGGCCGCGCCGAAGACGATCAGGATGATGATCCACCGCATGTTCGTCCCTGCCCTTCGCAAGAACCTGCCGGACGCATGGCCGCTGGCAATGTGGCGTCATTTACAATACGATACTGGATCGTATTTATTCGCGACGCAAGTGGCTTGTCGGGCTATGGAAACAACGACCGTGTGCTAGGCTCACCCGCACGATGGCGACTTCGAGAACGAGCGAGATCACGTCTCCGGCCGCGGCTTTAACGGAAGCGGCCCCCGCACCCCAGGGGCGGCCGCGCAGCCGTGCCGTCGACGACGCGATTTTGCGCGCCGCCATGGAGCTCTTCTTCGAGCACGGCGTTCAGGGCGCCAGCATTGAGAAGATCGCCAAGCGTGCAGGTGTGGCGAAGACCAGCATCTACCGGCGCTGGTCGAGCCGGGAGGTGCTGCTGGCGCAAGCGATCGAGGTCTTTCGCAGCACGATCGGCCCCTCGGTCGAGGTCATGGACAGGACGCCGCCCGATATGTTCCTTGCCCTGCTCATCGATGCGTGCGGCGCGATCGCGCGGCCACAGGTGCGCAAGCTATTGACCCGGCTGATCGGCTCGATCGCCGATTGCCCGAGCCTGATGGCGGTCTATCGCGAGAATTATCTTCTGCCGCGCCGCAACGCCTTCGTTCGGGCGCTCGTCCGCATGCGCGAGGCCGGCCTGGTGCCTGCCGCCTCGGACCCGGAGCTGCTCGCCGACATGCTGATCGGCGCACTCGTCCAGCGCGTCGTGATCACCCCCTCGACCGGCGATACGCCCGAGGCTTTGCGCGGTTACCTGATCCGGTTGCTGCGCCAGGCGGGCGTCGAACTGCCCGACAAGGCGACAGGCGCATAGGCTACCGGCCATCCAGCCGGCGGCCGCGTGGGAGGCGCAGGTGCCGCACCTCCCGAACCTCAGGCTCCTCGCGGCTATCGGCTGAGCTTCGCCAACAGTCCCAGAAGCTCCGTCGCGGCTGGGCCCGACGAAGCCGGGTTCTGCCCGGTGATGAGCAGGCCGTCCGTGACCACATGGACGCCCCAGTCCTCGGTCTTCGAGAAATGGCCGCCCTTCGACCTCAGCTCATCCTCGACCAGAAACGGTACCACATGGGTCAGGCCTACGGCTTCTTCCTCGGTATTGGTGAAGCCGGTGACGTTCTTGCCCTCGACCAGCGGCCGGCCGGCCGGCGTCTTTACATGGCGCAGCACGCCCGGCGCGTGGCAGACCAGGGCTACGGGCTTGTGAGCGGCAAGAAAGCCCTCGATCAGCTTGATCGAGTTCGGGTCCTCAGCCAGGTCCCACATCGGGCCGTGACCGCCGGGATAGAACACGGTGTCGAAGTTCTGCGGCTTGACGCTGTCGAGGCGGACCGTCGACGCAAGCTGCGCCTTGGCGCCGGCATCGGCCTCGAAGCGGTGTGTCAGCTCGGTCTGGAAGCTCGGCTCGTTGCTCTTCGGATCGAGCGGCGGCTGGCCGCCCTTCGGCGACGCGAGCACGATCTCGGCACCGGCGTCCTTGAACACGTAGTACGGTGCTGCAAGCTCCTCGAGCCAGAAGCCGGTCTTGCGCCCGGTGTTGCCGAGCTCGTCGTGGGAAGTCAGGACCATCAGGATTTTCATAGCTCGCTCCTTTGCTTGGCAGGAAAGGGACGGCATGCGGGACTGTGCCGACCGCTCAAAGGACGGGGTCAGAAGACCCATCTCCCGACCGGGTTTCGAACCAGGGTACGCCTCGTCCAATTCAATGCAGTGACAGGTCGTCGAGGCGCAGAAGCATCAGGTAGGCGATGAGCGCCGCGGATCAATCCGGCGCCGCAGCTTGATGAGCGCCTCAGAAATGCCAGGTCGCGCCGGCATAGACCGTCCGTTCCACCTCGGCGCCGATCGTGGCACCGGGCTGCACGTACTCGAGATGATGCGCATGCAGCAGGTTGAGGCCGGAAAGCGACAATTCCACGGCCTGCGACACGCGCCAGGCGATCTTGGCATTCAGCTCGAAATAGCTCGGCACGGGCGAGTTGGGCAGCGCGCCGATCTGACGCAGGTCGAGATCCCAGGTAATGTCGTCGCCGAGGTCAATCGACGACCGTACCGACGCCTGGTGATGCGGGTCGTTGCCGGCCTCGCCAAGATTGTTCAGTCTGCTGGCGCCGGCCTTGAAATGCAGCGCCTCATGCAGCACGTTGAACCCGGCGCTGAGCCGCCACCAGGGCGTCGGCCGATAGTCGCCCCAGATCTCGACGCCGTAGGTCTCACCCTCCATCATGTTGCCCCAGGCCGTGATCAACGGCAGGCCGTTGCTCTGCACAAATTCGACGCTGCGGAGATCGTCGTAGACGTTGTAGAAGCCGGAAACGGAGAAGGACGTCGTGCTGGTCGGCTGGACCCGGGTGCCGACTTCGTACGCCGTCAGTTTCTCCGACTGGAAATCGTGATTGCCGGTCAGCAGCAGCACGCCGGGCACTTCGACCGCGAGCAGGTCCCGATCGAACCGGGTCGGCGCCCGGACCGCGCGTGAAACTGCCGACCATAGCAGCACGCCGTCGTCCGCCTTCCACGACAGCCGCCCGCTCGGCAGCGGCGCCCAGCCCGAATAGGGGTCGTCCTCGAGCTTCATGCCGACCGTCAGCTTGAGCCGCTCCGTCAGCGCGATCGTGTCTTGCGCAAAAATGTCGGAGAGCGACTGGACGCGCCGGGAGGGCACAAAGGCCAGAGCGCCGGTCGCGGCGTTGAACTGGTCCTGATAAACCCGCAAGCCGCCGCCCCACACGATGTCGTGCCGCTCGCCGAGCGTAAAGCTGTGCTGCGCCTCGAGGTCGTAGGTGTTGAGCGAATAGCCGAGGGTACTGCCCACGGAGCGGTTCGTCCCGTCATAGTAGCCGAAGAGCTGCAGCTGGGAGCCGTCGGCGAGCCGATGCTGCCAGGTGGCCTGCAGGTCGCCGCCGGAGATGGCCGTGTCGAGGGTCCGGGTCACCTCCTCGGTCCCGCGATAGTAGTCGCCCTCGACGGTCACGCGGTCGTTGGCCGGCGTCCAGTCCAGCCGAACGCCGCCTTGCGACTTCGACCAGCCGTCGTTGGCGTTCTCGCCGGTCGAAAGCTTGTCGCTGCGGGTCGAGAAACCCTCGACATAGACCCGGTAGCTGAGGTCAGGCTCCAGGGTCCCGCCGTATTGCAGGCTCGCGCGATCGTCCCGGTTGCCGAGCTGAAGCGTGAGACTGCCGCCCTGCGTGTCCTCCGATTTCCGGGTGATGATGTTGATGACGCCGTTCACCGCATTGGCGCCCCAGAGCGTCGCCCCCGGCCCGCTGATCACCTCGATGCGCTCCACATTCTGCGGCAGCACGTCCTGCTCGTCCCACAGCACCCCGCCGTAGAGCGGGGTGTAGACGCTGCGGCCGTCGATCAGCACCAGCAGCTTGTCGGCGTCGACGCTGTTGAAGCCGCGCGCCGAGATCGCATAGCTCTGCGCGCTGATCTGCGCCACCTGCAGGTTCGGCGCCAGGCGCAGCATTTCCGGAATGGTCATGGCGCCGGAGCGGATGATGTCGTCGTGGGTAATGACGTAGACCGCCGCCGGCGCGTCGCTGAGCGGCTCCGCCTTCTTGGAGACCGAGGTGATGTCGATGTTGCCCAGTTCCTCGAGCGAAAGGCCGCTCAGGTTCGCCGTCGAGAGCGGCGGGGCGTCGTTCGCCCAACCGACGGACGTCCAAGATGCCAGCAAAGCCGACGCCGCCGCGGCGCCGAGCGTCCCGCGATCGAGACGCCGAAGGAACGAAGGCATGAGCGGCTCCCAGTTCGCGACGGCTTCGTCGCTACGCGTTTACGCGGGACGGGGTATTGCTCGTTTAAAACATTGCCCGGTTGCACAGCTAAACATAGCAGAAATTTCGTGCTTTCGCCCGTGCAGCGCTCGCTGCGGCGCAGCACTTCAACTGCTTATCGCGGGAGTTCTCAATCATCCGTTAATCGGCTTCGGATGATGCTAAGCTACGACGCGCGCGGGGAGTTCGGTCGCGCTACATTGCACGATTAAGTCGCGCCTCGGCCGCGAACCATGGCTCGGGGGCTCCGCACGCCAAGGTGGTTCCGCATGGGCCGGTCCGACTCGCCATGGGATGGCAGAATCAAGCCTGCGCTGCTTGCGCTGAGCTTGTTGTTCTGCCAGCCCGCCGGCGTCCGGGCCGCCGATGCGAGCGATGTCGAATATGCGGTCAAGGCCGCCTATCTCTACAAATTCGCCGGTTATGTCGAATGGCCTGCCTCGGCCTTCCACGACGCCAGCGAACCCATGGTCATCGGCGTCATCGGCGCCGACAAGCTCATGACCGAGCTGAAGCAGCAGCTGGCCGGCCTTTCGGTGAACGGCCATCCCCTTGTCGTCGCCCCGCTGAAGCCCGGCCAGGCGGCGAGCGGAACGCAGATCCTGTTCATCGGCCGCGAGGAGAACGGCGATCTGAAGCGGCTCCTGAGCGCGGTCCAGTCGCGGCCGGTCTTGACCGTCACCGAAGCGACGGGCGGGCTTGGCGATGGCAGCGTCATCAATTTCGTTCTGGCTGACAACAAGGTCCGCTTCGAGATCTCTCTCGCCGGCGCCGAGCGCAACGGCCTCAAGGTGAGCTCGCGCCTGCTGAGCGTCGCCCTCCAGGTCCAGAACGGAGGCTCGTGATGCCGAACGTCGGCCTGCGCTCGATCCGCTACAAATGGCTGCTGATGGTGCTGGCGGTCAATTTCTGCACCGTGTTGGTGGCAGGCGCAGCATTGCTCTACAACGACTTGCACGAATATCGCCGCGCGCTTGTGACCGAGCTTACGACCCACGCCGACATCATCGGCCAGGCGAGCGTCGCGGCCCTTGAATTCAACGACGAGAAGGTCGGCGCCGAGAATCTGGCGCTGCTCCGGGCCAAGCCTGAAATCATCGCCGCGGCGATCTATACCGCAAACGGCCAGCTCTTCGCGAAGTACCTGCGCCCGGGTACGCCGGAAGCAACCCTCGCCGGTCTGCCCGAAGCCGATGGGTACAGCATCGACAACGACGAACTGACGCTGTTCAAACAGATCGCCAGCAAGAGCGAAATCCTGGGGACCGTCTATCTCCGGGCCCACTACGGGCTCGAGCAGCGGCTCTGGGAATATCTGCGCATATTGGGCGCGGTCATGTTGGCGAGCCTGGTGGTCGGGCTCGGCATCTCGGGCTCGCTGCAGGCCTATGTGACGCGCTCGATCCAGTCGGTGACCGCGGTCGCCAAGCGGGTGATCGAGGAACGCAATTTCCATCTGCGCGCCACCAAGACGACCGACGACGAGATCGGCTATCTGGTCGACGCGTTCAACGGCATGCTGGCGGAAATCGCCACCCGGACCGAAGCGCTCGAATCCTCCAAGCAATCGCTAGAGCGCGAGATCGTCGAGCGCCGCGACATCCAGAGATCGCTCCAGGTGAGCGAGATGCGCAACCGCACGCTCGTCGCGGCCATCTCGTCGGTCATCTGGGTCGGCGACGCGCACGGCGGCTTTGGCGAACCCCAGGAGTCGTGGTCGGCCTTCACCGGGCAGGATCCCTCGGCCTATCTCGGGCTCGGCTGGCGCCAGGCGTTCCACCCGGACGACCAGGACGAGCTCGACCATCGATGGTCGGCCGCCTTCCATGATCCGGCCTCGTTCGAGTTCGACGCGCGGCTCTGGCACGCTGCCGCCGAGCGCTATCGCGAGGTGACGCTGCGTGCGGTGCCGCTCGCCGACGAGACGGGCGAGGTGACCGAATGGATCGGCTCGATCATCGACGTCGACGACCGGCGCGCGGCCGAGCGCGAGGTCCGGCGCCTCAACGCGGAGCTCGAGCAGCGGGTAGCGGAACGCACCCGCGAGCTCGAGATCTCGAACCGGGCGCTCGTCAGCCGGACAGAGGAGGCAGAGGCCGCGAGTCGCGCCAAGGCGGACTTCCTCGCCAACATGAGCCACGAGATCCGCACGCCGATGAATGCGGTCCTGGGCTTGGCCTACCTGCTGGAGCAAGCCCCGCTCAGCCACGATGCGCGCGACCTCGTCCGCAAGATCAGGAACGCCGGCCGCTCGCTCCAGTCCATCATCAACGACATCCTCGATTTTTCGAAGATCGAGGCCGGCCGGCTGGAGATCGAATCCGCCCCGTTCCGGCTCGGCGACGTGCTCGACAATCTGGCGACGATCATGTCGGCCAACGCCGGCGACAAGGATCTGGAGCTGGTGATCGATCCGCCGCCGTCGTTCGGCGGCACGCTCATTGGCGACGCGCACCGGCTCGAGCAGGTGCTGATCAACCTGACCGGCAATGCCATCAAATTCACGCCGCGCGGCGAGGTGGTCGTGACGGTGACGATGGTCGACCACAGCCGCGGACGCGCGACATTCCGTTTCTCCGTGCGCGACACCGGCATCGGCATTCCGTTGGACAAGCAGCCGCAGATCTTCTCGGCGTTCGCGCAGGCCGACGTGTCGACCACCCGCCGGTTCGGCGGCACGGGGCTGGGGCTCACCATCTGCCGGCACCTGGTCACCGAGATGGGCGGCGAGATCGGTGTCGTGAGCGAGCCCGGCAAGGGCAGCGAATTCTGGTTCACCCTTCCCTTCGAATGGAACGCCGCCGCGACCTATGCGCCGCCGGACCTGAGCAACCTCGACATTCTGGTCGCCGACGACAGCGCCGTGGCGCGCGACACCCTCGTGCGCACGGCTGCCGCCATCGGCTGGCACACGACCGCCGTCTCGTCCGGCGAGGCTGCGGTCGAGAAAGTCGCGGCCCGTCTCGAGAGCGGGCGGAACTTCGAGGCGATCCTGCTCGACTGGCGCATGGCCGGGATGGACGGCCTCGCCGCGACCGAGGCGATCCGCACGCTGTCGCCGGAGCCGCTGCCGATCGTCGTCATGGCGACCGCCTATTCGCGCGAGGAGCTGGTGAAGCAGCCGAAAGTAGCACTGGTCGATGCCGTGCTGAGCAAGCCGGTGACAAGCTCCAACCTCTACAATGCCGTGGCGGAAGCCTGCCGTCGCCGCGGCGGCACCGACCATCTGCCGCTGCCCTCGCCCGACCAGCAGAAGCGGCTGCCCGGCATCCGCGCGCTGGTCGTCGACGACAGCGAGATCAACCGCGAGGTAGCGGAGCGCATCCTCACCGCCGACGGCGCCATCGTCCATCTGGCGGCGAACGGTCGCGCCGCGATCGACTGGCTCAGCACCCATCCGGACACGGTCGACATCGTGCTGATGGACGTGCAGATGCCGGAGATGGACGGCTACGAGACCACGCGCTCGATCCGCCAGCGACCGGCGTTTGCAGACCTGCCGGTCGTGGCGCTCACCGCCGGCGCCTTCAAGACGCAGCAGGACGCCGCGCGCAACGCCGGCATGAACGGGTTCGTGGCGAAGCCGTTCGATGTCGAAACATTGATCGAGACCATCCGCCGGCTGACCGGTCATGCCGAGGCCCAGCTGCAGCCATCCACGCCGAATGGCGAGACGGATGCGACGCCGCCAGCCGCGATCGAGCGCGCGCCGATCATCGACATCCAGAAAGCGCTCGGCATCTGGCAGGAGCCGGAGATCTACCACAAGGTCCTGGCGAAGTTCGCCACCGAGTATGCCGACTGCCTGGACCGGCTGGACGCCTTCCGCACCAAAGGCGACGAGGCCGCCACCGCCGCCCTGCTGCACAAGCTGAAGGGCACGGCCGGCAGCCTGGTGCTGACCGAGATCGCCAAGCTCGCAGCCACGGCCGAGGCAGCGACGGCGGATGGCGCGGATATCGGGCCGACCTACGATCGGTTGCGGACCGTCCTCGCGGAAACCCTCGAAGCGATCTCGGTCCTGGCCCCCCGTGTTGCACCGCCACCGGTGTCGTCGGCGATCACGGTCGACCCGGCCGTGGCACGCCCGCTGCTGCTGGAGCTGCTGCAAGCGCTCGACACCGACAATCCGGATGGCGCGGAGCGTCTGCTCGGATCGTCGCCAAACGATATTCCGGCCCCGGTTGTCGCCGCCATTCAGGCACGCCTCGACGACTTCAATTTCCGTGGCGCCGAGGAACTCGTCCACCAGTTCGCCGCCGACTTTGGCATTTCGTTAAAGGATTAGAACATGCCTTATGGTCCGATCCTGATTGTCGATGATGAACCGGCCAACCTTTCGGCCCTCCGTCAGGTGCTCGACAGCGACTATCGGCTGGTATTCGCCCGCAGCGGCGTCGAGGCGCTCGCCGCCGCCGCCAAGCATCAGCCGTCCCTGATCCTCCTGGACATCAGCATGCCGGACATGAACGGCTACGAGGTCTGCCGCCGGCTGAAGGCGGATCCACGGACCGAAGCGATCCCCGTCATCTTCGTCACGGCCTTGAGCGAAGCCGGCGACGAAGCGGCCGGGTTCGACGCGGGCGCGGTCGACTACATCACGAAGCCGGTGACGCCGGTAATCGTCCGGGCGCGCGTGCGCACGCACCTGTCGCTGGTCGGCGCCGCGGCGCTCGAGAAGAGCCACCGCGGCGCCGTCTACATGCTGGGTACCGCCGGTCATTTCAACGATGCCGACACCGGCGTTCATATCTGGCGCATGGCCGCTTATTCGGGGGCGCTTGCCGACGCGTGCGGCTGGGACCCGGCGCGCTGCATTCTGCTCGAGCTCGCAGCCCCGCTGCACGACACGGGCAAGCTCGGCATCCCGGACGCGATCCTGCGCAAACCCGCCAAGCTCGACCCCGAGGAATGGCGGATCATGGAGACCCACACGACGATCGGGCACCATATCCTGAGCCAGAGCGAGGCGCCGCTGTTTCGGGTCGGAGCCGAAGTGGCGCTCGCACATCACGAGAAATGGGACGGCAGCGGCTATCCCCATGGCCTCGCCGGCAAGGCGATTCCGGAATCGGCACGCATCGTTGCCGTGGCCGATGTGTTCGACGCGCTCACCATGAAGCGGCCCTACAAGGAAGCCTGGCCGATCGAACGGGCGATCGAGACGATGCTCGCGGGCCGGGGCAAGCATTTCGAGCCACGCCTCATCGATCGCTTCATCGAGATCCTGCCGCGCATCGTCGAGCTCAAGGCGCTTTGGGACAGCCGCGAAGCCGTGGGCGCGGTCGCCGCGTAACGACCTGTCGGCCAGAGCTATCGATCGGCGGGCGCCGGCCCGGCATAGCGCGCAACCGTGCTGAGCAGCCCATCGCGGTCGAACGGCTTGGCCAAGAACGCATCGACGCCGGACGCCAGGGCCTGGGCTTGCTCGGCGGTGCCTACCGCCGCAGTGAGAGCAACGATCGGGACGCGCCGCCCGTGCGCTTCGCCGGCACGAATGCAGGCCGCCGCTGTCGCCCCGTCCATGACCGGCATGTTGAGATCGATCAGAATCAGATCGAACGTCTGCCTGGCCGCCGCCGCGACCGCCTCGGCACCGTCGTCGGCGAGCGTCACGCGATAGCCGGCCTTCTCGAGAAAGGCCGAGACCAGCACCTGCATCACCGGGTCGTCGTCGGCAACCAGGATCTGCCGCGACCGCTGGGACGCCTCAACGTTCGAGCCATCGGGCTGATCAGGCATTAGGACCTCGGTTGTCGGGGCTCCGTCCGCATGCCGAAGCCGGCACAACGAAACTGCTGCAATCATCGCACTCAAATCGAGCGTTCGCAGCTCATTTGCGGGATCGCGTCCACGGTGGATGGCTTGGCCGACTGAGCGGGCGCGAGCTCGCCTTTTTCGGCCACACGCTGAAGACGAGACCATCAGCGACAAGAACGTGACGGTCGTGTGAACAGCTTCATCGGCCGGCCGCCGCCGGCTGCCCGATAGTACCCGCAAGCCCAGGCCGGTGCCGTCCCGGCCAAGCGGCGATCGCTCGACCCGAACCTCTCGACCTCCGGAGCGCCGCGGCCCATTGCGCGCACCATGGTCAAGCCTTCATGGCGGCACGCGCGGTTAGGAGGAGCAATGAGCGAAAGTCCCGACTACTCGATGGGCGAGATCGCCGGCTACCTGTCACTGTGGATGGCGATCCACGGCGTGGACCCGGCGCCCGACGGCACCATCTCCGAGAAGCAGGCATCGGAGATTGCCGCCCATATCGTAGAGACGCTGTGCGCCTATCTGGTGTGGGGGTCAGTTCCCCCCAAGCCCGCGGACGGCAATGTCGAGCGCGGACCGGCCCGCTTCGGTTTCGGGCCCGTGCCGTCAGACGGCAGGGCGGCCCGGCCGCATCAATGCGCCAACACGGATCGGAGCGTCATCTGCTATCCGGACGAGAGTCTCAATGAACTCGCGCGTGGCGGCTTGAAAGGCGCGGCGACCACGGCGATTTCAGGCCGCCGCGCATCCTATCAAGCGCGTCGCTGTCTATTCCGCGCGTAAGATGGGTTTGGCGGGCGTCGCACCGCACCCTATGGCGGTCGCGTTTCCCGCCGCCGGTCAGCGTCGCGTACGCGACGTCAGATCGGAGCGCCCCACAAGGTCCGAACGGCCGACGAGGTCGGACCGCCCCACCAGATCGGACCGGCCGACCAGATCGCCGCCCGTGACATTCCCCGAGGACCCAAGTTCCTGATTCAGCAGGACGTCCTGCAGCCAGCCGTTCGTGATGTCGATGCGGATCGCGGCGTCGAGCTGATCATAAGCCCACATGCGCACGCTCTCGGCGAAGACCTCGTCCTTGAATTCGACGCCGAGAATGCTGAGGTCGATCGGCGGGGTCTGGCCCGCAACCACCGGCTCGCCATCGCCGTGGACGAGGAACACCGTGGCAACGCTCAGCTTGTAATAGTTTCCCTGGTAGCTGAAGCCGTAGATGCGAGCGAGCTTGGGATCGAGATCCGGATCCAGTTGGGCGCGCAAGGCACCGCGGCCCGGCTGTGCCCGCAGCGCCTGCAGCTCGTCCAGATTGACATCGAGGCCGGTGAAACGGCGGCCGAACAGCCGGACCAGCGACGGGGAAGCTAGAGTTTCCCCAAAACTCGCCAAAGAATCTGGCGTCTTCACATTCTTTGCCATGAGCTCGGTTCCCCTGCTGCCCACCTAAAATCCAGCGGCCACAACCATATAGTGTCCGAGCCTACGCTCGCTACGACAAAGTACCGATCGCGGTACCGACGGCCCGTTGATCGTGGCGCAGCAGCCGCCGGGCATGGACGAAATCATGCATGCTGCGGCAACCGCATCCGGCGATACCGCCGCAGCAGATCTGCCGCAGTGCCGTCATGCGCCGCATTCGCTCGGCATAGGGCAGCCGATGCCAAAGCGGAGACCCTGGCGCCACGGCATCGGCACGCTCGCCGATCAGCGGATCGATGCCGCGGTCGAGGAAATGCTGCACGATCGCCGGCAGGTGCTTGCCGGCCCCGGCCCGCGCCGCCCCTTGGACGAACCGCCAGGCCACGCGGTCGAACGTGAGCGTTTCCGGGTGCAGCGTACGGATGGCGAACGCCATGCTGGCGCCGACGACGTCGCGGGCGTGGACCAGGGCCTGATGAAAGCCGGCGCGGAAACGGGCGAACGCCGCGGCCGTTTCGTGGCTGATGGGCTCAAGCGCCTCGGCAACATCAGCGCGGGTCCAGCCTCTGGGATCAAGCTCGGGCGCGATCAGGCGACGGGCGGCAAGCTCGTCCTGGAAGATCTCGACCAGGATATCGAAGATAGCGCCGGTCAGCGGCTGGGCCAACGCATGGGCGTCGCGGTAGAGGCCGAGCGGATCGACCCACGTCCCGTCGGGGCGAACGACGAGGCCGGCCACGTCCGCCATGACGACATCGTTCGATACGATGCGGATCTGCTCGCTCTTCGAGATCTCGCCGAAGCGGTTGACCAGGTTGGTGATGTAGAGGTTACCCCCGGTCTGCTCGAGCAGGCGCACCGCAACCGAGGGGAAATGCAGCCCGGTGATAAGCGCGATGAGGTCCGAAAAGCTTTCGTGGAAGGCGAGGAAGTGGGCATGGATGTCCGCGGGCGTCGGCACACCCAACTCGGAAAACAGGATGGCGTGGCCCGTCTCGTGCGCAATCACGTCAAGATTGAAGCAGAAGGGCTCGAGTCGCCCGAGGTAGTTCCGCCGGAAGCCCGTCTCGATGAAGCCCGAGCCCGAATGGGCATTGTCCCAGTGCACGACCGGCACGAGCTCGATCCGCGGATAGACGGCGGCATGCCACCACACCACGGGACGGGTCAGGTACCGTTCCCAGACGTCGAGCGTGAAGCGGGTGACGCCATAGAGATGCGCCGGCGGGAATTCCGGAGACTCGACCGGGATGTGGTCGAAGTTCCCGTCGGGGCCGGGGCGCGCCGGCGCGAGCTGCGGCCCCTGGTAAGGCGGCATGTAGACCGGCGGATCATAGGGCGAGCTCTTGTCGAGCGCGTTGATCGCATACATCGTGCTGTCGGACGGGCCGATGCCGACGGTGCCCCGCGGGGGACTGAGGACGACGGTCTCCGGCTCCGCATAGCCCTCGGCGAACTTCGGAAACAGGCGGAACCGCGTGCCGGTCGTGATACCGGTCATCGGAGATCCCGTCCTTCGGTACTGAGCCGCTCGTATCCGCCGGTCATGCGCAGCACGTCGAGCAAGGCCTGTTCGAAGCCCGGCGGTTCGGGGCCTTCCGCGATGAGGGCCTCGCGCTCCAGCAGAGCGGCGAGACCATGGCCCGAAAGCCCGTTGTCCCGGCGCCACTGATCAAGCCGCGCCCGAGGGTTGAGGCCGAAGGTTTCGCGCAGACGGTCCAACTCTCGAGCAAGCGCATCTCCGTTGACCGCGACATCGCCATCCTCGGCGGCGCCGAGACGTGCGAGCCGCGCACGCGCCAAAGTAGCGGCATGCTCCCACGCGGCCTTGTCTTCGCCAAGCCTCTTCAGTACGGCGCGTTCCTCAGCGCTGAGCGCCGCCGCCGACAGAACGAACCGTTCCCACACCAGGGCGCGTTCGAACCGGAAGGGGATCGGTGGGGCAGGCGAAGCCGGCATCGCCAGCCGTTCCAGCAGGGCGATGGCGTCCTGCCGCTTCTGCGAAACCGGCCGGACCGCGAGCCACTCCCCAAGATCGGCAGCCTGGGACCGGCCGATGACCTCGGCGGCTGCCTCGATCAGCCGCCCGAAGCTTCGTTCCGGGAAATGCAGCGACTTCATCGCGGCCACAAGCGCGTCCCGCGCCTCGAACTCGATCACGCCCTCCGCCGTTGCCGTAGCGAGGCTCGCCCGAAGATCGACCATCGCGTCGGATAGCGGCTGCGAGCCGAGCTCCGCCGGCCCATGGATCACCGCGACCTCGTCGTCATCCTCGAACGGGTCGTCATAGGGGGCGAACCGCCCATCGCGATAGGCAGCGAAGATCCGGCCCACGCCAGCCATGCCGTAGACATGGAGTTCCGCGGCGCGCAGCGCCCCCATGCTCGCCGCCCCATAGACCCGGACGCCCTGGTCCATCGCCCAGAGCAGTTCCCGGTGCCAGACGGCGGCCGAGGTCAGGAACTGCCCGTCGATCAGTGCTACGACCTTCGGCTGATGGGCCCGCACGGCGCGATAGACGTCGCCCTGTGCCGCCGGTGGCAGGTAGGTCGCCGGCAGGATGCGCGCGGCATCGGCGACGTGCAGCGTCGGGCCGAGAAAGACGAGCGTCGTCATGGCCCCTGCCCCCATGTCCCCGGCCCCAATGTCCCCTGCCCCATCATGAGCGCGCGGGCGCCCGGTACGTAGCCGCCCCCGGGCGGCGTCCACGGCCCCTCCAGCCCTTCGACCACGAGCCGCCCGACCGGAACGCCGATTTCCGGCCAGCTGAGATCCACCCAGACGGCACGGCCGAGGCCCGCGGCTTCGAGGCGGCTGAGGCCGTGGTCCAGGTCGTCCCGCAAGGTTGCCCGAAGAGCCGCCTCCGCCATCGGGCGCCGGGGGGCCCGGGCCAGGTCGCGCCATTGCCGGGCCGTATCGTATCTGTGCTGCCGCGTCGTCTCCTCGTAGGAGTCCGGGATGAAGTCGTCGCGCGCACCGACAATCCGCGTCAGGCGGGCCTGTGCCGCCTCGGTCATGGCGCGGTTCAACGCCACGGCCGGCGCGACATGGCAACCCGAGCCCAGTTCCGGCTCGGTCTCGTCGCCGGCCCGCTCCGGCACGATGAGGCAGAGATAGGCCGGGATGCCGACGTCGGACGTCACATCCCACACATGGACCGCAAGGCCCGCCACCGCGAGCCGTTCGAGCACCGCGCGGTTCGAGGGATCGGTAATCGACGCGGGATCGACCGCGCTCTTGGCTTTCAGATGCGCTGGCGCCGCGCGCCAGAGTGCGATGGCATCCCGTTCGACGACCTCGTAGAGCGCGTGCGTCATGGCCTCGAGCGGATGATTGCCCGCGCCGAGCCCGTTCGTCGTCGCCTGGAACAGACCGCTGCCCGCCGGTTGCGGATAGGTGTAGTCGGCACTCACGAGCTCGAAGGGGACCCAGGTGTGCTCGTGCCGGCGCAGATCCACGCCTTCGACCCACAGGATACGCTCCGCGTGCGGGTCCTTGCCCGAATGGGTCAGCGGCAGGCGGGCCGGATCGAGCGCCCGGCTGGCCAGTTCCTCGAAGCGCGCCAGGCGCAGCGGGTGCCGGATGTTTTCGGCATGGAATGCCTCAGCAGCCTCCATGATGGCGGACGCCTTGGCGGCCTCCACGCCCAGCCCTTTGCCCTGATGGGCGGCGATCGATCTGGAGTTCGGCCGAATGGCGCTGACGACCGGGATTCCGACCCGGTCCAGGCCGGTTTGGCAGGCGACCCTCGTGACCCCGATCGCCGGCAGGAGCGGCTTCAATCGAGCGAGCGTCTCCGCCGGAGGGACCGTTCGATGGGTGCCGTCCCACCAGGCTTTCTCGCCCGCGTCGGCCTCGTCCGCCCTCATGGGTCCACGCGCACATTCGAGCGACGGTCGAGCAACCGCCCCTCCAACGCGTCCGCCGCGACGAGTTCTCGGCAAGCCGTGCGGTCCGGCACCTGGGCGCGCGCCGCACGGATGAGCTGCAAGGCTTCCTTGCCGCGCCGCTCGCACATCAGCAACCGGGCCTGGCTCGTTGCGATGCGAAGCCCGAGCATCGCGACGCCCTGGACCTCCGCCTCCCGGGCCGCCGCCTCGAGCAGGGTCAACGCGCGCTCGCTCCGGTGCGGATCGACCAGCATCAGCATCTCGGCCTGCACCCGCAGGACCTCGGGCAGCCAGATGCGAAGCCCGATCTCCTCGAATTCGACGCGGGCGCGCGTCAACTCATCCAGCCCCTCGTCCGCTCGGCCGTTGGCCGCGAGCGCTTCGGCATGCAGGCAGGCATAGATCGGAAAATCCTCGCGGGTCCCGATCTCCCGCTGCCGTTCGAGCCCCGCAAGCAGCGCCTCGAGGCCGCTCGTCGTGTCGCCGAGATGGGCGGCTGCCCAGCCGCGAAAGATCAGCCCCTTCGCCCGATGATCGGAAAATCCGTGATCGGACGCGAAGCGAATGAGCTCGTTGGCCATTTGCCAGACGTCGGCATGATCCCCGCGATAGACCCGGTGCAGCAGCGCCATGTCCTTGGCGTGAATGATGCTCCCGAGATGCCCCAGGCTCGCGGCCGCCTCGACCGAGGACTGCTCTTCAATCAGCGCCGCACTCGTCCGTCCTTGCATCCAGTAGACCTGAGCGAGCTCGCCGTGCGCGCAGACCCGCGCGTCGTGATTGCCGTAGAGGCTCGCGTGCGCCTCGTAGGAACCAGAGCGGTAGATCGCCATGCCGGCATCGATATGCGAAAGGCAGCCGTCGAGATCGCCGCTGTTGTAGTGGCTCGCCCAGTTGCAATGATGCGCCTGGAGCTGCAGGTCCGGGTCGCCGCGGTCGGAGGCGCGCGTGAGCAACGCGCTCGCGCGTTCCGCCATGACCCGAAAGTCGCGCGACAGCCGCCACCAACCCCAATAGATCGGGTAGTGGGAGCGCATTTCGCGGTGGTTCTGGCAGAGCTCGTAGGCCGTCACGTAGAGCGCATGGGCCTCCGTCGAACCGGGCCCATGGAGCGCGATCAGCACAGGCCCGAGCAGACCCATCACCTCCAGGCGCCGCTCGACCCGATCCGGGCTGTCAGGCAGGAGATCGAGCGCCTGGAGCGCACGCCGCAGCAGCCGGTTTCCTTCGGTGAGCGCCGAGCGCGCCAGGCTCCGTCGTCCGCCGGTGAGCCAATAGGGTATCGACTCGTCCGGCAGGCCGCCCTCCATCAGGTGGAGCGCCAGCAGTTCCGGCTGGTCTTCGGCGATTTCCGGGGCAAGGCGCAACAAGGCATGGGCCACGCGCGCATGCAGGTCGCGGCGATGATCGCGCAGCAGGCTGTCATAGGCCGCGTCGCGGACCAGATCGTGGCCGAAGCGATAGCGCACGGCGTTCGCCCCGCCGTCGGGATAGAGCAGGCCCGCCTCGGCCAGCAGGGCGAGCGCGTCCCGCAGCTTGTCCGCGGTCGTCTGCAGGGCTTCGGCAAGCAGGTCCGGACGGATGTCCCCCCGCCCGATCACCGCCGCGGCCTGAGCCACAAGCTTCGCCGGCCCGGACCGGTCGAGCCGGGCGATCAGCAGCTCGTGCAGCGAGGCCGGGATCGCCATGCCCCCCTGTTCCGGCAGCGCGGCACTCAGAAGGTCGCCCCGTCCGCGCTGCAGCAACGAACGCACGAACTCCTCGACGAACAAGGGCACGCCATCCGTCTTGTTGACGATCTGATAGGCGAGCTGCAGCGCCACCGGGCGGTTCCCGGCCAGGTTCTGCACCATTTCCAGGATGTCTTCCGTCCCGAGCCGCTGCAGCCCGAGGCAGACGACCGGGGGCTTTTCGGTCCACGGCGCCGAAAAGCCGGGACGACTGGTCAGCAGGAGCAGGATGCGCCGACGGTCTATGCGCTCGATGAGTACCGACAACAGTTCGAGCGAGGAAGGATCGAGCCAGTGGAGATCCTCGACCACGACGACCAGCGGGGCGCGATCCGCCGCGAGGAGGACCTGCTCGACCAGCGTCGAGAGCGCACGTTCCTTGCGCTTTGCCGCCGTCATCCCGGCCGTGTCCGAGGCCGCGCAAGGCACTCTCAGCAGCTCGGCGATCACCGGCAACGCCCGCTCGCGATCCTGCGCGCTGCCGGCCAGGGTGGCGCGGATCTTGTCAAGCTTGCCGGCATCCGTGCCGTCCTGCGCGATGCCGGCGCTCTCCCGAAGCTGCTCGATGACCGGGTGCAGCGGACTGTCGAGATCGAACGGCGAGGCGGCGAAGCGCAGGAGGGCCGCCTCCGGGGGGATGTGTTCGAGGAATTGTGCGACGAGCCGCGACTTGCCGATGCCGGCGTCGCCGACGAGGAGCACGGCATTTGCCCGCCCGGCAGCCGCCTGTTGCCAGGCGTTCTGCAGTGCCGCGACCTCCGTTGATCGGCCTTGGAATGGCGTCAGATGCTCGCGGGCGCTCTTCTGGTCGGTCGGCCGGTCGCCCAGCACGCGGTATACAGAGACGGGTGCCTTGAAGCCCTTGAGCTCGTGCGAGCCCAGGTCCTCGCACTCGAACCGGCGCCGCACCCGGACATAGGTTTCCGCCGCGACCACGATGCCGTTCGGCCGCGCCAGCGCCTGCAGCCGGGCGGCGAGGTTGGGCGTCGACCCGACGATCGAGCTTTTCTCCAGGGCACCGCCAGCAAACAGGTCGCTGATCACGACCCGCCCGGTGGCGACGCCGATCCGCACCTGCAGCGGAAACCCGAGCGACGTTTCGAGCGCGCCGAGCTCCTGCACGATCTCGACCGACGCGCGGACCGCCCTCACCGGGTCATCCTCGTGCGCGGTCGGATAGGAGAAATATGCCAACGTCCCGTCGCCGACGAAGCGCGCGACCACGCCGCCATAGCGTTGGACGATACGGCCGCACAGCTCGCGATATTGCCGGATGATCTCGAGCAGATCCTCCGGCTCGAGCGTTTCGCCCAGGGCCGCGGAATCGACGATGTCGACGAAGACGACGGTGAGCGGACGGCGCTCGGCGGGCGCCGCCGGGCCTCGTGTCTCCACGCGCGCGGGGTTGCCCGCTGGCCGGTCATCGGCTAGCGCCTTCAAAGCCTGGCGCAGGCGCTTGCGCTCGCCGATCGTGAGCCCGAGCTCCTTCAGATCCTCGTCCGTCAGTTCGACGAGGTGAGAAAACTCGATCTGTTGATTGACGAACGCATCGGCGCGCGCACCAAGGCCGATGGATGCCAACCATTCCCGCACGGACTTGCTCCCCCAAATTTGCCACGGGATTATGGGGTAAGTTGCCGTTCACCTCTAGGGTGCGATGCAACGGATGCCTACCCGAATCCGCCTGTGAACAAGCCCACACTTCGCGCTCATCGCACGGCCTATATTGGCTATCGCCCTTGGGTTGAGGCCGAAACGGTGCCGGAAGTCGGTGTACCCGCCTGGTTCACGTGACCGTCGCTCGGTAGCAAGCCCGCACCCAAGTTAGCGTGGGCTAAAAGCGCCCGCTTGGCAGGTGAATGTCCAAATAAAAAGAAAGACCCGAGGTATGCTTACCCGAGAACAGATCGACGAAACCATAGCGAGCAATCTGGATAAGCTGCGGAAGCTCGGCGTACTAACGGTCCGGCCAGGGTATGAGATCGCGGGCGGCAAGCTCACGGGCCGACGTGCCATCATTGCAACCGTCTATGCAAAAAAGGCTGTTTTGCCGGCAGGCGAGCGTCTGCCGGAATCCATCGAGGGGGTTCCCGTCGACGTGAGGGAAGCCGGCACGTCACGGCGTCATCGCACGCACGCCCCCGGGGTGAGAACGAGGCGATTCCCCATGAGCCTTCTCGGCCAACAGCCCGATTCGGGTCTCGAACGGGAAATGCCGAGCGGCCGGTTGCTGAGCGCGTAGTAGGCGAAGAACGCCGAAGATATCCCCCTTGATGCCCGCTGCCGCAGGAGCAACGCTGGCGGCTGTCACGCAATTGTAGCAAGATCGAGCGCGGCTCTGCTGGCAGCCGATGCTGTCGGCCGCCCGGATAAAGCGGACCCAGTCAAGCCACAATGAGCCGGGGAAAGCGGTCATGCCTGTCCCTGCCCACTCTGCCTCGATCGCCCCGCGATTGCTGCCCGTCCTCAGCTGGCTTCCCTCCTATCGGCGCGACTGGCTCTTGCCGGACATTCTCGGAGGCCTGGCGGTCTGGGCGGTCATGGTGCCGGAGGGCATGGCCTATTCCAGCATCCTCGGCGTGCCGCCGATCATGGGGCTCTACACGCTCGTCCCGCCGTTGCTGGCCTATGCGCTGCTCGGCACCTCGCGCCTGCTCGTGGTCGGCCCGGACACCGCAACGGGATTGATCTCGGCGCTGACCGTGGGCGCCGTGGCGGCGCAGGGGACCGCAGCGTTCGAGACGCTCACGTCCACCCTCGCCATCCTGATAGGGATCTTCTTCCTGCTGTTCGGCGCGCTGCGCATGGGCTGGGTCGCCGCCTTCATTCCGACGCCCGTGATGCGCGGCTTCATCGAAGGCCTCGTGGGCGTGACGATCATCGGCCAGGTACCGCATCTCCTCGGCATCGAGGGCGCCAGCGGCAATTTCTTCACCAAGCTCTGGGCCGTCATATCGCATCTGCCGGATGTCGCCATCGCACCGGCGCTGACCGGGTTGCTCAGCTTCGCCGCGATGGCGTCGCTGCGCCATCTCATGCCCCGCGCCCCCGCGGCCCTGATCGTTGCGGGCGTGGCCACGGTCCTCGTCGGCCTCATCGGCGGGGAAGCGGCCGGCATCAGCGTCGTCGGCAACCTGCCGTCCGGCCTGCCCCACCTGGCCGTTCCCAGCCTTGACCCTGCGATATTGCGAGAGCTTGTACCGGGCGCGCTCGCGATAGTCATGGTCGGCTATGCCGAGGCCCTCGGCGGCGCCAAGGCCGCGGCGATGCAGATCGGCGGCGACATCGACCCGAACCAGGAACTCGTCGCCCACGGGCCCGCCAATATCCTGAGCGGGCTGTTCGGCGGGTTCCTCGTCGTCGGCAGCCTGTCCAAGACCTCCGTGGCCATCACCGGCGGCGCGCGCACCCAGCTCGCCAATATCGTCGCGGCAATCTTTTGCTTCCTGACGTTGCTCTTCCTGACCCCGCTGTTCCGGGGCATGCCGCATCCGGCGCTCGCCGCCATCGTGATCGCAGCCATGCTGCACCTGTCAAAGCCCGGATATTTGCGGGAGCTGCTCGTCCGCGATCGCCAGGAGTTCGCGATCGCCGCCATCGTCATTGCGGGCGAGCTGACATTGGGCGTCCTGCAGGGCATCGCCCTGGGTGTGGCGCTGGCCCTGCTGCTGCTCATCTATCGGACCAGCCACCCGCAGGCGGCGGTGCTGGGCCAATTGCCGGGCACGGAGGCCTATCGGGATCTCCGGCGCCATCCCGACGCGATCACTTTTCCGGGGCTGCTCATCTGGCGGCCCGGCGGCGAGCTGTTCTTCGCGAATGTCGCGCATGTCGACAGGCAGCTCAAAGCCGCATTGGCCGCCGCGCGTCCGCTCGCGACGCATGTGCTCGTCGATGCGGACTCCGTGAACTTCATCGACACGACCGCCTGCGATGCCATGCTGCACTTCATCAAGGAACTGCAAGGCCAAGGCATTTCCTTTGCCCTGGCCCGCGTGCGCGACGAAGTACGGGAGCCGATGCAGCGTGCGGGCATCGAGGCCGTCGTCGGCTCGGCCAATTTTCATGAGCGCGTGACCGATGGCGTGCGGGCCTGGCAGCAGCAGCAACCCCTCGAAGCCCGACCGACGGGCGGATAATCAGCCTTGGCCGCCTACCGCGGAACCGGGCCGCACCAGCCCGGCAGATAATCCGCATCCGTACTCTTCGCGAGTTCGTAGGCCCGCTTCAGCGCCTCGTCGAAATTCGCCTCCACCGCCGCACGCTTCATCCGCCGGCGCAGGAAATCCGCCCACTGGAATTCGCTGAACGGCGTCGTGTCCTTGGCGAAGCCGCCGATGCGGCGCAGCTCGCCGGCGAGCGAGCGGAACGGGTCATCGACCAGGTCCTTGACGGATTTCGGAATGTCCTTGTGATCGCGTCGGCCCCCGTCGGCATCATACGGGTGCATCCAGTTGCGGCAGTCGAGCACGAACCAGAAAGTCTCGGGCTCGAGCTTCGACAGCTTCGCCACGATGGTGACGAGCACGCTCTTCACCGCTTCCTCATAGAGCGCGCGGGCGAGATGGTGATGGTCGATGACGAAGCATCGATCCTTCGGCCCCAGGACCACCGGGATCATGTGATGTCCCAGGAACTCACCCCCCTGGTCGCCCTCCTTCGAGCGCCAAGCCTTGCGCTTGGCCTCGACCTCGCGCATTCCGACCGTCATCTGGGTCGGCCGCAGGTCTGCGATATCGACCGGATGTAGAATAGGTTCACGATGCGGCACCATCGGATAGCCCTCATTCTGGAGAAGCGGGGACTGGTCGCGAGCGCAGCAGCCTAGGAGCAAAGGCTTTTGCGGGAAAGCGCGATGACGCCGCCGCAATGATCAGGCACTATCCAAGCTGCCGATTACACTCAAGAAACCTGCCGACTGACGCAGGGCACCCGATGCCCGTCGGGGGAGACAAAACAACGGGGATGCAGGACAGGCCGGATCCATCCATCAGAGCTGCGCGCCCGCGCCGCGAAAGATCGGCGCGCGTTCGTCTCGGCTCGTATGAGTTCGAGAAGAAGGGCATTTCCCGCTTCGACCTGCGGGATCCCTATCATCTCGCCATCGCGCTCACCTGGCCGCAATTCCTTGCCGCGCTATTTGCCCTCTATTCCGGCGTCAATCTCGTCTTTGCCATGCTCTACTGGCTGGCGCCGGGTTCGGTTGCAAACGCTCGGGCGGGAAGTTTCGGGGATGTCTTCTTCTTCAGCATGGAGACGCTGGCGACCGTCGGTTATGGCGACATGTATCCGGCGACGGTTTACGGCCGTTGGATCGCGGGCTGCGAGATCGTCTGCGGGCTCGCCTTCACCGCCATCCTGACCGGCCTCACCTTCGTGCGCTTCTCGCGCCCGCGGGCCAAGATGGTCTTCGCCGCCAACCCGGTCGTAGCGACGTATAAGGGCAAGCCGACGTTGATGGTGCGGGTCGGCAACGGGCGCGCCGGCATGCTGACCGACGCGACCGCAAAGCTCAACGTCCTGCTCTGCGACAAGACCGCGGACGGCAGGCTGTTGCACCGCGCGCACGAATTGCGGCTCGAGCGGGCGCAGATACCCGCCTTTCCGCTGTCCTGGACGCTCATGCATGTGCTGGACGAGCGCAGCCCGCTTCACGGCTTCGACGCAGCGCGGGCGATCGCTCGGGCCGCGCGTATCTTCGTGACGGTCGAGGCAAGTGACCCCATGCTCGCGACGACGGTGCAGGAGATCCGTAACTACACCCCTCGAGATATCCGCTTCGGCATGCGTTATGCGGATGCGATCACCACCACCCCGGATGACGTCTTGGCCGTGGATCTGACCAGAATCGGCGCGCTGGAGCCGGACAGCGGCGAAGACTATATCGAGCAGGGCTGGACGGAGCGCGAGGAAGAGCCGGATTAGCCGGCCTGCACGCCGCCCCGAGCCTGGTCACGAATGCGACAGGATGGTTCCCGTCGAGAAGGCCAGCGCCGCAGCGGCGGTAAAGACATTGGAATGGGCGTCTTCCCGCTCGGATTGCGCCTGGCTCAGCGCCGTCTGGGCGTTGGCAAGGTCGGTGTAGTTGCCGACGCCGTGACGATAGGCGTCGAGCGCCGCGTCATAGGCGATCTCAGCCGCCTTGGTCAGTGCCAGCGCCGCCTCGTACTCCGCATAGCCGGTCTTGAGCGCGTCATAGGCATCCGTGACCTGCTGAACCGCGGCATCCTGCGCCTGGTCGAGCGAGTGCCGCGCGGCCGCCACCTCGGAATGGGCGATGGAGATCTGGGCGTCCCGGGCACCGCCGTCGAACAGAGGCAGGCTCAACTTCAGGAGAATGTTCGCGCCGGGCTCATTGACCGAATAATAGCGGCTGCCCTCCGTGCTGAGTCCGCCAATGTTCTGATAGGCCTGCGCTTCGAGGCCGACCGTCGGGTAGAAGGCGGACTCGGCACTGCTGAGCGTCGCCTCGGCCGCGCGCACCTTGCCCAAGCCCGCAATGATGTCCGGCCGGTTGGCGAGCGCGTCCCGGACCATCTGCTCGACATCCCCCGACGGCGCCGGGGGCAGGCTCATTTCCGAGCTATCCGCAATTTGGACGGGCACGTCAGGGGCGATGCCGACGCTCGCCACCAGGCTCGAATAGGCCGAATTCTGCCCGCCCCTCGCCCGTTCCAGATTGTAGCGCGCCTGGGCGGTCTGGCGCCGGGCCTGAGCGAGTTCCACGACCGTCGCAAGCTCATGCGCTCGTTTGCTCTCGACCGCGTCCTGGACGATCCCCGCCGATTTCAGCGCCTGTTCCGCGACGCGCAGGCGCCCGCGTGCGGCGCCGATGGCGAAATAGGTCCGACTGACCGCATAGATCAGCTTCTCATGGGCGCCGGTGAACGCGACATTGGCGACGAAGGCATTGGCCTTCGCGGCGTCCACGCTCCCCTCGCGACGCCCGAAATCGAACAGCAGCCATTTCGCCGTCAGGGTCGGGAGCAGTTCCCGCGTATCGGAGGTGAAGTAGCCCTTGCGCACGAGGGTGGTCGGGATCGGCAGCGGCGTGTGCTGATAGCCGCCGACGATTTCCGCGGAGATCTGCGGCACGTAGCTCGTCTCCGTCAGCCCGACCGCGAGGGCCGCTTGCCGTGCCTGTTCCCAGGCTCCCTGGGTTTCGGGATTGTTGCGCTGTGCAAGATCGATGAGGCCGGCCAGATCGTAGCGCCGGGTCGGATCGATCTGTACGCTGTTTCCCCGCGGCACCCGGCGCTCCGCCGTCGAGGCAGGCGCCGCTACGGCAGGCGCGGTTCCACCCTCCGACGGCGTGCGGGCAGCCGTGTGGGTCCCCGGCTCCGGCAAGTTGTCGAAGGAGGGCGGAATTTCCCAGGGTCGATCCGGCGTCGCCGGGGCGAGCGCCAGCCGGTCGGTCGCGCATGCCGCGAGCGACAGGCAGGCGATCGCCGATGCCGCGCGGCCGTACCGCCGGATTCGTCTAGCTCGGTACGGCAATGGCATTCTCAAGTTCCGATCGAAGCAGTTCGCGTGCTTCCAGGGCCGTGTGCAGCGATGTCGTTGCCTCCATGGATGAGCGCTCGGACGGAATGTCCGGACGCGGGGGCTCCGGAAGCAGCGGCTTGGCTTGGCCGCCCGGCGCCACCCGGTCCGCACAGGCTCCGAGCCAGGCCGCGACCGCCTGGTCGTGCCGGCGGGCCGCGTCGGCGATCTCGGGCGCTGTTTGCCAATCGGGCACCGTCTGCTGATCGACGACCACGAAGACCGCCGCTGCGACCCGGTCCAGCGTCTCGAGCGACACCCCGCCGCTGCGTTCCAGCCAGGCGCGCGCCGGCAGCATGCGCAGCTCGAAGGCGGCGAGGGTCACGAAACGGCGTGCCTCGCCGAGCGCCCGGATCGCAGCCAGGCGCGATCCGACCTTGGCCTCGCTCTCGTCACGCATCAGACCGGCGAGCGCGCGAAATGCCGCCGCGAGCGACACGCGCGCCCGGTCTACGGCGCTGGTCGGCCACAGCAGGCTGAACACGAGCGTCATGAGCAGATTGCCGAGCAGGATGCCGACAATGCGATCGCGCGGTGCCGTCAGATCCGTGTCCGGAGCATAGCCCTGGAGCAATGTCAGGAAGAACGCGAAGGCGCCCTGCATGCCGGCATAGGAGATGAGGTCGCTGCCGGTCGCGACCCACGCGCCAACGGCCGACACGGCGGCGACCAGCAGGCAGAGCTGGCCGATATCGGTCATCTGCGGCTCGACATAGACGACGCAGAGCCCGCCGATGAGGCCGCCGACCAGGGCGCCGGTCATGCGCAGGGTCGCCTTGTGGATCGTCTCGCCGAGGCTGCCCAGCGCCACGAAGAAGCAGGTCGTGATCGAGGTGCTGATGCCCGGCCAGTCGACACCGCTATAGATGATGTAGGCGGCCATGACGGCGATGGTCGTCTTGAGGGCGAAGCGCGCGTAGCCGGGGTTGCTGAAGGCATCGGGCACGAGGATGCCCTTCCTGGCCGCTGCGGGCGCCGGCGGCTCGTTTGTCGTCGTTCGGCTGACGAGACCGGCCCGCAATCGCTCCACCGCGGCGGCCATCGCCACGACGACTGGGAGCACCTCCGGCGCAAGGCCAGCTTGATCGAAGGGGGCGGGATCGATGCCGGCCGACGCCGGTGCGCCGCGCTGCTCGAGTGCCGCCGCACAGGCCTCGCACGTCCCGGCGAGCTGCCGGCGCACGGCGGTTGGCGTGCTGCGGGGAAGCAGCCGAAGCAGCACCAGGAGCTCGGCCAGCGTCTCGATCAGCATGGTGTCTATCGCGCTCCGGCTACGGAGCGAAGGGTCGAGCTTGCCAGCATGCTCCCGCACTTCCAGCAGCTCGATGGCTTCGGCGCCGGCATGCTTGAGCGGCTCGGCGCTATGCCCCCGGAGCGCGTCGGCGAGCGTGTGCAGCAGACGCGCTGCCGTGCGCCGCGCGAGTTGGCCCGGGCTCACGCCGATCGCGAAATTCACCAGGATCGAGACGGTGACCGGCACCATCACGACGACCCAAAGCCAAAGCACGGCGCGCGTCAGCGCCTCGAGCGACGGGATCCGGTCGATCAGCGTCTGCGACAGCACGAGCACGAAGCCGGCGAGGAAGGCGACTGGTCCGAGCGCGATCGTGCGGGTCAGGAAGACCGCGACGAAGGTGCTGGCCGCCATGAGCGGCAGCCGGAGGGCCGGCTCCGCCGCATCCAGCGTGTAGAACAGCAGCGACAGCACGACCGCAATCGTGAAGGCGAGCGCCGCCACCACGCCGACGAGGAGCGTGCCCACCGTCTCGCGGCTGCCGAGCAGGAAGACCGCGTAGGCGCTGTAGCCGACCAGCGGGATCTGGTAGAGCATGCCGATCGCCACGACCAGGGTGCAGCAGCCCGCGATGCGCGCGACGGCGGCGAGCCGTCCGGGGCGCGGTGCCAGCTCGTCACGGAGGAAGGTGAGCAGCGTCGGCCGCTCCGCCCGCGTCGCCTCAGCGAGCCCCGTCATGGCGCACCTGAATCGAAACGGTGGTGCCGATCCGCATGGCGGCCTCGGGCGGCGCATCGAGCCGGATGCGGACCGGAAAGCGCTGGGCGACGACGACCCAGCTCAGGTCCCGGCCGACCGCGGGCAGGGCCGGGCCGCCGCCATCCGCTGGCCGAACGCCCCAGCCGATGCTCTCGACGTGACCGCTGATCGGGTGGCTGCCATCGGACATCAACCAGACCGTGGCGGGATCGCCTGGCGCGATGGCCGGTAGCTCCGTCTCGCGGAAGTTCCCGACGGCATACCATTCGTCGGTTTTGATCAGCGTGAAGAGCGGATGCCCGGCCGCGGCATAGGCGCCCTCGGCAATGTCGAGGCCCACCACCAGCCCATCGAACGGGGCCGGCACCGTCGAATTGCGCAGGTCGCGTTCCGCCAAGGCAACCGCGGCCCGCGCGCCTGCGAGCTGCGCCTGCAGGCTCTCCGTGTCGCCGACCGCCTGGCGCGCCTGCTGGGCCTGCTGGGTCGTGGCGGTGAGCGCCGCTTCGGCCGTCCGCTCGTTGGTCCGCGCCTCATCGACCTGCTGGGCCGTGACATAGCCCTTGCTCAGCAAGGGGCTGAGCCGGCCGACCGTGTCTCGGGCGAACGCAAGCTGCGAGCGGGCGCGCTCCACCTGCGTCGCAGCGGCGTCGGCGCCGGAAGATTGCGCCGCGACCTGCCGCGTCGTGAGCGCGATCTGCGCCTCCAGGGCCGCGACCTGCGCGCGCGCCTGGCGGAGATGCAGTTCGAACGGCTCGTGATCGATCTCCAGCAGCGGCTGGCCCTTGGTCACGCGCTGATTGTCCTTCACATGCAGGGCCACGATCCGGCCGCTGACGTCAGGTGCGAGCCCGGCGCTGTCGGCATAGAGAAAGGCGTCGTGCGTGCGCGGCCGGCGATCGAGCCGATCGAGCGTGACATAGCCGAGCCCGACCGCCGCAACGATGGCGGCAATAGCGATGAGGCGTCCGAGCAAGGAGCGTATCTGGGTCATCGCCACCGCCTCGGGCTCAGTCCAGCCATAGGAGCCAGCTCCCGAAGGCGAAGGCGACCGTCAGCGCCAGATAGACGACGAGCGGTGCCGGCAGCGACTTGTCGAGGCCGACCGCACCCAGAATTTGCCGAACGACCACCGCGGCCGCGATGCCGGCGAACGCGCACAGCATCCAGGATGGGAAATAGGATCCGAGAATATTCTGCGAAGGCGCGGTGCTGCACCCCGTCAATCCGAGGAGCGAGAAGAATGCCGCGCAACACGCGTAAATGGATAGATGTCGCCCTTCAAACCCCCTCGTCGCCCGATCGTGCATCAGACGGCCCCCTCCTTTTTCCTCACCGTACCATAGAATTAGGCGAACAGATCGGTCGTCGGGCGATTTGCGCAAGGGGGGCAAAACCGGGACGATGGGGGATGCGGCGAGCTCTCCATCGAAAGGGCGGAATGGGTGCCAACCGAAATGGTCGGATCCGATCCGCATGGGCGCGCCGGTTCGCGCCACGATAAAAACCCGCCACCGCGGCAGGCCAAGCTCGTTCCCTAACCATGCCGATCGGGTGCGGACGGCGGCAGGGGTTCGGGATCGAGCGCAAACAGCTCCTGAGGCCGGCCGACGCCCTTCAGCGCATAGCGTCCAAGCGAGACAAGCTCTGCGCGACGGCCGCCCGCCGCTTCGGCAAACGCGGACGAGACGATCACCCTCCGATCGAGCGAGCCGCAGAGGCCCACGATGCGGCTGGCTTCATTGACCGCAGGCCCGAGCACGGTGAAGTCGAGGCGCGTGGGACCGCCGAAGTTGCCGTACAACAGCTCGCCGAAATGAAGGGCGAGCTTGACTTCCGTCCCCGGCAGCCCGGCGGCCGCGCGTTTATCGTGGAGGTGCTGGACCTCGCGGAGCGCCTCCAGCGCTGCATCAAGGGCGCGCGAACAGGCGCGCTCAGGATCCTGATCGCGGAAGATCGCCAGGATGCCGTCGCCCATGAACTTGAGCACATGCCCGCCGGCCGCGTGAACGGCGCCGCTTAGACAGCCCGCATAATCATTGAGGAGCGCCAGCATCGCCTGGGGCGGCGTACTGTCCGACATCCGCGTAAAACCCGCGAGATCACTGAACCAGATGGCCGCGCGGATGCGTTCGGCCTGACCGCGCACGACGTTGCCGGCGAGCACCAGGGCCGCAGCATCCGTTCCCAGATAGATTTCAAGCAGCGTCCGCCCGATCGCAATGCTCCGGATGGAATTGATGACGAACGTCAAGGCTGGGGCAAGCCGTTCAAACAGGGCCAACTCGCGGTCGACGAACCCGTCGGGCCGGTCTACGGCCCAAGAGAAGGCGACATCCCGGGCGGCGCTTAGCGATGCCTGCGCATCGATTTTCGAGACCATGGCGAGGTAATCGGTGACACCTTTCGCCTTCAGCTCGTCAAAGAGCGGAAACGCCTCCGATCGGTCGGCGTCGTCCAATCGCCAGCGCAGTCGGGTTAACCCGTTTTCGAACAGATAGTCGAACGGGCTGCGCCGCCGTATTTCTGCCCCCTCCGGCGTCGCCCGGCGCGGGTAGTATGCCTGCTCGACGGCATCACGCCGCCACCACACGATTCCCTGCCCGCCGCGCATGGGGTGCAAGACTTCGGCTGCGCTCGAGACGCGGAGCAAGGGAACGCCCGCCTGGACCAAACGCCCGCACAATCCGGCGATGATTTCCGGCTCGGTTGTCCCAGCAAGCGTTTGGGCGATCAGCCAGTCGATCGTTGCATTGGCAAGTTGATCGTCTATCCGAGCTTGGGCTGGCATTGGATTTTCCGCGCGGGTTTCCCCGAGTGCCTCAAAACGGCTCGCGTTGGTCCCGGGCATTATAGGCGCTGCTGAAACCGGGGATGAAAATGTCCCGCTTTGGACACGGCCGCCGCAATTCGCTTGAGAACGGAGCTTAGCACGACAGGACCGGGCGCTGCGGCGGCAGCGATCAATAATTCAATCACAGATAGTCATAAAGCAAGAATTCTGACTGCTGAACCGTAGCGAACCGTCATTTCTTTGGCGCATACCAACCACCGTAGCGAGAGGGAGCATAATACCGCAAATAATCCCGCTCGCACTCGACTCCAGCCTGCCCGAATCTTTCTCTCGCCATCGCCGAACGGCCGCTCATCGATCGCAGAATTGAAATATTAACGGAATATTTTCCATACGCTTTTCTTGAGCAGATTCAACCAACAGAATCATCCGAGGGACCATGCGCACCGACAATATGGCGACCAATCACATTCGACGGCTCACCGGGTGCTGTGTTTTCGCGCTCGGCCTGCTGGCCGGGACCGCCCAGGCTCGGGACGACGATCACGGCGATCGAGACCATTTCAAGATTGAGCATGATTCGCTGGTGATCAGCAGCAGCACCTACGACCCGACGCGGGGCGCGCTCGCTACGTTGGTGCCCGGCTCGGTATTGCCCAACACCGCCAAGGCGACGACCACGGCCGTCTCCGGCAACAATTATGTGACCGTCTGGAACAATGCGTCGGTCGACGGCTCGTTCGGCGTCACCTCGCCGATCCAGCTGACCGATCTCGATGCATTCACCGGTCGCATCCAGCACACGATCGGCGTGCCGGATGAGGCGGTCGTCACCAGCTTTTCCTCGAAGTCCGAGCTGGGGCTCCATCTCGTCCGAGATCGGGACGAGCACCGTCTCGTCTTCGTCGGCTATGCCGGGGCCGGCGTCGGCGCGCTCGACGTGTCGAACTCGGACGCCGTCCCGGGTCAGGACCCGACGAACCCCGTCACCTTCGCGTTCGGGTCGGAGCACGCGTTCCCCCGCACGATCGTCTCGATGGACAAGCACGGCCGCTTTGCCTACACGCCGACGATCAACTATGGCGGCAATAACGGCCGCGCGGCCCTGCTCGGCTCAAACGGTCTCTATTATTCGGTCGGCAATGCCAATAACGGCGATGCGAAGACGTTCGGCGCCAGCAACGGTACCAATCCCGACGTTACCGAGACGACGGGCCTGGAGGTCGTCGCTCCGCTCGACGCGCCGACGCCCTATGTGACGCCGGCCTCCTCGGCCGAAGTCGATCCGCTGCTGCAGATGGTCTCCAACGGCAAGCTCGACAAACCGGGCAAGGATGACAATTTCCGCGGCGTGACCGAGCATCGCGGCGCGCTCTATTTCACCAAGGGCAGCGGCAGCAATGGCATCAACACGGTCTATACCGTGAACTCGCTGCCGACGATCGCTAACGCGGCGGCGGCCCAGATCTCGGTCGTGCCGGGCTTCCCGACCGATTCGGCCAAGGTGACCGGCGGCAACTTCACGCCGTTCGCCGTGTTCTTCGCGAACGACACGACGATGTACGTCACGGATGAAGGCACCGGCAACGCGACCGACCTCGCCAACCACGGCGGTCTGCAGAAATGGAGCCTGGTCAATGGCGTCTGGCAGCTCGACTATGTGCTGACCCAGGGCCTGATCGGTGCCGTCGACAGCCATCTGAACGGGCCGGCCGGCCCCTATCCTGCCGTGACCACGATCGGCCTGCGCAACCTGACCGGCGTCGTCGGCCGGGACGGCATGGTGACGCTCTGGGCCACGACATCGACCTCGAGCGCGTCTGGCGATAACGGCGCCGATCCGAACAAGGTGGTGGTAATCACGGATTACCTGCCGGCCAAGAGCCTGACCGGCTGGGCGGCGCACGAGACGTTCCGGACGGTCGCCGGGCCGACCTACGGCACGGTCTATCGCGGCGTCGCTTACGCCGACTGACCCAGGCGCCGACTGACCCAGGCGCCGACTGACGCAGGCGCCGACTGACGCCGGCGCCGACTGACGCCGGCAACCGACCAGCCTGACCGATCGGTCAGGCTGGTCGGTCTGCGCGCTCCGATCGTCGGGCCTAGCTTTCGTCGGCGGCCCCGTGCCCGGTTACAGCATCGAGCCGGTCTCGACGAACCGCTGGTGCCATGACAAGGCTTCGTCCAGCAGCGTCGGCGACTGCTGGCCATAGGAGCCTCGCTGCGCGCGCTTGAAATAGTCCGTGAGCGCCGGCCGATAGGTCGGGTGCGCGCAATTCTCGATGATCACCTTCGCCCGCTGCTTCGGCGACAGGCCCCGCAGGTCGGCCAGCCCCTGCTCGGTCACGATGACCTGCACGTCCTGGGTAATGTGGTCGACGTGGGAGGCATAGGGCACGATGCCGGAGATTTTCCCGCCCTTCTTGGTCGACGGCATCATGAAGATCGAGATGAAGGCATTGCGCGCGAAATCGCCCGAGCCGCCGATGCCGTTCATGATGCGCGAGCCCATGAGCTGGGTCGAGTTCACGTTGCCGTAGATGTCCGCCTCGATGAGGCCGTTCATCGCGAGGCAGCCGAGCCGGCGGATGAGCTCTGGATGGTTGCTGATCTCCTGGGGGCGCAAGATCATCTTGTCGCGGAAGCTCGCCATGCGGGCGTTGATCGAGGCCGCGGCGCCGGGGCTCAAGGAGAAGGCTGTCGCCGAGGCGACGCGCAGCCGGCCTGAGTCGAGCAGCTCGACCATGCCGTCCTGGATCACCTCGGTATAGGCCGTCATGTCATGGAACGGCCCTTGGGCGAGGCTCGAAAGCACGGCATTCGCGACATTGCCGACGCCGGACTGCAGCGGCAGGAGCGACGCCGGCAGCCGTGCCTTCGCGACCTCGTGCCTGAAGAACTCGAGCAGATGCCCCGCGATGGCGCGGGCGGCGTCATCGGGCTCATCGAACGGCGCGTTGCGGTCGGGCGCGTGGGTCTCGACGATGGCAACGATCTTCGCCGGATCGCAGCGGAAGGTCTGCTCGCCGATCCGGTCGTCCGGCTTGACGAGCGGGATCGGCACGCGGTTCGGTGGCAACGCCGTGCCGTAATAGATGTCGTGCATGCCCTCGAGCGCTGTGCTCTGCCAGGCATTGACCTCGAGGATGACCTGGCTCGCCCGGTCGAGCCAGGTCTTGTTGTTGCCGATCGACGAGGACGGCACGAGGCTGCCGTCCGGCCGGATGCCCGAGATCTCGATGACCGCCGTGTCGAGCGGTCCCAGGAATCCTTGCCAGGCGACCGGGGCCACCTGGGAGAGATGCATATCGAGATATTCCATCTCGCCTTTGTTGATCCGGTCGCGCGCGATCGGGTCCGAGTTATAGGGCAACCGGAGCTCGATGCCGTTGGCTCGCGCCAGCGCCCCGTCGAGCTCCGGGCCGGTCGAAGCGCCGGTCCAGACCTTGACCCGGAACGGGTTGCCGGCGGCCTGCTCGGCCTCGATACGGCGGGCGAGCGCCAGCGGCACCGCCTTTGGATAGCCCGAGCCGGTAAAGCCGCTCATGCCGATCGTGGTGCCTGCCTCGATGAGGACGGCCGCCTCTTCCGCCGACATGATTTTGCCGCGCAGCGCAGCACTGCCGATCCGGCTCGCCTCCGTCATATCCCTCTCCTTGAAACAAGCATCCCACTGCGCTCGTTCTGCGGGCCGCATTGGGGGCCAATCAGAGTGCGAACGACCGGCTGCGGCCGACAACCGGCTATGCCAGCCACCAAATTCCGCGATCGGCAATTGTGCTGAGCATGCTTTGAGAGATAAGCGCTCTTGCGTCGAATCAAGGAAGCGCCGGCGAATGCGATCGGGTCGATAGCGTTGAGACGCTCAAAGCAGAATTGCTGCCGCGAATTCCGCGGGCCGTACTCCATGTCCTGCCCGATACCGGGCATTTGTCGCCGCTGGAATCACCGCCCGAACTGGCGAGGCTCATCGCCGATTTCGCCAGCGGCCTCGGTCCAACTTAAGTCTCCGGCAATGCGGACGCCCGCGCGTGCCGGTCCGTGACGAGGAACAAGAGGAAGGACGCGACGACGCAGAGACCGCCGACCCAGCCGAGATCGGCGACGCCGCCGAAGGTGAGCGTCGCCGAACCGAGGGCGGCACCGAGCGAGAACCCCAGATACATGAACGAGCCGTTGAGCGAGAGGATGATCGGCGCGTTCTGCAGTCCGGCAATCCCGATGAGGCGCGCCTGTTGCGGCGGGAAGAACCCCCAGGCCGTCAAGCCCCAGACGGCAATCGCGAGGAGCACGGGCAGCGCTGCGACCGCAGGCGTCGCATAGGCGGCCGTGACCGAGAGGCTCGCCAGGGTGACCGCCATGAGGGGCAACGCGACGATGATGGCCCGGTGCGAGCCGATCTTGTCGTTGACCGTGCCGCCGATCAGCAGCCCGACGAAGGCTCCAGCCCCCCAGCAGAACAGGAAATATCCCGTCTGTGCCCCTTCGACCCCGACAACGGCGGAAAGGAACGCGGCAATGTAGGTGTATACCGTATAGCCGCCGACGGCCCAGAGCGTGGTCACGAACAGGGCCGCAAGCGAGGCCGGCTGCCGAACGACCGCCAGCCGCTGTTCGAGCGTTGCCGGGGACTGGCCCTGCGCCACCCCTTTCGGAATTCCCGCGAACAGGCCGGCAAAGGCGACAACCGCTAGAACGGCCACGCCGGCGAAGGTCATGCGCCAGCCGAGATGGCTGCCGACGAAGGCGCCGAGCGGAACGCCGAGAGCGACGGCGACGCTGGTGCCGCCGTTGACGATGGCCAGCGCCCGCCCCCGACGCTCTTTCGGGACGAGCGCGCCGGCGAGCGCGTTCGCGTTCGGTCCGTAGAGCCCCGAGGCGAGCGCCATGATCACGCGTGCCAGCAGCAATGACCCGTAGCCGGCGGCCGAGGCGGCGACCACGTTTCCGACCACGAACACGCCGATGCTCATGAGCAGCAGTTTGCGCCGGTCAAGGCGGCTGGTGATCGTCGTCAGGATCGGGGAGCTCAGCGCATAGACCAGCGTGAATGCGGTGACCAGCTGCCCGGCCATTTGCAGGCTGACGGAGAGATCATCCGCAATCCGCGGCAGGATGGCCGCGATCATGAAGCCTTCCGTCCCGACGGCAAACGCGCCGAGCGCCAGAGAGTAGAGTGGCCCGGTGTGAACGGCCGGCGCGTCGTCCTGACGGGCGATAGCCGAAGCGTTCACCCGATCGGCGGCCACGGCCCCGCACGAATTCGAGGTCGACATTTACGCCTCCGATCGCGAAGCGGTGAATTGGCCGCTGCCGAAATCTACCTTGCCGATCCCGATCGAGACGAGCACGGGCTCGGCGACCCTGTGGTTGTCGGGACCCAGCGGATAGACGATCCGGCGATGGGGCACGACGATGCCCTCAACGGTGCGGTAATCCTCGACATATTGCGCGCCGAACGCGCCGCCCAGCACATCGACGGCGTAATCATGGCGGCGGATAAGGCCGTCGGGCCCGACGTAGCTCACCTGCTCACGGGTATGGCTGACGGTGTCGCGTGGGAAGGTCACCTTGAGCCGGCGCCATGTCTCGCCGCTCTCGGACCAGGGCTCGATCTCTTCGACCTCAAACCCAGGGTACGTGTAAAGGAACGGCTGCATCAGGTAGGTCCAGAGCGCGTAGCCGTTGAAATAGGCGGCATGCAAGCGGTCCCATGGCGTTTCGTTGACGTGCCCGGCGAAGGCCGCGCGGGGATTGTCGCGGGTTTCGATCACTTTGCCGGCACTCGTCTCCAGCACGAGGCGAGACGGGCTGAAGCGCACATTGTAGTCGGGAGCGCCGAACCGCCTCAGCGTCGCGCGCTGCGTATGCGTCTCGGCCTCGTAGCGGCCGTCCTGGAACACGCCGGCCTGCCCCTTGCCGGCCCAAAGCGCTCCGCCTACGGACAGGTCGACCCCAATGGTGCGGATACGGTTCCACCGCTCCAGGCCGCCGTGCGCCGCAACGGCGATGTCCAAGAGATTGCTCATTTTTTTGACATCCGACTGGTTACGGCGACCGCTCCTCGGGAGGAGCGGTCGCGCCGGTCGTCAGGCGGCCTTGGCGCCCGACAGGAGGAGATCGTTGAACTGGTTGACCCAGGCGTGCTCGGCCGGGCCGGGATTGGCGCGCATGGGCTTCGCCTGCTCGACCAGGATCTCGTCCGCGTCGGTCGCGAACACGGCCATCGTCTCCGCGATGAACTGGTCGAGCGGCATGGCGCGCTCCTCCTCGCTGCTGTTGAGCAGCTCGGTCCTGACCCAGGGCGGGGCGATCTCCAGCACCCTGACCTTGGTGTTCTTCAGCATGTAGCGCTGCGACAGCGTGTAGGAGTGGATGGCCGCCTTGGTCGCGGAATAGACCGCCGAGACCGCCATTGGCACGAAGCCCAGCACCGAGCTGACGTTGGCGATGACGGCGTCGTCCTTCGTCTTCAGATGCTCGACGAGCGCCGAGGTCATGCGGATCGGGCCGGCGAGATTGGTCGCGAGCGTCGCGGTCAGAAGCGCGTCGTCGATAGGCTCCGCCGCGTTATCGATCTGCATGATGCCGGCGTTGTTGATGAGCACGTTGAGCGCCGGATACGCCTTGATCAGCCGCCCGGCCGCCGCGGCAACGCTCGCGGGATTGGTGATGTCGAGCTCGATCGCCGCCATGCCCGGATTGGCGTCGGTCGTGGCCTTCAAATGGCTGGCCCGCCGGCCGGAAATGATCACCTGGTTGCCGCGCTTGTGGAACGCCTCGGCCAGGCCGCGGCCGATGCCGGAGCCGCCGCCAGTGATGAAGATGGTGTTGCCGCTGAGTTTCATGATGGCTCTCTCTGACAAGGGGGATGGGATCAGGCAGGGAACTTGTCGCCGAACATCGGCAGGCCGCTCACCGACTGGGCCTCGGTCGCCTCGTCCTGCAGCACGTCCCAGTGCTCGGCGAACTTGCCGTCCTCGATGCGCAGGACGTCGGCCGCGATCCAGGCGGCCGGGCGGCCGCTGCCGGAGAAGCGGCCGTGGGCGATGACGTAGTCGCCCTCGGCCACGATCAGCTGGTTCTCGTAGCTGAGCGTGTCCGGCAGGGTGCGGACCAGATTGAACAGCCCGTCGCGGCCGGGGCCGATATGGGCGCTGTGCTGGATATAGCGGTCGGACCAGAAGCGTTCGGCCGCCGCGTAATCGCGCTTATTGAACAGCGTGTCGAAGGCTTCGAGCACGAGCGCCTTGTTCTGCTCAGGCGTGGTCTTGGACATGATGGATTTCCTTGGGGTTGCGGGTCAGTTGAATGCAGGTTCGAGCGCCGGATAGTCCGTGTAGCCTTCGGGGCCGGCGCCATAGACGGTGTCCCAGTCGACCGCCGCGAGCGGCGCGCCCGTCTTGAGGCGCTCGACCAGGTCGGGATTGGCGATGTAGGGCCGGCCGAAGGCCACCATGTCGGCGACGCCCCGCTCGATGAGGCGGTTGGCGCGCTCGCGGTCCATCTCGACGTTGGCGATGAGCGTGCCGCGGAAGATCGGCCGGAAATGTTCGAACATGCCATCGCCCTTGAGCGGCTCGAGCGGCGTGCCGGTGAAGTCGGTCGAGGCCCCCATCATCAGGAGGTGCGACAGGCCGTAGCCGTTGAGCTCGCGGATGGCGTATTCCGCCATCGGCAGGGTCTCGTCATGGGCGGCGAAGGCGCCGCCCTCGTGCATCGGGCTGAGCTTGACGCCGACTTGGCCGGGCTCGACCACGTCCAGCACCGCCTCGATCACCTCGAACAGGAAGCGCGCGCGGCCTTCGTGGCCGCCGCCGTACGCGTCGGTCCGCCGGTTGGTCGTGCGGTTCAGGAACTGGGCGATCAGGTAGAGGTAGTTGGCCTGGATCTGCACGCCATCAAACCCCGCCTCCATGGCGTTGTGGGCCGCATTGGCATAGTCGGCGACGGTCTGGCGGATCTCCGCCCGGGTCATGGCGCGCGGCACCACGGTGGGCTTGCGTCCCGCGGCCGTGGCCGACAGCTGCTCGGGATCGACCGCCGAAGCGGACAGCGGCGTCCGGCCGTCCAAGAGGTCCGGGTGCGACAGGGCGCCGGTGTGCCAGAGCTGCGTCACGATCCGGCCGCCGGCCGTATGCACGGCATCCGTGACGCGCTGCCAGCCGCGCACCTGCTCTGCACTCCACAGGCCCGGCGAGCCGGCCCAGCCGAAGCCGTCGGGGCTGATGGCCGTGCCTTCGGCGATGATCAGGCCGGCCGAGGCGCGCTGAGCGTAATGGGTCACCTGCAGCCCGGTTGGCACATGATCGGCCGAACCGGCACGCATGCGGGTGAGCGGCGCCATCACGACGCGGTTTGGCAGCACGAGGTCGCCCATGCGGTGGGGCGTGAAGAGCGGTTGGACGGACATGGTGGTACTCCCGAAGGATCAGCGGGAAACAGCGGGCCGGCCGACAGTCTCGGCCGGTGCGAAAATCATCCGATAGGGCGCGGCTGGGTTTTCTATGCGTGGCGCATCAAGGCCCCCGAGCGTATCGAGGCGGGCTGAACGCGGCATTTTTCGGCTTCCTTCTCGGGACTTATTCGATGAAGGAAAGATCGTTTGGGTCAGCCGCGTCCGGTAGCAGGCCGTTTTCCATATGATTTATGCACCAAATACATGAATCCGAACGAGCCGCCGCCTGGGAGGCGGACATCTGGACTGGCTCCGTCTCAGACGCCCGCCTCCACCCGCGCTCGAGCTCCCTCAGGCGGCCGACGCTGCCTCGGGCGCATCGAACGTCGGATAGTCGAGATACCCGCTCTGCCCGCCGTAGTAGAACGTCTCCCGGCGATACGGGTTGAGCGCCAAGCCTTCCTTGAGACGCCGCGGCAAGTCCGGATTGGCGATGAAGTGACGGCCGAACGCGACCAGATCGACCGCGCCCGATCGAAGGATGGCTTCGGCGCTTTGACCATCGAAGCCGCCGGCCGCGATGATCGGACCGCCGAAGATCGGCTTCAGATTGGCAGCGGCAACCGGCGGCAGGTCGTTCACCACGGCACTGCCCTTCACCCGCGGCTCGATCACATGGAGATAGGCAATCTTTCGTTCGCTGAGGCCGGCAGCCACGCGAGCGAACAATGCCCCGGGATTGCTGTCATGCATCTCGTTGAAGCTATTGCTCGGTCCAACGCGGACCCCGACACGATCGGACGGCCAGACCGTCGTCACCGCGTCCACCACCTCGAACAGGAAGCGCGCGCGGTTCTCGGTGCTGCCGCCATAGCGATCGGTCCGCCTGTTCGACCCGTCCTGGAGGAACTGGTCGATCAGGTAGCCATTGGCCGCGTGGATCTCGATGCCGTCGAAACCGGCGCCCTTCGCTCGTTCGGCGGCGGCCCGATATTGCTCGACGATGGCGGGGATCTCGTCGGTCCGAAGCGCGCGGGGCGGCGTTGCCGGACCGGGCTGCCCTTCGAGCAGCACGCCAAGCCCCGCCCCGGCATCGAGCATGGAGGGGGCGACTGGAACGCCGCCATCAGGCTGCAGGCTCGCATGGGAAACACGGCCGACGTGCCAGAGCTGCAGCAGGATCGTGGCGCCCTTGGCGTGGACCGCGTTGACGACTTCGCGCCAGCCGGCCGCCTGCGCATCGTTCTCGATGCCCGGCGAACCGAAGCCGCCGTTGCCCTGCCGCGACACGAAGGTGGCTTCAGCGATCAGAAGGCCCCCGGGTGTCGCCCGCTTCTCGTAATACTCGACCATCGCGGGGCCGGGGACATTGCCCGGCAGTTCGGAGCGCATGCGCGTGAGCGGCGCCAGGACGACCCGGTGCGAAAGGTCGAAGGCGCCGACACGGATCGGGGTGAACAAGCTGGACACGAGTTGTCTCCTGGTCTGGTTGTCTTTCTGGTGAAGGAAAGATCATCCCGGCCAGCTGCCCCCGGTAGCGGGCGGATCCCGATATGATTTATGTATCGATTACATAAAACCGGCAGGGCTACATGGGCCAGCAGGGCGCCGTCAGGAGCCCCGAGCGGCCTTCGCCTCTCGCCGCAGCTCGGTCACGAGGTGGTCGACGAGAGCGCGTGCGGCCGCGCGCGTCGCTGCCCCCATGGGGAAATAGGCGTGGGCTGGAATGTCCTTCATGCGCCACGCCGTCAGCAGCGGCACCAGCGCGCCTTCGGCGAGCGCCCGGGCGCAGGCCCATCGGCTGGTCGACGTGATGCCGAGGCCGGCGACGGCGGCGGCGACCGCTCCTTCGTTCTCGTTGGTCGAGAAATGCGGCTGCAAATCGACCGCCGTCGTCTCGCCGTCGCGCTCGAACACCCAGGCTGTCGGCACGGCCGAGGCCGGACCGCCGACGATCCGGTGCCGGGCCAGGTCGTCCGGCGTCTCGGGCGCGCCGGCGCGGTCGAGATAGGCCGGCGCCGCGACGATAACGCGGGGGATGGTGCCGATCGCCCTGACGGTGGCGGTCGCTCCGGCCGTGCTGCCGAGGCGGATCGCCACGTCGACCGCGTCGCGCACCAGATCGAGCCGCCGGTCCTCGAGCAGCAGCTGGACGTGAAGATCGGGATGCCGATCGGTGAAATCTGCGAGCAGCGGGATCAAGGTATGGACACCGAAGCTCGTCGGCATGCTGGCCCGGACCAGCCCGCGCAGTTCCTTGCCTTCGCGCACGCTCTGCTCGGCGTCATCGAGCGCCGCGAGGATCATCTCGACCCGCTCCAGGAAATCGGTGCCGGCCTCGGTCGGCACGACTGCCCGCGTGGTGCGTGTAAGCAGCCGGGCGCCGAGCCCTGCCTCCAGGTCCGCGACGATGCGCGATGCCTGCGGCTGGGACAGGCCGCACTCGCGCGCCGCTGCGGAAAAGCTGCCGAGCCGCGCCACGCGCGTATAAAGCTTGAGCGCGAAGATGTCCTTCACCCGCCGCCCCTTATCCAGATCGCCTCGCCTGACGTTCTGAGCCTCGATGCCCCGGTCGTCTCGTGCCCGGTCGTCTCGTGTGGATCCGTCATCCGCAGATCACGCCGACCGCCTTGCGCGCAAGCTCTCTCAGTTCGGCACGGGGGAACCCGGCGCGGGCACGGATGGCGATGGTGTGCATCGTGGCGGTTGCTAGCATCGCGAGCGCTGCAGGGTCGGCATCCATTTTCAGTTCGCCCTTCTCGCGCGCCGTTCGGAGACGGGCCTCGAAATCGGTGTCGAACGTATGGAGCCCGGCCGCAAGGCTGTCCCGGATCTCAGGATCTTCGACGGCTTCGGTTACCGCAGTTCCGATCACGAAGCAGCCGCGCGGGCGGCCGTCACCCGAAAAATAAATCGACAGGGCACCCTCGTAGACGCGCATGAGCGCCTCGCCCAAGGGCAGGTCGCCCGCGAGAGCCTCACGCATATCGGCAAAGGTGAGCTGCCAATAATCGCCAAGCGCCTTGAGATAGAGCGCCCGCTTGTCGCCGAATGCCGCATAGAGGCTCGGCCGGTTCATGCCGGTCGCGGCAGAGATCTCGTCGAGCGACGTACCGGAATAGCCGGTCCTCCAGAAGGTATCCATTGCATGCAGAAGCGCCGCCTGCGGGTCATAGGCGCGGGGCCTGCCCCGAGGCCTCGGCTCCGCACTGCTCTTGTTCTGTGCCATTTCGCAAAAACTCTGAATGCCGACTGTCCTGCACATATTTGTGCGGATCAGTACGAAATTCAATAGATGTGAAGGTCTGCGGTTTTGTCCCGCGGGTCGCAGTCGCGCAGCCGTCCCAGAGTGCTCCGGCCTCGCGTCGCTTATTTTTATACCATACCGCACAAAAAGATTGACGGCGTGATCGGGCGAGCATATTTGTACGAAACAGTACAAAATAAGCAAGAGAGACTGGCGCGCCGACATCGTCCGTCGGTGGCGGCACAGCGGAAGTCGAAGCAATTCCCGCCACTGTGGCAGGTCATAAGGCAGGTCATAAGATGGATACGCAATTCGCTGGACTGGCTGATCGGCCCGCTGCCGCCCGGCCCGCTGGGATGCCCCGCAAGACACTCAGGGAGCGGCTACGCTGGCCTCTGATGGCCGCATTCCCGCTCGTGCTGGCCGCGGTCGGCGCTGCCGAGTACCTGGCGGACGAGCCTTACGTCTCGACTGACGACGCCTTCGTGCGTGCGGCGAAGGAATCGATCAACGCCCGGGTTTCCGGCCAGGTGGTCGAGATCGCGGTCAAGGACAATCAGCGCGTCCGGAAGGGCCAGCTGTTGTTCCGGATCGATCCGGAGCCCTACCAGATTGCCATCCAGCAGGCGGAGGCGAGCCTCAGCAACGCACGCCTCGAAATCGGTGCGCTCAAGACGAAATATCGCCAGCAACTGGCAGAGCTGCAGTCGGCAAGGGATTCGGCCAGCTTTTACGAGAACGAGTACAATCGGAAGAAGGTGCTGGTCGCCGCCGAATTCACCTCGAGGGCGGCCTATGATCGGGCCGAGACCGACTTCAAGGTCGCCCGCCAGAACATCGCGTCCATCGAGCAGCAGATCGCCAATACCGTCGTCGCCCTGAACGGCGACCCGAATATCGAGGTCGATCGCCATCCGACCGTGCGCATGGCCGAGGCCCAGCTCGACCGGGCCCGGCTCAATCTCTCCTATGCGGTGGTGCTGGCCCCCGACGACGGCATCGTGACCCAGGTGGATGACCTGCAGATCGGCGACTACGTCAATCCGGGCGCCGCCCTGTTCTCGCTGCTGTCGAGCCAGCGCATCTGGATCGAGGCGAATTTCCGCGAAACCGGGCTGACCCACATGCGCCCGGGCCAGGAAGCGACGATCGACGTCGACGCCTTTCCGGGCCGCGCCTTCAAGGCGCATGTCGTCAGTATGAGCCCGGGCACCGGCTCGGATTTCGCGGTCCTGCCGCCCGAGAATGCGACCGGCAATTGGGTGAAGGTCGTCCAGCGTCTGCCCGTGCGCCTCGAGCTCGACGAGGTCGATCCGAACCGGCCGCTGTTCTCCGGCATCAGCGTCACGGCGCGGGTCGATACGGGCTTTCGCCGGACGTGGCGGCACCCGCTCCAGGCCGTGCTCGCGGCGGAGACGGCCAAGTGAGCGCCGCCCCCGCACCCGGCGGCCATCGCGCGATCACGGTCGCGGCACTGATGGCGACCTACATGCAGGCGGTCAACATCTCGCTCCCGAATGCGGCCTTGCCGTACATTCAGGGCACGCTGTCGATGGCCGACGACGAGATCGGCTGGGTCTTTACGGCATATATGGCGGCAAGCGCCGGCACCATGCCGCTGACGCGCCGGCTCGCGGGACGCTATGGCCGGAAGGCGGTCTATCAGTTTTCCATAGCCGCCTTCGCGCTTGGCCTCGTGCTCGACATGGGCGCGACGACGCCCGTCCAGTTCGTGCTCGCCCGGATCGTTCAGGGCGCCGCGAGCGGCCCGCTCGCTCCGCTGTCCGTGGCGATCCTGCTCGACGTGCTACCGCCGGCACGCCACGCCCGGATCAATCTGGTGGCGGCGGTGACCGTCCTGTTCGGCATCTCCACAGGTGCCAGCATCGGTGGCTGGCTCAGCGAATATCACGGCTGGCACTCGATCTTCTATTTCAGCCTGCCGATGACGGGTTTCATCTTCCTCGCGATGGCGCTTTCGCTGCCTGAGAAGAAGCCGGCGCAGAACGCGCCCTTCGATTTCTTCGGCTGGGCGACGTTCTCGCTCGGTTTGACCGGCCTGCAAATGCTGCTCGACCGCGGGGAGCGTCTCGAATGGTTCGCCTCGGCCGAGATCTGGGCCGAAGCCCTTGCCTCGGTGCTGGGGTTCTATCTCTTCGTCGTGCATGTCCTGACGGCAGAGAGCCATTTCCTCCACAAGGCGCTGTTCAAGGACCGCAACTTCGTCCTCTCGACGGTCATGTACTTCGCCCTCGGCTTCGTTCTGCTGCCGACCCTGGCGTTGACCTCGCCAATGCTGGAGGCGCTGCTCAACTATCCGGTCGATACCACCGGCTACATGACCATTCCGCGCGGTGTGGCACTCGTCGGCACGCTGGTGCTGATGGGCTTCGTCCCGGCCCGCATCGACAGCCGGCTGTTCGTGATCGGTGGCATGGCGCTCGTGGTCTACGCCAACTGGCGGATGCTGGGATATTCGCCCGCCATGGACTGGCGCGCGGTGGCCGCGGCGGGCCTGCTCCAGGGCGTCGGGCTCGGCATCGCGTTGCCGGCGCTCGGCAAGGCGGCATTCGCGACGCTCGATCCACAGTTCCGCCCGGAAGGCACCGCGCTCTTCAACCTGTCGCGCCTCTACGGCAGCACGATCGGCATCGCGGTGGTCCAGGTGTTCTTCTACAACAATACCCAGGCGGTCCACTTGGCCCTCGCCAAGAACCTGACACCCTACCGCACTGCCGCCCACATCACGGGGGCAATCACCCAGCCGGGGCTTGCCGCGCTCAACGAGGCGGTCACCGGCCAGGCGGCTTTCGTCGCGGTCATCGACCAGTTCAAGATCCTGATGATCGCCATGCTGATCGTAAGCCCGCTTGTCCTGGTTCTACGCAAACCGCGCCCGGCCAACTAACACACGCGGCGCCTCAGTGCGCCGGATTGCCCATCCAGGCCGGGACACCGAAACACCTTCTTTGCCGTCTCGCGGCACTCCGCCTTCCCGCCGCTCGTGCGGCGCCGGCCTTGAAACCAAGGAGTATGATCATGGTAGACCCCGACACGCTTCGCTATACGAGAATTCCCCTCGCCCATGGGACGGGTTCGCTCCCGGCCGTCGGGTTCGGCACGCTGATCCCCGACCCGCTCGTGACCAAACAAGCGACCAAGGCCGCGCTGGAAGCGGGGTTTCGGCACCTCGATGCTGCAGAGCGCTACCGTAACGAGGCAGCCGTCGGCGAGGCGATGCAGGAAGTGTTCAAGGCGGGGACTGTCCGGCGCGAGGACGTCTTCGTCACCACGAAACTGTGGAACACCAATCATCGGCCCGAGCGGGTCAAGCCTGCCTTGGACGCGAGCCTTGGGCGCCTGCAGCTCGACTATATCGACTGCTACCTCATCCATACTCCCTTTGCCTTTCGGCCCGGTGATGACCAGGACCCGCGGGATGAGCAGGGCAACGTAATCTACGATTCCGGGGTGACGCTGATCGACACGTGGCGGGCGCTCGAGCAGCTTGTGGACGAAGGTCGGTGCCGGTCGATCGGCTTGTCGGACATCAAATTGGAGACGCTGAAAGAGATTGTCGCCGCCGCGCGGATCAAGCCCGCCGTGGTGCAGGTCGAATCCCATCCCTATCTCCCCGAATGGGATCTGCTCGAGTTTTGCCGGGAGCATGGGATCGTCGTTCAAGCGTTCGCGGCGCTGGGACACGCCATGGAGCCGAGAATGCTGGAGGATCCGGTGATCACGTCCATTGCGGCGCGTGTCCGCAAGACGCCGGCCCAAGTGGCGCTGGCCTGGGCGGTGCAGCGCGGCACGGCGTTCCTCACGACCTCGACCAAACCCGACCGGATCCGCGAGAACTTCGCGGTTTCGAGCCTGCCCGAGGACGCCCTATGGGAGATTCGGCACAACATCAGGACGAGCGTCCGGTTCAATGGAGTGGTGGAGACCGGCGTGCCCGGATTCATTCCGCGGGCAGGGTAGCTGGGCGCGGCGGAGCGTTCAGAAGATGGCGTAGACCTTGCGAACCGTTTCGGTGACGTCCCAGCGGCCGGTCCAGCCCGGGGGCAGGACGACGAGATCCCCCGCCGTGACGGTGTGGGCGATGCCGGTGGTGGCATCCGTGATGGTGGCGGTGCCCGACAGGATAAACGCTACCTCGGTGTCGGGGCGGTTGTGGACGGGCCAGCCGCCGGGCTGGCATTCCCAGATGCCGATGTTGCCGCCGGCGTTCGGAGCGATCCTCAGCAGGCCAAGCTGCGGGTCGCCCGCATCCGCGCCGGGCCGTTGACCGGCAGGGGGCAGAGGACCGGAGGTAACTTCCGCCTTCCTGGAAAGCGTCCATCAGGCCAGGCTCTCCCTCGCCCAGGCGCGCGAAAGCCAAATCCAGCTGGTCAGATATGGGACGAGGAGGACATCCTCCGGCCTGGCGCCCAAGACGCTCGCCGAGGCGCGCGAGCTGGTCGATCGATACTTGGGCCCGCTGATCGAGTACGACCGCGACCACGATACGTCGCTGCTGCGCACGCTCGCCACGTTTCTTGCCAACGACGGCGGCTGGAAGGTTGCGGCTTCAAAGTTGGGCATTCACCGGCAGACGCTCGTCTACCGGCTGCGCATGATCGAGCAGCTGACAGGACTGAAGCCAGCCTCGACCTCGGGAACCGCGGCCCTTTGGCTTGCAGTGCAAGCCGGCCGGGCGGCGGGCATTCTGCCCGAATGATGGCAATTCCCTCATACCGCTGCATGAGGAATGATGCCGACGCCGGCCTGCCGGCCGCCTCGAAGCGCTGACGACCGGCTTTACGAAGTCGCGTGCGCTATGCCCGTTATGTTCGGCTACGCGCGGTTTAGCGCACAAACCTTGTGGTTGCCCCTTATCCGGCAACTATCCCTTTCTGTCGGGCGCGCAGGACGCCGAGCAAACCGATGCCCACGATGGCGATTACCCAGCTGGCCGGCTCCGGTACCGACGTGCTCCCGCCCTCATCCGACGCCACCGTGACGGTACCGAACAGGTAGCGGTTCTCGGATGTGATCGAGTCGAAAATGCCGGGCTGTATGGATCCCCCATCGGGGAACGGGAAATCGAAGGTGATCGTCGGCCCGATCGGCTGCGCATCGAAGGTGCAGCAATCCGTCCGAAAGAACAGCGTGATGAAAGGATTGCCGTTGAACTCGTCGCTCTTTTGGGAGATTGCGGCCGTCGAGGTTTGAAACACCTGCGGCTGGCCGAAGAAGATGGTCGTGAAAGGGGCGACTTGATTGAAGACGAAACTCGTTTCAGTCGGCGAGCCGAAGGCCCCGCCGATCGTGCCGAAGCCGTGCGTGTTCTCCGTCAGATCGACCGCGGTGACATCGGTCGGCTGAACGGGGCCCGGGTTGCTGCTGCCCTGAATCGGAATGCTGGTGTCGATCGTGACTGTTCCCGTCACGGTGCCGAGCCCCGGCTGATTTCCGGTTACCGGATCAAAATTCAGATTCACGTCATAGGTAATTATATCAGCTCGCGCAGGTTTCGCGCCGAGCGCCACAGCGAGCCCGAAAGTCGCGGTAATCGCAATGATCTTCAGAATTTTCATAATGAATTCCTCGGGAGATAGAGCGTTAATTTTTGAATTCAAGGAAAAGTTTCATCAAACACAATCATTAAAGGCTGCATCGATCAATATAAATATTTATAAATTTCATTTATATACTACAGAATCGCTCTACACATCTACGTCGGCAACGCCACAGTCGGCACATCATGAGCATCTGCGCGACTCCGAAAAGGCATATCGGCGGTTGCTTGCACTGGAGTTCCGAGTCCGGATGGAAGAAGGACCTTCTATCTGGATGCGACTTTTTACCAAAACCCTCCGTAAAGTTGCAGAGATATGCTATGCCGGTGGGGGACCAAGGAGAGCGTAACGACCTTTCCAGCCGTCGCGCGGACAGTCGGCGTCATGCCTTCGCCTCCCTTCCCTTGTATTTTGGCGACTGGCTCCGTCGGCCGCCGGCGGACCCGAGACGGAAGCGGCCAAGGCTGAGCGGTCGATCATGAGCATTGCGGGCCTCGACTATCTTTTCGGACCCTATCGACTGTCCTCCACCGCGCGTCGCTTGCATCGCGACGGCCTCGAGCTTCGGCTCAGCACGCGAGCGTTGGAGCTGCTGCTGGCGCTCGTCGAGGGTCGAGGCGAAATGGTGTCGCGAGACACGCTGATGGAGCGCGTTTGGCCCGGCACTCGGGTCCACGTAAACAACCTGGCAGTGCAGATGTCGGCGCTCCGTCGCGCTCTCGGAGAGGGCTACATTACGACCGTCCCCGGCCGCGGCTTTCGTTTGGCGGTGCCCGTGGTCGCCGAGGACGGCCGCGTGGCCACGGCCGCCCCCGGGCGACAGCACGGAAATGTTCCCCTGCTGGCGAACCGCTTGATCGGCCGCGCGAGTGCCGTGGCCGCCGGACTCGAAACGCTTGCCCAAACGCGGCTTTGCTCGCTCGTCGGGCCGAGCGGCATCGGCAAGACGCGCCTTGCCCAGGCAATGGCGCTGAGCCTGCAGGATGGGATGGCCGATGGCGCTTGGTTGGTCGACCTGGCGTCGCTCGGCAGCGGGGACACGGTCGCAAGCACGGTCGCGGCCACCCTCGGCCTCGCCGTCGGTCCCGGTGCGGTGACGGCCGGCACGGTGGCGCAGCAGCTCAAGGCGTACAAGCTGCTGCTCATCCTCGATAATTGCGAGCATCTCTTGACGGCGGCGGCGACATTGGCCTCGACGGTGCTCGAGACCTGCCCGGACGTCCGCATTCTCGCCACCAGCATCGAACGACTGGGCCTGCCCCAAGAGCGCGTGCATCGGATCGAACCCTTGAGTCTGCCGCCGGCCGAGTCAGAGGTCACTCCTATCGGGCTGATGAATTTTGCGGCGTGCGAACTGTTCGTCGAGCGCGCCAAGGCACTCGATCATCGCTTCGTTGTCGATGGCGGCAATGCACCGCTGATTGCGGAGATCTGCCGGAACCTCGACGGCATTCCGCTGGCGATCGAGCTCGCCGCCGGCCGCGAATCGATTCTGGGGCTGGAGAAGATCCGCGACGAGCTCTCTCGACGCTTCCGCCTTCTCGTCGGAGGCCAGCGATTTGGGGCGCCGCGCCATCAGACACTCGCCAATGCCCATGCCTGGAGCTACGGGCTGTTGTCGCTACGCGCCCAGCGGGTCCTACGCCTTTTGAGCGTGTTCGCCGGCAGCTTCGATCTGGCGGCGGCACGCGCGCTCGCGGCCCCCGATGCGGCCGATACGACAATGCTCGAGGACCTGACGCTCTTGGTCGAGCGCTCGCTCGTGACGAGCGTTTCACCTGCTGCACGCTCGCGCTATCGGCTCCTCGAATCGACCAAGGCCTATGCTGCCGAGCGCCTGGTCGAAGCGGGCGAGGCCGTCGCCGCGCGATGCGTACACGCGCGCTACTTCACAGAGCTGTTCGAGTCTGCGGCCACGGCCTGGGAGCTCGAACCGACCCGGCCCTGGCTCGCGCGGCTGCTTCCCGACATCGACAATCTGCGCGCGGCGCTCGGCTGGAGCTTCGAGACCGAAGGCGAGCGCCGGATCGGCCAGGCGCTCTGCGCCGCCTCGCAGCGTTTCTGGCACGGGCTGTGCCTCGTCGCGGAGTATCGTTTTTGGGTCGAGCGCGCCCTGCCGGAGCCGCCGAGCGAGGACGCCAGGCTTGCCGCCCGGCTTGCGCTCGCCGAGGCGCGGAGCTTGTTGAGCGTCGCCGTGCGGCTCGAGGCGAGCGGGCGAGCCGAGACGCTCGCCCGGGCGGTAGGCGATCGCGCGACGCTCGGCCGGGCGCTGACAATCCGCGCGGAGGCTTTGCGCCGCACCCACGACTGGGCCGGAGCGGCCGCGTTGCTCGACGAGGCGACGGCGCTTTTGCAGGCCGAAGAGGCGGTCAAAAGCGGCGCCGAAGCAAGCCAGCAGCTTGCCATCGTGTGCTATCACGAGGGCGAACTCGCCCGTTCGCGTATCCTCAACGCCGATGCGCTGGCACGCTATCGAGCGACCGGCCATACCGTCGGCACACTCGCGTGCCTCATCCGGCAGGCGAACGACGATTTCGGCGCCGGCCGGGTGGCGGAGGCGATCGAGGCCACTCGGGAAGCACTGGCGCTCAGCCGAGAGGAACGCAACCGCTACATGGTCGAGCTGACCCAAAGCAATATCGCCACCTACGAAGTGGCGCGCGGCAACCTGGCGGTCGCCTGGCAAGCGGGTTGCGAGGCATTGCCCATCGCGATCGAAGTGGACGATCGCGCCGGCGTGGCCGTCATCGTGCAGACGCTGGCCGGCATCGTCGCGGCGGAGGGCGACGCCGAGAATGCCGCCCTGCTTCTCGGACACAGCGAGGCCTTTTATGCCGACGATCCCGAGGCGCGGGCGCCGGAGGAGCGGGCGTCGTACGACGCGCTGGTGCTCAAGCTCGAAGGCGTACTCGACCCGAGCACATTCGCGACCTGCCGCCAGGTCGGGGCGCGCTGGAACGACGAGGTCCTTTTGGCAGCGATGGGCCAGTTGCGACCGTTCGGCTGACCTCATGCCAGTCGTGTGTCCTCTACAGATGCTCCCTTTCACCTGCAGTCAGCAGCCGCTTCTGATTTTCATTCAAATCTCCGTATCCAAGCACCCGCACAGCGCTATTGGGGTTCTGCGTCCGCCTGTCCTGATTCTGGCGGCGTCGATTGTCATCGTTCTGCGGCTGCTGGGTCGGCGTCGCATCACCGCCGCCATAGCCGAGGACCTCGACGGTGATGATCGAGGGCAGATCCCGCACGGGCGAGCGGTTGCCCGACCGGCCAGCAGCCTGCGCCGCCTCGGCCGCGGCGCCCGCCGCATTGGAGGCCGTGGTCAGCGCGCCGATGTTGGGTGCCGCAGCCGTCGGAACGCCGGTCGTGATGCCCTGCACCTGGATGTTGAAGGCGTTCTCGACATGGAGTGCTGCGATCGCGAGGTCGCCCGAGACGCGGATGCCGGCCGCCCCCGCATCGACCGTGCCGCGCGGTGCAATCAGGTAGACGTTGCCGCGCGGGGCGCCGGGGATAGTCTGCAGCGTCGCGATACCGGCGCCGGTCACCTCCCCCTTGGTATCGATCGTGAAATAGCCGTCCGGGTCTTCCTTGTACGACAGCGCCGGAGGCGCGGCGGTGGTCTTGGCGCCCTCGCCGGCATTGATGTCGCCGTTCGAGCTCCAGATCGTCATCTCGCCGCCCTGCTCGGTGAAAATGCGGCTCTGCGCCAGGAGCAGGCTCTGGTCGCTGAAGATCGAGACATTGCCCGTCTCCAGCGTGAGAATTCCCTGCTGGTTCGGCCCGATGACCGTGTCGCCATTGCTGTCGACGACGTAGGGCGGTGCCGACGCGCTGCCGACCAGGACACGGCCGCCGGGGCCGAGGATATCGATGTTCCCGCCCTCCTGCGTCTGCACCGTGGCGCCGCGCATGTCGAAGTAGCCCGTGCCGACCAGCTGATTGGCGCCGTTGGTGCCGCCCTCCAGGTTGTTCTGCGTGTAGCCGTCGCTCGCCGGGAACAGCGTGTTGATCGCCTGATAGCCACGGATGTACTGGTGGTAGTAGGGGCTCGCTGGATTGTTGTAGTCGGCGCCGACTTGGGTCAGGACCGCGAAGAACTGCCGATCGATGAAGGCCTGCTGCTGATACTGCGGCAGCGTCTCGAACAGGGTCCAGGCTTCATCGGGCGTCAGCGGCGCGATGCCACCGTTCCCGCCGCTCCGCTTGAGCTTGTCCGCCTCGATCTGCTCGACATAGGTCACGAGTCCGGAAGACAGGTTCGGTATGCCCGGGATCGGTACGGCCGCCGGATCGATGTAGGTCGCGGCGAAGCCCGTATCGTTGATGCCCTTGCCGACGCCGAACAGGATCGAGATGTCGGCGCTTTCTGCGGGCAGAGCGGCGTTATCGAGGTCGCCGATGGTCTGGATGCCGGTCGCAATCGTGCCGTTCAAACCCGAACCGGCGGCTGAATTCCCAAACATTAGATAGGATTGATTGGCCGAGGTGAGCGGCCCGATGTTGCGGCCCGCCTGGATGTCGAAATAGCCGGGACCGGCCAGTTCCAGCGCCGGCGTCAGATAGTTCGCCCACGTCGGATCGATCGCTGCCCTGCCCAGCACCGGATCGTAGATGTCGTGCCCGGCAACGATCCGCGTGACATCCGAGGCATAGAAATTCTCGCCGAGGAACGTCAGGTTGACGATGTCATTCCCGGCCTGGATGAAGGTGGGCTTGTTGGGCTCCAGCACGAGCTCGTCATAGTAAAAGCCGAGATTGTCCTGCGAGCCGTCGGTGATATTGCCGTTCAGCGCGTAGATCCGCACCGGATTGGCATTCTGCGCGTGAGAAACCGTGTGCTCGTAGCGCTCGAGCCCATTCGGGGTCAACGCCAACGGGTCGGAACCGGTTGTTAAGAAGAACGACGCTTGCTGATTGAGCGGCGAGGGCAGCGTCGACGGGTCGATGTCGAGCAGACCGAAATATGTGTCATAGTAGGAACCGGCCGCAATGTTGTTCGCAAAGCTGATCGATTGATCGGCGAGCAGGGTGAGCTGTCCGTTCACCGAGGGATAGAGCTCACCGGCATTGTCGATCTCGATCCCGCCGCCAAGCGCGGTCATGCTGAGCGAGGCGGGCAGGAGGACACCGGCAACGACCGAGCCCAGGAACGCGCTGTTCGACGCGGTCATGGTGTCGAGCGCTGCATTGCCGACCGTCGAGAGGATCGACAAGGACGAGGTGCTGCTCGGACTTTGAAAATCGCCCGCGCCTATCCCGAAGAGACTGAAGTAGGACGGGTCATAGGCGCCACCGATATTGGCGTCCTGCCGCGCGGTCACCGTCCAGTTCGTATTCTGGTAGCCGAGCAGCGGCGCCATTGGTGTCAAGGCGTTGAACCCCCCGGCTGGTCCAACTGCGGTGGTCGAGAGGGTGAAGGCGGAGCCGATTTCGCCGCCGGCGGTCAAGGATCCGGTGCCGTTCGCGACGAAATAGGCGCCGCCCAGAATGTCGCCGCCGGCGCTGACCGCGAGATTGCCGCCGCCCGCTGTATTGACCGCACCATTGGAAATGTTCCAGGTCGTCGGCAGCGAGACGGAGAGCTCTCGGATATCGCCCTTCGCCACCACGCTCACGTTGCCGCCGGCCGACATCACGCCCTGGTCGAACGCCGCGAAATTGATCGAGCTTTGCGTGACCAGGCCGGTACTATTGGTGACATTGTTGGTTTCCATCCATTGCCACCAGAACTGGGCGATAAAGGTGCCCGCCGTTCCGGTCACATTGCCGGTCGTGTCGTAGACCTCCTCGCTGCCGGCGATGTTCCTGCCCGCGCTGATCGTGATGTTGCCCGCATTCACCGGCTGCACGGGGCCGGTGACAAGCAGTTCGCCCTGGTAGGCGCTGCTCGTGGACGGCCGGAGCACTTGAGCCGAGGTGTCGGCGGTCGTTCCGGGCGCGGGCTCGCCTGCCGTATAGACCGCCGCCGGCGCTGCGGTATCGAGCCAGTCGACGTCGCCCGCCGCGGCGATGTCGATCGAGCCCGTGCCCGTCCGCACCGTCGTCGGGAAGAGCAGCGTCCTGCCGGAAATCTCATCGGTCGAAATCGGATTGCCGTTTGCATCGACCGTAACCGTGTCCTGAACCGCGAGATGGCCGCTCAGATTGACCGAGCCGTTCGCGGCCAGAGGATTGACGGCGAGCGGATCGGCGCTCGTGAAATTCGCGCCCGCGACCAGACGATAGCTGGTGCTGGAACCGCCGAGCAGCGTCGCGGCGTAGAGCGGGATCGGATTACCCGCCACCGGCTGATTGTCCGGATTGTTGTTGGGGCCAACCGTCGCGACTGGGATCGAACCCAGGTCGATCGTGTTGCTGGGATTGGCGGCCGGCGCGAACGGCGCATAGGCCAATGGGGTTATACTCCCGCCAATGTAGGGGAAATAATTGAGATATGCGCCATAACCATTGATGTATTCGGCATAATCGGATGTGTACTGTGTATAGCCGCTATTGTTTAGCGGCAACAGGATTGGTGATGGCGTTGGATAATATCCGAGGTGACTGCTGTTATACGTATTGATATTGAAATTGCCCATCAGCCAATTTTGATATGCCGTCGCATAATCGGCATAACTCGAATAACTGCCGGGCTGCGGCGCCACCAGTGTCGTGGGGGCGTAGGGCATGAAGCCGGAATTGAAGTGATAGACTTTAGACCAGTTGGTCCCCGAGGCATCCGGAGTGCCGACCGCCGCAATATATCCATCATAGTTCGTGTAATAATTATCCGATTGATTTTGCAGCGGCGCCTGGATGGGTTTGTAATAAGGATCAGCCGCAATGTTCGCGGTGCCCCCTCCGTAGTAAGGCGCGATATTGATGGTACCGTTCCAAACGACGTTATAGGCGGCGAGGCCGGCCTCCGTCGTAGTGTAATTTTGCAGCGCGGTTGCATAACCTGTATCACCAGTCGGCCGGCCAGGATTGGAGGCGGGCGCGAACGGCGCATAGAACACCGGCGGAGGGATGAACTGCGTTGGATCACCGTACAGATAGGCGACGTAATTCATATAACTGAGGTAGTCCGCCGCATAGATTGCGTAATTCGACGAATACTGAGTGTACTGATACTGCGTGTAATTGCTGGCAAGAAGCGGCTGCAGCAACGGCGGCGGCGTTTCCGTTGTCGTCGCGTTGAAGTTGTTCTGAAGCCATGTCTGATAGGCGGCCGCGTATTGGGCATATGAGGCGAAATTCGCCGGCTGCGGCGCGGTGGCGGTGATCGCCTCTGTCGCCGGATTGGTATAGCCCGCATAGAGGACATTATTGTAGGTAAAGCCGGCCAGATAGGAGAACGTGCCGGGCTGTCCGGCGCCCCAGTCCCCGATGTATTTCATGTAATTGTTGTAATAGGCCTGGGTCTGCCCCTGTAGGGGCGCAATCAGTGGCTGGTAGTATGGATCCACAGTGAGATCGTACTGATTGCCGTTTATGTCGAAGGTCTGGCCGCTCCAATAGTTTAGATTGAAATAGCTAGACGTGGCGTTATAGGCCTGATTAGCGGCGGCATAAGCCGACGGAGGCGCCTGGACCGGATCGGCCAGGGCGACGCCGCCGTTCTGCTGATAGAAGCCGTCGGTGATGGACGCCCGGATATCGAGATTTCCGGCGGCGAGGACGGAGAGGATCGGGGCGACGCCGTTGTAGCGGAAGACCTGCGTGACATGGCCCTGGCCGTCGTCGGTGCCGGCGCCCAGGTTCCAGTTGGTCAGGATCGAGATGGCGCCCTTGTTGTTATTGAGATCAGGATTCTCCAGCACGATGCCGGGTGCCACCTGCGCATTGGCGATGCCGGCATAGCGGTTGCCGAAGCTGTAGCCGGGGTTCTCGACATACCCCATCAGGGTGCCGGGCTGCGCCGCGCCGGCGTCGCCCTTCACATAGCCATAGAAGGTCTGGTGGTCGGCATTGGCCGTATTCGGCGTGAAGTAGTCGTTGCTCTGGTAGGTGGCGAGCGTCGCCGCGTCGGTGGGCGCCGGCAGGATGTTGCCTGTCGCGTCGGTCCAGGTGCCGGAGACATATTGCGGTGCCGAGCCTGTGCCGTCCTGATAGTAGCCCGAGGGATCGATGAGGCCGTCGAAGTGCTTGGCGGCATTGGTATAGGCGTCGGTCGTGCTCCACACCGCATAGGGCTCGAGGGTGACCTGCTTAGCACCCCTGATGTTGGCGCCGCCGCCGTTGAAGACGATGTTCACGTCGCCGTTGGCGAGCAGCGGCGCGCGGAAGCTGACCGTGCCGCCGCTGTCGGCCGAGCCGCCGGAGACGTCGATCACGGCGTTGGCGCCGAGCGTGATCGAGCCGCTGCCGCCGGGCTGGAAATTCTCATAGCCGTAGGCGGCGTTGATCGTGCCGTCGGGCGCACCGCTGGTCCCGATGGTGACGATGCCGCCCATCTGTTCGGGGATCGAGCTCGTCGCCAGCACCTTGCCTTCGATGTCGACGCCACTCCTGCCGTAGAGGGTAACCATGCCGGCCGCCTGGCCGGAGATGTCGATCACGCCGTCGATGACCAGATTGCCGTTGTTCGGGTCGGGATGACCGTCGCCGCCGTTGGCGGTGAGATAGACGTTGCGTGCCTTGAGCGTGCGATCGGCCGAGAGCACGAGATTGCCCTGCCCGCTGGTCACCACGATGGCGCCGGTCATGCCGCCGGCGCTGGCGAGATCCACAATGCGGTTCAGGTCGACCGCCCCGCCGGAGGTGAGCTGCAGGATGCCGCCGCGATAGCTGGCGCCGTTCGCCTGGCCCGCCAGGGCGCCGTCGAGCGTGACGTTCCCCGCCGCATTCAGCACGAGGCTGCCGGCGTCGCCGCCCTGGGCGGCGCCGGAGACGTCGAGCGTGGCGCCGCCGGCGATGGCGATGGCGCCGTGATCGGCTTTCAGCGTCAGCGTGCCGCCAGGGGCGTAGGTGATCGTGTCGTAGAAGGTCTTGTTCACGCCCGCCGCCGACAGATGCGCGCCGCTGCCGACCGAAATATCGCCGGTCGTGGCCTGGAGCGTCACATTGCCGGCCGGCACCTGGATCAGCGTGTTGTCGGCGACCGCGCCGCCGATGAGCGTGATGGCGCCGCCGAACGCGCCCGCCGCCGAGGTGGCGCTTCCTGCCACAGCCGGGTTCAACACCAGCGCCCCGGTCGTCTTCAGCGTCGCGTTGCCGCCCGCGCCGGCCACGATCACCGGGGCGGTCAAGGTCACCGGCAGGGCGCCGAAGTCGAACGTCCCGACGCCCTGCCCGACGATGCCGTTCGCTGCCGTGGCCTTGACCGCGCCGAAACCGGAGAACGCCGCCGTGCCGGCACCCTGCCCGACCGTGCCGAAGTCGATCTCGTCCGCCGTCAGCGTCAGGCTGCTCGCCCCGGCGACGGGTGCTGCCGGCGCCGGCACGCTAAGGTCGTTCGAGAGCGTCAGCACCCCGGCATGGATCGAGACGTTGCCGGCATGGCCCGCGGTGCCGCTCGTGAACGCCCCGGCGCTCAAGGTCAGCCTGTTCGGCACGTCGATGGCGATGCCGCCCTCGAAGTCGATCGCCCCATAGCTGCGCAGGATCACCTGGCTCGCGGTCGCGAACTGGGCGAGCGTCGCGGCGCCGATCACCATGCCGGAGAGACTGGGGCCGGAGAGACTGGGGATGAAGGTGATGAGCCCGCTGTCCGCCACGATCGCCTGGCCGCTCAAGGTCGCGCTCGGGTCGACCCGCGTGTTGCCCGCGGCATCGAGCGTCAGCCCCTGGCCGCCGGCGAGCGTCACGCCGCCCTCGACCGTCAGCAGCCCTTGCGCCGCGGCGGGCAGGTCGTTGCGGCTGATCTGCAGGGGGCCGCCGTTGGAGACCGCGAGCAGCGCACCGTCGCCGCTGACCGCCGCCGCCCCGGTCGTGCTGTTCGCGGTCGTGCTGTTCGCGGTCGTGCTGTCGGCGTTCTGGCCGATCGTGATCGCGACCGGCTTGCCCGGCGAACCGCCCGCGGCCGTGATCACGCTGCCGCTCTTGACCAGCAGGCCGGTCGCGGCGTTCGGATCGGTGCCGGTGGAGTCGGCCTTGGTGACCAGGATCACTTCCGGGCCGGTCAGCGGCGCGGCGGCGTCGTTCGCGACCACGACGCTGTTCGCCGTGGCATGGATCGTCTCGCCCGTGCTGGTCGGGCTCCTGGTGCCGCCGATCAGCAGGCTCCCCGCCCCGAGCTGGTCGAGTGCCGCGGCGCCGAGCTG